>NZ_JBVIEE010000029.1:0-118867 GCF_055572015.1 Streptomyces sp. NPDC030840 | reverse complement strand
CTCCCTCGCCGACTACCTCACCAAGGTCGGAACCACCGGCCAGCAAACCGAGCAGAACTAATCCTCAGGATTTCTGGCGCAGCACACTAGTGCCGCATCAGGCAACGTTCGCCCTGTTGTGACCGCTGGCATCGGGCGAGCGACGCACGTGCCGGTCGATGCGGGCCCTGCGCCACGCTGCCACCGCCGGTGGGCCGCCGTCACAGGACGCTTAACCGGTGGCGCCATCCGGCGTGCCGTGGAGAATGCGTCCATGCACATCAGAGCCGTGCGCCTGGACGAGCTGCCCGTGCTCCAGCACATCGAGAGGGCCGCCGGGCAGTGCTTCCGAGATGTCGGCATGCCGGAGATCGCCGAGGATCGCTGGCCGCGAAGGGCCTGACGACAGCGCGCGTCGCGGTGTCGGCCGGTTGCTGCTGGACCATCTGGCAAGGTTCGTGCTGTCGGACAATGGGTTGCCGTCCCACCTGGTCAAAGTGGTGCACATCTTCCCCGTTGATACGTGAGTATCGGCTTGTAACTGGTCGCGAACTCACGGGATCCGTAGGGCCCTGATCGGTCGTTGTGCCACGCTCCCGTGCTCCATGACGATCGCATCCCTGGCCACGCATGCACACCCTCATCTTGCTGCAACGAGGTGAACTGGGGGGTGGACATCTCGCGATCTGATGCGCATAGCACGGGCTGCGGATGTGGCGGCGCCGTGTTGCGGAGCCGGAGGGCTACCCGCATAGTTGCGCTGCGGAACACGCGAACCGGGGGTGAGTGGAGTCATGGCCGGGCACGGGACGGACGAGCATCCCCACGGTGCGGACCGGCTGTGCGAGGCCGGGGAGCGTGTGTACTCCCGGGCCGTACGCCGCGGGCACGTGCCGCGCGCGGAGGCCGAGGCCACCCCCTGCCTGGTCGAGCTGGCCCTCCTGCACCCCGACCCCGACGACATGGGCCGGCTGGTGCCCACGCCCCCGCTGGAGGTCATGACCCGGCTCCTGCGCTCCGTGGACGACGAGGTCAGCGCGAGCCAGGCCCGGGTGGGCGCCGCCGTCGCGGCCGTCGAGCGGTACGCGGGCCTCGGCGGCGGCCCGGTGCAGCCGCCCGCCGAGGGCACGGCGATCCGCGTCCTGGACGGGCTCCAGCGCATCCGCGCCGCGATCGACGAGGCGACCGAGGCGTGTGCCGCGGAGGTACTGGCGGTCCAGCCGGGCGGCATCCGCCGCGAGGACGAACTCCGTGAGGGGCTGCACCGGGCACTGGAACTGCGGGAGCGCGGCGTCCGTATGCGCGACCTCTACACGCACGTGGCCCGCCACGGCCAGGGCCTGCACAGCTACATGGACCTCATGGGTGACGCGGCGGAGGCCCGCACCCTGGACGAGGTCGTGGAGCGCCTCATCGTCTTCGACCGCGCGGTCGCCTTCATCCCCGCGAACGCGGACCGCACCATGGCCCTGGAGATCCGCCACCCCTCGCTGGTGGACTACCTGGTCACGGTCTTCGAGCGCCTGTGGCGCCTGGCGATCCCCCTCACCTCCCCGCTCCCCTCGACCGGCATCGAGGGCATCACCCACCGCGAACGCTCCATCGCGGCCCTGCTCGCGGAGGGCCACCAGGACGCGGTCATCGCGGAACGGCTCGGGATCAGCGTCCGTACGTGCCGGGCCCATATCGCGCGGTTGTCGGAGACGCTGGGGGCGGCGAGCCGCACGCAGCTGGGAGTACGGATCGCCCAGGCCGGGCTGGACGGCACGCCGCGCTCCGTCAGCTCTGTGGATCCTGTTTCAGAATCCCGGACTGGCCGATGAGGTAGCCGAGTTGGGCGCGGCTCTCACTGCCGAGGGTGGCGGCGAGTTTGGCGATGTGGACGCGGGCGGTGCGGACGTTCATACCGAGGCGGTCGGCGATGGCGGTGTCGGTGTGGCCTTCGATGAGGAGGGCGGCTATGGCGCGTTGGCGGGGGGTGATGCCGTTGAGGGTGGGCTGGTGGATGGTCTTGGGGTACATGGGGGTGGCCAGGCGCCAGAGACGGTCGAATGTGACATGGAAGTAGTCGATCAAGGCGGGTTGACGTACCTCGAGGGCGAGGGTCCGGTCCTTGTCGGCGGGGATGAAGGCGACCTTTCGGTCGATGACGATCAGTCGGTCGGTCACTTCGTCGAGTGTGCGAACCTCGATGTCACCAGTGAGTTCTTCGTAGCGGGCGATGATGGACATCGAGTGGCGCATGGTGTGGGGATAGAGAGTGCGGATGCGGGCACCGCGCTCCAGCAGGGCCCTGTCCCGCTCCAGCGCGGTGGCCTCGTCCTCGGAGCTGCGGCTGATGTTCGGCTGGATGGTGAGGAGTTCCAGCGTCGCATCGGCCATCGCCTCGGAGATGGCGGAGTTGATTCGGTGCTTACCACTGAGGACGGTGATGGCTGAGGTCTGGGCCGGGGCCGTTTGGCGGCCGTCGATCTGCATCAGCGGTTCGAACGCCTCGGCCAGGCGGACCTCGCGACGGCGTTGGTCGGCGATATGGTCCTCGACGTTGCGCAGCAGCCGGTGGAGTGCGACGGCCGGGGCCACGGGTTCCAGCCAGTGCAGGTCCACGACGGTGGGGTGCAGCAACCCGAAGTCGATCAGGCAGGGGGCGTCGGCGGTGTCCTCACGGCGAACCCGCCCTTCGCGCAGGGCGCGAGCGTACAGATCCGTTCCGGCTTGGCACATGTCCTCCGCACTATGTGTCTGATGCGCCTTCGTCACGCGTGCGTTTCCCCCTCAGCTGGTCAGTGGTCCTGTTCCAAAATCCCTGACTGGGCTATGAGGTAGCCCAGTTGGGCCCGGCTCCCGCTGCCCAGGGCCGTGGCCAGCTTCGCTATGTGGGCCCTGCAGGTGCGGACGTTCATGCCGAGGCGGCGGGCTATGGCCTCGTCGACGTGGCCTTCCACGAGGAGTTTGGCTATGGAGTGCTGGATGTCGGTGATGCCGTCGGGGGCGGTTTCGTAGGGAGCGCCAGTACTCAGGGGCACCGCACGGGCCCACATGAACTCGAAAACCTTGATCAGGTAGCGCACCAGGCCCGGGTGGCGTAGCTCCAGGGCGACCTGCCGGTCGTCGCGCGTGGGTATGAAGGCGACGCTCTCGTCCAGGATGATGAGGCGCTCGACCAGTTCGTCGATGGTTCGGTATTCCACTTTGCCATCGGAGAACTGCTCCACGTAGGCCAGCGTCTCGGGGCTGTACCGAGCGGTGTGTTGATAGAGGGTCCGGATGCGCACACCACGCTCGATCAAAGGCCTGTCCCGTTCTAGCCCTTGGACGAGGGTGTGCTCGACCCGGCGGCCGCTCGGTTGAACCGTGAGCATCTCGGACTGGGCCTGGGCCGTGGCCAGGTCGAGAGCCGCGTTGATCCGGTCGAGACCCTCAAGAACCGTGATCGAATGCGTGTGAGCCGTCGCCTGAGCACTGAGGGCCATGAATGGCTCGAAAGCATCGGACAGTTCGATGGACAGTCTTCTGCGCTCGGCGATCTCGCGCTCTATGGGGTTGAGTCGCTGTGCCAGGGCCACCGACGGAGCAACCGGACGCAGCCAGTTGGCGTCGTCGGGGTCGGGGTGCAGTAGCGCGAACTCCATCAGGCAGGGAGCGGGCTCCACGTCCGCACGGGCAATGCGTCCCATGCGGAGAGCAATGGTGTAGAGGCGGTTTCCTTCCTCACACAGTTCGGTCACCGCATGGGGATGTGTCACCTTTGTCTGATTTGTTGTCAAATCTCCACCCCCCAGGGTCCTGAACATGCAGGAACATGATGCATCGATTGTGTGGCCATGACGTGCCTGAATGAGCCATCGTCGTATTCGACGGGGGAAGAGGTGACCTTCAAGTGAGGACGAAGCCGACTATGCGCAAGAGAATGCTTCGCTCGGTGCTTGTCGCCGCCTTCTCCGCCGTTGTGGCCTTCGGCGCACTGAGTGGCCTCTCCGGCGTGGAGGGCGACGTTCAAGGGGGCGGTGGTGGGACCTCCGTGGCCGCGATCGCCGCAGTGGCGCAGGACAGTACGTGGGGCTCGCCGCCGGCGAACCCGGGCGACAGTACTTGGGGCTGACTGATGACCACACCCCCCGACGACCGCTCCTTCCGCCGAGAAATGGCGACCGCCTACCGCTCCGGCTGGCACTTCATCGACCTGGCCACCGCCATCCCCCACAGCGGTGACTCGTTGATGGTGACCGTGTTCGGCGAGCCGGTCGTGGTCACCCGGGACGAGGACGAGGACGTCCGGGCGTACCGGTGTCTGCGGCGCCCGCGCGGCGCGCCGCAGCCCGTGCGGTGTGCCATCCGGTACGGAATGATCTTCGTGAACCTCGACCAGCGCGACCACCAGCTCGCCGAACCGGAGGCTCCGGCCTCCGCCACCATGCCAGCCACCCCCCGCAGTGCCTGACGCGATACCCCCGTCGTTGTAGATCGCGCAGGCGCTTCCCCCCAGCAGCGGCGTCACCGTGACCTG
Organism: Streptomyces sp. NPDC030840; assembly: GCF_055572015.1. NCBI lineage: Bacteria > Bacillati > Actinomycetota > Actinomycetes > Kitasatosporales > Streptomycetaceae > Streptomyces > Streptomyces sp. NPDC030840. Next base: position 114,381 of record NZ_JBVIEE010000029.1, on the reverse strand, counting down.
AACACGGTGACGCCGCTGCAGGTTTACGGCGATATCTCCGGGTATCCACCGGTCCGGGCGAGGGCCCGACGCTGGCCGGAACCGCGCGGTCCGCAGGACGGCCGACTCCGATGAGGGAACCCTCACGCCCTTCCCAGCGTCCGGGCCACCTCGATCTCGATCACCACCCGGGACGGGTTCGGTGACGGAACCCGCCCGTACCGCTCCGCGTACCGCCGCTCCGCGTCCGCCACCCGGTCCGGGTCCGTGCGGACGAAGGCCCGCCCCTCCAGCGTCGCCCAGCGGCCCCGGTCCACCTGGCACACCGCGACCCGGGCGCCGTCGGGCCCCGCCGCCCTGATGTGCCGTACCTTCGCGCTCCCCGCACGGGTGATCACCCGAGCCAGTCGTGCCTCGGGCTCGTATGTAACCCCGACGGGCACCACATGCGGGCTGCCGTCCGGGCGGAGTGTCGTCAGGGTGCACAGGTGGCGCTCCCGCCAGAACGCGACGTATGCGAGATGCGACGCGTCCGGTTGTTCGGCCGGAAGGGTGGGATCCGTGTCAGGGGTGCTCATGCGTCGGGAACCTAGCGGCAGAGCCTCCCGCATATCGCCTTGAGTGGAATAGACTCAACTTTGTGGACGTTGCTCAAGTCAGCGTGGATGACGGCTGACGCAAGGAGGAGACTGCGAACGTGGACGCCGAGCTGACCAACAGGAGCCGGGACGCGATCAACGCGGCCAGTAACCGGGCCGTGTCGGAGGGGCACCCGGACTTCACCCCCGCCCACCTGCTCCTCGCTCTGCTCCAGGGGCAGGACAACGAGAACATCATCGACCTGCTGGCCGCCGTCGACGCCGACCAGGCCTCCGTGCGCGCCGGCGCGGAGAAGGCCCTCGCCGGCCTGCCCAGCGTCACGGGTACCACCGTCGCGCCGCCCCAGCCCAACCGCGAGCTCCTCGCCGTGGTCGCCGACGCCCAGACGCGGGCCAAGGAGCTCGGGGACGACTACGTGTCGACCGAGCACCTGCTCATCGGCATCGCGGCCAAGGGCGGTCAGGCCGGGGAGGTGCTCGCCCAGCAGGGCGCCGACGCGAAGAAGCTCCTGGAGGCCTTCCAGAAGACCAGGGGAGGACGCCGGGTGACCACCGCGGACCCCGAGGGGCAGTACAAGGCCCTGGAGAAGTTCGGGACCGACTTCACCGCCGCCGCGAGGGAAGGCAAGCTCGACCCCGTCATCGGGCGCGACACGGAGATCCGGCGGGTCGTGCAGGTGCTCAGCCGCCGGACCAAGAACAACCCCGTGCTCATCGGTGAGCCCGGCGTCGGCAAGACCGCCGTCGTCGAGGGGCTCGCCCAGCGGATCGTCAAGGGTGACGTGCCCGAGTCCCTGAGGGACAAGCGGCTCGTCGCGCTCGACCTGGGCGCGATGGTCGCCGGCGCCAAGTACCGGGGTGAGTTCGAGGAGCGGCTGAAGACCGTACTCGCCGAGATCAAGGACTCCGACGGGCAGATCATCACCTTCATCGACGAGCTGCACACCGTCGTGGGGGCCGGTGCCGGCGGGGACTCCGCGATGGACGCCGGCAACATGCTCAAGCCCATGCTCGCCCGGGGTGAGCTGCGCATGGTCGGTGCCACCACGCTGGACGAGTACCGGGAGCGGATCGAGAAGGACCCCGCCCTGGAGCGGCGGTTCCAGCAGGTGCTGGTCGCCGAGCCGACGGTCGAGGACACCATCGCCATCCTGCGCGGGCTCAAGGGACGGTACGAGGCCCACCACAAGGTGCAGATCGCGGACAGCGCGCTCGTCGCCGCCGCGACCCTCTCCGACCGGTACATCACCTCCCGTTTCCTGCCCGACAAGGCCATCGACCTCGTCGACGAGTCGGCCTCCCGGCTCCGCATGGAGATCGACTCCTCCCCGGTCGAGATCGACGAACTCCAGCGCGCCGTCGACCGGCTGAAGATGGAGGAGCTGGCCCTGGAGAAGGAGACCGACGCCGCCTCCCGCGAGCGGCTGGAGCGGCTGCGCCGCGACCTCGCCGACAAGGAGGAGGAGCTGAGGGGCCTCACCGCCCGCTGGGAGAAGGAGAAGCAGTCCCTCAACCGCGTCGGTGAGCTGAAGGAGAAGCTCGACGAACTGCGCGGCCAGGCCGAACGCGCCCAGCGCGACGGCGACTTCGACACCGCCTCCAAGCTGCTGTACGGCGAGATCCCGGCCCTGGAGCGGGACCTGGAGGCCGCCTCCGAGGCCGAGGAGGAGGTCGCCAGGGACACCATGGTGAAGGAGGAGGTCGGCTCCGACGACATCGCGGACGTCGTCGCCTCCTGGACCGGTATCCCCGCCGGACGCCTGCTGGAGGGCGAGACCCAGAAGCTGCTGCGGATGGAGGACGAGCTGGGGCGCCGGCTCATCGGCCAGACGGAGGCCGTGCGGGCGGTGAGCGACGCCGTACGGCGGTCCCGCGCCGGTATCGCCGACCCGGACCGTCCGACCGGCTCCTTCCTCTTCCTCGGCCCGACCGGTGTCGGCAAGACCGAGCTCGCCAAGGCCCTCGCGGACTTCCTCTTCGACGACGAGCGGGCCATGGTCCGCATCGACATGAGCGAGTACAGCGAGAAGCACAGCGTGGCCCGCCTGGTCGGCGCGCCCCCCGGCTACGTCGGCTACGAGGAGGGCGGCCAGCTGACCGAGGCGGTGCGCAGGCGGCCGTACAGCGTCGTACTCCTCGACGAGGTCGAGAAGGCGCACCCCGAGGTCTTCGACATCCTCCTGCAGGTGCTGGACGACGGGCGGCTGACGGACGGTCAGGGGCGTACGGTCGACTTCCGCAACACCATCCTGATCCTCACCTCCAACCTCGGCAGCCAGTTCCTCGTGGACCCGCTCACGTCCGAGCAGGAGAAGAAGGAGCAGGTGCTGGAGGTGGTGAGGTCCTCCTTCAAGCCGGAGTTCCTCAACCGCCTGGACGACCTCGTGGTCTTCTCCGCGCTGAACAAGGCGGAGCTGGAGCGCATCGCCGAGCTCCAGATCGACCGCCTGGCCAAGCGCCTCGCCGAGCGCCGGCTCACCCTGGAGATCACGCCCGAGGCCCTGGCCTGGCTGGCGGACGAGGGCCTGGACCCGGCGTACGGAGCCCGCCCGCTGCGCCGTCTCGTCCAGACCGCCATCGGCGACCGCCTCGCCAAGGAGATCCTCGCGGGCGAGATCAAGGACGGCGACACGGTCCGGGTGGACGCCTTCGGCGAGGGCCTCATCGTGGGGCCCGCCACGGGGAAGACGCTGTAGTTCCCGGGCCCCCTTCCGGCCGCGGGTTCCCGGGCTCCTTCCGGTCGCGAGTCCCGGGCCCCTTCCGGTCGCGCCCCGGGGCAGGCAGCTGCCCCGGGGCCGCGTGCCGCGTACTCACATCGGTGTACTCACGTCGGTAATGCGCCACGCGGAGGAGCCCGTAGGCCATGCAGGTTGCCGGGTGTGGGGCAAGAGAGAGAGGGTGGAGGTGTACGTCTGGTCTCAGTGATGGCCGGACGAGCCAGACGACCGCAGGAGTACCCAGTATGTCCATCGACCCGTCCTCGATTCCGAACTTCGGGGGCCAGCCCGAGCCGCAGCCCCAAGGACCGGCGGGCCCCGTCGTCCCGGATCAGGACCTCGTGAAGCAGCTCCTCGACCAGATGGAGCTGAAGTACGTCGTCGACGACGAGGGCGACCTCGCGGCGCCGTGGGAGCAGTTCCGCACGTACTTCATGTTCCGCGGCGAGGGCGACCAGCAGGTCTTCTCGGTACGGACGTTCTACGACCGGCCGCACAAGATCGATGAGAAGCAGGCGCTGCTGGAGACGATCGACGACTGGAACCGTCGCACGCTGTGGCCGAAGGTGTACAGCCACACGCACGACGACGGAACCGTCCGCCTCATCGGTGAGGCGCAACTGCTGATCGGCACCGGCGTCAGCCTGGAGCACTTCGTTTCGTCGACCGTGAGCTGGGTGCGGGCGGCCATCGAGTTCGACAAGTGGCTCGTGGAGCAGCTCGGCCTCGCGGAGGAAGTCGAGGACGCGGAGAAGCCCGACGACGAGTGATCCCCACCAGGGCGTGTGACTGACCACGACCAGGAACGCGCCGCAGACACAGCAGAGCCCGGCCAGGGCACCGACCACCACGGTCGCGTGCCGTGGCCGGGCTCTCGCCGTCCGTACCGGCGCCCGGGCCCGAGGCAGCAGCGGGAACGCACCGAGGCACCCCGCTCCGGGCGAGTCATCGCTCGATGGCGCACTCCGCCCAAACCGTCTTCCCCATGGGCCGGCGAGGCTCGGCCCCCCAGCGCACGGCCAGGACGTCCACCAGGAGCAGCCCTCGACCGGACTCGCCTTCGGGGTACGACGACGGCGGCGCCGTGGGCGGCTGCTTGACGGAGGCGGCGTCCGACACCTCGACACGAACCAGGCCCGCAGCCGCGTCGAGGGCGAGCCGGAGGCTGAAGTCGCGTCCGGGGACGTGGCCGTGCTGAACGGCGTTCGCGGCGAGTTCACCGACGATGAGGGCGACCGTGCACGAGGCGTCCGACGCCGGCGGGTGGCCCCACTCGTCCATGCGTCGGACGGCGAGACGCCGTGCGAGCCGCGCACCACGCGGTGAGGAGACGAACTGTTCTGTCCAGGAGGGGAGTTCCCGGGCCGTTGGCCTTGCCGTTGCCGTGTCGGCGAGCGCGACGGTTTCCGCCGCGAGGGGTGTGGCGCTGCGCAGTGGCTCGTCTCCCGAGGTGGTTGTTCCTGTCAGCACGGCTGTCTGTCCTTGTCTGTCGACCTGAGGCATCCCGCGACGCACATGCGCCGTCACGTTCCGTACTCAAGAGTCGTCTGATCGCTCTACGCTCGACAGGTGACACAGCCTTACTTTTCCTCCCGTAAGGAACGGAAGTGACGCTTTGGCCAACGGAATTGACCCCAGTACGTCGATGGCGGCCCTGTTCGGCGCACGCGTACGCAGACTGCGCACGGCGGCCGGGCTGACCCAGGCCGAACTCGGCGACAGAACGCACGTCGTGAGCACGCGGATCACACAGATCGAGCGGGCGTCCGGAGCGAAGCCGACGCTGGAGCTGGCACGTGCGCTGGACGCGGTGCTGGGGGCGGATGACCTGCTGGTCGAGTTGTGGCCGTACGTGTACCGGGAGGCGTTTCCGGACTGGTCGCGGAAGTTCATGGAGTACTCGGAGCGGGCGGTGGCCATCAGCGAGTACGCGGCTCATGTGGTGCCGGGCTTGCTGCAGACGGAGGCTTACGCGCGGGCGGTGCTGAGTGTCGGTCGAACGCTCGGTAGCAAGGAGCAGTTGGAAGAGCGGGTGGCCCTTCGCGTGGGACGGCAGGAGCGGCTCGGCGCACCCGATCGGCCCGAGGTGTGGGTGGTCCTCGACGAGGCGGTGCTCAGGCGCCCGGTCGGCGGCCAGGCCGTGATGGGCGAGCAGTTGGAGCGGCTGCTCCAGACGGCGACGACAGCTCACATCACCGTGCAGGTTCTGCCGTTCGACCAGGGCGAGCACGACGCCATGGGCGGCTCGCTCACGGTGCTCACCATGCCGGACGGCTCGGAGATCGCCTACACCGAAGGTGCGCACTACGGCCAACTCATCGAGGATCCGGACGAGGTCAGGAGCTTCGCGCTGACCTACGATCGGCTGCGGGCGGCAGCTCTGCCCCCTCTCATGTCACTCGACATGATCCGATCCGTGATGGAGGACAACCACCGTGGAGCGAAGGTCCCATCCCGATCTGAACGGCGCCGCGTGGCGCAAGAGCAGCTACAGCAATCAGGAGGGCGGCAACTGCGTGGAGGTGGCCGGCGGGTTCCGGGGAACCGTCGTCCCCGTCCGTGACAGCAAAGCCCCGAACGGTCCGGCGCTGTGCTTCGAAGCCGAATCCTGGGCCGCCTTCATAGGCGAGTTGAAGACCGGACACGCCCGTCCCTGAGGCGGCCGGGCCCCGGCCGCCGCCCGTCTTCCTGGCTCACCGGACCCTTGTCCGCGAGGGTCCGGCGGGCCACTGACCTCCCCAAAGAACCGGGAGAAAGAACTACCCGCCCACCCACCCTCCCTCGCCAGGAAGCCCTCGTCACCCGTCCGAGTGACCGGCTTGCAGGCGCGGGATTCGGACGGCTACGTTCGCCGCGACAACCCCACTCAGACGACGGCCCCCGGCCGGGACTGCAATCCCGAACGAGGGCCTGACCGATCAGGAAGCTCCAACCTTCCCAATGGCTGACTCGCAGTCTAACGCGCCCCTGCGCGCCGACGCCGGGCCTCCGACCTCCGGCGTGATCCACGTACGCACCCGTCTCACGGCCGGCTTCACCGTGATCTCCAACGCCCTCGCCCAGCGGCGCGGCAGCGCGGTCACCGTCGGTGTCGCGGCGTACGTCTCCTCCCTGCCCGACGGCTCCTCCGTGACCATCACCGCCCTGTGTGAACACTTCAGCGAGGGGGAGATCCTGATCTCGCGAGCGCTCAGGGAGCTCGAAGAGGCCGGATACCTGGAGCGCCGTCGCGAGCGAACGCCCACCGGGCAGGTCCGCACCCGGACGTACTTCTACGACGTACCCGGCGGCGATCCGGATCCGGACCCCGAGCCGCCGAAGCCGCGGCGGCCCCGGAGGCAGCCCGCCGCTGCGGCGGTCACGCCCGCGTCCGCGGCGGTGGAGAACACGGTGGCGGCGCCCGTACAGGCCGAGGCGGAGACACCGGTCCCGCTCGCCGACGCCGACCCTCGCGCCATCGCCGTACTTTCCGCCCTGCGCCGGGTCGATCCGCGGCTGATCCTCTCCGAGCAAGAGGCTGCCCGCCTGGCACCGGCCGTCACCCGGTGGCTCGGGGCAGGCCTCCTGCCCACACAGATCACAGACCACCTCACCGCAGGACTCCCGGACCAGCTCCTGGTCCGCCCGGCCGGCATCCTCGCCTACCGGCTCAAGGAGACTCCCCTGTCCGCACCGGCCAGAAGCGCAGAACCCGCAGTACGTCCCCCAGGACGTCCGGCGGTCCTTCCCATGCGGAACTGCGACGGCTGCGACCGCGGGTTCCGTGCGGCGGAACCCGGCCGCTGCCGGGACTGCCGATCCGGCAGCCGTCTCCGTGCGGTCGGCTGAGCCGGTTGCGGGCTCGGTGACGCGGCACTGTCCCTCGTATCCTGACCACACACGGGAAGGAGCCGTCCATGAGCGTCGACGCGATCGTGCACACCGAGTTCCCCAAGGGGTACACGGTCCTGTTCGGGGCCGACGGAAAGGTGATCATGACCCCGCAGAGCGAAGAGCACTCCAGCACCATCAGGTCGATGCAGATCGACTCCGCTCTCGCCCTCGGCCGTCAGGCGAAGGTCATTTCCGATGTCTACATCGACTTCCCCGCCGACGAGAACTCCGCCCCCGACCTCGCGATCCTGCGGGAGGACGCACGCAAGGAAGGCAAGCGCTACAGCTTCGAGGACGTGCTGCTGATCTCCGAGGTCGTCTCGACCTCTTCCGCGCGCAAGGACTACGACGACTGCACCGCGAAGTACGGCCGCTACGGAATCCCGATCTACCTGGTCGTGGACCCCTACGCCCAGGAAGTCGTCCTTCACACCCAGCCGATCGCCACGGGGTACATCGCGGCACACACCCACAAGTACGGCACGGGCAAGCTCCCCATCCCCCTGGCCGACGGCCGCACCTTCACCCTCGACCTCGACGAACTCCCGCGCCCGGTTCCCGAGGCGGACGCCCGCTGACGAGGGACTCCGGTCCCGGTCGATCAGGCGGCAGTCGAGTGTGGTGCGCGGCGGCTCGGAGCAACCACGGGTCAGCGTCCCTCCGCTCAGCGGCTGGAACGTCATCCACGGGACGACGGAGGCCGCGACCGGTTGGGAGGAGCTGTGCCGGGTGGCGTTGCCGAACGCCCATCGCTGCCTGGAAGCCCTTCGCACAGACCCGCTGTCGCGGGCCAACTGGAATCGCCAGCACCAGCTTCGCGGCAGGCACGCCACCAGGGAATGGAAGGATCCGAGCTGGAGCAGTGGGAGTACGAGATCACTAGCGGAGGCCGGGTCCGCTACCTGGTCAGCCCGGATACCTCAACTGTGATCCTGGTGTACGCCTCTCCGCGACACCCGAAGGACACCGAATAGCCCAACCGGCCCGGGGCCCTATGCGCTCAGTGTCTTGAGGCGAGAAGCGGCCTCCTCCAGTACGCCTGTCCGCTTGCAGAAGGCGAACCGCACGAAGGGCGCGCCCGCCTCGCGGTGGTCGTAGAAGACGGCGTTCGGGATGGCGACCACACCCGCGCGCTCCGGCAGCGCGCGGCAGAAGGCGAAGCCGTCGGACTCGCCGAGGGGCCGGATGTCGGTGGTGATGAAGTACGTGCCCGCCGTCCGGAAGACCTTGAAGCCCGCCTCCTCCAGCCCGGCCGCCAGCACGTCCCGCTTGGCCAGCATGTCCGCGCGGAACGACGCGAAGTACGTGTCCGGCAGGGCGAGCGCCTCGGCGACCGCGTACTGGAACGGCCCGGACGAGACGTACGTCAGGTACTGCTTCGCCGACCGCACGGCGGACACCAGCTCCGGCGCGGACGTCACCCAGCCCACCTTCCAGCCGGTGAACGAGAACGACTTCCCCGCGCTGCCGATGGTGACCGTCCGCTCCCGCATGCCCGGGAAGGTCGCCAGCGGCAGGTGTTCGGCGTCGTCGAAGACCAGGTGCTCGTACACCTCGTCCGTCACGACCAGCAGATCCCGCTCGACGGCCAGCTCGGCGATCGCCGTCAGCTCCTCGCGCGTGAGGACGGTGCCGGTGGGGTTGTGCGGGGTGTTGATCAGCAGCAGCCGGGTGCGGTCGGTGACGGCGTCCCGCAGCTCGTCGAGATCCAGGCGGAACGAGCCGTCGTGCGGCCGGAGGGTGACCGGGACCCGCGTGCCGCCCGCCATCGCGATGCACGCCGCGTACGAGTCGTAGTACGGCTCCAGGGCGACGACCTCGTCCCCCGGCTCCAGCAGGCCCAGCAGGGCCGCGGCGATGGCCTCCGTCGCGCCCGCCGTCACGAGCACCTCCGTGTCCGGGTCGTAGGACAGCCCGTAACGCCGCTCCTGGTGCACCGCGACCGCCGTACGCAGCTCGGGGACGCCGGGGCCCGGCGGGTACTGGTTGCCGCGCCCGTCGCGCAGGGCCCGCACGGCCGCCTCCTGGATCTCCTCGGGACCGTCGGTGTCGGGGAAGCCCTGGCCCAGATTGATGGCCCCGGTGCGCACGGCCAGCGCCGACATCTCGGCGAAGATCGTCGTCCCGAACTCGGCGAGCCGGCGGTTGAGCGGGGGGCGGGCGCTGCGGGAGCTGGAGGTCATGGGCGCCATCCTGCGCCGAAGCTCTGGAGTTCCTCAACTCTGCTTTCGCGGGTGAGCCGCGCGGGCATCGCACCGTCACGCGAGAAGCGGGGACACCGGTCCGAGCCCACGGGGGGCGGCCGGGGGCCGTTTCGGGGGAACGGAAGGAGGGTGACGCCATGGGAGTGGTACTTGGCCTCATCCTGGCGGTCGTCGTCGTTGGCGTGGTGGTCGCGGTCGCTGTGTCCGCGAGCCGCCGCGCGGCCAGGAGGCCGGTGCGGTCGGGAGGCCGCGTCCGGAGCTCGGGCTCGTCCCACAGCTGGTGGGCGGGCGGCGGGGGCTCCGGGGCGTCGTGCGGCGGCGGCTCCTCCTGCGGGAGCAGCTCGTCCTGCGGCGGCGGGTCCTCCTGCGGGGGCGGGGGCGGGGGCGGGGGCGGATGTGGCGGAGGCAGCTGACACCGCCCGCAGGTGAATGTGCAGGGAGGCGAACAGACGCAGGACACGGACACGGACACGGATACGGATACGGATACGGATACGGATACGGATACGGATACGGATACGGATACGGACCTGTCCCGACCGTGAGAGCGAGCGCCCGCGGGGAGACGACATCTCCCGGCGGGCGCTCACTGTCGTGCGCCGCCGTGCGGGCAGGCGTCGTGCGGGCGGCGGTCGTGCGGGCAGGCGTCGTGCGGGCGGCGGTCGTGTGGGCAGGCGTCGTGCCCGCGGACCGGCGTCCCATGGCGCACACCGCCCACACGGGGGCGCGCGCGTACCCGTGCTCTCGTCACTGCGCCCGTGCGCCTGATCGGCATTGCGGCGCGGTGGGCAGCCGCCCGGTTGAACAGGTGAGCTGTGCAGCCCTCGGGGGGATGGAAACCCCACGAAGTTGGGTAAAAACGCTGTGGCGGCGCCACAGTTCATGATTCCCTATAAATCGCCAACGCAGCCCCCGGACGTGCTCACCTCGTCTGACTGATCCGATCCGGCTGGCCGGGCCTTTCTCCCGGTGCCGGCCGGGGCGCGACGGACCCCCCACTCCGTTCCCCCACTCCTTCTTTGCGTGCTTGCGGAGCCGACCCATGCTCACGACCCTGAACACCTCCTACACCGACACGCGTGCGGCCGACCTCGCCTGGGCGCTCGGGCGTGAACCGCTGCCCGCGCTCGCGACCCTCGACCTGGAACTGGTCGGGGCCAAGCTCCAGTTGAGACTGCTCGGCGCGTCCCACCAGGTCCTCCTGGAGGAGGAGCGGGGCGGCTGCTCGGAGACGGTGGCGTGCATCGCGGGTTCCAGCGCACCGCTTCCCCTCGGTGTGACCAAGCGGGTCGGCGAGTGGGAGTACGAGTTCGCGGCCCGCGTGGAGGTCCTCTCGCCCGGCTCCTTCGCCGGCCGCGCCCAGGAGTTGCTGGCGCTCGTCTCCGACCACCCGCACGGTCTGGCCGGCGTCTTCCCCGGCAGCCCGTACGCGTTCACCGCGATGCTCGCGCAGCGGCACGAGGGCCAGGTCCACTGGCGCACGTGGCACGCGTACCCGCAGGACGGGCAGTTGGTGGCGACGAGAACGAGGGTGGGGGTACGGGTGAGGGCGGCGCTGTAGGGCTACGGCAAGCTCCGCGGCCCAGGGGCGCGCACAAACCCCGGTCACCCTCACAAGGCCCGACTTTCACACGTGTGGGTGACCGGGCGCGCTGGAGCCGTGACGTAGCGTTGCCTGCCGTGATCGAACCGCACGCCCCCGCACCCCCCGGCGTCCCCTCGCCCTGGCGCGGCACCGGCGGTCAGGCACGGCTGCCCGATGACCAGGCGCGGTTGCCCGAGGGGCGGTTGCCCGATGGCCAGGCGCGGTTGCCCGAGGGGCGGTTGCCCGATGGCCAGGCGCGGTTGCCCGTCCACCCGGGCACGGGCCGGTTCCTGGTCCTGGTGTGCGTGTTCGTCTGCGCGGCCTGCGGACTCGTGTACGAACTCCAACTCGTCGCCCTCGCCTCGTACCTGACCGGCGACTCGGTCACCCAGGCCTCCGTCGTCGTCTCCGTGATGGTCTTCGCGATGGGCATCGGCTCCCTCGCCGCGAAACGGCTCCGCTCCCTCGCCGCGGCCGGCTTCGGCGCGATCGAGGCGGTCCTCGCCCTGGTCGGCGGCTGCAGCGCGATGGCGGTGTACGCGGTGTTCGCCTGGACCGGCGGCTGGGGCGGCGTGTGGACGGACGCCCCGCGCCACCTCCTCGTCGCCTTCTCCCTCGCCATCGGCCTGCTCATCGGCGCCGAAGTCCCCCTGCTCATGGAGATGATCCAGCGCATCCGCCGCCAGGACGCGGGCGGCGCGGTCGCGGATCTCTCCGCCGCCGACTACGTGGGCGCACTGGTGGGCGGCCTCGCCTTCCCCTTCCTTCTCCTGCCCTGGCTCGGCCAGCTGACAAGTGCGGTGCTCACCGGCGCGGTGAACGCGGTGGCCGGCGGCGCCCTCGTGCTAGGCCTGTTCCGGGGCGACCTGAGCCGTCGCGGCCGCTGGCTGATGCTCCTCGCGAACGCCGCCGTCCTCGGACTCCTCGCCACCGCCGCCACGCTGGTCGACGACTTCGAACGGGCCGCGCGGCAGGCGGTGTACGGCCACGACGTACGGGTCGCGCTGCACACCGGCGCCCAAGAGGTGGTCCTCACCGGCGGTGCCCGCGGCCGCCCCCTCGCCCTCTTCCTCGACGGCCGCCTGCGCTTCAGCGGCCGCGACGAGCGCCGCTACCACGAGGCCCTCGTCCACCCCGCGATGCGGGGCTCCCACGCGCGTGTCCTCGTTCTCGGCGGAGGTGAGGGTCTCGCGGCGCGCGAGGTGCTGCGCCACCCGGGCACGCGCCGCGTCGACGTCGTCGCCCCCGACCCGGCCGTGGTCCGCCTGGCCCGCACCGACCCCGCCCTGTCCTCCCTCAACGGCCACGCCTACGACGACCCCCGCGTCCGGGTCCACACGGCCGACGCCTTCGACTGGCTGCGCCGGGCGCCTGAGGCGGCGTACGACGTCGTGGTCGCGGACCTGCCCGACCCCGGCATCACGGCGAGCACGAAGCTGTACTCGCAGGAGTTCTACGGCCTGGCCCGCCAGGTCCTCGCCGACGGCGGGCGCCTGGTGGTGCACGCGGGGCCGGTGGCGTCCCGGCCGCGCGTCTTCTGGACGGTCGACGCGACGGTACGGGCGGCCGGGCTGCGCACCACGCCGTACAGCGTGGGTGGCCGGACCCCCTCCTCCGCGGCGGGCCCGGACCGTACGGCGGGCGCCTCGCGGGGCCCGCGCGACTGGGGCTTCGTCCTGGCCTCGGCGCCGACCGCGTCCCCGGGAGCCGTGGCCGTCCCCGCGTCCCTTCCCCGCCCCCTCACGCCCCCCGTCGAGGATCTGCCACCGTCGACGCTGACGCACCCGCGGTACGGGGACTGAGGCCGCCCACGGGAAAACGCGGATGTAGGGGTGCGATCGGGCGGCGCGTGGGTAGGCTCGGCTGACATGGAGCATGAGGTGTTCGTTCCGGTTGACGTCGAGCGGCTCGGAGCGGCCCTGTCCGATCCGGAACGGGTGGCACGGGCGGTGCCCGGTCTCCAGCAGGACGCGGGTACGGAACCGGTGGCCGGGCGCCTGAGGGTGCGCGTCGCCGGCCACACCATCACCTACCGAGGTGCCCTCCGTGTCGCCGGGCACGACGACGGCTCCTACGCGGTCGAGGGCGACGCCACGGAGGCCCGCGGCAGCGGCTCGGTGAAGCTGGCCCTCTCGGTGCGGCTCGCCCCGGCGGAGGGCGGCACGACGGTCACCTTCGGCGGCACGGCGACGGCCGACGGGCGGATCGCGGAGCTGGACGAGGACGCGGTGTCCGGGGCGGTGACGCGGCTGTTGAGCCGTTTCGCGGAGAATCTGGCGGAGAATCTGGCGGAGGACGCCGGGGATGGCCCGGTGGAGGACGCGGTGGGCGGCCCGGTGGACGACGCGGTGGAGGAGCCACCGCCTTCCCTGGAACCCGCGGCGCCCGAGGAGCCCGAGGAGCCCAACGAGCCCGAGGCGCCCGAGGCGCTGGATGAGTCCCACGCGGACGTGGTGGCCGACGGCTTCGTCGACGAGGGGGAGCCTCCGGCCGAGGCGGCGCACGCGCGGCGCACGATGATCGGTCGCAGTGCGGAGGAGGTGGACCACGCGCCGCCGCGTGGCCGGTACGCTCCCGTGCCGGCGCCCGAGTCCGTCGTGACCGGCCCCACGCTCCGCTGGGCCGCGCCCGCCGCGGCCCTCGCGCTGGCCTCGGCCGTCGTCGTAGCCCGAGCGCTTCGCCGCCGGCGCTGAGCCCGGGTTTTCCTCGCCCCCGCCGCCCCTACCCGTCCCGTCCTCAGGGGCTCCGCCCCTTCGACCCCGGCCAAGGGGGCTACGCCCCCTGGCCCCCCATTCCTTTCGGGGCGCCGCCCCGGACCCCGTTCGGGGGCCGGCCCCCGAACCCCCGCTCCTCAAACTCCCCCAGCTACCGCTGGGAGGTGCCCCCAAGGGGCTGATGAATCAGCCCGTCCGGCGTTTGAGGACGAGGCCGTCAGGCCGATACGCGGGGGTCTGGGGGCGCAGCCCCCAGGGACGGGACGGGTAGCGGCGGCGGGGGCGAGTTCACCCCCGCGCCGTGGGCGCGCCCTCCGCTCCCCCTTCCAGCGGCGGAGCCGTCACGCAGCAGTGGGTGCGGCACTCGGGATGGCGGCAGTCCGCACCCGGGCGCCGCACCGTCGCGTACGCGAGCACCGCCCCCGCCACCAGCACACCCGCGCACAGCGGCATCGCCCGGTCGAAGGCGGAGTCGAAGGCGTCGGCCGAGCGGTAGGCCTCCGAGCCCATCCCGGTGAGGACCGGCAGCGCCGCCACGGCGATGAGACCGGCCGCACGGGCCGCCGCGTTGTTGACGCCGCTCGCGAGCCCCGCGTGCTCGGTGTCGACGGAGGCCAGGACGGTGGCGGTGAGGGGCGCGACCAGAGTGACCATGCCGAGGCCCAGCACCAGCAGCGCGGGCAGGACGTCCGTGACGTACGAGGCGTCCTTCCCCACCCGCAGCATCAGCAGCATGCCCACCGCGCACACCAGCGGTCCCACCGTGAGCGGGACACGCGGCCCGATCCGTTCGCCCAGCTCGCCCGAGCGCGCCGACAGCAGGAGCATGATCGCGGTGATGGGCAGCAGGGCCGTCCCCGCGCCGAGAGCCGAGTAGCCCGACACCACCTGGAGCTGTAGGACCGCCAGGAAGAAGAAGCCGCCGAAGGCCGCGTAGACGCACAGGGTGACGACATTGACCGCGCTGAACTGGCGGGAGGCGAAGATCCCGAGCGGCATCATCGGGTCCGCGCGCCGACGCTCGACGTACACGAACGCCACCCCGGCCGCCAGCCCCGCCACGGCCATCACCGTCACCAGCACCACGCTCCGCTGACCGGCCTCGATCAGCGCGTACGTCACCAGGGCCAGGGACAGGGCGCCGAGGCCCGCCCCGAGGACGTCGAAGCGGCCGTGGGCCCGTGGGTCGGCCGACTCCGGTACGTGACGGAGTGCGACCGGCACGCAGAGGGCCGCGAGCGGCACGTTCAGCAGGAACACCCAGCGCCAGCCCGGCCCGTCCACCAGCCAGCCGCCCAGGAACGGGCCGACCGCCGCGCCGATCCCGCCGAACCCGGACCACAGGCCCACGGCCCGCCCCCGGTCGTCGGGGTGGAACGAGGCCTGGATGAGGGCCAGCGAACCGGGGGTGAGGAGGGCTCCGCCGATCCCCTGGAGGGCGCGGGCGACGATGAGCACACCCGCGTTCGGGGCGATCCCGCAGAGCAGCGACGCGACGGCGAACCACACCACGCCCAGCACGAAGATCCGCCGCCGCCCGTACCGGTCGCCGAGGGCTCCGCCGAGGAGGATGAGCCCGGCAAGCGTCAGCATGTAGGCGTTGACGGTCCACTGCAGGGCGGCCAGGTCGGCGTCCAGATCGCGCCCGATCCACGGCAGCGCGACGTTGACCACGGTCGAGTCCAGCAGGGCCATGCTGGAGCCCAGGATCGTGGTCAGCAGGATCCACTTCCCCTGGGGGGAGGCGAGCCCGACGCCCGTGCTCCCGCTGTTCTCGCTCGGCGGCGCAGCCATGCTTCGGAGCATACGGAAGGGCCCGGCACCACAGGAGGTACCGGGCCCGGCAGAAGCGGAACTACTTGATCTTCGTGCCCGTCGAACGCAGGTTCTGGCAGGCCTCGAGGACGCGCTGGGCCATCGACGCCTCGGCGAGCTTGCCCCAGGTGCGCGGGTCGTAGGTCTTCTTCGAGCCGACCTCGCCGTCGACCTTGAGCACACCGTCGTAGTTCTTGAACATGTGGTCGGCGACCGGACGCGTGAAGGCGTACTGGGTGTCCGTGTCGATGTTCATCTTGACGACGCCGTTCTCCAGCGCGGTCAGGATCTCCTGCTCGGTGGAGCCGGAACCGCCGTGGAAGACGAAGTCGAACGGCGACTCCTTGCCGAAGCGGGCGGCGACGCCCTCGTTCAGCTCCTTCAGCAGGTCGGGACGCAGGACGACGTTGCCCGGCTTGTAGACACCGTGGACGTTGCCGAAGGAGGCGGCCAGCAGGTAGCGCCCCTTCTCGCCGAGACCGAGGGCCTCGGCCGTGCGGATGGCGTCGTCGACGGTCGTGTACAGGGAGTCGTTGATCTCGTGCGAGACGCCGTCCTCCTCGCCACCGGTCGGGGTGATCTCGACCTCGAGGATGATCTTCGCGGCGGCGGCGCGGGCGAGGAGCTCCTGGCCGATCTCCAGGTTGTCGGCCAGGGTCTCGGCCGAGCCGTCCCACATGTGCGACTGGAAGAGCGGGTTCTCGCCGCGGGCGACGCGCTCCTCCGACACCGCGAGCAGCGGCCGTACGTACCCGTCGAGCTTGTCCTTGGGGCAGTGGTCCGTGTGCAGGGCGACGGTGATGTCGTACTTCTTGGCGACGATGTGCGCGAACTCGGCCAGGGCGACGGCGCCGGTGACCATGTCCTTGTTGTGCTGGCCGCCCAGGAACTCGGCACCACCCGTGGAGATCTGGACGATGCCGTCGCTCTCCGCCTCCGCGAAGCCGCGCAGCGCCGCGTGCAGGGTCTGGGACGAGGTCACGTTGATGGCCGGGTAGGCGAACTTGCCTGCCTTCGCCCGGTCGAGCATCTCGTTGTAGACCTCGGGGGTTGCGATGGGCATCTGTCCGCTCCTCTATGTGCGGGTCGCGTACTGCCTGTCCAGCTGTACGGCTCTTCTGCTGCTTACGGCCCTGACCTAGACCTTGGGATGCGACGTCATCGTCGGTCCCATCTTTCCAGACTTGGCCGGATGCTCCGGCCAGGATGTCCGGAACTTCTCGCGCCGCGCGCCCCCGTCGCCCCCGTTTCCGGCCTCGTGTCCGCCACCGGTGCCGGGCGTCCGTGTCCGGCGTCCGTCAGTCCAGCCCCAACTCGTCCTTGGAGTAGGCGAAGAGGTACGGCACCCCCGCGCCCTCCTCGATCTTCTCGGCGGCTCCGGTGGCGCGGTCGACGATGGTCGCGACGGCCACGACCTCGGCGCCCGCCTCGCGCACGGCCTCGACGGCGGTGAGCGGGGAGCCTCCGGTGGTGGAGGTGTCCTCGACGACGAGCACGCGCCGCCCCGCGATCTCGGGCCCTTCGACCCGCCGCTGCATCCCGTGCGCCTTGGCCGCCTTGCGCACGACGAACGCGTCGAGCCGCCGCCCGCGCGCCGCGGCGGCGTGCAGCATGGCCGCGGCCACGGGGTCGGCGCCCATGGTGAGCCCGCCGACGGCGTCGAACTCCAGGTCGGCGGTCAGGTCGAGCAGCACCTCCCCGACGAGCGGCGCGGCCTCGCCGTCGAGGGTGATGCGGCGCAGGTCGATGTAGTAGTCGGCCTCGAGACCCGACGACAGGGTCACCTTGCCGTGCACGACGGCCTTGTCCTTGATCTGCTGCAACAGCGTGCCGCGCGTGCCGGTCGGCACCACTGCGTTGACGTCACTCATGGCAGCCAGCTTAGACAGCGCTCAGCCGGCCTCCGGACGCCGCCAGGTCCAGGTGGTCGAGGCCTCCAGGGGCTCGATCGGGGTGACCAGTCGCGGCAGGGTGTTGAGGCCGTTGGGCGGCCCTGTCTGCGGCTCCACGCACACGGCCGCCTCCTGCTCGTCGTAGATCACGACCCACTCCTCGCGGGAGGCGATGGTGAGCTCCAGCTGCCCGGGCCAGGTCAGGGTGACCTCGACACCGCCGGGCATCCCGAAGCAGTCGTCCCAGGGGCCGGGCTCGGGGTCGACGCGGTTGCCGGTGGGGAGGTGGTCGTCGCCGCGCTCCTCCTGCCAGGCGGCCTGGAAGGCGAGGCGGACGTCCTGTCCTCCGAGGTTCCGGTTGAACCAGGGGTGCCAGCCGATCTGCGCGGGGAAGGACGAGTCGTACGTCTCCACGGACATGGTGAGCGTCAGGGAGTCCTCGGTGAGGGCGACGACCTGCGTGACCCGTCCGGAGTAGGGCCAGGGCTCCACCAGGTCGTACGTGATGACGGCCTCGTCGTCGGTCACGCGGGCGGTGCGCCAGGCGCCGTCGCGGGCGGTGCCGTGGATGGCGTGCGGTGGGGCGTTGAGCGGCATCTGCTGGACGGTGCCGCCGCTGAGGAAGCGGCCGTCCCTGGTCCGGCCGCACCACGGGACCATCGGGAAGCAGCCGAACCGCTCGCCCTGCCGCAGCAGTTCCGTCCCGCCGACCCGCAGCCCGCTCACCCGCCCGCCGTTCCCCGGCGCCACGACCGCCTCCGCGTCACCCGCGGTCAACGTGATGTGTTCGTTACTCACGCCACGACCCTACGGGGTGCCTCCGGCGGTTGGGCGGATCGGGTGGGGTGGGTGGGGGTGGCTTGGTTCGGTGCGGGTGTGTGGCTTGTCGCGTCCACGCGGCCAAGCCGCATATCGACACCGCCCCGCTGCCCCTTTCGGCCTTGCGGCCTCGTCTCAAGCGCTGGACGGGCTGAAAACAAGGGGCCGAACCCCTGGGGAGGGGACGGGTAGGGGCGGCGGGGGCGAGAAAACCCCGGTCGCACCCCGCGGCCCGTCCGTACTCCGGCGTGGCCGGCCCGTGTCCCCGTATGGGCCAGACTGGAACCCATGACCCTTCACGAGAACCTTCTCGGGGGCCCGCCCCCGACGCACCTCCCCGACGACCCGGAGCCCCGGGAACTGCTCGCGAACGGCACGGCCCCCGCGGACGTCGCCGCGAAGCACCCCACCTCCTCCCTCGCCTGGGCCCAGCTCGCGGACGACGCGTTCGAGCGCGGCTCGGTCGTCGAGTCGTACGCCTACGCCCGCACCGGCTACCACCGCGGCCTGGACGCCCTGCGCCGCAACGGCTGGAAGGGCCACGGCCCCGTTCCTTGGGAGCACGAACCGAATCGCGGCTTCCTGCGCGCCCTGCACGCCCTCGCCCGCGCCGCCGGTTCGATCGGCGAGCAGGAGGAGTACGAGCGCTGCACGCAGTTCCTGAAGGACTCCTCCCCGACGGCGGCCCAGACCCTGGGCTGAGCCCCGGCCGGGTGTCCTTGTCGTGGGCCCGCCTGGTGTGACCAGGCGGGCCTTGCGTTCTGGGGGGACGATTGCGCAGGATGCCCCCTGGGGACCGGGGCCCCCGTGTCGGTAACGGCAGGGGCGGACCGCTACCCGGATCATTCGCAGGAGACAGCGATGTCCCAACAGGCTCAGCAGATCCCTCCCCGTCCTGACGAGGCGAACGAGCCCGAGACTCCGCATCTCGACTTCCAGGGCACGACACCCTACGAGGACTACGTCAGGGCCGACGTCCTCACCCATCTGCAGCACACCCTCTCCGACGACCCCGGAGAGATGGTCTTCCTGGTGACGACCCAGGTCATGGAGCTGTGGTTCACCGTCATCGTCCACGAGTGGGAGACAGCGGCGAAGGCGCTGCGCGAGGACGACGTCCCGACAGCCGTGGCCGCGCTCAAGCGGTCCGTGCGGGAGCTGGAGGCGCTCAACGCGTCCTGGCGGCCCCTCTCGCAGCTCACGCCCGCCCAGTTCAACTCCTACCGCGCCGCCCTCGGCGAGGGCTCCGGCTTCCAGTCGGCGATGTACCGGCGGATGGAGTTCCTGCTCGGCGAGAAGTCCGCCTCCATGCTCGTACCGCACCGCGGGGCGCCGCGCGTGCACGCCGAGCTGGAGAAGGCCCTGCACGAACCGAGCCTCTACGACGAGGTGCTGCGGCTGCTGGCGCGGCGCGGTCACGCCGTGCCGGACGCGGTCGTCCGCCGTGACGTGTCCCGGCGCTACGAGCCCTCGCCCGAGGTGGAGGCGGTGTGGACCGCCCTGTACGCGGGCGACGAGACCGACGAACTCGCCCGCCTCGGCGAGGCGTTGACCGATGTCGCCGAACTGGTGTGGCGCTGGCGCAACGACCACCTCGTGGCCACCCGCAGGGCGATGGGCGCCAAGGCCGGCACGGGCGGCTCCGCCGGGGTGGCCTGGCTGGAGAAGCGGGCCCAGAAGAACGTCTTCCCGGAGCTGTGGACGGCGAGGTCCCATGTCTGAGCTCATGTCCGAGGGCGTGTCCGAGGGCGTGTCCGGGCCGTCCGGGATGTCAGAACTCGCCTTCAAAGCCGGTGAGCTGGACGCCGCCGACGAACTGCGTGAGCTGCGCGGGAGGTTCGTGCTCGACACCGCGTCCGGTCCTGCGGCTGACACCGCGGGCGTCTACCTCGACGGCAACTCCCTCGGCGCGCTCCCGGCCGCCGTGCCCGCCCACGTCGACGACGTCGTGCGCCGCCAGTGGGGTTCCTTGCGTATCCGCTCCTGGGACGAGAGCGGCTGGTGGACCGCGCCGGAACGGATCGGCGACCGGATCGCCCCGCTGGTGGGCGCGGCGGCCGGGCAGATCGTGGTGGGCGACTCCACGAGTGTGAACGTCTTCAAGGCGCTCGTGGCCGCCGTACGCATGACCGGTGACGGCCGGGACGAGATCCTGGTCGACGCGACGACGTTCCCGACGGACGGGTACATCGCCGGGTCGGCGGCGCGGATGACGGGATGCTCGCTGCGTCCCGTGACGCCCGCGGAGGTACGGGACGCGCTCAGCGACCGCACCGCCGCGGTCCTCCTCAACCACGTCGACTACCGCACCGGCCGCCTGCACGACCTGCCGGGGCTGACGGCGGCGGTGCACGAGGCGGGCGCGTACGCCGTGTGGGACCTGTGCCACAGCGCCGGTGCCCTGCCGGTGGGGCTGGACGAGCACGGGGTGGACCTCGCGGTCGGCTGCACCTACAAGTACCTGAACGGCGGGCCGGGTTCACCGGCGTACCTGTATGTGCGCCGCGGCCTCCAGGACCGTTTCGACTCCCCGCTGCCCGGCTGGAACTCGCACGCCGAGCCGTTCGGGATGAGCGTCGACTACGAGCCGGCGACGGGCGCGGCACGCGGCCGGGTGGGCACTCCGGACATCCTGTCCATGCTGGCTCTTGAGGCGGCACTCGGGGTCTGGGAGGGCGTCTCGATCGAGGCCGTCCGTGCCAAGTCCCTCGCGCTGACGGACTTCTTCCTGGAGTGCGTCGCGGCGTACGTCCCCGAGGGGCGCGTCGAGTGCCTGACCCCGGCCGCCCACGCCGAACGGGGCAGTCAGGTGGCGCTGCGCTGCGAGGACGCCGGGGAGGTGATGAAGCGCCTGATCGAGCACGGTGTGGTCGGCGACTTCCGCCGGCCCGACGTCCTCCGCTTCGGTTTCACGCCCCTGTACGTGGGGTTCGGGGACGTGGAGCGGGCCGCGCGGGTGCTGGGGAAGGTGCTGCGGGGCGTGCTCTCCTGAGGCGGAGCGCCACGCCGGGCCCCGCCGCCGCAGCGGCCGCGGGGTCCGGCGCGTCCGCTGTGCACCGTAACAGAGCGGTAGGACCGTTTGGCCCTCACCGAGCGTGACATCCACGTGTCCGCCCTTGTCATGAGCCTGGTACCGTCCCGCCAACGGCCGTTGCCCCATCCGGTCCGTCCGTACCCCGTGTAGTCAATTCCGTTTTTGCCGCTGAGAGGTTGGAGCATGCCGGACGACGCCGCAGCACCGGATGACGCCGTGGCCCGGGACGCCGCCGAGGAGGCGTCCGCCTTCTCGCACCCTCCGGTCGACCCCGACGCCGTCGCCGCGTACGGGGACCACGCCGACCAGGTGATCGACTTCTACGCCCCGCGCGGGCCCGGCGCCGAACAGGACCTCGTACCGCTCGTGGCCGTCCTGCACGGCGGCGCCTGGCGGGCCCCCTACGACCGGCGTCACATCACCCCGTTCGCCGGCTTCCTGGCCCGCCGCGGTTTCGCCGTGGCGAACGTGGAGTACCGGCGGGGTGCGGACAGCGGCGCGGAGGGCGGGCCGGTGGCGGGCCGCTGGCCGGAGACGTTCGACGACGTCGCGGCGGCGTTCGACGCGCTGCCCGGCCTCGTACGGGAGGCGCTGCCGCAGGCGGATCCGCGCCGTACGGTGATCACCGGTCACTCTGCGGGCGGCCACCTCGCGCTGTGGGCCGCCGCCCGCCACGTCCTGCCGGCCGGGGCGCCGTGGCGTACGGACCGTCCGGCGCCGTTGCGCGGTGTCGTCGCCCTCGCCCCGATAGCCGACTTCGAGGTCGCCGGGAAGCTGGAGGTCTGCGGGGGAGCGGCTACGGAACTCCTGGGCGGGGAGGACGCGTTCGCCGAGCGCCGCGCGTACGCCGACCCGGCCCTGCTGCTGCCGACGGGGATCGCCACCACGGTGGTGCAGGGCCGTACTGACGTCGTCGTCCCGGAGGCGGTCGCCGAGTCGTACGCCGACGCGGCGGCCAAGGCGGGCGAGATGATCGGCCTCACGCTCCTGGAGGGCGTCGGCCACTTCCCCCTGATCGACCCGGCGGCGGACGCGTGCGCGGTGGTGGCGGAGGAGATCGCGCAGCTGGCGTGGTGAGGCCGGGCCCCGGCCTGCTCCCCGGTGGTACCCGTAGTACCTGAGACGGACCCCGAAGGACCCCTCTCACTGCTGACGACCGCGCCCCGGTCCGGCGCCTACCGTGTGGAAGGTGACCGAGACGACCCATACGCAGCCGATGCCTCCCAAGGGCACAGCCACATCGCGCAGCCCGGAGTTCCGTGCGGCGGCGGAAGCCCTGCGCGTGCTGCGGCAGGACCTGTTCCACGACGCGCTCGCCTACCGGCCGCTGCCGCGCATGAGCGTGGACGGCCGGCTCACCCGGCACCTGAGCCCCCGCCTGCGGGGGTACGCGGTGTGGACCCCCCATGCCGCGGTCATGACGGCCGCCCTGCTGACGACGATCATCGCCTCCACCAACGACAGCAGCGGCGGGTTCACCTCGCTGGCGGGTGTCCTGCTCGCCGTGGGCCCGATCCTGCTGACGATGGTCCGGCCCGTGAGTGCCTTCTGGTTCTCCATGCTGGCGACTCCGATCGCCGCGGTCTTCGGCAACAGCTGGACCGACTGGCCGTGGCAGCCGGGCAGCTTCGTCTGCCACCTGGTGGTGCTGACGATCGTGGCCCTGCGCACCCGGCCCCGCACGACCCTGTGGATGTGGGCGCTGACCGGAGTGTACGGAGTCGGAGCCGAGGCGTTCTTCGGCGCGGGTCACTACTCGTCGAACACGGGACCGCTGATGACCATCTCCGCGTTCCTCCTGCTCGGCGTCACCGTCATCCACATCCGCCGCACCGCCGACCGGGAGGTGACCGCCCATCAGACGGTGACCGAGCACGAGCGCTCCAAGCGCACCCTGCTGGAGGAGCGCACCACGATCGCCCGCGAACTGCACGACGTGGTGGCCCACCACATGTCGGTGGTCGCGATCCAGGCGGAGGCCGCCCCGTACCGGGTGGAGAACCCGCCGCCGGAGCTGGAGCAGGCCTTCGCCACGATCCGGGAGAACGCGGTGGCGGCGCTCACCGAGCTCCGCCGCGTCCTCGGCGTCGTCCGTGCCGAGGACTACGAGGCGCCGGACGCCCCGCAGCCCACACTCGCCGACATGGACGCCCTGCTCGCCAACGTGCGGGACACCGGCCTGACCGTCGAGAAGGTGGCCACCGGAGCGGTCCGTGAACTCCCGCAGGGCATCGAGCTGTCCGCGTACCGCATAGTCCAGGAGGCGCTCAGCAACACCCTGCGGCACGCGCCGGGCGCCACGGCCCGCGTCGAGATCTCCTACGTGCTCGGCGGCCTCGGGCTGCGCATCGTCAACGGGCCGGCGACCGGCCTGATCAAGCCGTCTCCCGGAGCTGGACACGGCCTCACGGGCATGCGTGAGCGTGTCACGATGCTGAGCGGCGAGATGACGACGAGCGAGACGGACGACGGCGGCTACGAGGTGACGGTGTTCCTGCCCGTGCCCCTGACGGAGGACCCCGCATGACGAGCGGCACGAGCGGCACGCCCGGCACGAGCGGGGCCGGTGGCGTGCCCATCCGTGTCCTCATCGCCGACGACCAGGTGATGGTCCGCGAGGGCTTCTCGGTGCTGCTGGGCGCGATGCCGGACATGGAGGTCGTCGGCGAGGCGGTCAACGGGCGGGACGCGGTCGACCGGGTCCGTGAACTCTCCCCGGACGTCGTCCTGATGGACATCCGCATGCCCGAGCTGAACGGCATCGAGGCGACCCGGGAGATCGTGGCGGCGAGCAGCGCGGCGAAGGTGCTGGTGCTGACGACGTTCGACCTCGACGAGTACGTGTACCAGGCGTTGCGGGCGGGCGCCTCGGGCTTCCTCCTCAAGGACGCCTCGGCACGCCAGCTCGCCGACGGGGTACGGGTGGTGGCGTCCGGCGAGGCACTGCTGGCGCCGTCCGTGACGAAGCGGCTGATCACGGAGTTCTCCCGGCTCGCGGAGGCACCCCGGCTCGCGCCCTCGGCCCAGGCGGCGTACGGCGACCTGACCGAGCGCGAGACGGAGGTCCTGGTCCTCATCGCGCAGGGCCTGTCCAACGCCGAGATCGCCGAGCGCCTGGTCGTCGCCGAGTCCACCATCAAGACCCACGTCAGCCGCATCCTCGTCAAACTGGGACTGAGGGACCGCACCCAGGCGGCGGTGTTCGCGTACGAGGCGAGGCTGGTGAAACCGGGATGAGCGGCCACCTCCACCACGAGGCGCCCTCCTCGGGACACCCCTGGTCAGGCGGGGGCGCGGCGGGTTAGCGTCCGTGCATGACAGCCCGTTCCGACACCGTTGCCGCCTTCGACCCGTGGGACCCGGAGTTCGTCGCCGACCCGTACCCCGCGTACGCGGAGCTGCGGGCACGCGGCCGGGTGCACTACTACGAGCCCACGAACCAGTGGCTGGTGCCGCACCACGCGGACGTCTCCGCGCTGCTGCGCGACCGGCGGCTGGGGCGGACCTACCAGCACCGGTTCACACACGAGGACTTCGGGCGGACGGCGCCACCGGCCGAGCACGAGCCGTTCCACACCCTCAACGACCACGGGATGCTCGACCTGGAGCCGCCGGACCACACGCGGATCAGGCGGCTGGTGTCGAAGGCGTTCACGCCGAGGACGGTCGAGCAGCTGGGCCCGTATGTGCGGAGGCTGGCGGAGCAGCTCGTGGACGGGCTGGTCGCGGCCGGCGGCGGGGACCTGCTGACCGATGTGGCCGAGCCGCTCCCGGTCGCGGTGATCGCCGAGATGCTGGGCATCCCGGAGCCGGACCGGGCGCAGCTGCGGCCGTGGTCGGCGGACATCTGCGGGATGTACGAGCTGAGCCCGTCCGAGGAGACGGCCCGGAAGGCGGTGCGGGCGTCGGTCGAGTTCTCGGAGTACCTGCGGGAGCTGATCGGGGCGCGGCGCGCGGAGCCGGGGGAGGACCTGATCTCCGGGCTGATCGCGGCGTACGACGAGGGTGACCGGCTGACCGAGCAGGAGATGATCTCCACCTGTGTGCTGCTGCTGAACGCGGGGCACGAGGCGACGGTCAACGCGACGGTGAACGGCTGGTGGGCGCTGTTCCGCCACCCGGAGCAGCTGGCCGCCCTGCGTGCCGACCGCTCGCTCGTGCCCACGGCGGTGGAGGAGCTGATGCGGTACGACACTCCGCTCCAGCTGTTCGAGCGGTGGGTGCTGGACGAGATCGAGATCGACGGGACGACCGTTCCGCGCGGCGCCGAGATCGCCATGCTCTTCGGCTCCGCCAACCACGATCCGGCCGTCTTCGCCGAGCCGGGGAAGCTGGACCTGTCCCGCAGGGACAATCCGCACATCTCCTTCAGCGCGGGCATCCACTACTGCATCGGCGCGCCCCTGGCCCGTATCGAACTGGGCGCGTCCATGGCGGCGTTGCTCGACCGCGCCCCGGGCCTGCGCCTCGCGGAGGAACCGAAGCGCAAGCCGAACTTCGTGATCCGGGGGCTGGAGGGGCTGGCCGTCGAGCTGTGACGCGGGTGCCCTCGCGGGTCAGCGTCTGGTGAGGAGGCGGGCGGCCAGCGCGTACACCAGTGCAGGGACCAGCGCGCCGGCCGCGGCCACGAGGGGCAGTTCGGTGAACAGGACGGTGAGGTCCATGCCCTCGTTCTCGAAGCCGTGGCCCAGACGGAGCCGGGTGCGGGAGGTGGTGCCCCAGAGCAGCACGGCCGTCGTCGCTCCTGTCGCGGACGTCACACAGCCGCCGCAGGTGAGCAGGTCGCGTCGTTCCATGTTCCTCATGGACGCGAGCGGCTGCCGCCGGGTTGCAGGAGGGGCGCCGTGGTGTGCTGGGGGTCGTTCGAGCGTGCGGGTGGTTCGTGGCTGGTCGCTCCCCCACTCTCGGCTTCGCTCGAGCGGGGGGACCCCCATCGCGGCGGAGCCGCATATCGACACAGCCCCGCGCCCCTTTCGGGGCGCCCCTTCGGGGGCGCCCCTCAGTCTGGGCTCACGTCACCAGGTCCCGGCGTCTCAGTGCCGCCAGACCCCCCGTCGTCAGCCCGGCAGCGATGGCCGTCAGGGTCAGTACCGGGCCCCACGCCATCTCCCCGCCCGGCAGCTTCGGCAGGTGGCCGAAGGGGGAGATGTTCAGCACGGTCCGCGGGACGTCCAGGGCGGGGCCGATCCAGCCGATGAGCAGTACCGCCCCGGCCACCGCCCAGGCGGCCACGGCCGCGCGTGGCAGCAGCCCGTGGAGCAGTACCGCCACTCCGCCGATCACCCACACCGCGGGCAGCTGCACCAGGCAGGCTCCCAGGATGGGCCCGAGGTCCCGGCCGTACCCGGCGGCGAAGCCCAGTCCGGCCAGCAGCATGATCAGGGAGGATCCGCCGAAGGCGACGACGAGGTGGCCCGCGGCCCAGCGCGTCCGGCCCACCGCGTTCGCCAGGACCGGTTCCGCGCGCCCCGACGTCTCCTCGCTGTTCAGGCGCAGCACGGCGGCGACGACGTACAGCGCGGCGATCAGCCCCATCATGCCGATCATCGCCGCCAGGAACGCGTTCGTCAGCCCGGACTGGCCGCCCATCCGCTGGAACATCTCACGGGCGTTCTCGTTGTCGCCGACCAGGTCGGCCGCGCCCTCGGTCAGCCCGCCGTAGACGACGCCGGCGAGGAGGAAGCCGATGCTCCAGCCCAGCACGCTGCCGCGCTGCAGCCGCCAGGCCAGGGCGCCCGCCGTCCTCAGGCGGCCGTCCGCCGGACCGGGCCGGGTCGGCAGGAAGCTCATGCCCACGTCCCGGCGCCCGGCCAGCTCGTACGCCACCGCGCCCTGGAGGAGCGCCGCCGCGGCGAACAGGACGAGCACCCACCAGCGCTCGTCGGCGAAGGCGCGGAGGTTCTCCAGCCAGCCGAGCGGGGACAGCCAGGTGAGGACGGAGGAGCCGTCGTCCGTCGCCGAGTCGCCGGCCGCCCGCAGCACGAACGCCGCGCCCAGCACGGCCGCCGTCAGTCCGCGCGCCAGCCGCGCGCTCTCCGTCAGCTGGGCGGCGATCGCCGCCATCGTGGCGAAGACCATGCCGACGCCGGCGACACCGAGGCCGACGGCGAGGGCGCCCGCCCGGCCCTGGCCGGCGAGGCCGCCGGTGATCAGCAGGGCGAGGACGCCGTTCGCGACGGTGGCCGTCAGCAGCGCCGCCGTCAGCGGGGCGCGTCGGCCGACCGTGCCCGACGAGATCATCTCCTGGCGGCCGCTCTCCTCCTCGTCCCGCGTGTGCCGGACGACGACGAGCAGGCTCATGACGGCCGCGAGCGCACCGGCGTAGACGCCGACGCGCCAGGCGGTGAGGGCGCCGATGGAGTCGTCGAACACCGGCCCGATCAGGGCGCGCAGGGAGGCGTTGGTCTCCATCTGCCGGATCAGGTCGGCGCGTTCGGCCGTGGTGCCGTACAGGCCCTTGAGCGTGTTCGGCATGGAAAGGACCATCAGGGCGTTCACCGCGATCCAGACCGGCAGCAGCACGCGGTCGCGGCGCAGCGCGAACCTCAACAGGGTTCCCGTACCGGCGAGTTGGCGTGAGCCCCCGGTCCGGGGGATGTACGCGGACGGGGTGGCCGTCGTGGCGTTCATCGGGCCGCCGCCCCTTCGGAGTTCTCGTCCTGGTAGTGCCGCAGGAAGAGCTCCTCCAGCGTCGGCGGGGTCGAGGTCAGGGACCGTACGCCGGACTCGGTGAGCGAGCGCAGCACGGCGTCCAGCTTGTCCGTGTCGACCTGGAGGCGCACGCGCCGCCCCTGTACGTCGAGGTCGTGCACGCCCGGCAGGTGCGACAACCCGTTGGGCGAGGCCGCGAGTTCGGCCGTGACGCTGGTACGGGTCAGGTGCCGCAGGTCGGCCAGCGAACCGCTCTCCACCGTGCGGCCCTTGCGGATGATGCTGACGCGGTCGCACAGTTCCTCGACCTCGCTGAGGATGTGTGACGAGAGCAGGACGGTGCGGCCCCGGTCGCGCTCCTCCTCGACGCAGGCCTGGAAGACCTCCTCCATCAGGGGGTCGAGGCCGGAGGTGGGTTCGTCGAGGATGAGCAGGTCGACGTCCGAGGCGAAGGCGGCGACGAGGGCGACCTTCTGGCGGTTGCCCTTCGAGTACGTCCGCCCCTTCTTCGTCGGGTCCAGCTCGAACCGTTCGATCAGCTCCGCCCGCCGCGTCCGGTCGAGGCCCCCGCGCAGCCGTCCGTACAGGTCGATGACCTCGCCCCCGGAGAGGTTGCGCCACAGGGTGACGTCCCCGGGGACGTACGCGACCCTGCGGTGCAGGTCCACGGCGTCGGCCCAGGGATCGCGGCCCAGTACCTGTGCGGCGCCCGAGTCGGCGCGCAGCAGGCCCAGCAGGACGCGGATGGCGGTGGACTTCCCGGAGCCGTTCGGGCCGAGGAACCCGTGGACCTCACCGGTCTCGACGTCCAGGTCGAGGCCGTCCAGCGCATGCGTCCGCCCGAACCGCTTGTGCAGTCCGGAGACGGTGATTGCCTTCGTCATGATTCTGAACGTACGGTAGTTTCACAAATTTGTGAAGTTAAGGAAGCGTCAAAATGGCGGATAGACTCGACAGCGCACGGTGATCAGGGAAAACGATCCTGGCGGTGCGGTGCGGTGCGGTGCGGTGCGGTGCGGATCGCGCGAGGCGGTCGGGGCGACCGGGAGGTGACGGGTGTGAGCTCGGCAAGGGCTGATGAGGCGCGCACGGGCGGGGAGCGGGGCGTTGTTCCCGGGAGCGGTCCCGACGGTGCTCCGGAGCCGGCCCGGGACCCCGAGGCGGTGTCGCGCTTCATCGAGCGGTTCGCCTCCCAGCTGGTGGAGGCGGGGATGCAGCGGATGCCGGCCCGGGTCTTCGCGGCCCTGCTCTCCTCCGACAGCGGAGCCATGACCTCCGTCGAGCTGGGGGAGCAGCTCAGGATCAGCCCCGCCGCCGTCTCGGGAGCGGTGCGCTACCTGTCCCAGGTGCACATGGTCTCGCGTGAGCGTGAACCGGGTTCGCGCCGCGAGCGGTACGTGGTGCACGGCAACCAGTGGTACGAGGCGCTGACCAACCGCGACGCCATCATCAGGCGCTGGGAGGAAGCCCTGCGCGAGGGCGTCGACAGCCTCGGCGCCGGCAGCCCCGCGGGCCGGCGCCTCGCCGAGACCCTGGCCTACTTCGAGTTCCTGGAGGGGGAGCTGGCGAAGCTGATGGACCGCTGGCGTGTCCACCGCCAGGAACTCTTCGGCGGCGACTGAGACCGGCTCCCGGGCGGGCCACCTGAACGAGTGATGGTCGTGAGACCGTCCGCGTCGGCGTACGCGCGTGGCTACTTTGAGTGGCGGCTGGTCCGCATCAAGGGAAGGGCGCATCATGACACTCATGGCAGAGCGACCGGTGATCAGCGGCACCGAGCCCCAGGGCAGCTTCGCAGAGCTTCTGGACCTCCTCGACGAGCTGCACGTGCCCGACGGCTACAAAGCCGAGATCATCAAGGGGAGCATCGTCGTGTCGCCGTGGTCGAAGGGGTACTACACCCGCGTCATGAAGCTGGTGTGCAAGCAACTTGAGCCGCACCTCCCTGAAGGCCACGTCATCGAACGGACGCCCAACCTGTTCGTGTTCCCGGGGGAGGAGCGTGCGTACGGGCCGGACATCCACGCCGCGCACGAGCGGACGTATGAGACAGGCAGCAGTCACCTGGACGGAGAAGGTCTGTCCTTTGTGGCCGAACTGACCTCGACCTCCACCAGGAACGAGGACCTCACCGACAAGGCCGAGACGTACGGGAAGGCAGGCGTCCCCCTCTACCTGGTCCTCGACATGCAGGAGGGCCAGGCCATTGTCTTCGGGTCCCCGTCCGAGATCGGGTACGAAACCCGCTTCACCAAACCCTTCGGCCAGAAGCTCTACATCCCGGACCCCTTCGGCTGCACCCTCGACACCACGGGCTTCCAGGCCCCGCAGGGGGAAGCCGGCGAGCAGGACGAGGCCTGACAGCTCACGCCGACGTCGGCAGCGTCAACCCCCACGCCCCCTCCCACACCGTCCACGTCCGCGTCCGCACCGGCCCGGCCGCCACGGAATCCGCGTGGTAGCGGAAGGACGGCCCGGACACACTCACCTGTCGTCCCACAGCCCGCAACGGCACGGCCGCCGCGCCCACCGACACCGGCCGTATCTCCACCGCCGCGCCGCCCTTGTCCCCCACGGGCGCCACCGACACCGCCTCCACCGGCTGGTCGAGGTCGACGAGCGTCACCCCGTCGACCTCCACCCGCAGCCGGGACGGCCCGGGCGCCGCGGGGGCCGCGAGCCGCGGCGGGCGGGCCGTCAGCGTCCGTACGAAGGACTGGCAGGTCCGCAGCCACGAGTGGTGGGCCGCAGCCTCCTCGTCCACCCCCACGGACTCGCCGGGCGGCTCCGACGCCACCGGCGGTATGGCCACCGCGCCCAGCACCACCCCGTCGCTGTCGTCCACCAGCAGGTCGAGCCGCCGCTCGGCCCCGTCCAGCACGGCGCGGGCCGCCGCGACCGTACCCTCGGGCACCCCCAGCGACCGCGCCAGCACCCCGGCACCGCCCACCGGCACCAGCGACAGCGCGCACGTGGCCAGTTCCCTTTGCCGGTGCAGCGAGGACACCGCCCGCAGCAGCGCGCGGTCGTCCCCGACCACCACCGGCCGCCGCGACCCGCGCCTGCGAAGCGCCCGGGCGAACTCCTCCGGCCCCTCCGGGAGACAGACCTTCGTACTCGCCGCACCCGCGCTGAGCACGTCTTTCGCGATCCGTACCGACTCACTGTCCGTGTGACGGGCCAGGGGGTCGATGACCACCAGGAGCTGGTCGGAAGTCGCCACCTCGGTCCTGCCTCGCTTCCTCGGGTAGCATCTTTGTGCAAGAGCCCCTTGCGCCATATCGCCAGGGGCTTCGTCTATTCCGGGGCATCCGGTCCGACGGGTCGCGGCCAACGAAGGCTGCCGGTGTACGCAGCGCACGCGGTGCCGCGCACGTCACCCCGACCTTGGACATGCCCCGCCCGGAAGGGGTGTACGCGCGTGCCCGCACTTGTGCTGCTCGGTGCTCAGTGGGGTGACGAAGGCAAGGGAAAGGCCACCGATCTGCTCGGTGGCTCGGTGGACTACGTAGTGCGCTACCAGGGCGGCAACAACGCCGGCCACACGGTGGTCGTCGGTGACCAGAAGTACGCGCTCCACCTCCTCCCTTCCGGAATCCTGTCACCCGGCTGTACGCCGGTCATCGGTAACGGCGTCGTCGTCGACCCGTCGGTCCTGCTCTCCGAGCTGAGCGGTCTGAACGAGCGCGGCGTCGACACGTCCAAGCTCCTGATCAGCGGCAACGCTCACATCATCACGCCCTACAACGTCACCGTCGACAAGGTCACGGAGCGCTTCCTCGGCAAGAGGAAGATCGGTACGACCGGGCGCGGCATCGGTCCGACCTACGCCGACAAGATCAACCGAGTGGGCATCCGCGTCCAGGACCTGTACGACGAGTCGATCCTGACGCAGAAGGTCGAGGCGGCCCTCGACGTCAAGAACCAGGTCCTCACCAAGCTCTACAACCGCCGTGCGATCGCCGTCGGCCAGGTCGTCGAGGAACTGCTGGGCTACGCGGCGCAGATCGAGCCGTACGTCGCCGACACGATCCTCGTCCTCAACCAGGCGCTCGACGACGACAAGGTGGTCCTCTTCGAGGGCGGCCAGGGCACGCTGCTCGACATCGACCACGGCACGTACCCCTTCGTGACGTCGTCGAACCCGACCGCGGGCGGCGCCTGCACGGGCGCCGGCGTCGGCCCGACCAGGATCAGCCGCGTCATCGGCATCCTCAAGGCGTACACGACCCGCGTCGGCTCGGGCCCCTTCCCGACCGAGCTGTTCGACAAGAACGGCGAGGAACTGCGCCGCATCGGCGGCGAGCGCGGCGTGACGACGGGCCGCGACCGGCGCTGCGGCTGGTTCGACGCCGTCATCGCCCGTTACGCCACCCGCGTCAACGGCCTCACCGACTTCTTCCTCACCAAGCTCGACGTCCTCACCGGCTGGGAGGAGATCCCGGTCTGCGTGGCGTACGAGATCGACGGCAAGCGCGTCGAGGAACTCCCGTACTCCCAGACCGACTTCCACCACGCCAAGCCGGTCTACGAGTACCTGCCGGGCTGGAACGAGGACATCACGAAGGCCAAGTCCTTCTCCGACCTCCCGAAGAACGCCCAGAACTACGTCAAGGCGCTGGAGGAGATGTCCGGCGCCCCGATCTCCGCGATCGGCGTGGGCCCGGGCCGGGACGAGACGATCGAGATCAACTCGTTCGTCTAGGGCGACGAAGCGGGGGAGACGAAGCGGGGAGACGAGGTGGGGCGTCGCAGTGGGGCGTCCCACCTCGTTCACTCCGTGCGCAGCGCGGTGGCCGTGCCGGTCATGGCCGCCCAGCCGGCCGGGAGCAGGGCACCCGCCACCGCGATGGCCAGTCCGCCCAGGACGAGCAGGACCAGGACCGGTGTGTCCAGGCACTCGGCACGGGCATGAGCAACGCCGAACTCGCCGCGCGGTTCGCCCTGGGTGAGGCCACCGTGAAGACCCATGCGGCCCGGATCCTCTCCGGACTCCGCCTGACGGCTGTCAGCTGAAGACGATCATCGACCCCTGGGCCAGGCTCCGCGTCGCCGCGGCGTGGAGGCCCAGCCACACGTGCCGTTCCCGGGCGAAGGGGCTCGGGTCGTACGGGGCGGGCACGGCCGGCTCCTCCAGCTCCGTGGGGACCAGCGGAGCGTCGGGCGCGGCGGGCGGGTTCGCCGGGTCGATGCCGATCGAGGGGGCCACGAGCTCCAGCTCACGCAGCAGCGTCTGGGAGGAGCCCAGGGGGCCGCCTCCGGCCAGCAGCTCGTCGTTGGCGAGCGGGTGCGGGAAGTCCACGGGCACGTACGCCCCCGCGTGGTCGTAGTGCCAGACCAGGTGCGACTGCTGGGCCGTCGTCTCGAACATCTCCAGGAGCTGCTCGTAGTCGCCGCCGAGTTCGTCGACCGGGGTCACCGCGAGACCGCACACCTGCAGCAGGTACGCCCGCCGCAGGAAGTGCAGCGCGTCGTAGTCGAAGCCCGCGACCGGGGCCACGTCACCGGTCAGGCCCGGCATGTACTGGTACACCGGCACCGGCGGCAGCCCGGCCTCACCGAGCACCTTGTTGTAGAGCGCGAGCTCCTCGGCGAAGGGGTTGTCGGGGGTGTGGCACAACACGTCGACGAGCGGGACCAGCCACAGGTCACAAGCCAACAGAGAGCTCCTCGCGTAACGGACGGCAGTCAGGACAGGCGGTTCGGCGCACAGTGGTCGCACAGTGGTCAAGGAAGCGTAATGGGTGGGGACGGTCGCGGCCCCTCTCGTGTCGGCCCCCGTCCGGCCTCCGTTCAGACCCCATTCAGCCCCCTTCGTGCAGGTCCCATACCCACACCCCGTCGACCCACTTACCCGGCCGGCCCACCAGCTTCTCCACGGTCTCGCGCAGCTGCTCGTCGTACCCCTGCGGGGCCAGCACGAGGACGCCCGCCTTCCAGTAGGCGAAATCCCTGCGTGCCTGGGCCCGCCAGGAGTCGCCGATCTCGGGCACGACCCCCGAGTACCGCACGTCGCGCAGCAGATTCGACGTGTGGCGGGGCGAGGCGCCGTAGATGCCGATGCGCTCTTCGCCGTACGGGCCGTTGAAGTATCCGCCGGGCATACGGAACCGAAGGTGCGCCGCGGTCTGCCAGTGCAGCGCCTCCGCGTTGCCCGGGTCGGGCAGGGGCACCGGTACGAGCGTCTCGCCCTTTCCGACGTACGACTTCCACGTCCCGTCCGCGATGAAGGCCGGTACCTCGGCGCGCTCCACCGACTTCAGCGGGGCGGGCACGATCGGGATCAGCGCGGCCGCGACCGCCGTCAAACCCACGAACTGGGTCCCGATGTTCGGTGACTTCACCAGGGCGTCGATCGCGAGCGCCAGCAGCATGCCCAGCACGGGCGCGCAGACCATGGCCACGCGGCCCTCGATGACCGACTCGAACAGGGGCTTCTTCGCGAGCAGCGCCCACGGGCCCGGAACCACCGTGTCCGTCAGCGGGATACGGATCTTCGGGCCCATGGACAGCAGCGCCGCGGCCACGCCCGTGAACGCCAGCGCCTTGACGAGGGTCCGTTCCCACAGGCGGACGACGATCGCGAAGGCCAGCGCGGCCAGCGGCCAGCCGTAGAAGGCGTTCTGCTCGGTGGGGTTGAGGGCGAGCGCGCTCGCCGTCTTCTCGTCGCCCGCGACCAGGGAGCGTTCCGCGAAGGAGAACAGCGCCAGCGGGCTGTTGCCCGCGTTGTCGCCGTGCAGCACGCTCTTGTAGCTCTGCGGGCCGAAGAACTGCCAGAAGAGGGGGAAGGCGACCAGGGGGAGGCCGACCAGCGCGGCCACCCCGAGACCCTTGAGCAAGGGCCGCCAGGACTCCCCCGCCACGTCCGGCCGGGCCACCGCGTACGCCGCCGCGAACAGCAGCATGCCCATCGCCGCGAGCAGCAGCGGCTCCTCGCCGAGGAAGATCTGGTAGGCCGCCATCAGGCCGAGCACGACGCCGTCCCGGCGGACGCGGGCGCCCTCGCACAGCCTGAGCGCCCGGTCGATGATCAGCGGCATCATGAACAGGACGATGAAGTTCGGGTGCGCGTTGGCGTGGCTGACCATCGGCGGGGCGAAGGTCGCGAGGGCCGCGCCGGTGAAGGCCGCGCCCCGGTGGCGTACGACGCGGCGGACGATCAGCCAGTACCAGGCCGCCGCCGTCGCGGCCAGGCCCAGCGTCATCAGCAGACCGAGCGAGACGGCCGGGCCCAGGGTGAGGGTGATCGGCGTGAGGGGGACGGACAGGCCCAGCATGACCGTGTTGGCCATGAGGTTCACGCCGTCGGGGAAGCCCTGCAGGTCGGTGAAGAGCGGGTTGCGGAGGTGGACGACGTTGTCGGCCGTCACCGCGAGGAACCACTCCCACTGGTTCTGGTCCTGGAGGGAGTCGGGCAGATAGCGGTGGTTGGGGTCGATCCAGCGCCCGGCGTACAGGACCACCGCCATCAGCAGGAACGCCAGGACCGCGAGCAGGTCGGCGGGGCGCACCGAGCGGGCCTTGAGGACGGTGAGTTCGGCCAGGACCCGGGCGTAGTCCCAGGGGCCGATCTTCGAGCCGGACTGGTGGGCCCAGCGGACCGGGACCTCCGCGACCGGCCAGCCGGAGCGGCGGAAGTGCTGGAGTATCTCGATGTCTATGCCGAAACCGTCGAGCCGGGACGCGGCGAACGCCTCACGGGCCCGGTCGCCCTCGAACAGCTTGAAGCCGCACTGCGTGTCGCGTATCCCGGGGACCGCGAGGCCCCGGATGAGGAAGTTGCCGGCGCGTCCCAGGGCCTCGCGCACGGGGTGCTGGTGGCGTTCGATGGTGGCGCCCGGGGTGGCGCGCGAGCCGATCGCGGCGGCCTGACCGTCCGTCAGCGCCTTGTCGAGGTGCTCCAACTCCTCGATGGGGGCGGCCAGATCGGCGTCCGTGACGAGGACGCGGCGCCCGTAGGAGGCGCAGACGCCGAGGCGCAGGGCGTTGCCCTTGCCGCGGTTGCGTGGGCTGGTGACCAGTTGGACGCGGGGCTCGGCCTCCCCGGCGGCGGTGACGACGTCCCGGGTGCCGTCGGTGGAGCCGTCGTCGACGACGATGACCTCCCACGAGGTGCCGTCACCGGCTTCACGGAGGTGACGGATGATCGCGTCGAGGGTGGGGCCGAGCCTCTTCTCCTCGTTGTAGGCGGGTATGACGACCGAGAGGTCCACCTCGTGCGCGCCGGTGGCGTGCGTCGCGCCGCTCATCCGGCCGCCAGGCGCTCGACGAGGGCGAGGCAGTGGGCGTTGTGGCCGATGACGAGGTCGTGCGCGGCCTTGGCGTCGCCGCGCGAGAGGGCGTCCACGAGCTCGGTGTGACGGGCCCACAGCCGGCCGCGCAGATCGGGCAGGCGCCGCAGGTGCTGGACCGCGCACACCCAGGCCTGCACGCGCAGCCGGTGCAGGAAGTCCGAGAGGTAGGGGTTGCCGAACAGGTCGCTCAACTCGCGCCAGAACCGCAGGTCGTAGCCGATGAGGATGGTCAGGTCACCGGCGGTGGCGGCGCGCCGTGCCTCCTCGCCGCGGCGGCGCACGGCGGCCAGCACGGCGGCGGTGCGGGGGCCGGTGTCGTACTCCCTGTCGGCGCGGAAGATGCCGTCGATGACCATGGCACGGGCCTCGATCATCTCCCGGTAGTCCGTCAGGGAGTACTCGTGGACCTGGAATCCGCGGTGCTGCACCGCGTCCAGCAGACCCTGGGCCGACAGGTCGACCAGCGCCTCGCGGACGGGTGTCGCGGAGACGCCGTACTGGTCGGCGATCTCCTTCACCGTGAACTCCTGACCCGGCTGGAGCCGGCCGGCCAGCACCTCGTCGCGGAGCGCGTCCGCGAGCTGCTGTCGCAGGGTGCTGCGGGTCACGGCGCCGTTGCCGTTGCGGCTCGGCGTGGCGCCACCGGTGCCGGGCATGGTCGGGGCCCTCCCCATGGTGTGCGGTCAGGTGTTCGTGTGGCGGTACGTACTTTTCTACGAGCACGCCACCTTACGCGTTCGGACTTGCTCCGAGACCGATCGGTGCGCGGGGCCGGACTCGCCGTGTCATATGCGGGTTCTTGAACGCTTGAGCACGATCCGCGCGGGCCGCGTACTAACAAGTGTCCCCGGCCCGACGGAAGGACAGAGCAGTGCGAACTCCCAGGCGCCTCATCACGGCTCTGCGCGACACCGACACCGCCGAGGTCGCACTGGCCTGCAGCGTCGGCGACCTCACGCACGACGACTGGCTCGACGCCTACACCGCGGTGTCCGTGACCCGGGTGGCGCCCCCCTACCAGGAACTCAGGGCCAGACCGTGGCACGCGATCGTCCTGTGCTGCGAGGAACCGGCCAGGGAACTGGCCCGGTTGATCGACCACGTCGGGCATGTGGTGCCCCCGGTGCTCGTCATCAGCCCCTCCGCCGAGATGAGCCAGGTCGGGGGCGCCTTCCGGCTCGGAGCCACCAGCTACCTGGTCGCCGGAGACTTCACCCGCAGCGCGCTGTCGGCGGCCGTGGACGGCACCCTGCACGGGCACACGCACCTGTCGCCGCGGGCCACCACCATGCTGAAGCGGTTCAACTGCGACGCGCGGTTCGCGGACGAGACACCCCGGCACTCCCTGTCCCCGAGGGAACGGGAGATCATGGACCTGCTGGCGAACGGGTTCGGCGCACTGGAGATCGGTGGGCGGCTGAGCCTGACGGAGAAGACGGTGCGGAACAACCTCAGCAACATCTACGCCAAGTTGGAGGTCCGTGGCAGCACGGAGGCCGTCCTGTTATGGCTCGGGGTCACACCGCGGCGGGGGCAGTCGGTGGGGTGACGCACAGACACATTCATGGGAACGGCCCTCCGCGCGGGTACGCGCGCGGAGGGCCGCCGGGGTACTCGGTTCCGACTACGTGATGTCGACCTCGGAGAGCGGGACCTCGACGTCGGTGACGTTGGCGCCGCCCTGCTGGAACCCGGGTTCGGCGCGGACGCTGTTGCCGTTGCCGAGGATGGCGTCGGCCTGTGGGGTGCCGCACTTGACGTTGCGCAGCCAGAGACGGCCGTCCGGGGTGCCGTTCTTCAGGAGCTGCGGATAGAAGACGTGGACGGTGGCGGCTCCCTCGCTGGGCGAGAAGAACACCGTCTGGCCGTCCTGCGCTTCCTTGTAGGTGGCCCGGAGGAACCCGCTCACGTCGGTGCGCTTGTGGGACCACATGAAGAAGCCGATGTGGTCCGCCTTCACCGTGTCGCTCCTGCTGAAGGAGAACGAGGACGTGGTGTCGTCACGCTTGATGTCGATCTCCTGCGTGTTGAACTTCAGGCCGATCTCGAAGAAGGAGTTCCCCAGCTTCGTACCGCCGTCCACGCCGAAGCCGTTCTCCAGCTGAACGACACGTGTCACGGACGCGGTGCCGCTGAAGGTCTTCGTCGCCGCGGTGCTGATGCCGCAGTTGTCGGTCACCGTGGTGACCCGCTCGTTGGGGCCGAGACTGTCGGCCTTGCTCTGGACGTCGACGAACTCGCAGTTCTCCAGCTTGTCCGAGTCCGTACGGCAGTCGGTGGCCACCTCGTCGGGGGTGGCGGCGCCCGCGCTGTACATCAGGGGGACGGCGAGGCCCAGGGCGGCGAGGGGTGCCAGGGCGAGGGTGATGCGCTTCTTCTTGCTCCGGTGGCTTCCGCCGCGGCCGGTGCGTGTCATGGGTGTCTCCTGTGGGGGATGGTCGTCGGGAAGCGGGAAGCGCCCGCGCGTCAGCAGTCCTCGAGTACGGCCTTGGAGGTGCCGTCCACGAGTCCGGGCGTGCCCGCGGCCCCCGGCCGGATGACCGGGCCCTCGACGACCTCCTCCGCCACGAAGTTCTTCTCGGGCGTGGCGTTGGTGACGGTGGTCGCCTCGCGGGCGTCGATCCGCACCCGCCACTCGCCGGTCATGCGCTGCATCTTGGGCGTGAAGGTGACGTGCAGGACCTTCCCGACGGGCACTTCGCGCTGCTCCGACTCGGACGCGGTGGCCGTCTTGACGGTCATGTCCAGCGTGGCCTTGTGGCTCACCCAGGAGGCGTTGAGGGCTCCGAACAGGCCGCCGGCGGCGCCCTGCTGGGTCACGGTGTACTTGCCCTGACCCTGCCCCACCGCCTGCGAGTACTCGGTGGTCACCTTGGACGGTTCGGTGGCGTCCGGCTCGCAGTTGGGGAAGTCGACGGTGACCTTCTCCGTGGGGCCGTCAAAGGTCTCGAACTTGGTTTCGACGAAATCGCAGTTGTCGGCCGCGAAACCGTCGCCGAGGCCGCCCCCGAAGTCGCTCACCGACTGCTGTTTGCCGTTCAGCACCGCCGACCGTTGGCACATGCTGACGATCTGCTCCGGCGTCTTCTCCTCCTCGGCGGCGTCGGCCGAGGGCAGCAGGGTGACGACGGCGCCACCGGTGGCGAGGGCACAGCCGATGGCCACGAGGCGGATCTTCTTCATGTTCAGGTCTCCCGGAGGGTGGGGGGTGGGGGCCTCCGGGAGTGTCGCCGAGGTAAAGGGAGGGTCAACAGAGTCAAATGTCCCTACCCGCGGGTTTCGACTTCGGCGGGGGAGAGCTCAGCCCCTCCGTTTGAGGAGCGGGGTCCGGGGCGGAGCCCCGAAAAGGCGGGGTCGAAGGGGCGGAGCCCCTGGGGATGGGACGGGAAGGGGCGGCGGGGGCGAGAAACACCCAGGCGCCGCCCCGGCACGGCACCCGCCCTATCCCACGTACCGATCCGCGACCGCCAGCGCAGCGTCCAGCGCCGCCAACCCCTCCTTCATCTCGCCCTCCGTGATGGTGCACGGCGGCACGACATGTGTGCGGTTCATGTTGACGAAGGGCCACAGGCCGTTCGCCTTCGCGGCCGCGGCGAACGCACCCATGGGCGCCCCCGCGTCCCCCGTCGCGTTGTACGGCACGAGCGGTTCCCTCGTCCCCCGGTCCTTCACCAGGTCGAGCGCCCAGAACATGCCCACCCCGCGCACCTCGCCCACGCACGGGTGCCGCTCGGCCAGCTCCCGCAGCCCCGGCCCGACGACCCGCGCCCCGAGGTCGGCCGCGTGCTCGACCACGCCCTCCTCGGCCATCACGTTGATCGTGGCGACGGCCGCCGCGCAGGCCAGCGGGTGCCCGGAGTACGTCAGACCGCCCGGGTAGGGCCGCGTGGCGAACGTCGCGGCGATCCGCTCCGAGACGGCGACGCCCCCCAGCGGCACGTACCCCGAGTTCACGCCCTTCGCGAAGGTCAGCAGGTCCGGCACCACACCGAACAGGTCCGCCGCGAACCACTCGCCGGTCCGCCCGAACCCCGTCATGACCTCGTCCAGGACGAAGACGATGCCGTGCCGGTCGCAGATCTCCCGCACACCGGCCAGGTACCCCGGCGGCGGCACCATGATCCCCGCCGTGCCCGGCACGGTCTCCAGGATGACCGCCGCGATGGTCCCCGGCCCCTCGAAGGCGATCGTCGTCTCCAGGTGCTCCAGCGCCCGCGCGCACTCCTGCTCCTCGCTTTCGGCGTAGAACCGCGAGCGGTACGGGAACGGAGCCCAGAAGTGCACGACACCCGCCGTCCCGCTGTCGGACGCCCAACGGCGCGGATCTCCCGTCACGTTGACGGCCTGCTGCGTACCGCCGTGGTACGAGCGGTACGCGGACAGCACCTTGGGGCGGCCCGTGTGCAGGCGGGCCATGCGCAGGGCGTGCTCGACGGCGTCGGCCCCGCCGTTGGTGAAGAAGATCCTGTCCAGGTCGCCCGGCGTCCGCTCGGCGATGAGCCGCGCCGCCTCCGACCGCGCCTCCACGGCGAACGCGGGCGCGAAGGTGGTCATGTGGGCGGCCTGCCGCTGGATCGCCTCGACGACCTTCGGGTGCTGGTAGCCGATGTTCGTGAAGACGAGCCCGCTGCTGAAGTCCAGGTACCGCCTGCCGTCGTAGTCCCAGAAATGGGAGCCCTCCGCGCCGGCCACGGCGAGCGGATCGATCAGCTCCTGCGCGGACCAGGAGTGGAACACATGCGCACGGTCCGCGGCCTTCACGGCGGCGCCGAGCTCGGGATTCGGCTGAGGGGTCATGCCGGGGAGGGTAGGAGCCGGGGGGTGAGCCGCGACATCGGCGTCCTGTCTGCGGTGCGCACGGTAACGCGACAGTGTGTCGGGGTTGGACACCGCCGGGTGCCGGGTGCCGGGTGCGGGGTGCCGGGTGTCGGTGCCGGTGCCGGGGTGCCGGGAGGCGGATGTGTCGGTGTCCGGGGTGCGGGGTGCCGGGTGCGGGGTGCGGGGTGCCGGGTGCGGGGTGTCGGTGCCGGTGCCGGGGTGCCGGGGTGCCGGGTGCGGGGTGCGGGGTGCCGGGTGCGGGGTGCCGGGTGTCGGTGCCGGGGTGCCGGGAGGCGGATGTGTCGGTGTCCGGGGTGCGGGGTGCCGGGAGGCGGATGTGTCGGTGTCCGGGGTGAGGGGTGCCGTGCGGGGTGCCGGGTGCGGGGTGCGGGGTGCCGGGTGCGGGGTGCCGGGTGTCGGTGCCGGTGCCGGGGTGCCGGGAGGCGGATGTGTCGGTGTCCGGGGTGCCGTGCGGGGTGCGGGGTGCCGTGCGGGGTGCCGGGTGCCGGGCGCCGGGAGGCGGATGTGTCGGGGCCGGGGCTCAGTCGTCCGCGTCCGCCATCCGCTGGGCCCGGGCCCCGGCCGGGGTGCACGTGATGTCGTACGCCAGGTCGTCCGCGTCGTCGGCGCTGGGCTCCGCCTCCAGCCGGGCCACCGGGGCGGGTCCGCGCTCCACGTCCTCGTCGAACCCGTATCCGTCGTCCGGGCTCCAGGAGACGAGGTACACGGTCCCGTCGGAACGGCACTCCACGGTGGCGGTGCCGCCGGTGAAACGGACGGTTTCCCGGTCCCGGGTGGGCCACGGGCTCGGCGAGGAGGCGGGGGGAGTGGAGGAGGGGGACGGGGAGGAGGGGTGCGGTGCGGGCGTCCGGTCGCTTGAGGGCCCGCTGTCCGCCAGCGCCCGCCGTACGGCCGCGTCGTCCAGGGCGCGGCTGTGGTCGGGCGCCCCCGCGTCGGCGCTCGCCAACTGCCAGGCGCCCAGTCCGCCCGCGCCCGTGCCGACGGCCACCCACGCCGCGGTCACCAGGGCACTGCGCCACTTCACGCGCCGACCACCTCTCCTCGACGACGCCGGGCTCGTACACGTCCGCCCCCGCCGCCGTGCGGGAGGACGCTGACAGGACCCTGCCGCACCTTTCCCTAAAGCGGGGTTAAGACACCTGCAAAGCTGCCCCTCCGACGGACCGGCCGTTCACCTGGATTCCATCTGGCGTACAGCATCTGGCTACCGTGTTCGTCATGGCCCACCTACTTGTCGTGGAGGACGATCCCGCGCTGCGCGGAGCACTGGTGCGTGCCCTGCGGGACAGGGGGCACGCGGTCGCGACGGCACCCAGCGGGATGGCGGGACTCGACGCGGCGATGACCCGCCCGCCGGACCTGGTCGTCCTGGACCTGGCGCTGCCGGACGTCGACGGCGGGCAGGTGCTGCGCATGCTGCGGGCGGTCAGTGACGTACCGGTGATCGTGGCGACAGCGCGGGACGAGGAGCCGGAGATGGTCGCGCTGCTGGAGAACGGCGCCGACGACTACATCGTGAAGCCGTTCGGCGCGGCCCAGCTCGACGCGCGGATCAAGGCCGTGCTGCGGCGGCTGGGCACGGCCGAGCCCGAGGAGCCGCTGCGGGTGGGCGGTCTCGTCCTGGACCCGGCGGCCCGCGAGGTCGCCCTGGACGGCCGGGCCCTCGACCTCACCCCCCGGGAGTTCGACCTGCTGGCCCACCTGGCGCGCCGGGCCGGCCAGGTCGTCTCCCGCCGCGAACTCCTGGCCGAGGTCTGGCAGCAGCCGCTGGGCGGCGCGGACAAGACGGTCGACGTCCATCTGTCGTGGTTGCGGCGGAAGCTGGGCGAGACGGCCCAGGCGCCGCGCTATCTGCACACGGTCCGCACCGTGGGCGTGAAGCTGATGGCACCCACGCCCGACGGCGGGACCGGCGCGACGGGGGAGCCGTAGTGCGGCGCCGGCTGCTCCTGCTGACCGGGGCCACCACAGCCCTGGTCCTGGCCGCTCTGCTCGTACCCCTCACGCTGCTCACGCGGACGCACGCCGCCGACCGCGCCACCGCGGAGGCCACGGCGCGGGCGCAGTGGGTGGCGTCGGCCGTGGGGCCCGTGCTGGCGAGCGGCGCGCGAGGCGAGGAGGATGCCGAGCAGACCGTGCGGAGCGCCAACGGCGCCGGTCTTCCCCGGACGTCGCTCATCCTCGCCGACGGTTCCGTCGTCGGCGCCCCGGCGCGGGTCACGGGCGCGGTCCGGCTGGCGCGTACGGGGCGGGCGTTCACGTACGAGCCGTCCGGCGGCGGACGGTTCGTGCTGGTCCCTGTGCACGGCGCCCCGGACGGCACGGCGGTGGTGCAGGTGGCTGTGAGTCCGGGGCAGTTGTACGACGGAGTGCTCGCGTCCTGGCTGGTGCTGGCCGGAATCGGCGCGGGTCTCGTCCTGTTGGGGCTGGTGCTCGCCGACCGGTTGGGCGCGCGGCTGGTGGGCACGACCCGCTCGCTGGCCGGGACGGCGGACCGGCTGGCCGCCGGAGACCTGTCGGCCCGCGCGGAACCGGCCGGGCCACCGGAACTCCGCCTGGTCGGCGACCGGCTGAACCGGCTCGCCGCCCGCATCGACGAAATCCTCGCCGCCGAACGGGAGAACGCGGCCGATCTCGCCCACCGTCTCCGCACCCCCGTCGCCGCGCTCCGGCTGGACGCCGAGACCCTGCGTGACCCCGCCGAGGCCGAGCGGATCACGCGAGGGGTGGCCGCGCTGGAGCTGGGCGTCGACGAGGTCATCCGCCGGGCGCGGCGCCCCCTGCGGGAGGCCGACCCCTCGTCCGACCTGTCGGCGGTGGCGCGCGAACGGACCGCGTTCTGGCTGCCGTTGGCCGAGGACCAGGGCCGGGCCGTCGAGGTCGGGACCTCTCCCGGTCCCCTCCCCGTGCCCGTTCCGCCCGACGAACTCGCCGCCGCGCTCGACGCGTTGATCGGGAACGTGCTCGACCACACCCCCCAGGGCACCGGCTTCCGCGTCACGGTCCGGACGGCCGGTGAGACCGCGGAGCTCGTGGTGCAGGACGAGGGCCCGGGCTTCCCCGACGGCGGCGCGGGCACCCACCCCGCGGTCCGCGGCACCAGCGGCGCGGGCTCCACCGGCCTCGGCCTGGACATCGCCCGCCGCACGGCGGAGGAGGCGGGGGGCACCTTCACGGCGCGGAGCGCACGAGGGGCGAGGGTGACGCTCACGTTCCCGAGGGCAGCCCCCTGACCGTTGTTCCCTGACCGGGACCACCGGCCTGCCGTCTACGGAAACACCCTGCGCACCGCGCGGGCCCACGCGTTCGCCCCCAACTCCGGCCGTACGGCCGCCAGCCCGGCGCTGTACTTCGTGAATCCGGCCGGCCGCACCCCGTACCCGTGCAGCATCCTGTCCGCCTCCGTCAGGTGCCCCCGTGTCTTGGTCTCGACGAGCACGAGCCCACCGTCCGCGACGGCTCGCCCGCCCAGCGCCTCGTCCCGCACGACCAGCCCCGCGTCGCAGGTCACGCGCTGCCCGTCGGCGACGAACGTGACGCGCCGGTAGTCCGTGCGCAGGGCGGGCACGAGACCGTACGGGACGTCGATCGTGCCGTACGCCTCCCTCAGCACCCGGGCGAGGAACTCCAGCCGTGTCCC
Source organism: Streptomyces sp. NPDC030840 (assembly GCF_055572015.1). Lineage (NCBI taxonomy): Bacteria > Bacillati > Actinomycetota > Actinomycetes > Kitasatosporales > Streptomycetaceae > Streptomyces > Streptomyces sp. NPDC030840. The sequence goes on along the minus strand of NZ_JBVIEE010000029.1, from coordinate 69,726 downwards.
GTCGAGTGGCCGGTCGCCCGCGGTCATCCGCCGGCGGTGCTTCACCGTCTCGCCCCGGCCGCTCTTGAGCTTGACCTCGAACTGCCGCTCGCCGCTGTCCTCGTACACCCGTTCCCGGATCCGGAAACGGCGCCGGCGCCCCTGCCGGTGGTCGTGGAACGTACGCAGCTCCGGGGTGTCGTAGTAGGTGGAGCGGTACCGGAAGCAGCGCAGACCCTCGATGGCGAGGACACGGAAGGCGGGGCGCCCGCCGGGCCGGCGCGGATCGGTCAGCCGGGCCGCGAAGTCCTCGAAGACGGGGACCGGCACGACGTAGCTGTTGTCGTGGCGGGCCAGCAACTCCGCACGGGCGTTCAGCTCGGCCAGCGACATCGGGTGCGCGGCGGCCGCCGCCCGCTCGACGGCGCGCAGGGCCTGTGCGGACGCACCGGTCACCGCGTCCGCACCGGTCACCACGTCGGTACCGGTCACCACGTCGCCGGCTCCTTCGGGGCGGTGCGCGGAGCGGGCGTGCCGGTCACGGCGGTGGCGGAGGCGCGGGACGCGAGAGGCGTCCGAGCGGGCGGAGACGTCCGCGTACCGTCGGCCGCGGCCCGGTACCTCACCTCCACCACGGTCAGGTCCCGCACGTAGTCCACCTCGCGCACGGTCCATCCGAACGGCTCTCCGAGCCGTCGCCGCAGGTCGGCGCGGAGGGCGTCCTCGTCCTCGTACACCGCGTCGAGCGTGACGACCGTGCGCCGCTCGCGGGCGTACAGACGCGGGTGATCGGCCGCGTAGAGGACGAGCAGGAGCACCCCCGCGAGGGCGGCGGCGACGCCGAGGCCGAGGCCGGGGAGACCGCACAGCAGTCCCAGGACCAGGGTCGTGAAGTAGTAGGCCACTTCCTGGTGCTGTACCGAGGCGGAGCGCAGCCGAACGATCGACAGGACTCCGAAGAGCCCGAAGCCCAGGGCCAGCCCACCGTTGTCGCCGACCCGGCCGAGCGCGGCGACGACCGCGAACAACGCGACGTTGAGCGCCAGGTACGCGGGCACGAGCTCGCGCCTGTGGTGCCGGCGGTGGAAGACACCGCACGTCAGCAGGGTCACGGCGACGAGATCGAGCCCGAGGTGGGCGGTCATCTCTGTGAGGTTTCCTGTGCTGTCCATGGCCACGACGCTAGGGAGCGAGAGGTTAAGCGCACCGCTGTCGGCGGTTAAGACGGTGTCCTGTGTGGTGAGCAGCCAACCCGCGTGCGCCCCGGTGTGGCGCAGCCAGAGGTGGGCAGGGCCGCGTTCGTGCACGGGGTGCCACCACAGCGTCTCGACCAGGAGGCCCCAGTTCGAGGGCGGGATCCACGACGACCGTGCCGCTCTCTTCGGTGAGACTGGCGATCCGCACGAACGGTCGTCTACGGCCGTGGTGGGCGCACGACGGGGACGCTGTCACGGAACGCGGCGGCGTGCTTGTCGATCTCCTGGGGGTCTGGCTCCAGTGAGGCGACGCTCAACAGTTCCCGGTAGTGCTCCTCCAGCTCCGTGAGGGTGTGGACGGAGGAAGCGGTGCCGGCGGCGGAGAAGTCGACCCGGACGTCGCCGTCCTCGACGACGAAACGGCCCGCGGCCCCACAGGTGCCGCATTCGGCGCGGCCGTCGCGCAGCACGATCAGGTCGAGGTGGCACATCGGGCAGGTGCCGGGCTCCCCCAGGAACCGGACCTCGTCGTGGGGCAGGCCGAGCTGCCGGGCAACCGCGCCGCCCAGCCGCTCGGCGCGCAGCACAGCCGCCGGGTCGGTGGCTATGCCGCCCAGGCCACCGGGGGTGGGGACTTCCATCTGGTCGGCGACGGCCATGTGCAGGGGGAAGGCCAGGGCGTGCAGAGTGGGCAGCGTCAGCGTGCGCCAGTGGGGTGACGGGCAGCCGCCCACGGCGATGAAGCCGGCCACGCGCGGCTTGAGGACCCGCGGATCGGGGGCCGTGTCGAGGCCCAGAAGGCCGCGAGTCTCGTTCTGCTCGGCCGGGCCGTGTGCGCGGGGGGAGAGGGCCTCACGGACGAAGACCACGTCCGTGCGCGGACCGAAGGCGCGGTCGATGAGGAGCTTCAACGCGCCCGGTGCGCTGCGGGTGTAGGTGGGGGAGCTGACGATCACGCCGTCCGCGTCGAGCAGCCGGTCGCAGAACCAGGCCGCGTCGTCCCCGGCGTCCGCGGTGGCGGCGGTCACCAGGGACAGGTCGGTCAGCCGTACCATCTCGACGGCTGTCCCCTCGCGCGCGGCCGCGGTGAGCGCGGCCTTCAGCAGTACCTCGGCACTGCCGTCCTGCTGCCCGCAGGCAAGTCCGAGCAGACGCATCGACGACACCTCTCTGCGTTCGGGGGGTGGGGACGGTCCGCCGGGCCACGCGGGCTCCGGCGGACCGGACGGGAGTGGATGAGGGGCGGTCAGCCGCGCAGGGTGGCGGCCAGCCAGTCGGCGCTGCGGGTGATGATCTCGGGGAAGTGGTGGGAGAGGATCTCGTAGTGCTGGCCCGGGTACTCGATGACCTCCTTCGGGTCGGGGATCCGCTCGTACATCTCGCGGGCCTCCTCGACGGGGGCGACGGTGTCCTTGGAGGCGAGGATCATCAGGACCGGGGCGGTGATGCGTTCGGCGTAGGCGCGCACCTCCATCTCGAAGATGCGGTCGAGGGTCGAGATGGTGATCTCGTTCCGGAAGCTGGGCAGCTGGTGGATCATGTTCTCGACGAATTCCAGACCCTCCTGGTCGCTGAACATGACCGGGGCCCCGGGTTCCGGGACGCCGTGCAGGCGGATGCTCGCGGCCGGCTCGCCGCGCAGCTGGGCCTGACGGTCGGCGGGGATGAGGTCTTCCAGCTCCGCGAGCGTGTCGGCCGGTTGGAGCGTGCGCGCGCTCCAGCCGCTGACCGGGGGGATGATGCTGACGACGGCTTTGACCCGGCGGTCGGTGGCGGCCGTGAAGAGGGAGTTGGCGCCACCGATGCTGATGCCCCACAGGGCGATGCGGTCGGGGTCGATTTCCTCGCGCAGGGTCAGATGGGTGATGACGTCGCGCAGGTCCCGGCACTGCTGCCAGGGGTCGAACTGCTGACGGGGTTCGCCGTCGCTGTAGCCGGTGTTGCGGTGGTCGTAGATCAGGCAGGCCAGACCGGCGTCGGTAAAGCCCTCGGCCATGGCGAACATGGATTCCGCGGGACCGCCCAGGCCGCCCTGGAGGATGACGACGGGCAGGCGTTCGGGGCCGTCGGTCGGGCGGAACAGTTTGCCCCGCAGGGTCAGTTCCGACACTCGGAACTCGATGTCTTCGGTGACGGGCATGGGTCTCCTCGTGGTGCGGCTCGTGTCGGGAAGTCGGCGATCAGGTGTGACTGACGGGGAGGTCGTCCGGCAGGAAGTCGGCGTCGAGGCCCCGCGGGTCGGCCGAGGCGCGCAGGATGGGGAAGACCTCGGCGCGCATGTCGGTCTCGTACTCGGCCACGGCCTCCGCCACGGGTGTGTCGCCGTGGGCGGCGCGCTCCAGGGCCCGGGCGAGAGCCGCGGCGTCGCGCAGTGCCGTGTTGGCGCCGGAGCCGAACGAGGGAGGCATGGCGTGGATCGCGTCACCGAGCAGGGTGACACGGCCGGCCGGCCAGGGCTCTGCCGGCTGCAGGTGCCGCGTGGACACCGGGAAGATCGTCGACGCGTCGACGTGCTCGACGAGATCGGCCAGGGCGGGATCCCAGCCCCGTACCGCGGTGCGCATCAGCGCGTGCAGGGTTTCAGGGGAGCTGTGCCACAGGTCAGGAGCGCCAGCGGCGACAGGGCTGCCGGGCGGAAGGCCGCAGTTGACCATGATGTAGGGATCGACGGGATCGACAGGGGCGCCGGGCGCCAGTTCGGCCACCGCCTCGGCGACCGGCCTGCGTGGCCGGTACACGCCGTAGGCGAACATCGCGCCGTTCGGCCCCGTGGCGACGGCGAAACCGTCGAACAGTGCCTCGGGCAGGCTCGCCGCCAGATCCTCGGTCAGCGGTGCGATGGAGTACAGGCCACGACTTCCGGTGTCCACGACCGCAACGTCGGGCAGCAACTGCCTGCGCACGACGGAGTTGATGCCGTCGGCGCCCACCAGTACGTCCCCGGTCTCACTCGTGCCGTCGTCGAGCAGCACCCGCACCTTCTCGCCATCCGTCTCGAAGCCGGTGACGGTGCTGTCGTAGCGGACGATGTCCTCCAGGCCCACGCCCATGATCTGGCGCAGCGTGCGCCGGTTGACCGCTGTGTGCGGCCGGCTCGGGTCGTTGGGCGGGCCGATGTGGGGGCGGGCGCCCAGTTCGCGGGCCTGGTGGTCGAGCACGACCATGACCTCACGGCGCGGCGTCTCGCGCGAGGTCTGCATGTACAGCTCGAAGAGGTTGTCCGGCAGGCACTGCTGGAGAGCGCGGCCACCCGCGCCGTTCATGTGCAGGCGGTAGCCGGCCCGCCCGATGCCCGGCGCGCTCTCGTAGACGGTGCAGCTGATGCCCGCGCGGCGAAGACCCTGCGCCAGACAGAGCCCTCCGATGCCTCCGCCGGCGATCAGGACATGGAACGACGGCATTGTCGCCTCCTTGATGGGCTCGGAACACCTGCATCGATCGGTGCAGGCCCGAGCATGCGAACGTCTGGGGTGGTGGCGGTCCGTCTGACACGAGGTCCGCCGAGCCGTGTCACCACTCTGGCGTCCGCCCTGGGATCAGGGAAGCCGAAATCACCTATGCTCGACATAGACAGGGCTGATGATCATTCGAGGTGGGTGCCGTGACTCTGGACCTCAACCTGCTGCCGCCGCTGGACGCGCTCCTCCAGGAGCGCAGTGTGACGCGGGCCGCCCAACGGCTGGGTCTGAGCCAGCCCTCGCTGAGCGCGGCCCTGGCCCGGCTGCGCCGGCACTACGGCGACGAACTCCTTGTCAGGGTGGGCAACAGCTACGAGCTGACCCCCCTGGCGGAACGACTGGTGGAACACACCGAGCAGGCCCTGAGCTGGGCGGACCGGGTCCTCCAGACGCGCCCCGACTTCGATCCCACGCAGGCCCGGCACGAGTTCACCGTGATCATGGCCGACTGCCAACTGCCCACGTTCGGGCGGGCCCTGGCCGACCTGGTCCGCACCGCCGCGCCGAACGTGCGGCTGCGGTTCCAGCACAGCACCGAACGGGTCGTGCAGCAGGCGCTGGACAACCTGCGCACGGTGGACGCCCTCGTCCTGCCCCAGGGCATCCTGTCGAACATCCCCACCTTCGACCTGTACAAGGACCGTTGGGTGTGCGTGATGTCCGCCGACCGCGCCCCGGCCGTCCTCGGGCGGGAGGAACTGGCCGAACGCCCTTGGGTGCTGCCCTACCGTCACCCGTCACCGGTCTTCTCCCCCCTGAACCGCCTGCACGCCGAGGGCATCGAACCGCACGCGGAGATCGTCACGGAGAACTTCCTGGCCATTCCCCACCTGGTCGCGGGGACCGACCGGATCGGCCTGATGCCCGAACGGGTCGCGATCCCCACCCTCTCCGGACAACCGATCACCGTCGTCCGACCCGCCTTCGAGATCGGCCACTTGGTGGAGGCCCTGTGGTGGCATCCCCTCCATGAGCGGGAACCGGCCCACATATGGCTGCGCCGTATCGCCGCTCAGGCCGGCCAGGCAGTCGAGAGCGGCCCTGTGGTTTGAAGGCGCCATGCGTGGCCTCCTCATGCCGAATATTGACAGCATGCTGTCTAAGTGACAGGATGCTGACATAGCCATCAGGGTCCACCCGAGGAGGAACGGTCATGAACGGCACCGACACCGAGACGGACGGCGGCGCGGGCGCCGTCGCGCGTCGCAAGCCCGTCCACCTCGCCGTCTACGACACGTTCGCCGACTGGGAGACCGGCCACACGACGGCGTATCTGGCCAGGGCGGGGTACGAGATCGTGACCGTGGGGCCCGGGCCGGAGCCGGTGCGGACCATCGCGGGGGTGCGCATCCAGCCCGACACGACGCTCGACGAACTCCGGCCCGAGGACAGCTCGCTGCTGATCCTCACGGGCGCGGACCTCTGGGACACGACTGACGACCTCGCTCCCTTCGCCCGCACGGCGCGCGCCTTCCTGGCGGCCGGGGTGCCCGTCGCCGCGATCTGCGGGGCGACCGCCGGGCTCGCCCGCGAGGGTCTGCTGGACGACCGCGAGCACACCAGCGCGGTCTCCTTCTACCTGGCGGCGACGGGGTACGGCGGTGGCGAGCGGTACGTGGAGGCGGACGCGGTCACGGACACCTCGCACGGGGGCGCCCTCGTCACGGCCGGGCCCACCGAACCCGTCGCCTTCGCCCGAGAGGTCTTCCGCCTCCTCGGCGTGTACGAGGGCGAGGTGCTCGACGCCTGGTACCGCCTGTTCCACGACTCGGACGCCGAGGCGTACGCGGTCCTGGAAGCGGCCGGGCGGTGAGCGACGAGCGGACGGAGGGCTTGGCGGGCCGGGAGCTCCAGGACCTGCTCAGCCGCACCGCGCTGACCGTCTTCCGGCTGAACGGGCAGTTCCTCTCCGTGGCCGACGAACTGGCGCGCCCGGCCGGGCTGACCGCGGCCTGGTGGCAGGTGCTCGGCGCGGTCCTGCGCGAGCCGTTGCCCGTCTCCGGGATCGCCCGCGCCATGGGCATCACCCGGCAGAGCGTCCAGCGCGTCGCCGACCTGCTCGTCGACCGCGGCCTCGCCGAGTACCTCCCCAACCCGGCCCACCGCCGCGCCAAGCTCCTCACCCCCACGGCCGCCGGCCGCGCCGCCGTCGCCGAGATCGACCCGGGCCACGCGACCCTCGCCGGCCGGCTCGCCAAGGCGCTGGGGGAGGAGGAGTTCGCCGAGACGGCCCGCGTACTGGAACGCCTGTCGGCGGCGCTGGAGGAGATCGAGGCACCCGGCACGGAGCCGTAGCGCCCGAACGGCGACGTTCGCCGCGCGCCCGAACGGCGGTATTTCGCGGCGCGAGCGGTGGGACCGATGACAGCCTGGTGGGGCCATGTCACCGGAACCCTGTGAGGTGCCCCCATGCCCCTGTCGTCCCGGATCGGCCGGACGGCTGCCGCGCTGCTGACCACCGGCGCCCTGCTGGGCGCGGCGGCCCCGGTCGCCGCCCAGCCCTGCCTGCCCGAAGGCTGCGCCACGCAGCGGGCCGGTTCGGTGACCGCCGCGCCACACGCGGCGGCGATGCCGATCGCCCGCGCCCGTCACCTGCCGCTCGGGACGGTGGTCACCGTGGAGGGTTCGGTGACCACTCCCTCGGGAGCCTTCGAGTCGAGCTTCGGCGACAAGGGCTTCGGCCTCCAGGACAGGACCGCCGGGATCTACGTGAGCGTGCCGGCCGACCCGCACGCGGCCCCCTATCGGCACGCGCGCGTCACCGGCACGCTCACGGACAAGTCCGGGCTGCTCACCCTGGTGCCGTCCGGTCGGTCCGACGTCGAGCTCGGCGACCCGGGCCGGGCGGTGAAACCGCGGCGGCTCGGCACCGGGGCGGTCGGCGAGCGGACCGAGGGGCGGCTCGTCCGCGTGGCCGGCCGGATCACCCAGGCCCCGGCGAGCGACCTCCCCTACGGCTACAAGCTCTCCGTCGACGACGGCTCGGGCGAAGTGCTGGTCTTCGTCAATGTGCAGACCGGCATCGACGTCACCCCCCTGAAGAAGGGCGACGTGGTGCGCGTGACCGGCTTCAGCAGCCAGTACGACACCCACTACGAGATCGATCCGCGCGGCCCGCGCGACATCGAGGTCGTCGTCAGGGCGTAGCCGGAAAGGGGATGGAGGGCGAAAGGGCGGAGCGAGAAACGGCGGAGCGAGAAACGGCGGAGCGAGAAACGGCGGAGCGAGAAACGGCGGGGTGCGAAGACGTCTCGTCGTCACTCCTGTTGCACACGCGTCGGTCCCGGACACGTACGGGCAGAAGCTACGGAAGGAAGCCATGCCCATCGAGACCGAAGCCCAGTTCACGGACGTGTACCGGGCACACTACGAGGACGTGCTGCGGTTCGTACGCCGGCGTGCCCACCCGATGAACGTCGACGACATCGTGGGAGAGACGTTCCTCACCGCGTGGCGCCGCCGGCGTGAGCTCCCCTCGGACCCGCGGCCCTGGCTGTTCGGCACGGCACGCAAGGTGATGCTGAACGCGCACCGCGGCATGCGCCGGCAGTCCGCGCTCGTGGTGCACATCCAGCAGACCGCCGAAACCGCCTCAGCCGCCATGGTGTTCGACGCGACGGCCCAGGTGGACAGCCGGATGGACCTCGTCGCCGCCTGGAAGGAACTCCCTCCGGCCGACCAGGAGGTCCTCGCGCTGCACGTCTGGGAGGGACTCGCGGCCAAGGACGCGGCGAAGGTTCTCGGCTGCACCCGCGCCGCCTACGCCATGCGCCTCACCCGCGCGAAACGGCGCCTCGCCGTCCGGCTCACGGCCACCACCGCCGCTTCGCCCGCCCTCGCCCCTACGCACTGAACAGGAACCGACGCCTCATGAACAGCATCAAGAAGAACGACCTTCTCTCCCGCCTCGCCGAGCTCGACGCCGCACCGCGCACCGAACCGTCCGCCGCCGACATCGACCGCGAGGAGCGGCTGCTGCGGACCGTCCTGAGCGACACCGGGAAGCCCGGCCGCCAGGCAGGCGCCGCGTTCCGCCGCCCGCTCGTGCGGGGCCTCGCGTTCACGGCCGTCGGCGCGCTCGCCGCGGGCGCGGCCGTGGTGGCGGTGACGGGCGGCCTGCCCGGTCTCAACGGCTCCGGACCGCTCTCCTCTGCGGAACTGGCCACCTGGACCAGCACGCCCCACACCCTGAACACCGCCACCGGCGAGGGCTCCGCGGTCGAGAAGCACTGCCTGGAGTTCACGAAGGACTTCGGCGACGCCGGGGCCCGCCCCGAGATCAGCAATGCGGAGATCCGCGGATCCGTCGGCTCCATGATCATCACGCGGGGCGGCAACGCCGCGTACTGCATCATGGGATCCGACGGCTCCCGCTCCGCGATGGCCGTCTCCGAGGTGGCGAAGCTCCCCGCCGGCCAGATCGAACTGGACACCTACGGTTCCCGGGGTGAGGGCGAGGGCCTGCTGAACTACGCGCTCGGATCGGCGGGTTCCGACGTCAAGGAGGTCACCCTGCGCGACCGCGGAAAGACCATCCACGCCCTGGTCGAGAACGGCCGGTGGACCGCCTGGTGGCCGAAGGGCCACCCCACGGGCCTGCTCACCGGAACGTTCACCCTCACCTTCAAGGACGGCACGACCCGGACGATCGACGCAGCGAAGGTGCAAAGGTCCTCGTAGCGGAGCTACTGGGGCCTTTTGGTAACGCGGCGAGGTGCGGTGCCAGGCCGCGCGACCCGGGCGGGCATGGTGGAAGGACCCCTGAGCGGTGAGGGCCGCCCGAGAGGCGGCCCTCACGAGGTGGCCCTCCGGTCCAGGACGTCACCCTCCGGTCCGGCGCTCCGTGCCGAAGTACCGGTCGCCGAAGTCGCCCATGCCGGGGAGCATGTACGCGTTCTCGTTCAGGCCCTCCTCGATGGCGGAGGTCACGATCCTCACTCCGGGGTAGCGCGCGCAGACGGAGGTGATGCCCTCCGGGCAGGTGATGAAGTTGACGAAGACGATGTGCTCCTCCGGCACGCCGAGGCCGCGCAGGACCTCGATGGCCGCGAGGGCCGTGCCTCCCGTCGCCAGCATCGGGTCGAGCAGAAGCACATGGCGGTCCGCGATGTCGTCGGGGAGCGCCGTGTAGTACAGGTGCGGCTGTTTGGTCGCCTTGTTCCGCTGGATGAGGATCTTGCCGATCCTGATCCCGGGTACGACGGCCCGCAGTTCGGCCTCCATGCTCTCCCCGGCGCGCACGATCGGCACACCGCACAGCCCGCCGGCGAAGCGCAGACCCGGGTACGTGCTGCCGACGGGGGTGGTGACGTCGTGCGGCTCGAAAGGCAGGAGGCCCAGGGCCGCCTCGGTCAGGAGACGGATGATCCGGCCGGCGTAGAAGACGAAGTCCTCCCGGCGGGCGTCACGGTCGCGGATGACGGTGTGCAGGGCACGGAGCTGGGCGGTCTGCGGAAGCAGGTGGACGTTCCTGCCGAGGTACGTCTCGATCGGCACGGCGGCGCGGATCGGCTCGGCGGCCGGGGTCGCTGCGGTGGGCGTCGCAGTGGTCATGGCTGGCTCCTCGGGTGGGTCGGGGGCGGTCAGTCGGCCGGGGGCTGCTCGAAGGTGGGGGGAAGCTCGGGCGTCGCGGTGAACTGCCCGGCGGCGACGCGGTAGATGGACCGTCCGCCCGTGCGGTGCCACAGCTCTCGCATCACGTGGACGAGCTTCGGGTTGTGCTCTTCCTCCTCCTCGACGGCCCGCGCGACGAGCCAGTCCCACTCCCGGGCCCAGCGCGGGTCGGTGACGTCGTCCACGGCGGTGTCGAAGAGACCGTCGAGCGCCTGCAGCTTTCCGGGCCGGGCGAAGTGGCCGCGGGAGAACAGCACGCCGAGGATGCCGGTCCAGTAGCACCCGACCGCATCGGGACGCCGCTCGGCGGGCAGGGCGTCGGCGATGTGCCGCATCGCGTGCAGCGCGGTCATGAGGTGCAGAAGGAGGAAGTCGCCCGGTTCCGCCAGGTAGAGCAGGGTGACCAGGTAGGCGAGGTCGTCCCAGCTGGTGCCGGGGTCCTGGTCGCCCACCCAGGCGGGTGTCTCGTAAATCTGCGGGTGTCCCTCGCCGAGCATCCGGGCGATCCGGTACTGCAGCCCGGAGCGGAGCAGCTCGGGGTGGATGTCGGCCGTCGTCTCGCCGACCAGGTTCTCCACCCACGCTCCGAGCCGCGGCTGGTTGTCCTCCCAGAAACGGGCGATGCGCAGCAGCGAGTCCTTGGGGCGTTCCGCGCCGTACGCGTCCGAGGGGACGCCGCGCTCGGGGTGGCAGTCGACATACGCGAAGGCCAGGTAGGCGATGCCCTCGATGGCCATCCAGCGGTTGCCGGTGTCGAGGGCCCAGCCCAGGTGGATGGTCGCGTGCTGGAGCGCTCCGACCCAGCCCGGCAGCAGGCGCGGCAGGTAGCGCCGCAGCAGCTCGGGCATCCCGAGCTCCCGTTCGCGCCGGTCGAAGAAGGCGCAGTAGGCGGCGAAGTCCCGGCGTTGCCCGAGAAGTCCGAGCCAGTTGTCGTCGTCGACGGTCTGCTGGGGCGCGCGGGCCGGCTCCACGGGGCAGCCGTACGGCGTGAGCGTGACGTAGTTGTCGTGGTACTCCTTGATCCGCCGTGGCTCCACGCCGAGGCCGGCAAGGGCGACGACGGCGTGCTTGACGTGGTTGGTCAGGTGGCCGTTGAACTCGATGTGGTACGTCCGGTCGTCGAGCAGGCGGTCGACCGTGTCGTCACCGCCCGGCTCGCCACCCGCCGCGGAGCCGTCGGGCAGTGTGCCGACGATGTGGGCCACGACCTCGGGGAACGTCTCGGCGACGTACGCCGGCCCGGCGGCTTCGAGTTCCGCCCGCTCGTGCACTCCGTAGGTGACCGCGACCGACGCGATCCCGGCCGCCTCGGCCATCCTCAGGTCGTGGGTGGTGTCACCGACCATCACGGCGTGCTCGGGGCGGGCCTCCAGCCGTTCCAGGATCCGCAGTCCCGGCTCGGGGTGCGGCTTGGGGTGGGTGACGTCGTCGGCGCCGATCAGGACGGAGATGTGGTCGCGTAGGCCCGCCGCGGTCAGCAGGGCGTCGGCACTGGCGTGGAACTTGCTGGTGGCGACGGTCACCACGACGCCCCTGCGGCGCAGTTCGGTCAGGCCCTCGGTCACGCCCGGGAAGACCAGCGAGCGGGCGCGGGGCAGGATGACCGTGCGGAACGCCTCCTGGTAGCGGGCGACGCCCTCGGTGACCCGGGGGTCGTCCTGCCCCGCGCCCAGCAGCTTGCCGAACGCCTGCTCCAGCGGCAGACCGATGGTGGCCCGGATGTCGGCCGGATCGCGGGGGTCGACCCCCATCGCCTCGAAGGCGACGGTGAACGCCTCCACGATCGCTCGCGGGGAGTCGACGAGCGTGCCGTCCAGGTCGAACATCGCCACACGGGTCACGGCTGTCTCCTGAGCCTGGGCCGGGTTCACTGGTTCTCCTCGCGTCGGAGCCGGGCGTGGGCCGCGGCGAGCCGGCCGCCGACCTCGGCGGTGTTGATGAGCACGGCCATGTTGGCCAGCGCGGAGCGTCCCTCGGTGGCGCGGTCGACGGCACGCATCACGTACTTCGTCACGGCGCCGCCCCTCACCCCGTCGTGCGCGGCGGCGCCCAGGGCCTCGGCGATGGCCGCCTCGATGTCCTGCCCGTCGATCGCGTCCTCGGGGCGGGTGGGGCTGGTGATGAGGACGCCGCCGGGGTTGCCGAGTGCCCAGTGGGTCTCGACGGCGCGGGCGATGAGGGTCTCGTCGTCGAGACGCTGCGGGGCGCGCAGCCCGCTGGAGCGGCAGTAGAAGGCGGGGAAGTCGTCGTAGCCGTAGGAGATGACGGGGACGCAGTGCGTCTCCAGGAACTCCAGGGTCAGGCCGAGGTCGAGGATCTTCTTCGCGCCGGCGCAGACGACGGCCACCTTGGACCGGGTGAACTGGATCAGGTCGGACGAGACGTCCATGGTGGTCTCGGCGCCGCGGTGGACGCCGCCGATGCCCGCGGAGGAGAAGAAGGGGATGCCGGCGAGCTCCGCCGCGACCAGGGAGGAGGCGACGGTGGTGGCGCCCGTGCCGCCCGAGGCGAGGACGGCCGCCAGGTCCCTGCTGCTCACCTTGGGGATGCCCGGCGTGGCGGCGAAGCGCTCGATGTCCGCGTCGGTCATCCCGACCAGGATGCGGCCGCCGTCGATGCCGATCGTGGCCGGTACCGCGCCACCGGTCCGTACGGCCTCCTCGACCTTGCGGGCGGTGGCAGCGTTGTCAGGGTAGGGGAGTCCGTGGGTGATGACGTTCGACTCCAGGGCCACCACCGGGTCGCCGTCGGCGAGCGCGGAGGCCACCTCGTCGGTGAACACCAGCGGCACCGGACGGTGCCCGCGTGCGGGGGTCGTCATGGGAGGAGTTGGTCCTTCCGGGAGTTGGAGGCGGCGGTTCAGTAGTTGGGCGTCTTGCGCAGCAGGGCCTGCCGGTCGACGATCTCGGGCACGTAGACGATCTCGTTCCACACGTCCTGGGCGACGGGTTCGAGCGCGATGGAGACGACGTCCTCCTTGCAGCCGAAGGCGTCGCGCACCGCAGCCGTGACCGCGGCGACCAGTTCGGACTCCTGTTGCTCGGTGATGGGCACCGGGAAGTGCTTGATGTTGATGTGGGGCACTCCGACCTCCTGGAAGACGGCGTGGGCGGCCTGGCCCGGACGCGGGGCCGTGGGGACACCGGCGTTCAGCCGGTCGTTGACGAGCGCGGCGAGTTCGGCGACGTGCGGCTCGCGCAGCAGTTCGTAGTGGCCGGTCCGCAGCTGATGGACGGCGGGCGGCCGGGCGGAGTATCCGCTCCGGTGCTCGATGAAGGAGTAGTTGTCGTCGGCGGCCTTGACGAGCGTCACCGGCGCGTCGAGGCGCCGTCCGGTCAGCTCGTGGAACGCGTACGTGAAGGAGTACGTGCGCTTCACGACGCCCGTGACGGCCCGCACCAGGTCCTCCCCGAGGCCGGGGAACGCCGCGGTGATGAAGGAGACGAAGCCGTCCTCGTCCGTGACGGTCCGCAGGGCTTCGTCCAGCAGCGGGCCGGTGACCGTGCCGGCGAAGACGGAGAAGAGGATGGCGAGGAAGGCACGGTCGCCGAAGTCCGCAGTGCCGCCGGCCCCGGCGGCGTCCTGGGGCCGCAGCCGCGGCTGGCCGGGAGCGACGAGGAACAGGTGCTCGACCTGTTCGCCGGCCTGCTCCAGCTGGTGCGCCGCCTCGAAGGCGACCCGGGCGCCGAAGGAGTAGCCGCACAGGAGGTAGGGGCCGTGCGGCTGGATCTCCCGGATCGCCTCGACGTCGGCCGTCGCCATCTCGCGGACGGTGGAGTAGGGGACCTCGCCGCGGTTGATGCCGTGGGCCTGCACCCCGTGGACGGGCCGGCCGGTGCCCAGTGCGGCGGCCAGCGGACGCAGGTTCATCGGGTAGCCGCCGAGGCCTGGCCAGCAGTGCAGCGGGGTGCCCGTGCCCTCGGGCTGGAGCGGCACCAGCCGGGGCAGCGGCTCGGACGACTCCGCGTCCAGCCGCGCGGCGAGCTTCTCCACGGTGGGGGCGTCGAACAGCACCTGGAGCGGGATCGTGCCGCCGAAGTCCGCGTTCAGCCGGCTGACGAGGGCCACGGCGAGCAGGGAGTTGCCGCCGAGATCGAAGAAGTCGTCCATGACGGAGACCTGTTCGCGCTTGAGCACCGCCTGCCAGATATCGCGGACCCGGCGTTCCGAGCGCGTCCGTGGCGCGACGAACCTGCGCTCGGAGACGGCCAGTTCGGCCTGCTGGGACGCCTCCAGCGCCTTGCTGTCGATCTTGCCGTTGGCGGTCAGCGGCAACCGGTCCAGGACGACGATCCGGTTGGGCAGCATGTAGCGGGGCAGCAGTCCGGCCAGGTCCTCCTTGATCAGCTCGGCCGGCCCCTGCATGTGGACCGAGTCCTCCTTCATGCCCTCGCTGTGCGTCTGTTCGTCGCTGACCCGCCCGCCGACGAAGAAGTACGACGGTCCGGTCGGCAGCCCGTGGTCTGTGAGGATCCTGCTCAGCCGTTTGGCCGAGGGCAGGTCGTTGCCGGACTCGGAGCTGTAGCCGGAGGACATGAAGCCGAGGCGCAGGTCGTTCATCTGCAGGCGTTGCAGCTTGCGGCCCAGGTCCAGGTACTGCCGCCAGGCGTCGGGGCTGGTGGCGACGAGGCTGATACCGAAGGCGGCGCGTTCGTAGACTCGCTGGTTGATGGCGATGACGTGTTTCTTGAGCACCACGTCGTCACCGATGCGTACGAGGGTGCCGTCGGCGTACCGGTACTGGCCGGCCGGGAGGCCGTCGACCCGGCCGGAGTGGGCCTGGACGTAGATGTCGAACGCGTCCGTGTCCTCGCTCGGCACGCTCGCGTCGTACGGCTGGAGCTCGAACGTGCCCAGGTAGTGGTCCTCCTCGGCGCAGTCGAGGCGGTCCTTGACGGCCGTCCGGTACGCGGCGGCCGTGAGGCGCAGGCCGTGGGCGGGCAGCACCTCCTCGAACAGGCCGACCATGTGCCCGGCCTCGATCTCCAGGACCTCACGGATGTTGTTGCGGTAGACGGGCTCGATCGCCCGGTGCTTGCCGAGGAAGTGGATCGCTGCCCGGGGTGCGGATCCTCGTGGGGACGGGCCGATCAGCACGAGGTGGTGGTTCAGCGGGTGGTAGTAGTACAGGCCCGGGGCCACGTCGCCCACCCCGTCGAGTTCGAGGTACATCTGCGTGGCGTAGAGGGAGCCGGGTGAGGCGTAGGCGTACTTGGGCAGGAGCCGCTGGTCGCTGAGGTGTTGGCCGAAGTTCCGCAGGATTCGGCCGAGTTCGGCCGTGGTGAGGCCGTCGAGCGTGCGGGTGGGGAGTTCCGGCGGGGTGCGCCGCTCAAGCAGCCGCAGGATGTCGTCCCGGCTGACCGCTCCGCCCTCGTAGAAGCGGTACGTCTTGCGGGCGAAGGCGCGGGCGCGCTGCTCAAGGGTGGCCTCGGCGCCGGGGAGCCGGACCACCGGCCGGCCGTCGAGTTCGGCGGCGTCGCGGCAGCCGGCGTGCGACAGCTGGGCCCTGACCTGGAGCCGGCTGCGCTTGGACTGGTGGTGGGAGCCGTGGTTGCCCTGGTCCATCAGGGCGGCTTCCTTGGGGTTGAGTTCGACGAAGGCGACGACGTTCTGGAAGCCGGTGGCGTCGTCGTCGCGGAGCAGGACGGCGGCGCCGCGCACCCAGTCGTGGGTCTCGATCGTCTGGCGGATCTCGTCCAGTTCGACCCTGTAGCCGCGCAACTTGACCTGGTTGTCGGCACGGCCGACGAACTGCACCGTGCCGTCGGCGTTGAAGTGGGCCAGGTCGCCGGTGCGGTAGAGGCGGGCACCGGGGGCGCTGGAGAAGGGGTCGTGCACGAACCGGTCGGCGGTGAGGTCGGGGCGGCCGAGGTAGCCGCGGGCCACCTGGGTGCCGCCGATGTGGAGTTCGCCGATCTCGCCGGTCGCGACCGGCTTCCCCTGCGCGTCCAGGATGTGGAAGGTGGTGTCGCGGACGGGAGTGCCGATCGGCATGGTGCGGGGTCCGTCGTCCACCGCGGCGCGGTCCACGACGTAGGCGGAGGCGTTGATGGTGCACTCGGTCGGGCCGTAGAGGTTGACCAGACGGGCCGTCGGCATGGCGTCGAGGCACTGGACGGCGAGACTTCGGGAGAGGGCCTCGCCGCCGCTGAAGATCCGGCGCAGGGACCGGCAGGCGGGCAGGCTGTCGGTGTCGAGGAGCGCCTGGAGGAGGGTGGGGACGCACTGCAGGGTGGTCACGTCGTGCCGGTTGATGGTGGCGATGATCGCCTCGGGGTCGCGGTAGATGCCGGGGGCGCCCATCACCACCTTGCTGCCGCAGGCGGGGGCGAGAATCTCCCATTGGGCGGCGTCGAAACTCATGGGGGTTTTCTGGAGAACGGTCTCGCCCGCGTCGATTCCGCACGCGTCGTGCAGCCAGCGCATCTGGTTCACGATGCTCCGGTGCTCGACCATCACCCCCTTCGGTCTTCCGGTGCTGCCGGAGGTGTAGATGACGTACGCGAGGTCCTCGGGACGGGCACCGGGCAGGAAATCAGTGGTCAGGTCATTCGGTTCCGTAAACCCGAACACCTCCTCGGGGGTGACAGCCCGGACGTCGGCCGGTGACAATTCACGGAGGGTCGGCCGGAGTGATTCCTGGGTGAGGACGATGTCCACTCCGGCGTCCGCCATCATGTAGGCGATCCGCTCTTCGGGGTATTCCGGTGAAAGGGGCACGTAGGATGCGCCGGCCCACAGGATTCCCCAGACGTTCGTCACCAGGTCGAGCGACGGCTCCATGAACACACCGACGCGGTCGTCCCTGGTCACACCCGCTCGCCGCAGGAATGCCCCTAACGCTTTGCCGCGCTGCATGAGCTGCGCGAATGTCAGGCTCTGGTTCTCGTGGGCGACGGCGATCCGGTCCGGGGCCCGGTGCGCCCGGTCGGTGAGCAGGTCGGTCAGGCTGGCGGCAGCGCGACGAGTGCCGGACATCACATCTGTGCTCATGAGTTTCCCTTTTCCGCATGACTGGACAGCGGCGCCTTTTCCGTGGGCGGGGCGCCGCCTCGAACGATGATTCTTGCCTGGTGCGGTGTTCGGAATTTCTCGCCGGCCGAGTGCAGTTGGCGGCTTTGGCAGAATTTCTGGAATCACGCCTGTTCGTCCACTGTTCGTGCGTCGAACTGATTTTGCGTGGCATCTTCTGCCGTTTGCTCCATTTGAATTCTAGGAGCAATTCTGCTGCAAGGTCAACTGGGTTTTTTGAGTGAAATCCAGGAAAAATCAATCCATGGATTCAGTATTTCTCGTCGCGCCGGTTCGCGGCCGTGCCCTCAGCCGATCTGGCGATTGCGGCCCGCGAGCAGGCCCGCGGCGATCTGGACCAGAGTGAGCAGCAGGACGAAGGTCAGCGGCAGCCGCCAGCCGTCGGACCGGTCGTAGAGAACGCCGACGACGACGGGCCCGGGGATCGACAGCAGGTAGCCGAAGCTCTGCACGAAGCCGGAGAGCCGCACGACCGTGGCGCTGTCACGTCCGCGCATGCTGATCATCGTCAGGGCCAGGGGGAAGGAACAGTTGGCCACGCCCAGCAGGAACGCCCAGAGCCAGGGCGCTGCGGAGGGGTCCGCCCACAGTCCCGCGAATCCGGCCAGGCCGCACACGCCGATCGTCGCCGCGATCCCGCTCTGGTGACGCAGCTTCCCGGCCACGGCGGACAGGGCGAAGGACAGCGGGACGCCCAGCAGGGAGGTGCCGGAGAACAGCAGGCCGGCGGTGCCGGCGGAGAGCCCCGCGTCGCGGAAGATCTGTGGCAGCCAGCCGATGATGATGTAGGCGGAGCCCGCCTGCAGCCCGAAGTAGGCGGTGAGCGCCCAGGCGGTGGGGTCACGGGAGAGCCTGACCTGGGGATGGCCCTGTGGGCTGGCGTGAGGGTCGGCCTGTGGATTGCCCCGGGGGCCCCCTGGTCGGCCGCTGGTGCCGTCCGTCCGGTCCGCTTCCGGTGGCGGTCGGCGGCGGGCGAGTGCCAGCCAGGGCGGCACGGCCAGCGCGGCCAGAACCGACCAGGCCCCCAGGCCGTACCGCCAGTCACCGCCGAACGCCTCGGTCAGGGGGACCGTGACGGCGGCGGCGGACGAGGCGCCGACGTTCAGCGCCATGGAGTACAGGCCCGTCATCGCTCCCACCTGGCTGGGGAAGCGCTGTTTGACGACGGCCGGGAGCAGCACGTTGGCGATGGAGATGCCGGCGAGTGACAGGGCGGTCAGCGCGATGAACAGGACGGGATCGGCGGCGAACGGGCGCAGCGCGAGGCCGGCCGTCAGCACCACGCCGGCCGCCGCGATGGCGCCGGCCGCGCCGTGGCGCCGGGCCAGGGCCGGGGCCGTCGAGCCGATCAGGGCGAAGCACACGGCGGGGATGGAGGTCAGTAGCCCCGCCACCGTGCCGCTCATGGACAGGCTGTCGCGGACCTCCTCCAGGACCGGCCCGAGGCTGGTGACCCCCGGGCGCAGGTTCAGGGCCGCGAGGACGAGCGCCGCCACCGCCAGTCGGCGCATCCCCCGGGACGTGCTGGGAGGAGTGTCCCGGCCGGTGCGTAAGGCGCGATTCCTGATCCCGATCTTCGGCATAGGCCCTATCGTAGACTCATCCTATGACTCAATGTCTAGTGGTTGGTCGTAGAGTCATAGGATGAGTTTTACGCAGTCTCATGGGATGAGAGCTGTCATAGAGTGATGGGATGACCATGGATCCCGTACGCCGACAAGCACTCTCCGACCAGGTGATCGCCAGGCTGCGGCGCCAGATCACCTCCGGAGCCTGGCCCGTCGGCTCCCGCATCCCCACCGAGACGGAGCTGGTCGAGCAGCTCGGCGTGGCCCGCAACACGGTGCGCGAGGCGGTCCGGGCCCTGGCGCACACCGGCCTTCTGGACATCCGCCATGGCTCCGGGTCCTACGTGCGGGCGACCAGCGAGCTGGCCGGCATGATGCGCACCCGCTTCGAAAAGGCCCGGACCGAGGACGTCACCGATGTCCGCAGCGCCCTGGAGATCCGGGCGGCCCGCCTGGCCTGCGTCCGCCGTACCCCGGACGACCTGGAGCGGCTCGACCTCGCGCTGGAACAGCGGGAGCAGGCCTGGTCGGCCGGGGACAGGGTCGGTTTCGTGAACGCCGACGTGGCCTTCCACCTGGCCGTCGTCGCGGCGTCCCACAACACCGTCCTGGCCGAGCTGCACGCCGATCTCGGCGAGGTGATCCGGGACTCGCTGCTGGACCACTTCGGCGACGCGCTGCGCCCCGAGCAGTTCCAGGACCACGCCCGCCTCGTGGAGGCGATCCGCGACCGCGACGGCGACCGGGCGGCGTACGAGTCCGGCTCCTACATGGACTGCGCGCCCGCGGAGAAGTACGAGTGAGCGCTGCCGCTTCCCGGCGTCGCCCACGCTCCCGGACCCGTTGGCACGGGCCGCGGTGACCACTGTTACGAAACCGTAGAAACCACCCACCTCACCTTCCCGGACCGCAGCACTATCCTCGGTCTGTCGCATACGCACGGGGGGAAGGTGGCGCGGCGATGGAGAAGCTCGGCGCGCAGGATCCACAGCGCATCGGTGCGTACCGGCTGCTCGCGCGGCTGGGCGCGGGCGGGATGGGGCAGGTGTACCTGGCCCGGTCCGACCGCGGCCGTACCGTCGCCGTGAAGCTGGTCCGGCAGGAACTCGCCGAACAGGAGGAGTTCCGGGCCCGGTTCCGGCAGGAGGTCGAGGCCGCGCGGCGGGTCGGCGGGTACTGGACGGCCCCGGTTCTCGACGCGGACACCGAGGCGGACACGCCCTGGGTGGCCACCGGGTACGTCGCCGGGCCGAGCCTGCAGACCGTCGTCGGGCACGACCACGGGGCGCTGCCCGAGCGGTCCGTGCGGATCCTCGCCGCCGGGCTCGCCCACGCGCTCAAGGACATCCACGCCGCCGGGATCGTCCACCGCGACCTCAAACCGTCCAACGTGCTCGTGACCATCGACGGACCCCGGGTCATCGACTTCGGGATCGCCCGCGCCCTGGAGACCGTCACCGACGGCGGGCTGACGCGGACGGGCGCGCTCGTCGGGTCACCCGGGTTCATGGCGCCCGAGCAGGTGCGCGGGGACCGGATCACCCCCGCGTGCGACGTCTTCTGCCTGGGCTCCGTCCTCGCGTACGCCGCTACCGGCGCCCTCCCCTTCGGGACCGCCAACTCCGGTGTGCACGCGCTGATGTACCGCATCGCGCAGGAGGAGCCCGACCTGTCGGCCCTGCCGGAGGGGCTCGCCGACCTCGTACGGGACTGTCTCCGCAAGGACCCCGCGGCCCGGCCCACGCTCAACCGGATCCTGGAGCGCACGGGCGCCGAGGACACCGTCCTCGCGGGACGCTCCCGGGACCCTTGGCTGCCGAGCGCCCTGGTGGCCCAACTCGGGCGGCACGCGGTGCGGTTGCTGGACACCGAGAACCCGGAGGAGACGGGCGGACCGGGGACGGGGCGGGCGGGAACGGGTGATGCCTCCGGGGTGGCGGGGACGGGCCGGGCGATGACGGGCAGGGGAGCGGCGGCGGAGCAGGCGGCGCCCGCCGCCCCCGCCGCGTCCCCGGAGCACGCCCCCGCGTCCCCGGAGCACGCCCCCGCGTCCCCGGAGCACGCCCCCGCCGCCCCGGAGGCATCACCCGGACACGCCCCGGTCCCGCCGCCCGGCCGGCCCGGAGCGGGCGGACTGGACCGGCTGCCCACCCAGGTCGCCGGCCCCGGGCAGGCGCCCCCGCCGGCGCTGCCACCCGCCGCGTACGGCTATCCCCAGCACCACCCGCAGCCCGCCGCGTACGGCTATCCCCAGCAGCCTCAGCAGCCCGCCGGCTACGGCGCCCACGGCCCGTACGGCTCCGCCATGGGCTCGACCCCGCCCTACGGCCCCCCGGCGGGCCCCCTCGGGCCGACTCCCCCGTACGGCCCCGGCGGTGTCCCGCAGCTCGAGCCCCCGCGCAGGGACGGCCGCTCCACGGCCGCGCTCGTCGCGGTCGCGCTGGTCGTCGCGCTCGGGGCGGGCGGTTCGGTGTACGCGATGATGAAGGGCGGTTCCGGCCAGGGGAGGGGCGACAAGGCCTCCCCGACGACGAGCGCGCCCTCGACGCCGGGCAAGGGCACGGACACGGGCGCAGGCACGGGCACCTCCGGGTCCTCGGCCTCACCGGACGGCGGGAACCCGACCACACAGGGCCCCGAGGACGGCACGATCCCCGCCGCGTACCTCGGCACCTGGGACGCGAGCATCGACAACGCCACCGGGCACCACACCCGCCGTCTGGTCATCCAGCAGGGCGAGGTCGGCGACACGGTCCTCTCCCTCACGGCGGACGGACCGGTCGGGAGCGGCACCTACCACTGCGTGTTCCAGGCCGAGCTGGCGTCGGCCCCGAGCGGCGACGGCCCGCTGGAGATCGGCCCCTCCACCGTCACGGTCGGCCCGGCGAGCACCTGTTCCCCCGGCGCCGCCTCGGAGGTCGAGATCAGCGCCGACGGCCGGCTGCGCCGCGTGAACGCGGACTCGGGGGACGCGCTGACGTACACCAAGGCGGGGTGAACCCACCAGCCGAACCCACCGGCCGAACCCACCGGCCGAACGCACCGGCCGAACGCACCA
The DNA here is from genome assembly GCF_055572015.1 of Streptomyces sp. NPDC030840. Lineage (NCBI taxonomy): Bacteria > Bacillati > Actinomycetota > Actinomycetes > Kitasatosporales > Streptomycetaceae > Streptomyces > Streptomyces sp. NPDC030840. The sequence continues at coordinate 47,822 of NZ_JBVIEE010000029.1, read as the reverse complement.
GCCAGGCAGGCCTCTTGGCGACCGCCCGGTCAAGTCGCTGAATTTTCGCTGAACTTCAGGCGCCGCATCCGGAATGTCCCGGCCCGGACCGTACCGTGACCCCACCGTACGGCTCGGGGGAGTGGCCCACGTGGAATGGGAGCCCGTGGAGCGTTGCCGCACGGCACAGCAGCCCCCTGAGGCACCCTTGCCCCCGTTTGACGCGTCCACAACCATGACACCGTTGGCACGCCCCGGCTGCTCGCGGAGGACGCATGCGCCCCAGCAGGAGAACGGTTCTGACGGCCACGGCTGCGGCGGGGGTGGCGGCCACGGCCACGGCAGCCCCCGGGACAGCGAGGGCGGCGGACGGAGACGAAGGAGACACCGACAGCGCACCAGCCACCGCGCAACCCCCCTCCCGTGAACTCCGCGCCCTCTTACGGGAGATCGACCCCGGCCGCATCGAGGCGACGGTCCGCACACTGGTCTCCTTCGGCACCCGCCACACCCTGTCGTCGCAGGACGACCCCGACCGCGGCATCGGCGCGGCACGCGACTGGATCGCGGCTCGGATGCGGTCGTACGCCGCCGCCTCAGGCGGCCGGATGACGGTGGACCTCCAGTCGTACATCCAGGAACCGGCGAGCCGTATCCCTGTGCCGACCCGCATCACGAACGTGGTCGCGACGCTGCGAGGTTCGGTGACCCCGGAGCGGGTGTACGTCGTCTCCGGGCACTACGACTCGCGCGCGTCGGACGTCATGGACGCCACCTCCGACGCGCCGGGCGCGGACGACGACGCCTCCGGGGTGGCCGTCGCCATGGAGCTGGCCCGGGTGATGGCGCGGCGTCGGCCGGCCTCGACGATCGTGTTCGCGGCGGTGGCGGGGGAGGAACAGGGGCTGTACGGGGCGGCGTACATGGCGCAGCGGTACAAGGCGGCCGGTACGGACGTCCAGGGCATGTTCACCAACGACATCGTCGGCAGCCCGACGGCGGACGACGGGACGCGCGACCCGTACACGATCCGTCTCTTCGCGGAGGGAGTACCGTCCTCCGAGACCCCCGAACAGGCCGCGATCCGCCGCTCGGTGGGCGGCGAGAACGACTCCCCGTCCCGCCAGCTGGCCCGGTTCGTCCGGGACGTGGCGGACAACGACGCGACGGGCATGAACGTCCGCGTGATCTACCGCCGTGACCGCTATCGCCGTGGCGGCGACCACATCCCCTTCCTCGAACGGGCCTACCCCGCGGCCCGCTTCACCGAGCCCGCCGAGGACTTCGCCCATCAGCACCAGGACGTGCGGGTCGAGGACGGCAAGCAGTACGGCGACCTGCCGGAGTTCTGCGACTTCGCCTTCACCGCGCGCGTGGCCAGGGTGAACGCGGCCGCCCTGTGGACGCTGGCCCAGGCCCCCGGCACGCCGCGTGACGCCCGGATCGTCACGTCCACCCTGACGAACGCCACCCAGCTGACCTGGTCCCGCGGCTCCGAGCCCGATCTCGCGGGCTACGAGATCGTGTGGCGCGAGACGACGGCTCCCGAGTGGACGCATGTGATCCCCGCGGGCGACGTCACGTCGTACGAGGTCGACCTGTCCAAGGACAACGTCTTCTTCGGGGTGCGCGCGGTGAACCGGGCGGGGGCGCGGGGCCCGGTGGCGTTTCCGGCGCCGCAGACCTGAGGACGGGTAGGGGCGGCGGGTGCGAGCGAAGTCACCTGGCCTCCGGCGGCCGCTGCCGCGGCATGTTCGGCCGTGCCCCCGGAGGCAAGGGAACACGCCCGTTCGGCGACGACTCCGGCCGCCCTCCACCCACCCCCGCCGTCTGAATTCCCAACGGCGCGGCCCCCGTCCGGAACTCGATCATCCAGTCCGCGGTCTCGGCCCGCACCAGCTCCGTGACGTCCTCGGAGAACCTCCGCAGCACCCCCAGACACCGCTCCGCGGCCTCGCTCGCCGTCCCCTCCGTGGGCCCCAGAACCTCCCGCACGCTCTCGGCCGCCCAGTCGAACTGCAGCACCTGGAGCCGACGCTGCACGGCCTGAGCCGTGGCCACGTCCCGTATCCAGCCGGACGTGACCCCGAAGAACCGGTCCCCCGCCACGCACGCGGCGCACAGCAGCAGCGACAGATACCCCCAGGGCGCCACCCCGCCCATCACCCCGGTGAGGTCGAGCAGCGGCAGCGAGGCCCCGGCGACGGCCCCGCACGCGGCCCCCACCCGCAGCACCCGCGCCGCCCGCCGCTTCCACACCCGGTCCGCGAGGTACCACGTCACCGTCTCCAGCGCACCCCGCTCCACCCACCGGTACAGCTCCTCCAGCCGCTCCGCGGGCTCCCCCCAGTCACCCGTGGGGAACGGCCGTCCGGTCAGCTCGCGACCCCCCGCCCACAGCCCCGCGCCATCGTCCCTCCCGTCGTCGCGCCCTTCCCGGGCCGCTCTCTCGGGCTGCATCTCCGGCTTGCTCACCCGGCACTCCCTACTGCTGCTGACGACGCCGGCACACAGCCGACGGGACGTAACGCTCCGTTCCTAGCGCCCCACAGAGGGCGACGGCGGCGCTTTCGTCGTTTTTCCGCCCGGACGAGGTCCTTGACCGGGTATCGGGGCACCTATTCCTCACCCGAAAGAGTGCTTACGCCATGTCAACGCCGACCACGTAGGCTCGTGCCAGGCGGGAAACAGCCCGAGAGGGCCCCGTGAACCCGTAGCCCATAGCAGAGAACCCGCAAAGGGAGCTGATCGTGATCCCCGGTGGTGGCCAGCCCAACATGCAGCAGCTGCTCCAGCAGGCCCAGAAGATGCAGCAGGACCTGGCGAACGCGCAGGAAGAGCTCGCCAGGACCGAGGTGGACGGCCAGGCGGGCGGCGGCCTGGTGAAGGCCACGGTCACCGGCTCCGGCGAGCTGCGTGGCCTGGTCATCGACCCGAAGGCCGTCGACCCGGAGGACACCGAGACCCTCGCGGACCTGGTCGTCGCGGCGGTCCAGGCGGCCAACGAGAACGCGCAGGCGCTCCAGCAGCAGAAGCTGGGCCCCCTCGCCCAGGGCCTGGGTGGCAGCGGCATCCCCGGTCTGCCGTTCTGACGACTTCCGCGACTCCGGCGACGCCGCCCGGCGCCGGCGCCCCCGGGCGCTCTCCGCGCGGCCCCCGTCCTGCCTTTCTCAGACGGGCGAGGGCCAACTACCGTACGAACTGAAAGACTCCACGAGGGGCAGCACGAAGGGCGGGCAGTCCGTTGTACGAAGGCGTGGTCCAGGACCTCATCGACGAACTGGGGAGGCTCCCCGGCGTCGGTCCCAAGAGCGCGCAGCGGATCGCCTTCCACATCCTCCAGGCCGAGCCGACCGACGTGCGCCGCCTCGCGCAGGCGCTCATGGAGGTCAAGGCCAAGGTCCGCTTCTGCGCGACCTGCGGGAACGTGGCGCAGGAGGAGCTGTGCGGCATCTGCCGCGACGCGCGCCGCGACCCCGCGGTGATCTGCGTGGTGGAGGAGCCGAAGGACGTGGTCGCGATCGAGCGCACCCGCGAGTTCCGGGGCCGCTACCACGTGCTCGGCGGAGCGATCAGCCCCATCGAAGGAGTCGGCCCGGACGACCTGCGGATCAGGGAGCTGCTGGCCCGGCTCGCCGACGGTACGGTCACGGAGCTCATCCTGGCCACGGACCCGAACCTGGAGGGCGAGGCCACGGCCACGTATCTCGCCCGCATGATCAAACCCATGGGCCTCAAGGTCACCCGCCTGGCCAGCGGCCTCCCGGTGGGCGGCGACCTGGAATACGCGGACGAGGTGACTCTCGGCCGCGCCTTCGAGGGGAGACGACTCCTAGATGTCTGACGCCACGCTGCACGCGACGAACCAGGACCCGAACGACTTCGCGGTCCAGATCGCGGACCAGGTAGAGAGCTTCCTCGTAGCTGTCACGGAGGTGGCGAAGGGCGACGAGCCGGAATCGGCGATCCCCTTCCTCCTCCTGGAGGTCTCCCAGCTCATGCTGGCCGGCGGCCGTCTCGGCGCGCACGAGGACTTCGTGCCGGAGGAGCGGTACGAGCCGGACATGGGCCCGGAGCAGGACGTGGACGAGCTCCGCGAGAACCTGGCCCGCCTGCTGGACCCGATCGACGTCTACTCCGAGGTCTTCGACCCCTACGAGCCCCGGAAGGCGCCCGTCCCCGCCCGTATCTCCGACGACCTCACCGACGTCATCACCGACCTCCGCCACGGCATGGCCCACTACCGCGCGGGCCGCACGACGGAGGCGCTGTGGTGGTGGCAGTTCTCGTACTTCTCCAACTGGGGCTCCACGGCGTCGGCGACCCTCCGCGCCCTGCAGTCGCTGCTGGCCCACGTGCGCCTGAACCAGCCGCTCGCGGAACTGGACGGCCTGGACACCGACCAGGGCATGGGCGACGACACGCTCGAGTTCGAGGCGGGCAGGGTGATGGCGGAGGAGATCGCGGGGCCGCTGGGGCTGCGGAAGGTCAAGTAGACAAGTAGCGCTCGGCGGTGGGCTGTTCGCCCCCGGTTGTGCCGGCTCGGGCCTCCCGTCATGCCGAACGGGGGGTTCTCGCTCGACCTACGGCGTGACGTCCAGAACGGCCTTGCCGTGGAGGCGGCGGCCAACGAGGGCGGCGATGGCCTCGTGGGCCCTGTTCCAGTTGCCGCGCCAGGAGATCTGGGGAATGAGGTCTGCCGCGGCGACGCGGTCTGCGAGCCATGTCAGGTCCGGGCCGGGAAGGGGGCCGTCCTGGAGGTGGAAGGTGACGATGGAGCGGCCGTGCCGTCCGTCGTTGCCCAGGAACGCGCCGGGCGGGAAGTGCACGGGCCGCAGCGTGGCGTCGCCGACGGCGACCAGGGTGCCGTGCGGTGCCAGCTTCTCGAATCCCTGTACCAGTTGAGGGCCCCCGACGCAGTCCACGACGGCGTCCACGAGGCTGCCCGCGTGTTCCGGTCCCGCAATCACCTCCTCCGCGCCCAGCGCGCGCAAGGTGTCGCCGTGCGCGCCCGGGTCGCCGGTTGAGGCGATCACATGTGCGCCTGCGCGGCGGGCGAGCTGGACCGCGTAGCGTCCGACGCCGCCGGTGGAGCCGGTGATGAGAACGCGCTTGCCCGGCAGGGAGCCGATCCGGCGCAACGCGCGCAGAGCGCTGACTCCCGCGACCGGCAGGGTACTGAGCGCCCCGGCGTCGGCGCCGGCGGGCGCCATGCCGAGCAGACGGGTGTCCACCGTCCTGAACTCCGCCCAGCCGCCGCTCTCGCCCAGAGTCAGCACCGTAGTTCCGGCTGCCGGCCCAGAACCGTCGGCGGCCGCGCGTTCGACCACTCCGGCGGCGTCCCAGCCCAGAACGGTGCCGTCCGGCGCCCGGGAAACGGCGTGACTGACCTCTCCGTAGTTGAGCGAGGTGGCGGTCACCCGGATCAGAGCCTGGTGGGGGCCGGGTTCGGGATCGGCGGTCTCGCCGAGGCGGAGACCGGAGGGAGCGGAGTGGTCGACGAGCAGAGCACGCATGCGGTTCGCCTCTTCGGTGGGGAGTGACACGAGCAGTTATGCCACTCAGTGGCATACGCGTGCAAGTGGCGTTTGCCGCCGCGCTACACTCAACCCGTGACCGCCGGCCCTCACCCCTCGCCACCTGCCGCTCCCCGACGGGAGGGGGCTTCGAAACGGGCGCCCGTCGGCCCGCCGCTGCGGGAACGCAAGAAGCGCCGCACTCGTCAGGCGCTGATCGACGCCGCGCTGGAGCTGTTCACCCGGCGGGGATTCAGCGGGGTCACGCTGGACGAGCTCTGCGACGAGGTCGAGGTGTCCAAGCGCACCTTCTTCCGGAACTTCACCAGCAAGGAAGACGTCGCGATGGCCCCCCTCCAAGACCTCTGGGCTGCTTTCCTGGAGGAGCTGCAGACCAGCCGGCCCGACGGCCGTCCACTGCTGGAACTGGCTCAGGACGCCCTCCTCGCCGCTCTGGATCGCGTGGCGGACGAGGACTGGGCACACCGGACCGTGCTCAGCCTCCGCCTGGCCGAGCGGACTCCGTCGATGGAGGCGCACGGCCTGCACTTCTGCGAACGCACCACCCACTCGGCGCTGGAGATCCTGCACCGCACACTCGACCTCGGCGACCCCGGCGACCCCCGCCCCCGGCTGGCCGCCGACATGCTCGTCGCCGCGTTCCGTTACGCCCTCATCGCCTGGGCAGCCCCGCCCGCGAACACCGACGAACCGACCGCGCCCCGGGCGCCGGCCGCACAGGAACTCTCCGCGCGCTTCCGCGAGGCGGTCGCCGCGCTGCCTGGCAGCCTCACGCTCACCGCCGTTCCGCGCCCAACCGACAGCTGACTGACGCGGCCCGAACCGCCGGCTGCGCGGGCGACCCCTGCCCGCCTGGAAACCTTGCCCGCCAGGTGATCCAGGAGTGGGCGTGATCAATCCCCGGTGACTCCGAGCAGTGCCACCGGATCGACGTACGGCGCCGTCGGAGTCGGCTCGCTGTACCACCGCAGCGGCCACGTGTTCCCGTCCAGCGCCGGAATCCCGATGTACGTGACGGTACGCACGCCTCGGCCGCCGAACCGCTGGACGCCGAGGGGCCAGTCGTGTCTGCGCACCTCGTCCGGAGTGAGCAGGAAGTACATCCACCGGAACCCGATGGCCTCGCACACGACCGGCCCCGCGTCCCCGTCCGCCGCCTCCATGAGCTGGGCGGCGACCAGCTCCCCTCGTACGCCCTCGATCCGTACGGCGTCGAAGTACACGCCGGCCACGCGGAGTTGATGCCCTGCGGCCGGGATCCATTCGGGCCGGTGCATTGCGTTGGTCCGAGGCCGACTCGCGGATCGACTGGCTCATGGGACCCGCCGACGACGGTCAGCGTGAACCTCGGGACGACGAGACGCCAGGTAGGAGTGACGTATGAGCATGCAGAACGCGCCGGTCAGGGCACCATGGAGCCGAGGAGGCGACGCCATGACCCCCAGGACCGAGAACCGGCCCCAGATGTCCGTCGAGGAGTTCGAGGAGCTGGAACGCCACGCCCCGGAAAGCGTGTGGCTGGAGTTCATCAACGGAAAGGTCGTGGTCAAGCCCATGGCGGACGGCAACCACCGCGAGGTGATCGCGTGGCTGCAACGCGTGTGCATGCGGCATCGCCCCGACCTGTGGCTGCATGCGGAGAGCGGCCTGAAGACGGAGCGTTACCGCAAGGGGCGCGCCCGCGCTGCTGGGGTGCTCGTCCCGGTGGGTGACGTCAAGGGCGAGGCCGAGTGGTCCGAAGCCGACGGTGCCCTGATGGCAGTGGAGATCACGTCGTACAACTCTGATACGAACCAGCGCGACCGTATCGAGAAGCCCGACGGCTACGCGGCCGCCGGCATTCCCCTGTACCTCCTCATCGACCGCGACGACCGCTCGGTCGTCGTGTTCAACCAGCCGGAGGACGGCCGCTACTGGCACGAGGAGAAACTCCCCTTCGGAGCCGTCGTGAAGCTCCCCGCCCCCGTGAACATCACCCTGGACACCGAGCCCCTCAAGGAGCTGGTGGACTGAGGATCCTCGGGCGGCGTCAACGGCACCCGGAACCGAGTGACATGACCGTCACCGTACGTGAATTGGGAGCGCCCTGGACGCCCCCTGTACGTCCGCTGCACGGGCCCTAACCGTCGTCACGCGAATCTGGAGTCACTTCCACCGCAGAGCAACACAGAACGCGGAGGGAGCGACCCCACCAGACACCGCACTGGAGTTCGCGATGACCCGTAAGACCCGCATACGCGCCGCCCTCGTCACCGCTGCTGCCGTCGCCACCGCCACCACGGTGACCGTCGGCGTCAGTGCGGCCGGCCAGGACAAGGGCGGCCACGTCAGACCCTCCAAGAAGCAGGTCACGACCTTCTTCGACAACTGGAACGCGGCCCTGCAGACCGGCGACCCGGCCAAGGTCGCGGACCTGTACGCGAAGGACGCGGTCCTCCTGCCCACCGTGTCCAACAAGGTCCGCAGCGACCGCGCCGCCATCGTCGACTACTTCGAGCACTTCCTCGCCAACAAGCCGTTCGGCAAGAAGATCGAGACGCACGTCAACGTCCTCGACGGCAACTCCGCCATCGACACCGGCGTGTACGAGTTCACGCTCACCGACCCCGAGTCCGGTGAGAAGAACGTGGTCAAGGCCCGCTACACGTACGAGTACGAGAAGCGGGACGGCAAGTGGCTCATCGTCAACCACCACTCCTCGAAGATGCCCGAGGGGTGATCCGAGGGCTGATCAGCAGCCACCCGCCCAAGGCCCGGGGCCGCGGGCTGAGTGCGGGGCGCCATCCCCCCCGGTACCGCCTCAGCCCCCGCCCCGCGGCGCCCCCCGCAGGGTGAGCGTCACGCACAGTCCGCCGCCGGGCGCGTCGCGCAGCGCGACGGTTCCGCCGTCGTCGGAGACCAGTTGTCTGACGACGGCGAGGCCGAGGCCCGAGCCGGAGCGCCCGGTGAGGCCCTGACCGCGCCAGAAGCGGTCGAAGGCGCGGGACTTCTCGGCGTCCGACATGCCGGGGCCCTCGTCCAGTACCGACAGCACCACCTCGTCGCCCCGGGCCTCCACCTCGACGGTGATCGTCCCGCCGTCGGGTGAGACCTCCAGGGCGTTCGACAGCACGTTGTCCAGGACCTGGTCGAGGTGACCGGGGCTGGCCAGCACCAGCAGCCGGCCGTCGGCACTCCCCCTGAGCGTGACGGTGACTCCGCGCTCGTCGGCGGCCGGCCTCCACACCGCGAGCCGTTCCTCGATCACGTCCCGCAGGGGGAGCGGCTCCACCGCCGTCACCTTGGCCTCCGCCCGCGCCAGCACCAGCAGGTCGTTGACCAGCCGGCTCATGCGGACGACCTCGGCCGTCGCCTGCTCGACGTCCTCCTTGACGTACTCGTCGTCGACGCCGTCCGCGATGTTGTCCAGGGAGAGCCGCAGCGCCGTGAGGGGGGTGCGGAGCTGGTGGGAGGCGTCCGCGACGAAGATCCGCTGTGCCGCGATCAGGGTGTCGAGGCGCTCCGCGCCCTGGTTGAGCGTGCGCGCCAGGGTCTGTGTCTCCTGGGGGCCCGTGACGGGGGAACGGGCCGTCAGGTCACCGTCGCTGAACTTGCTGGCCATGTCGTTGAGCTGCCGCAACGGCCTGGTAAGCCGGCGGGCCACCGCGGCGCCGATCACGGCGGCCACGGCCAGAACGATCACGGCGAGGACCGCACGGAAACCCCAGATCAGCCACAGCCGGCTGGTCATCTCCTGGGTCGAGTACACGATCCGTACGGCTCCGACGACCGGTCCCTCGTCCTCGTTCCCCTTCCGGTCCGCCTTCGCCGCCCCCTCGTGCGCGGGAACGGTGACCACCAGGTTGCTGCCCCAGATGAAACGCGAGCCCCAGTCGGTCGTCGTGTCGCCCTTCTCCAGGGCCCTGGTCAGGGCGGCGTCCCCGGCGGGGCGCGGCAGGTCCGGCGCGCAGGCGTCGGTGGGGGTCACCTGGACCGCGCCCTGGAAGGCGGCGGCCATCTCCCGCAGCGCCCGGCACGCGTCCGCGTTCCCCGCGCCCAGCAGCCGCGCCATGGTGGTCGCCTCGCGTGCGACCGAGGCCCCGGTGTCGCCCCGCAACTGGTCGGTGAGCGTGAAGGCCACCGGCACGGTGAACAGGGCGATGGCGACGGCGACGAGCAGGACGTAACTGCGGATGAGCTGGCGGATCATGACGCGCTGCCGTCACCCTGGCCGGGGGAGCCGGCTTCTCCTTCGCTGTCGTTCACGATCAGCCGGAAGCCCACACCCCGCACCGCCTCGATGGTGATCGCGTCCGCCAGCTTCCGCCGCAGCGCGGCCACGTGCACGTCGAGCGTCTTCGTCGGCCCGAACCAGTTCGCGTCCCAGACCGCCTCCATGATCTGCTCGCGCGACATCAGCGCGCCCGGCTCCTCGGTGAGGAAGGCGAGCAGGTCGTACTCCTTGGGCGCGAGGGCGACCTCCTTCCCGTCGAGGTGGACGCGCGCGGCCTTGCGGTCGACGGTCAGGCGGGACCCGTAGCGGTCGGGGCCCGCGGCGGGGGCGGCCTCGGAGGCGCGTGGCTGCATGCGCCGCATGACCGCCCGTATGCGGGCGATGACCTCACGCACGCCGAACGGCTTGGAGACGTAGTCGTCCGCGCCCAGCTCCAGCCCGACCACCCGGTCCGTCTCGTCGCTGCGGGCGCTGATCACGATGATCGGGACGTCGCCGCGGTCGCGGAGCGCCTTGCAGACGTCCAGGCCGTCGGTGTCGGGCAGGCCGAGATCCAGGAGTACGACGTCGTAGGGGCTCTCGTGGGCCAGGGCCGCCGCGCCCGTGGACACCCACTCCACCTCGAAGCCGTATCTCAGCAGACCGCGCCGGAGGGACTGGGCGACCGGCTCGTCGTCTTCCACCAGAAGTACGCGCACGCGACGAACACTAGTGCTTGAAAGTTGTGGTTCATCCGTTACCGGGGCCCTGGTGTGACTCGGGGCACTTTTTCGAGTGGCGCGCATGGTCCTGGGCAGGTACCGGTGCGGAGCGGCCGGAGCTCTCCGGGCGAAAAACGGCGGACGCGAGGCGGACGCCGGAGAGAAATCCGGGGTGGTCACGGCGTGAGCGGGACATCTCACCATGCGATACCCCGGAGGGGATGTTCGGCCGCTCGATAGACTGAGCCGACCGCAGTACTTGTGTATGTGCGGACCGAGACGGACTGAGCGAGGAGCGCACGTGGGCCTTGTCGTGCAGAAGTACGGAGGCTCCTCCGTAGCCGATGCCGAGGGCATCAAGCGCGTCGCCAAGCGAATCGTGGAAGCGAAGAAGAACGGCCACCAGGTGGTCGTCGTCGTTTCCGCGATGGGCGACACGACGGACGAGCTGATCGATCTCGCCGAACAGGTATCTCCGATGCCGACCGGGCGTGAGTTCGACATGCTGCTGACCGCCGGAGAGCGGATCTCCATGGCCCTGCTGGCCATGGCGATCAAAAACCTGGGCCACGAGGCCCAGTCCTTCACCGGCAGCCAGGCAGGCGTCATCACCGACTCGGTCCACAACAAAGCGCGGATCATCGACGTCACGCCGGGCCGCATCCGGACCGCGCTGGACGAGGGCAACATCGCGATCGTCGCCGGGTTCCAGGGCGTCAGTCAGGACAAGAAGGACATCACGACCCTCGGCCGCGGTGGCTCGGACACGACCGCCGTCGCGCTGGCCGCGGCCCTCGACGCCGAGGTCTGCGAGATCTACACGGACGTCGACGGTGTGTTCACCGCCGACCCGCGGGTCGTCAAGAAGGCCCGGAAGATCGACTGGATCTCCTTCGAGGACATGCTGGAGCTGGCCGCGTCCGGCTCCAAGGTGCTGCTCCACCGCTGCGTGGAGTACGCCCGCCGCTACAACATCCCGATCCACGTCCGCTCGTCCTTCAGCGGACTGCGGGGCACATGGGTCAGCAGTGAGCCACTCGTTCAACAGACGCAGCAGCAAGGGGAACAGAAGGTGGAGCAGGCCATCATCTCCGGGGTCGCGCACGACACCTCGGAGGCCAAGGTCACGGTCGTCGGTGTGCCGGACAAGCCGGGCGAGGCCGCCGCGATCTTCCGCGCCGTCGCCAACGCCGAGCTCAACCTCGACATGGTCGTGCAGAACGTGTCGGCCACGTCGACGGGCCTCACGGACATCTCCTTCACGCTGCCGAAGACCGACGGCCACAAGGCGATCGAGGCCCTGGAGAAGGCGAAGAGCGCTATCGGCTTCGACTCGCTGCGCTACGACGACCAGATCGGCAAGATCTCCCTGGTCGGCGCCGGCATGAAGACCAACCCGGGCGTCACGGCCACCTTCTTCGAGGCGCTGTCCGACGCCGGCGTGAACATCGAGCTGATCTCGACCTCCGAGATCCGCATCTCGGTGGTCACCCGCGCCGACGACGTCCCCGAGGCCGTGCGCGCCGTGCACAGCGCCTTCGGACTCGACTCGGACAGCGACGAGGCCGTCGTCTACGGAGGCACCGGCCGCTGATGACCGACCATGCCGGGCGTGCCGCTCGGTCTTCCGGGCGCACCGGCAGGCCGACGCTCGCGGTCGTGGGAGCGACCGGGGCCGTCGGCACGGTCATGCTCCAGATCCTGTCCCAGCACGCGGACATCTGGGGTGAGATCCGCCTGATCGCCTCGCCGCGCTCCGCCGGCCGCAAGCTGGCCGTGCGCGGCGAGGAGGTCGAGGTGGTGGCCCTGACGGAGGATGCCTTCGACGGCGTCGACGTCGCGATGTTCGACGTGCCGGACGAGGTATCCGCCCAGTGGGCGCCGCTCGCCGCGGCCAGGGGCGCGGTCGTCGTGGACAACTCGGGCGCCTTCCGGATGGACCCGGAGGTGCCGCTGGTGGTGCCGGAGGTCAATCCGCACGCGGTCCGCCGCCGGCCGCGCGGGATCATCGCGAACCCGAACTGCACCACTTTGTCGATGATCGTCGCGCTGGGCGCGCTGCACGCCGAGTTCGGCCTGCGCGAGCTGGTCGTCTCCTCGTACCAGGCGGTCAGCGGCGCCGGGCGGGCGGGCGTCGAGACGCTGCGGCGGCAGTTGTCGCTGGTCGCCGGTACGGAACTGGGGACGCACCCCGGTGACGTACGGCGGGCCGTGGGCGACGACACCGGGCCCTTCCCGGAGCCGGTCGCGCTGAACGTCGTTCCCTGGGCCGGTTCGCTGCGCGAGGACGGTTGGTCCTCGGAGGAGATGAAGGTACGGGACGAGTCCCGCAAGATCCTCGGGCTCCCCGAGCTGCCGGTCGCCGTGACGTGTGTGCGGGTGCCGGTGGTGACGACACACTCGTTGACCGTCCACGCCCGCTTCGAGGGCGAGGTCACCGTCGACAAGGCGCGTGAGATCCTCGCCACAGCCCCGGGCGTCGTCCTCTTCGACGACCCGGCCGCCGGCGAGTTCCCCACCCCCGCCGACGCCGTGGGCACCGACCCCACCTGGGTGGGCCGCGTACGCCGCGCCCTGGACGACCCCACAGCCCTCGAACTCTTCGTCTGCGGCGACAACTTGCGCAAGGGCGCGGCCCTGAACACTGCCCAGATCGCGGAACTGGTGGCGGCGGAGCTCGGCGCCCCGTAGGGGCGCGGGACCGCACAGAACCAGGGACGGAACCCGGCAGACGAGACGTACCCACCCAGCAGCGAAGCGCCAACGTAAAATCTGTGGTGTTCACCTGACCAAGGGAATGGTCCGGACCACTTGATTCAAAAGCTCAGACGTTCGACGATTTCCCTCCCCGTCCTCCGCAACCGCGCGGAGGGCGGGGAGCGTCTTTGCGAACGCCCTTCGGGGGGGCGAACAATCTTCACATACGGGCACAGGGGAAGAGCTGGTACGCATGTGGGCATGTGACACGTCGTCCGGTACGCCGTCGGACAGATCGTCGGGCAGGCGGCCGGACGCGTGGGCGGGGGCGCGGCCCGACGCAAAAGTGACGCGCGTCGCGTACAACCCCGGCGGGGGGACGCGGGTCCAACAAGCGTGGCAGAGGTACTCGACTTCACCGCGGTACAGGCGAGGGGCACCGCCCTTCGTCCACCCCGCCGTCCCCGCATGTCCGGCGCGCCCGGCGGCATGCCGGTGATCGCCCCCATGCCCGCAGCGCGGCCCGCCCGCATACCGAACCAGCGCGACGGCGCTGAGGAGACCACGGCGGCGGGTACGACCGTCGACCATCTCACCGAGACCTACCGCGCCCACTACCGGTCGCTGCTCGGTCTCGCGGCGCTCCTCCTCGACGACACCGCGTCCTGCGAGGACGTCGTCCAGGAGGCCTTCATCCGCGTGCACTCCGCGCGCAAGCGGGTGCGCGACCCGGAGAAGACGCTGGCCTACCTGCGCCAGACGGTCGTCAACCTGTCCCGCTCCGCCCTGCGCCGCCGCATCCTCGGCCTGAAGCTGCTGTCCAAGCCCATGCCGGACATGGCGAGCGCGGAGGAGGGCGCGTACGACCAGTTGGAGCGCGACTCGCTGATCAAGGCGATGAAGGGACTCCAGCGGCGCCAGCGCGAGGTTCTGGTACTGCGCTACTTCGCGGACATGACCGAGGCGCAGGTCGCCGAGACGCTCGGCATATCGCTGGGTTCGGTCAAGGCGTACGGCTCGCGCGGCATAGCGGCCCTCAGGGTCGCCATGGAGGCACCGGCATGAGCAGGCACGACGAGCGCGGGCCCCAGGACAGGCACGAAGAGCAGGCCCGACACGAAGAACGCGCCGGGCACGAAGAGCGCGAAGAGCACGGATCGCACGCTGTGAACGGAACGGTGAATCACGGCCCCGACGGACAAGGTCAGGGTCCCGAGGACGGGGGCGGCGAACAGGGGTCGGGCCGCCAGAGGCTGGAGGCACTCGTCTTCGGATCCCACGGCGCGGGCGCCCCAGCGGCCGGCTCGGGCCCGCCGCGTGGCCTCGCCGGTCCGGACGGTCCGGGCGGTGAGGACGGTTCCGACGGGCTCGGTTCGGACGAACTGGCGCTGCGCAGGATGCTGCACCAGGCCGTCCATGAGATCGAGCCGCGGGACGGCACCCTGGAGCACCTGCGGCGCGCGGTGCCTGCCCGCCGGGCCCGCAAGCGGCAGGCCGTCGTCGGCATGGCCGCCGCCGCGCTGTTCGTCGGTACGGCGATCCCGGCCCTCGTCCACGTCTCGAACGCCACCGGCCCCGACGCCGACCCGTCCATGGCGGGCAACACCTCGCAGGCGCAGGGCGGCGCGGCCCAGGACAAGGACCGGGGCAGCGGCTCCAACTCGTCGAGCGGCTCCGGCGGTTCGTCCAAGGACACCGGCAAGGGCAGCGGCAGGAACAAGGGCGACCAGGGCAAGGGCGCGACCAGCGGCGCCACCGGGCCCTCGGCCACCGCCTCGGCCGAGGGCGCCCCGGCCTGTACGGCGGCCCAGCTCGGCGGTTCCTCGGCGAGCGTGGCCTCCCCCGACTCCAGCGGCACGGTGTACGGCAGCTTCCGCGTGGCCAACGTCTCCGGCACCAGCTGTACGGTCACCGGCGCGGGCGGCGTGGGCGCGAGCGCCCAGGGCGCGGCGGACCCGTCCAAGGTTCTCGTGGCGCAGCACGTGGCGGGCGACGGGGTCACCGGGCTGCCCGACCCGTCCCTGTCCGCCGCCCAGATGCTGCTGCCGCCGGGTGGCGCGTACGTCGTGAAGTTCGCCTGGGTGCCCTCGGAGACGTGTCCCACCAGCAGTGACCCCGACCCGTCGCCCGATCCGTCGCCCACCGAGAACAGCACCGGCACCGGCGGGACCGTCACCGACGGCGGCGGCAGCGGCACGTCACCCCAGCTCGTCACCGAGGACGGTGTCGCCGACGGCAGCGTCGTGGTGTCCTACACGACCGCGGCCGGCACGGCGACGAGCCCGGCCACGGTGAGCAACGCCTGCGCGGGAACGGTCTACTACACGGGCCTGCTGTCGGGGGCCTGAGCGGACGACGGGGTCCGGCGCCGGCGGGTCCGGTGCCGGGCGGGGCTTGGTGCTGAGCGAGGTCCGGTGCCGGGAGCGCGTCGGGTCGGCGTCGCTGGAGGGCCGGCCGACGGGGCCGTTACCGGGGCCGGTCGCCGGTCGCGGTGGGGGAGCCCGGCGGGTCGCCTAGGAGGCGGCGGTTTCCCGGGTGCGCTCGCCTTCCCGCTCCGGCTCCTCGCCGTCGACGAGCCCCAGCTGCGCGTCCCGGACGAACTCCACCTCGCGGCGCAGCAGACGGAACCACATGAAGACCACGAAGCCCGCGAACACGAACCACTCGCCGGTGTAGCCGAGGTTCTGGAACGCCTTCAGGTCCAGGCCCGTGTCCTGCGGCGCGGCCGGGGGGACGGCCTTCATGCCCGAGTCGCCCTTGCTGAGGGTGATCCACGCGTCGTACACGTCGTACGGTACGAGGTTCACCAGCGAGGCCGCGCTGATGGCCCCGGTCTGGCCCTCCGGCAGTCCGCCGGCCGCGCTCACCCCGTTCGAGCCCGGGGTCTCGGACGCCTGCAGAGCACCGGTGACAGTGACCTCGCCCTTGGGTGCGGCGGGAGCCTTGGCCGGATCCGCGTCTCCGGGCAGCCAGCCCCGTACGACGGGCAGTGCCCTGCCCTCGCCGGTGCGCAGCAGGGTCAGCACGTAGTACCCGCGCCTGCCGTCCAGCTCGCGGTCCGGCACCAGCAGTTGCCTGCCGTACCGGCCCGTCGCCGTGGTCTGCCTGCCCGACGTCTCCTTGTCGACCGGAAGCAGCTCGTCCAGCGGCCGGGCCACGTCGTGCTGCGCCGCCTCGGCCTGCTCGCCCGCCGACCGGTGGCTGTCCACGCGTTCCTCGAACCGCCCCAGTTGCCACGACCCCATGAACAGGCAGAAGGGGATGGCCAGCACAACGAAGACGTTGATCCCCCACCATCGGGGCGTCAGCAGGAACCGGTACACACCGTCAACGGTACGGGGCGCGGACGGGGCCGCGGGCCGCGGGGTCGGTGTCGCCGCTGTGCGGCATCGGCCCACCGGGCGGCGCCCGCCCCCTCACAATCGGCCCTGACCTGCGCCGACGAAAAGTTTTCCACAGGCTGGGGGCCTCGGCAGCGGAAGCCGGGGCGGGGCGGGCACTATGGGGCCATGACCGAGACCAACGGATCCACCCCGCAGGAGCAGACCCGGTCGATGCCCGACTGGGAGAAGCGCTTCCGCGCGCCCAGGGTGTCGCTGCCGGACTGGGCGGAGGACGCCCCCCACCGTTCGCTGTTCGTCTCCAACGCCACGGGGACGTACGAGCTGTACGCGTGGGACCGCGAGACGGACACGCAGCGCCAGGTCACCGACCGGGCGAACGGCACGACGGACGGCGTGCTCGCGCCGGACGGCGAGTGGATCTGGTGGTTCGACGACAAGGACGGGGACGAGTTCGGCGTGTGGCGCCGTCAGCCGTTCCACGGCGGGCCGGACGAGGAGGCGGCACCGGGCCTCGCGCCCTCCTACCCGGCCGGGCTGGCCATCGGCCGTGACGGCCGCACGGCGGTCGTCGGCCGCTCGACCGACGAGGACGGCTCCACGATCCACCTCTCCCGGCCGGGCACGGACGCGGTGGTGATCTACCGCCACCGCGAGTCGGCCGGCGTCGGCGACCTCTCGCACGACGGCTCGCTGATCGCGATCGAGCACACCGAGCACGGCGATGCCATGCACTCGGCACTGCGCGTGCTCCGGCCGGACGGTACGACGGTCGCGGAGCTCGACGACACCAAGGGCGGCACGGTCGAGCTGGGCCTGGAGGTGCTGGGCTTCGCGCCGGTCGAGGGGGACACGCGGCTGCTCGTCGGCCACCAGCGGAACGGCCGCTGGGAGCCGCTGGTGTGGGACGTCGCGACGGGCGAGGAGACCGACCTCGGCCTTGCGGCCCACCTGGAGGGCGACCTGAGCGCCGAGTGGTACCCGGACGGTTCGGCGCTGCTGGTGGTGCACAGCTTCGAGGCCCGCAGCGAGCTGTACCGCTACGAACTGGGGACGCGTGCCCTGGAGCGGGTGGAGACCCCCAGGGGCACGGTGTCGGGGGCGACGGCCCGCCCGGACGGCAGCGTGGAGTACCTGTGGTCGTCGGCCGCCGAGCCGCCGGTCGTGCGCTCGACGTCGGGCAAGGTGGTCCTCGACCCTCCGGGCCTGAAGTGCCCGGGCTCGCTGCCGGTGGAGGACGTGTGGGTGGACGGGCCGGGCGGCCGCGTCCACGCACTCGTCCAGCGCCCCGCCGGGGTGCAGGGCCCCTACCCCACCGTCTTCGACATCCACGGCGGCCCGACCTGGCACGACAGCGACGCCTTCGCGGCGGGCCCGGCCGCGTGGCTCGACCACGGGTACGCGGTGATCCGGGTCAACTACCGCGGCTCCACCGGCTACGGCCGCGCCTGGACGGACGCCCTGAAGCACCGCGTCGGCCTCATCGAGCTGGAGGACATCGCGGCGGTACGGGAGTGGGCGGTCACCTCCGGCTTCGCGGACCCCGCCAGACTGATCCTCACGGGCGGCTCCTGGGGCGGCTACCTCACACTGCTCGGCCTCGGTACGCAGCCGGAGGCGTGGACGCTGGGCATCGCCGCGGTCCCGGTCGCCGACTACGTCACGGCCTACCACGACGAGATGGAGGCCCTGAAGGCCATGGACCGCACGCTGCTGGGCGGCACCCCGGAGGAGGTGCCGGAGCGGTTCGAGGCGTCGTCACCGCTGACGTACGTGGACCAGGTGAAGGCCCCGGTCTACATCTCGGCGGGCGTGAACGATCCCCGCTGCCCGATCCGCCAGATCGACAACTACGTCCGGCGGCTGGAGGAGCGGGGGGCGGTGCACGAGGTGTACCGGTACGAGGCGGGACACGGATCGCTGGTGGTCGACGAACGCATCAAGCAGGTACGGCTGGAACTGGAGTTCGCGAAGAGGCACCTGCCGCAGTCCAGCCCCTCCGGCGTTTGAGGAACGGGGGTCCGGGGGCCGGCCCCCGAAACGGGGTCCGGGGCGGAGCCCCGGCGGGGTCGAAGGGGCGGAGCCCCTGGGGACAGGACGGGTAGGGGCGGCGGGGGCGAAAACCCTCCCCGCCCCACCCCGGCCCTACGCCCCCGCCCGCTCCCGACCCCGCCGCCTCCCCAGCAACTCCGCCAGCCCCCTCCGCGTCGCCGCCAGCACCACCCGGTCGGAGCCCCGCAGGACATACGTGTCGGGCAGATCCCACACCAGCCCGGACGCCCGCGCCTCCTCGTACGCCGACTCCGCCGCCGGCTCCTCCCGCCGCCCGTCGGAGACACCCGTGTCGAGCGCCAGAACCCGCCAGGCCCCCGCCCGGAAGGCCTGCCCCACGGTCCTGCCCTCCAGTTGCGGATGCCCGCCCACATCCACGGCCGCGAACAGCAGCACACGCCGCTCGACGGGAATCGCCCCCAGGATCTGCCGCCCCATCATCGCCCCGGCGAACGCGGGCGCGGCCAGATGGGACACGCTGCGGCTCCGCGTGGACGCGTGCGGGTGCGCGGCCCGGAGGGTGCGGTACACGGCCGTCGCGAAGTCGTCGTCGTACAGCCGCAGCACGACCCGCAGATCGGGCCGCACGGACCGCGCGTACAGCGCTGCCTCCAGGTTCGTCGTGTCGGCGCTCGTCACCGCCAGCAGCGCGTGCGCCCGGTGGATCTTGGCGGCCTCCAGGACGCCCTCCTGCGTGACGTCCCCGAGGACCACCGGCACCCTGAGCCGCCGCGCCGTCGCCAGGCCCCGCGCCTCGGGATCGGACTCGACGCACACCACGGGGATGTGCAGCTCCCGCAGCCGCGTCAGGACACGCGTGCCGATCTTGCCGAGTCCCAGCAGCACGACGTGTCCGCCGAGGCCGCGCGGCGGTTTGCGCAGGGCGGAGGCCGTCCGGAAGGTGCCCAGGGCTTCCAGGACCGCGGCCAGCAGGACCGGCAGCAGCAGCAGGCCGACCAGTCCGGAGAGGAGTTGGAGGATCTGGACCCCGATGGACTGGTGGAGGGCGGGGTCGTTGATGGCGAACAGGTCGAGCAGCGTCAGGTAGGTCGCGTACAGCACGTGGTCCCCGGTCACCACCGACAACGCGACGGCCAGAGCGACCACGCACCCCACCAGCCCCGCCAGCGACCACCGCAGCCGCCGAGAGAACAGCGAGGCGAGCGGCGGGACGATCCCACGGCCCGCGGGCAGCGACGGCCCGGAGTACGACACCTGCTCCAGCACGATGGTCCCGCACCCGCTCGCCTCCGCCACCTCCGATGCGTCCGGCAGCAGCCGCGGTTCCTGGTCCCTGGACGGGGCCTGGGCGGACGGTTCCGCGGGCGACAGCAGTGCGAGCGTGGCCAGCCCGGGATCGGCCGTCTGTCCGGGCCGCAGGGGTGGCCTTTCCACCGCGCGCAGCATCAGCCCGTCCGTCTGCACGACCTTGCTGGTGCCGGCGACGGCGGTGGCGGCCAGCGCGGGCGCGGCCGTGTCGGCGTCGGACAGGACGGTCGTGGACGCGTCGAACCCCGCGCCCGCATCGCCGTCGGCGCCGCCGCCCGGCCCGCCGTCCGGCCCGGTCCACGTCGCCAACGCCGCCGCTTGGTCGAGGAGTTCCTCGATGTGCTGACCCAACCGCCGGTTGTAGAGCCGCAGGACGAGCCGCAGACGCGGGTTGCACCGCCGGGCCGTGAGCGCGGCCCGGATGTTGGTCTCGTCGTCGTCGTACACGAGCGCGAGCGCGGCCGCCCGCTCCACCCCGGCCTCGAACAGCACCGCCTCGGTCGCCTCGGCGGACTCCAGCACCCGCGTCGGGGGCCCGGCGTCCCCGCCGGAGGAGCCGGAGGAACGTGAGGAGCCCGAGGAACGCGAGGCGCCCGACGAACCCGACGACGCCGAGGAGCCCGACGACGCCGAGGAGCCGGCCGAGCCCGAGGAGCCGGTCGAGCCCGAGGAGCCGGTCGAGCCCGGGGAGCCGGGGGCCTGGGGCGGGTCGCCGTTCCCGGCGGCCCGGTTGACCGCCGCCGACACCCGGTCCGACACCCGGTCCAGCAGCGCCGAGGCCCGCGCTCGTCCGACCACCGGTCGTCGTGCCACCCGCTCGGCGGCCGGCACGACCAGGGTCACCTGCTCGCCGTAGACGGTCCGCAACTCGGCCGCCAGCCGGTGCGCCAGCCCGTCGTCGCCGCACACGATCATGTGCGTCCCCGCAACCGGCGGGCCACTCTGATACGGAACGCTCCCCACGAGGGGAAAGACTGCCGCAACGAGGGGCCGGATGCCCACGCGGGGTCACCGCGTGAGCTTCCGTCGGTACCAGCCCCCGTCGGCGCCGGCTCAGCTGTGGGGGCAGGTCGCCCGGTACTGGCTGATGTTGGCGTTCGGCGCGGGTGCCGGGCACAGGAACTGGTCGTAGCGGGTGTCGAGGTCGACGAACCGCTTCAGCCAGGAGATCGCGTACTTGGCGACGACCGGGCCCTCGGCGACGGGCGCGAAGTGGTCACCGTCCTTCAGCTCCAGGTAGGCCTTCTCCGGTGCCGTGATGCCGGTGAAGAAGGGGATGGACATCGAGGAGACGGGCGCGATCGCGTCCGACTGCCCACCGATGATCAGCGTGGGGACCTTGTCCGCCGTCTCCCAGCTGGTGTCGACCTCCCACGGCGCCAGCGGTACGGCGGCCTTGAGCGAGGGCCTGTTCGCGGACGCCCACAGGCTCGCCCCGCCACCCATCGAATGGCCCATCACAGCAAGGCGGTTCGGGTCGATCCGGTTCTTCACCGCACTGCTCGTCGTGAGGTAGTCGAGCGCGGCCAGAAGCTGTTTGGCGCGGTCCTGGGGGAAGTCCTGTCCGCTGAAGGTGTCCAGCGTGAACACCACGAACCCCTGCGAGGCCAGACGCGGGCCGAGCCACTGGACCACGGCCTGCGGCGACACGAAGCCGGGGCTGACGGCGACCGCGCCGAACGTGCCCTCGGCCGTGGACGTCGGGTAGTAGATCGTGCCGTTCTTGAAGCCCGGCCCGCTGCCCTGTGGCACCGTCACCTGACTGATCGCGAAGGGGCCGCGCGCGGCGGTCACACTGGCCTCGGTGGGCGCGGGCCCGCGTTCGTACGGGCTCTGTTGCACGGCGACGGCCGCGCGCGCACCGCCGTACCGGCTCTCGGCCGGCGTGGGGCTGGCCTGGGCCGCGGAGTTGACGCCCAGCAGGGCGGCCAGCGAGACACCTGTGGCCACCAGTGCCAGTCGCTTCCTCAGCGCTGTGCTCATGGGGAGTCGTCCTCTCGTACGGGGGTCCCGTGGGGGGAAATCCGGTCTGATCCGAGAGGAATGGTGGGAGCGGGACCGTGCGCCGCGCTGTACGGGCAAGCGGTGAGTTGCGCGGCTGACTTGTCGGTTCGCCACAGGGTGCGCACCGGGTTGAGCAGTCTTGGCGCGCGGTGGACAAGCCAAGCAACTCGCCTTGTCACGTAAGTGAGTTGACGTGCCGGGTGGTACGCGAGGAGCATCCCGGGATAGAGGAGCCCGCCGGAACCCGGAGGGGAAACGTGACTGTCACCGACCCGCCGTTGGTACCACTCGCCGTCGCCGGAACGCCCCTGTCGGCCATGCTCCGCCCGCACCTCGCGGACGCCGTGGCCGAGATCGAACGTCAGGTGCGTCAGCAGAACCTGCAAGCGGGCAGACCGCTGGACGGTGACTACGCCCAGGTCGTCCACGAGGTCATCCACGAGACCGTCGCGTTCTTCGTGGACTCGCTCGCGCAGGAGGAGCCGGACGTCGGGGAACTCGCCGCGCTGTACTTCCGCCTGGGCGCCGAGGCGGCCAGACGGGGCCGGGGCCTCGACCGTCTCCAGACGGCGCTGCGGCTGAGCAGCCAGGTCGCCTGCCGCCGTTTCATCAAGGACGCCTACCGTTTCGGCTGGCCCAAGGAGACGCTGTCCCATCTCACCGACCATCTGTTCGAGCTGCTGGCCAGGGCCGCCGACGCCGGTGCCCAGGGGCACGCCCGGCAGCAGGGGCACATGGCGAGCGACCGGGAACGCCGTCGTGCCCGGCTGCGCGACCTGCTGGTCCGTGAGCCGGCTCCGGCGCCGGAGGCGATCGCGGACCAGGCCAGGCCGGCCGAGTGGAAGGTGCCGGCGACGCTCGCGGTGGTGGCTCTGCGGCCCGCGGGCTCCCCGCTCCCCGCGCAGAACGGCGGGCGTGCGCCCAGCCGCGTCCTGCCGCCGGACGTCCTCGCCGACTGGGAGGCGCCGGCGCCGTACCTGATCGTCCCCGACCCCGACTCGGCGGGCCGCGACTGGCTGCCCGCGCTGCTGCGCCGCCTCGGCCCGGCGGCGATCGGGCCCACGGTGCCGCCGGAGCGGACGGCCACGTCCCTCAGGTGGGCCCGGCAC
The DNA here is from genome assembly GCF_055572015.1 of Streptomyces sp. NPDC030840. Taxonomy (NCBI): domain Bacteria; kingdom Bacillati; phylum Actinomycetota; class Actinomycetes; order Kitasatosporales; family Streptomycetaceae; genus Streptomyces; species Streptomyces sp. NPDC030840. Next base: position 24,920 of record NZ_JBVIEE010000029.1, on the reverse strand, counting down.
ACGATCGCCCTCGTCGAGCGCGGCATCCTGGACGCCGACCGTCCCGTCCGCGCCGCCGACCACACGGCCCTGCTGGCGGGGGCGTGTGCCGAGGACCTGATCGACACCACGGCGACGGACACGCTGGCCCCGCTGCTGGCCCTGCCGCCGCGCCGCCGTACGCCCCTCCTCGTCACCCTCCTGACGTACCTTCAGTGCGGTGACAACGCGGTCCTCACCGGCGAGCGGCTCCACATCCACGAGCAGACCGTCCGCTACCGCCTGCGCCGCATCACCGAACTCACCGGCCACACCGGCCACGACCCGGCCCACCGCCTGGACCTGATGCTGACCCTCACGTGGCTGATCCACGCGGAGGGAAAGGGCTGAATCCAGCCCGTCCGGCGTCTGAGGACGAGGCCGCCAGGCCGACAGCGGGGGTCTGGGGGCGCAGCCCTCAGGGACAGGATGGGGCAGGGCGGGGCAGGATGGGACGGGAAGGGGCGGCGGGGGCGAAGCACCCCTCAGGACGAGGGCCGGGTCACGGTGCCGGAGGCGTCGTCGCCGCGTTCCCCGGCGGGGTGAGCGCCACGACCGGCTCCCCCGGCCGGGGAGCGGGCGGGGTGACGTCGGCGGCGGGCAGCTTCGGCGGGGCCGTCTCCTGGAAGAGGACCTGGCCGAAGTCCACCAGCCCCGTCTTCTCCATGACCGTGATGTGGTCGAGCACGGTGTCGTTGGCCTGGTCGGCCAGCCGGCGGACGAGCGTGTTCTCGGTGGTGGCGCGGATCTTCGCGATGGTCGAGAAGATCGTGCCGTGGGTGACCCGCAGGATGTTGGCGAGATCGGAGTCGAACTTCTCGCCCTTGTCCGAGGTCAGGGTCGCCACGAAGCCCCGCTGCTGCGGGCTCGGCTGGTTGGGCAGCGTGATCCCCAGTTCGGGGGCGATCCTCCGGCAGGTCGCGTCGAGCGCCGCGTGACCGCTCACCAGGTGCTGCCCGGCGGTCCGTACGGCGGTCGTGGTGCCCTTCCGCAGGGCCAGCTCGCCGGAGGGGAACTCCCACAGCCCGGCCGCCCGCACCTTCACCACGAAGTCCCGGTCGGCCTCGGTCAGCGGCCCGTACCGCGTGTCGGCGATGATCCGCGACGGCGAACCGCTGGTGGTCCGCACCCCGAGCATCGCCGGATACGCGAGGGCGGACAGCGTCAGCCCCAGCGCGCCCACCATGAACACCGTCCCCGCCGTACTCCGCGACATCCGCATGAGAGCCCCTCCCACCCGCAACGACTTCTGGACACGACAGCCCGGGCCGCCTCGCCGCTGGAGGGGCGGAGACGGCTCGTGTGCCGGGCAGTACGGGGCGTTCGGACCAGGGAATCCTCTGGCCCGGGCAAAGACTGCGTCAGGGCGGATCCACGTCTGTGATGTTCGCGCGGAGCGGCGCGCTGGGTACGTCGGGTCACCCATGTGACGGGTGTGCCCCAAGTGGCTTCGACATGGGGGGACTCTTGAGTCGCCGTACGTCACACGCGTACCAACCGCTGAGCGTCAGGCGAAGAGCCTGGCTGACCCTGGGCGTCGTGCTCCTGGGAGGTGCGGGCGTCGTCACCTACGCCGTCGCCGGCCCCTCCGACGACCCGGGCGCTACCGCCAGGGCCAAGCGGCCGGTGAAGGTCCACGAACTCGCCCTGAACGGCACGGGCGGCAGGCGCGAACTGGCGCGCACCGGCACCGAGCAGTTCTCCCTGCTCGGTGTCTCGTGGACCGGAGCCACGAAGCGGGTCGACGGGACCGCGCGGGTACGCGTCCGCAGCAGCGAGACCGGCGAGTGGAGCGGCTGGCAGGACCTGGAGGTCGACACGGACCCGCCGGAGACCGTCGAGCCCGGTATGCGCGGGGCGTCGGAGCCCCTGTGGGTCGGCCCTTCCGACGGCGTCGAGGTACAGGTCGTCCGCAAGAACGGGGCCACCAGTGCCGTACTGCCCAAGGGACTCCAGGTCGACCTCGTCGACCCGGGTGTCGTGACGACGGCCGAGACCACGTCGGTGGGCACCGAGATCGAACCGGCCGCGTACGTGGCCGCGGACACCGCGACACCGACCGACACGGCCACGGCGACACCGACACCGACACCGACCGACCCGGCGACCGCGACGCCCACCGACACGGCCACGGAACCCGCACCGCCCAGCGACTCCACCTCGCCCAGCGACTCCACCTCCCCCTCGCCCACCGAGCCCAAGCCGGTGGCCCCGCCGTCCACGGTGACCGAGCCCCCGATCATCAGCAGGGCCGGCTGGGGCGCGGACGAGTCGAAGGTCGACGACCCGCCCCAGTACCTCGACAAGATCAGCGCCGTGTTCGTGCACCACACGGTCGGCTCCAACAGCTACAGCTGCGCCCAGTCCGCCTCGATCGTGCGGGGCATCATGGCGTACCACATCGACGCAAACGGCTGGAACGACCTCGGCTACAACTTCCTGGTCGACAAGTGCGGCCAGATCTTCGAGGGCCGCGCGGGCGGTGCCGACCTGCCGGTGCTGGGCGCGCACACGTACGGCTTCAACAGCTACTCCACCGGCATCGCCGTGCTCGGTGACTACCAGGGCGACCCGGCGAACGGCGTCCCGGCGGGCAAGCCGAGCAGGGCCGCCATGGAGTCGGTGGCCCGCCTCGCGGCCTGGAAGCTGGGCCAGTACGGCGGTGACCCGCTGGGCAAGGTCACGCTGACCGCCAAGGGTGACACCGGGGTGTGGAACGACGGTCAGGCGGCCACCCTCAACACCATCTCCGGCCACCGCGACGCGTACGCCACCGAATGCCCCGGCACGAACCTGTACTCCAAGCTCGGTGAGATCCGCCGCTTCGCCGCGAGCGCCGGCCGGAACTCCGCGATCCCGACCGCCGACTTCAACCGCGACGGCGTCACCGACCTCGTCGCCGGTGTGCCGAAGGCGTCGGGCAGTGTCGGCAACGTCGTCGTCGTACCGGGCGGCACGGACGGACCGGTCGCCGACGCCAGGCTGAAGCTCACCCAGTCCAGCCCGGGCGTGCCCGGCACCTCGGAGTCCGGCGACCAGTTCGGCGCCGCCACCGCCTGGGGCGACATCAACGGCGACGGGTATGCCGACCTGGCCATCGGCGCACCGGGTGAGGACGACACGTCCGGGAACGCCGACCGGGGCGCGATCACGGTTCTCTACGGCCCGGGCCTGAACACGGGCACCTCGTACGCCACCACGGGTGTGACGCGCGCGGGCGCCAGGCTCGGCTCGGCCGTCACCGTCGGCGACTTCAACGCCGATGGCAAGGCCGACGTCTTCTCGGCCGGAACCGGCAACGGCGGTTCCTGGAACGCCCGCCTGACCGGCGGCGCCACCCAGTACGGCAAGCTGACCACGGCCACCGGGTCCGTCGCCTACACCGATGCCGCGACCGGCGACTTCAACCGTGACGGCTACGCGGACGTGGCCCTCGACTACCGCGACCAGTCCGGCATCGGCAGGGTCACCTGGTTCAAGGGCACCGCCGCCGGCCTCGTCAAGGTCAGCGTCCTGTCGGTCAAGGGCGGCCGTTCCATCGCCGCGGGCGACGTCAACGGCAACGGCTACGACGACATCGTCATCGGCCAGCCGTATACGGCGGAGTCCGGCGCGTACAAGGGCGGCCAGGTCACCGTCGTCCCGGGTACGTCGACGGGCTTCACCACGACCGGCATGAAGACCGTCACCCAGGACACGGCCGGAGTCCCGGGCGCGGCCGAGGACGGCGACGCGCTCGGCTGGTCCGTCTCGGCCGGCGACTACAACGGCGACGGCTACGCGGACGTCCTCGCGGGCGCCCCCAACGAGGACATCAGCCGCGGCGGCGCCAACCAGTCGAACGCCGGTGCGGCTCTGCTGCTCAGGGGCGCCTCCTCGGGCCTGACCGGGTCCGGCGCCCTGGCGTTCGACCAGGACACCTCCGGCATCACCGGCTGGACGGAACCGAACGACAAGTTCGGCTCGTCCGTCGTCCTGCAGGACCTGTCCGGCTGGGGTCGCGCGGACCTCGCCGTCGGAGCGGAGGGCGAGAACGCCTACGACGGCGCGATCCTCCAGCTCGACAGCGGCAGCTCGGGCATCGACACGAGCGGCGGCGTCTACTACGGCCCAGACACCCTGGGCACGCCCACGGACGCGCACCTGGGACAGACCCTGACGCCGTAGGGGACTCGTGGCGGGGAGACCCGTCCTTCCGCGCGCGGCCGGCCAGGACATCACGTCCTGGCCGGCCGCCGCGCGTGTGCCTCACCGCGTCCCGATGCCGTACGTGGTGCCGTCGGCGACGGCCCGGAGCTTGTCCGGGTTGGCCACGTTGTGGAGGGCGGTGATGCGTCCGTCGGCGCCGAAGTCGAAGGTGACGGTGGCGATGACGCGTCCCGGCGCGCTGAACACGATGCCCGGGCCGCCGTTGATCTCGACGAGTTCGGCCTTCATGTCGGCGGGCTCGACGCCCTGGTAGGTGACGGTGCCGATGGCCGCGAACCAGGAGGCCACCGTGGCCGCGCCCACCACCGGACGCAGGGCCTGGCGGACCTTGCCGCCGCCGTCGGTCCACAGGGTGACGTCCGGGGAGAGCAGCTCCATCAGGGCGTTGACGTCCCCGCCGGTCGCGGCGGCGAAGAACCGCTCGGTGGCCTCGCGTTGCCGCGACCGGTCGGTGGTGAAACGCGGCCGCCGGGCGCGTACGTGCTCGCGGGCCCGGTGCGCGGCCTGCCGCACCGCGGTTTCGGAGCGCTCCACCGCCTCGGCGATCTCGGCGTGGCTGAAGGCGAAGACCTCCTTCAACACGAACACCGCGCGCTCCAGCGGGCTGAGCGTCTCCAGCACCACCAGCATGGCCATCGACACCGACTCGGCGTCGGTGACGATCTCGGAGGCGTCCGGACCGGTGAGGATGGGTTCCGGCAGCCACGGCCCCACATAGGTCTCCCGCTTGTGCCGGGCGGAGCGCAGCCGTTCCAACGCCAGGTTCGACACGATCCGCGTCAGGTACGCCTTGGGGTCGGTCACCTGCGAGCGGTCCGCGGCGGACCACTTGATCCAGGCGTCCTGGACCGCGTCCTCGGCGTCGGCCGCGCTGCCGAGGAAGCGGTAGGCCACGGAGAACAGCAGGTTGCGGTGGTCGTGGAAGACCTGCTGGTCGGAGCGGGCGGGCAGGTCGGTCACCGGCCCACCCCGACCCGGGTGAAGCGGCCCCCGCGGGGCCAGAACGCGCCCGAGGCGGGCATCTTCTTCATACGGCCGTAGGCCGGCCAGGGCGAGGCGGTCACCGTCTCCTTGTACCGGACGGCCACGCGGCCGGTCAGGCAGATCCGGCGCGGGCTGTCGTCGGGGCGGGTGAACTGCACCACCGCGTCGTGCCGTCCCAGGCTCACCGGCGTGTGGTAGTAGCCGAAGCGGAACGGCTTGGGCCGCTTGCCCCTGAGGACGCGGTCGATCGACAGCGCGGCGTGCACCCCGGTCGGCATACCGCCCTGGCAGGTGCCGTGCAGGACGCCGTAGCCCTGGCGTATCGCGGCCGCGTCGCCGATCGCGTACACCTCGGGGTGGGACACCGACCGCAGCGTGGCGTCGGTGACGACGCGTCCGCGCTCGTCGACGGCCATCCCGGCGGCGGCCGCCAGCGGCGAGGTCCGGGTACCGCTCGTCCACAGGACCGCGTCGGCCGCGACGCTCTCCCCGCCCGCCAGTTCCACCGCGTCGGGCAGCACCTTCACCACCTCGGCCCCGGAGCGCACCGTCACGCCCAGCCGGTCGAGCGCGGCACGCAGGTACGCCTTCGCCCTGGGATTCATGGCCGCACCGGGCTCGCTCCGGCCCAGCAGCACGACGTTCAGCTCCGGGTACCGCTCGGCGATCTCCGCGGCCGACTCGATACCGGTCAGCCCGCTGCCCGCGACCACCACCGTGCCGCCGCCGAGCCGCGCCAGCCGGTCGGCCAGCAACCCGGCGTCCTCGGCGCCGCCGAGGGTGTACGCGTGGTCCTCGGCCCCCGGTACCGCCGAGGTGTCGGCGACCCCGCCAAGGCCGTACACCAGCGTGTCGTAGGGCAGCACCTGGTCGTCGTCGATCCGCACCGTCCTCGCGTCCGCGTCCACCGCCGTGACCCAGCCGCGCACGAACCGCGCACCCGTGCCCCGCAGCAGGTCCGGGATGCTCAGCTCGGTGAGCTCCTGCCCGGTCGCCGTCATGTGCAGCCGCATGCGCTCGGTGAACCGTTCCCGCGCGTTCACCACGGTCACCCGCACCCCCTCGCGCCGCTTCACCCGGGCCGCGAGCTGGACGGCCGCGGCCATGCCCGCGTATCCCGCCCCCAGGATCACCACACGGTGCGTGGCCGTCATGCCGGTCTCCCGCTGTGCGCTCATCGTTCCGTCCTCCTCGGCTCGCCTGCTGACGCCCACCAGATGGGAGCAGACGGCCCGGACGTGACATGGGCCGGATGTGACGTGCGACACAGGTTGTGCCGGGGGTCGTTGGACGGCGCCGGCCCGCGTCCGCGAAGCCGTCGTGGCCCGTTTCCCCTTGCGGTCGCGGGGGGTGACCCCTAACTTGAAACTGACGGAGCGTCAGATATCGCGGTCTGCGGCACAGGGAGGGGCACGGGAATGGTCGGCAAGGACGGCGGCACAAAGGACCTGCCCAGGGTCATCAGCGTGGACGATCACGTGATCGAGCCCGCGCACCTCTTCGAGACGTGGCTGCCGGCCAAGTACCGGGACAAGGGCCCCAAGCCCCTGACCGCCGGTATCGGCGAGCTGCGGTACATCGGCGGCAAGTACCGGTTCACCACCGACCCCGACGGCCAGCTCACCGACTGGTGGGAGTACGAGGGCACCCTCTTCCCGTACAAGCGCATCATCGCCGCCGTCGGGTTCTCCCGGGACGAGATGACCCTCGACGGGATCACCCGTGAGCAGATGCGGCGCGGCTGCTGGGACCCCAAGGCCCGGCTGGAGGACATGGACATCAACCACGTCGAGGCCTCCCTCTGCTTCCCGACGTTCCCGCGGTTCTGCGGGCAGACCTTCGCGGAGGCCAACGACAAGGAGGTCGGCCTCGCGTGCGTCCGCGCCTACAACGACTGGATGGTCGAGGAGTGGTGCGGTGACAGCGGCGGCCGTCTCATCCCGTTGTGTCTGATCCCCCTCTGGGACGTCGACCTGGCCGTCGAGGAGATCCGGCGCAACGCGGCCCGCGGCGTACGGGCGGTGACCTTCAGCGAGATCCCCACCTACCTCGGGCTCCCGTCGATCCACTCCGGCTACTGGGACCCGTTCTTCGCGGCGTGCGAGGAGACCGGGACGGTCGTCAACATGCACATCGGCAGCAGTTCACAGATGCCGGCCGCCTCCCCCGACGCACCGCCCGCCGTACAGGCCTCGCTGAGCTTCAACAACGCGATGGCGTCGATGATGGACTTCCTCTTCTCCGGCGTGCTGGTGAAGTTCCCGCGCCTCAAACTCGCCTACAGCGAAGGGCAGATGGGCTGGATCCCGTACGCCCTGGAGCGCGCCGACGACGTCTGGGAGGAGCACCGCGCCTGGGGCGGGGTCAAGGACCTGATCCCGGAGCCGCCGTCGACGTACTACTACCGGCAGATCTTCTGCTGCTTCTTCCGCGACAAGCACGGCATCGAGGCGATCGAGACCGTGGGCGTGGACAACGCGACCTTCGAGACGGACTACCCCCATGTCGACTCGACATGGCCGGAGACCAAGAAGGTGGCCGCGGAGCACGTGGCCGGCCTCCCCGACGACGTGACGTACAAACTGCTGCGGGGCAACGCCATCAGGATGCTGGACCTGGCCTTCGACCGGGGGGCATAGCCAGGAGGGGGCCTCCGGCACCGGTGACGGGCACTCACCACCGTGGCGCGTCGACGAGGTCGCCGGTGTCGAGGCCGGTGTCGTGCTCCGTGGCGCCGGTCCCGGCCCGCTCCGGTGCCGGGCGGCGCGCCCGGCTCTTCTCCCACTGGTGGCGGATGCTGTCACGGGCTGTCCGTGTACGGGTGCCGCGGAGGTTGTTCCTGATCACTTCGTACACTTCCGGCACGGGTGCTCACCGATCCCTCGTGGGGGCTGACCTGCGCTCAGAGTGTCCGAGTTTCCGAGTTCCCGAGTTCCCGAGGGGAAACGGCCGGCCGACGGGCGTGCGCGGCCCCGGAAAGGCCCTCATGCACAAGATGATCTCCGTCGTCACCCCTGTCCACCCGGAGGGCGCGGGCTTCCTCCCGCAGGCCTACGCGTCGCTGCGCTCCCAGAACCTTCCTGACGGCTGGTCGTGGGAGTGGTGTGTGCAGGAGGACGGAAGCGACGTCAGGGCCCGCGCGCACCTGCCGGCGGACGATCCGCGCATCCGCGTCTCGGCGTCCCGACGCGGCGGCCCGCACGTGGCGCGTACGCTGGCGTTCGCCCGCTCGACCGGCGTGTACGTGAAGAACCTGGACGCCGACGACCAGCTCACCGCCGGTGCTCTCGCCCGCGACATCGCCGTGCTGGAGGAGCACCCCGAGGTGGGCTGGACCACGTCCCGGGTGATCGACCTCCTCGAGGACGGCAGCACCGTCTCCTTCGACAGCGATCCCGAGCCCGGCCGCTTACCGCGAGGCAGCGCGTACGGCTTCTGGGCCGAGCACCGCCGGCCCCGGATCCATCCCGCCGCGCTGTGTGTCCGGCGCCCCCTGCTGGCGCTGCTCGGCGGCTGGATGGCCCTGCCGGCCTCCGGTGACACGGGCCTCCTGCTCGGACTCGACGCGCTGGCGGACGGTTGGTTCATCGGTGACACCGGTCTCGTCTACCGCAAGCATCCGGGGCAGATCACCACGCACCCGCATCACAGGGCCGGCGCGGAATGGGAAGCGCGGATGTCGTTGATCCAGGAGCGCGCCATCGCCCTTCGCGCGTGGTCGGGCCTCGCGGTCGAGCCGGAGGCGCAGGCGCTCGTCGCCCCCCTCCGCGAACTGCGCGGCGGCCGGTGACCCTTCTGCGGTCACGGCGCCTTTCGCACCGCCCGCCGCGGATAAGCCCGTCCACCACGCCTGCGGACGCCGCGCACGCGAGGGCCCGGACCTGCGGACGCCGCACATGCGAGGGCCCGATCGCTGGCGACGGGGGATGCACCAGCGATCGGGCTGTGGCCAAGCCTAACAAGGCTGCTGGTCCGGCGGGAGCCCACCGCTCAGCTGCATCGAGGACATGTGATCGGGATCACTCGACATCGTCCGCGGTGCCGGAAACGGAGAGCTCGCGGTCGGTCACTGAGCGCACGGGGGGTCGTACGACAACCGGGGCAGGTACTCCTGCCACTTCTCCTCCGTGAGCACGCCCCGCGTGGTCGAGCAAATGCGGCGGATGGCCTCGTCGACGTCCAGATTCCACAGCCGGACGGTATCGGTTCCGCTCGATATGCCGAGCATGTGGCTTTCGGGGTTGAAGGACAGGAAATTGCCTGTCTTGGCGTTGGGGCTCATCGACTGACCGATGGGACCCGCCTCGGCGGGGTCGGAGACGTTCCAGAGCCGGACCGTGTTGTCGTTGCCCCCGCTCGCCAGTGTGTGCCCGTCCGGGCTGTACGTCAGCGACACGACCGCCTCGGTGTGGCCGGTCAGCGGGGCACCCAGCCGGGTCGCCCCGGCGGGGTCGGACACGTTCCAGAGGCGGACCGTGTCGTCGTCGCCTCCGCTGGCCAGCGTGTGGCCGTCCGGGCTGTAGGCGAGCGCGTTGACGGGCCCGCTGTGCCACCTGAGCGGTGAGCCGATCGGCGTGGTGTGCGCCGGGTCGGTCACCTTCCACAGCCGGATGGTGCCGTCGGCGCTGCCGCTGGCCAGTGTGTGGCCGTCCGGACTGAAGGCGAGGGAGTTGATGTAGCCCTTGTGGCCGCTGATCGGGGCGCCGTACGCCACCGCGTGGGACGGGTCCCGGACGTTCCACAGCTGGAAGCGGCGGTCGTCGTAGGCGGTGGCGAGCGTGCGCCCGTCCGGGCTGTACGCCAGCGAGTCGGGACCCATGAACCGGCCCCGCAGGGCGAGGGGCCGCCCGTAGGAGACCGGCCGGGTCGGATCGGAGACGTTCCACAGGTACACCGTCCGGTTGCCCGTGAGGACCGCGAGGGTGCGGCCGTCGGGGGAGAACACCATCTCCTGGCCGCCTTCCGCGCGCATGAACGGTTTGCTCAGCGCCACCGGCCGGCCGGGTTTCTCCACGTTCCACAGCCGGACCCCGCCGTCGCGCGCGGCCGTGGCGAGCACCCGCCCGTCGGGACGGAACTCCCCGCTGCGGCCGATCATGTCCGACGCCGGTATCGACCACAGACGGACCTTGCTGTCGCCGCTCCCCGTGGCGAGCGTCCGGCCGTCGGGGCTGAACCCCAGGGCGTACATCTCGCCGCTGCTGCCCGCGAGCGGCTCGCCGACCTGCGACGGGTACTGCGGATCGCTCACGTTCCACAGGCTCGCCGTGCTGTCCGCGCTGGCGGCGGCGAGCTGCTCCCCGTCCGGGCTGAAGGCCACCGACCAGATGGGACCGGTGTGGCCGGTGAGGGGTGAGCCGATGGGTTCGGCGTGGGCCGGGTCCGCCACGTCCCACAGGCGGATGGTGTCGTCCGCGCCTCCGCTGGCGAGGGTGCGGCCGTCCGGGCTGAAGGCCACGGAGTGGACGAGATCCGTGTGGCCGGTCAGGGGTGAGCCGACGGGTTCGGCGTGGGCCGGGTCGGCCACGTCCCACAGCCGGATGCTGTCGTCGTCACCTCCCGCCGCCAGCGTGCGGCCGTCGGGGCTGAACGCGACGGAGCGTACGGCGGCCGTGGGGCCGGTCAGCGTGCTGAGCGCCTTCGGCCGGCGCGGGTCGTCCACCTTCCACAGGCGCACGGTGCGGTCCTCGCCGACGGAGGCCAGGGTACGGCCGTCGGGACTGAAGGCGATCAGGTAGATCGTGCCCTCGTGGGCGGCCAGGGGCTCACCGAGCGGGGACGGGTGACGGCGGTCCCGCACGTCCCACAGCCGGATCGTGCCGTCGTCGCCGGCGCTGGCGAGGGTACGGCCGTTCGGACTGAACACCGCGCTGCTCACCCAGCTCGTGTGGCCGGTGAGGGGCTCGCCCAGCGGCTCTGGGCGGCTCCGGTCGCTCACGTCCCACAGCCGGACGGTCCGGTCGTAGCTGGCGGTGGCCAGGGTCCTGCCGTCCGGGCTGAACGAGGTGAGGTAGACGGCGCCGGTGTGGCCGAGCAGGGGCGTGGCCAGCGGCGCGTTGACGATGGAGATCAGCCGGTTGCCCGCGTCCTCGTCGTCCGGGCGCAGACGGTGTGCCACCAGGTCGAGCTGGGCGGACAGCGACGGATCCGTGTACTGCACCCGGTCGGCCTCGGCGACCACCTGCTCGAACACCGCGTCGTTGCGCTGCTGCCAGGCGACGACCGCGGCGCCGACGGCCAGGACCGCCAGGACGACCAGCGCCGACACCGCGCTCCGGCTGATCCACACCGTGCGCCTGCGCAGCCGGACCGACGCGGCCAGGAACTCCACCGCGCTCCGGGTCAGGATGGTGTCGGCGGCCTCCCCGGCGGACTTCGCCCAGGTGTGGGCCTGCTCCAGCCGCGAACCCCGGTAGAGCAGCGAGGAGTCGCGGTTCGAGCCCTCCCAGGCCCTGCCGTCCTCCTCCAGCCGCTGCCGCAGCAGGTTGCCGCCCCGGTCCTCGTCGATCCAGTCGCGCAGCCGCGGCCAGGCGTGGAGCAGCGCTTCGTGGGTGATCTCCACGGTCTCCGCGTCGAGGGTCACCAACCGGGCCCGCACCAGGGCCTCCAGGGACTCCTCCGTCTTGCCCGGGTCCGTCGACTCCGCCGCCAGCTGGCGCCGCGTGCCCCGCCTGCGGGTGGCCTGGGTGTCCTCGCCCAGCCGCACCAGCCTGAGCAGGAGCAGCCTCGCGGCCGTACGTGCCGCCGGGTCGAGCCCGGACCAGGCCCGCTCGGCGGTCGCCGCGACCGCCCCCTGGATGCCGCCCGCCGCGCGGTAGCCGGACAGCGTCAGCCGCCCCGCCTTGCGCCGCTGCCAGGTGGCGAGCAGGGCGTGCGAGAGCAGCGGCAGCACCCCCGCGTCGTGGGCCCCGCGAGGGCCGTCGGCGCTCACCTCCCTCACGATCAGCTCCGCAAGCCCCGGTTCGAGCTCCAGCCCCACGGCCTTGGCCGGCCCGGTCACCGCCTCGCGCAACTCCGCGCTGGTCAGCGGCCCGAGCACCATGTGCCGGTGCTGCAGCGCGTCGGCCAGCTCCGGGTACCTGAGGCACTGCTCGTAGAAGTCGGCGCGGATGCCGAGGACCACGAGGGCGGGGGCGCCGGGGGGAGGAGTGGCGTCCGGGGGCGGGGTGGCGCCCGGGGCGCCGTACGCGTGGGTGTCCGCGGCGTCGTCCGCGGTGGCGTCCGTGTCGGGTGGCGTGCACGCGGCGTGGAGGATCTGGACGAAGGTGCTCCGGACCGTCTCGTCGGAGCAGAGGGTGAACGCCTCCTCGAACTGGTCCACGATGACGACCGGACGCGCGCCGGACCCGGCCTCACGGCGCGCCCAGGCGGCGACGGCCTTCCGGGCGGCGTGGGCGAACTCGGCCGTACCGGGCCGTGGGGCGATGGAGGTTCCGGCTGTCGAAGTCCCCGCCGTCGTGGTCCCCGCCGTCGTGGTCCCTGCCGTCGAGGTCCCCGCTGTCGTGGTCCCTGCCGTCGAGGTCCCCGCTGTCGTAGTCCCTGCCGTCGAGGTCCCCGCCGTCGAGTTCCCTGCCCCGGATACGAGGTGGGCGAGCTCGGGGATCCGGAGCGTCAGCTCCCTCAGCGGGTCAGCTCCCGGTACGAGCTGGAGGACCTCCCTGGCCCCGCCGTCCTCGTCCAGGGCGCCGCGCCGCAGCGCGGGCACCAGGCCGGCGTGCAACAGGGACGACTTCCCCGCCCCCGAGGCGCCGACGAGCATCACCAGGCCCCCCGGCTCCTCCGCCGCGCGCAGCAGCGCGACGAGGGAATCCGTGCTCCGCTCCCGGCCGAAGAACCACCGGGCGTCCTGCTGGCGGTACGAGGCCAGACCCCGGTAGGGGCACACAGCACCGGGAACGGCCGGAGATTCGGCCGGGCCCCGTTCCTTCTCCCTCTCTTCGGCGGGCGTTTCGGACGGCTCCCCCGCCGGATCGGCGACCGCGCGCTCCCACAGGCGCTGCCACTGGGCCAGGTCGTACAGGCCCGGGGACACGGGCGCGGGCTGCGAGCGCCGAGCCTGGGGGATCAGGATGTGCAGCACCGCCGCGAGGGCGGTCCACTGGGCGGGCACGTTCTTGGCCCGCCGCCAGTCGCTGATCCGCTGGGCGGAGACCCGCACGGGGCGCCCTCGTTCGTCGACCCGCTGAAGTCGGACGACCGCCTCGGAGACGCTCTTGAGGGGAGGATTGCCGGCCTCCTTGTACAGCAGCGCGAGACGTTCCGCGAAAGCCGTGCGTGCACCCGAGCCGGAACTCAAGGTCTCCACTCCCCACTTCCCCTCACTGGTCCCGCACTGTCCCCGTGCTGTCCCCGCATCTGACTTCCGGACCGGAAAACTCACTTTATCTGCCTGACCTGCGGTAACGGCATCGGACCGGTGCCGGAACCTCCTCCGGCGGAGCCACAGCTGGAAGGATCACGACGCAGGAGCGAAAACCACTCGCGCGGCGCCCGAACAGGCCATCAGCTCACGCTCGGAGAGACAACATGACGCCGCATGTTCTCGGCCACCTTCCGCCGGACCCGGAACACTGCGGCGACCGTCTCGTCGCGTGAACCCGGGCGATCCGTGGAGCAGGTCCCCAGCGGACCGCTGTCGCGTCGACCACGGGTCCGGCCCGCCGTCGATCCGCACCGCAACGACGCGGACCGACGCCGCCTCAGCGTTCGGCACCGGTCCCCACGAGGGGAGGGACCGGCGCCGAACGACGCGGTGGGGCGGATGGCGAGGGGAGCCGGGGAGTAGGGGAGCCGGGGGCTGGGCGGGAACCCGGCCCGCGTTCGCGCCTCAGGCCCGCCAGCGCGACTCCGCGCCGCGCCGCGCCAGTGCGTCGAGGACCACGGCGGTGAGCAGCACACCACCGGTGACCATCAACTGGACCGGGGGATCGACCCCCACCAGCGCCATGCCCGAGGCGATCGACTGGATGATGAGCACGCCCAGCAGCGCGGACCAGGCCGAGCCGCGTCCGCCGAACAGGCTGGTCCCACCGATGATGGCGGCCGCGATGGCGCTGATCAGCAGGGTGCCGGAGCCCGGGACCTGGCTCGCCGAGGTGAGCCGCGACGCGACGAACAGACCGCCGACCGCGGCCAGGGCCCCGGAGACCATGAACACCGCGATCCGCACCCGGGTCACATCCACGCCCGCCCGCCGGGCCGCCTCCGCACCGCCGCCCAGCGCGAGGACCTTGCGGCCGTAGGGCGTTCGGCGCAGGAAGAGGTCCGAGGCGACGATGACCGCGAGGAACACCAGGAGCGCCAGCGGCAGGCCCTGGAACCGGCCCAGCACGTACACCGTGGCGAACGAGACCGCCGCGAGCAGGGCCGTACGCGCCCAGATCTCGCCCACCGGCCGGGACGGCATCCCGGCGGCGCTGCGGCGTCTGCGGTCGTGGTAGGAGACGAGGAGGTACGCGGCCGTGCCGAGTGCCGCCAGTCCGTAGGTGGCGACGGCGGCGCCGAAGTAGCGGCTGGTCAGCTTGGCGACCAGCCCCTCCTCGCTGAAGTTGATGGCGCTCTCCGGTGCCAGCAGGTAGAGCATCAGGCCGTTCCAGGCCAGCAGGCCCGCGAGGGTGACGACGAACGCGGGTACGCCGATTCTGGCGAAGAAGAACCCGTGGACGGCTCCCGCCGCCGCGCCACTCGCCACCGCGATGATCACGGCGAGCCACTCCGGCATTCCGATGTTCACGTTCAGTGACGCGAACACGGCGCCCGCCAGCCCGGCGAGGGAACCCACCGACAGGTCGATCTCGCCGATCAGCAGCACGAAGACGACGCCGACGGCGATCATGCCGATCCCGACGATGTCCACGCTGAGGACGGACAGGTTGCGCGGCGAGAGGAAGTTGTCGTTGAGGCCCTGGAACACCATCCAGGTCACGGCGAGAGTGAGCAGGACCGGGACAGGACCGAAGTCACCCTGGTGCAGTCGGCGGCGCACCGCGCCGGCGTACGCCCTGAGATGTCCTGCATACGGCCGGCGAGGGGGCCGAACCGGCACGTGGCCACCTCCTTCCGCCTCGGGCGGGCTCATCCGTTGAGTCCGGCCCTGTCGCAGGCGGACCGCAGATCCGCAGTACAGATCTGATCGACGGTGTACAAACCATCCTTGACCAGGGTGTCCTTGATGTTACCGACAGTCACCGAAATCGACGGGAGCAGAACCGCCGGAATGTCCTTCGTGGTGGCGTTGTCGACAGTGCCGGTGGCGACGGAGCCGACCGCCTCGCCGCGCCCCAGGGCGACGGCCATCTCCACGGCGGCGTCGGCCGCGGGCTTGAAGGGCTTGTAGATGGTCATGGACTGCTCGCCGCTGACGATGCGGCGCACGGCCGCGAGATCGGCGTCCTGGCCGGTGATCGGGGGCAGCGACTCGACCTCGGCGGCGTTGAGGGCGGAGATCACGGCGCCGGCGAGGCTGTCGTTGGCGGCCAGAACGCCGTCGATGTTGCCCGCGCCCAGGTCGGCGATGGCGCTGGTCATGTTGGTGAAGGCGTTCTCCGGCCGCCATCCGGCCGTGTCGTACGACTTGCCGATCTTCACCCTGCCCTCGAGCACGGAGAGCGAGCCCCGCTTGAACCAGCCGGCGTTGGGGTCGACCGTGGCGCCGTTCATCATGACGATCTGGCCGCCCCGCGCCTTCGGGCCCATGGCCTTCAGGAGCGCCTCGCCCTGGAGCCTGCCGACCTCCGCACCGTCGAAGGTGACGTAACCGGAGATCGGCCCCTCCGCGAGCCGGTCGTAGGCGACGACGGGAATGCCGGCCCGGTGTGCGGCAGTGACCGACGGACGCAGCCCCTCGGCGTCGATGGCGGCGAGGATCAGGACGTCCACACCCTTGGTGATCATGGCCTCGAGCTGCTGCCGCTGAACCGCCGGGTCGGGCGTGGCACCGACGGACGCCGCCGGACAGTCCGGGCACAGCTCCTTGAGCTTCTCCTCGATCAGCGGCCTGTCGAACTGCCCGAAGCGAGAGGCCCCGCCCCCTGGCAGCAGCACACCGACGGTAAGGCCGTCGCTCTCACCCTCGCCGTCCCCACCACAGGCCCCGGACAACACAAGCCCAGCGGCAACCGCGACCGCCACGGCCACCCGGGTGAGGGCCCTGCGCTTCACGACCGAAAGCCCGCCACCGAGACCCATCATCGACCCCTCGGGATCTGCCCTGCTTTGCCCTTTATCAAGCAGTTCATTCCCCAGCGTAGCCAAGCGGCGATCGTCCCGTTCGAGCGCCGATGACGGCGGGGGCGAGGGCGACGGGGGCGAGAGCGGCGATGGCGGCGAGGGGATGACGCAGCGGTGGCGGCAAGGGCGATGGCGGCGACGAGGGCCTTGAGTGGGGCAACCCTGGGCGGCGGTCACTGCCCGACGGCGCTTCGATGCCGCGCGCGGGCACACGGAACCACTCAGGGGCCCGACCCGCTGCGCGGATCAGGCCCCTGACCTGGTACTTCACTGTCGGGGTGGCGGGATTTGAACCCACGACCTCTTCGTCCCGAATAATGTGCGGAAAGATGGCTGACCAGGATCTTTGAATGTATGTGCAGGTCAGGGCCTCGGTGTGCGTTGGTCAGCGTGGGCACCGCGCGCCATGTTTTTCTTGATCCACTCCCCGTTCACTCCCCGGGGCTTGGCCCTGAGGCATGGTCCGCTAGGGCGGGATTCGTCGCCGAGTGGGTACCGCGTGTCCCACTGATGGGACGCCCCGCCAACACCGGTCATGGGCCTGCTGAGGTCCCGAGGGGAAGCGCGGTGGACGTGTCCCCGTCATCTACATCCTGCGGAACCATGACGGGCGGTCTGCGGGTGCCCGCCCCCTCGCAGGGTGTGACCATCATCACGCCATCGACGGTCAGATTCTTTGTCCCTTCAGGGGGTGCGCCGCCGCCGATAGATGAAACCGTTTCTATCCATCGGGAGGAAAGCGCACCCCATGTCCAGCAAGATTGCTGCTCAAGGGCCACCTCTGCCGCGTCGAAGCGGTACTGACCTGTGGGATGGCGTGCCAGCCCTCACGGAGCCGCCACCGGTTCCGCAGGCGCGCCGTTCAATCAGCCCCGACGTGCTGGGGCGCCTGACAAAGGCGCTGGAGGATCTCAAGGCTGCCAGAACCACACTCGTCGATCTCTCGGACGAGCAGCTTGTCGAGCGCGCCGAAGATGTGCTGTTCGACATGCTTTCGACCGCGTTCCCCGGTGCGGATGCACCGAAGGCGGTGAAAAGCCTGGCCTTCGAAAAGGTGCGGGTTGGGGTCTACGCCGTACGCGTTCGCGGCACTGTGGCGGTCCGCCCCTTCATGGACTTGCCAAACCTGCGGTCGGCGGCGGCATCACATCTCAAGCAAATCACTTTGGAGGTCGAGTTCGTCGCTGGGATGCGACTGGCGTCAGATGGCCGTGCCCATGGGAACCTTTCGGTAGCCAGCGTCCACTACGACACCATTACGGCACTGAAAGCTCGTGAGGCGGCCATTCAGGGCAAGGTCGAGCCTGTAGCCGGTCTTGCCTCGCTCGTGCTGGGGCTGCACTGCTCGGAGCGATGGAATGAGGCGGTGTCCACCGCCTTGCTGGGAAGCTGGACAGAGCCGCTGCTGAGCGACACCGGCAATAGCCGTTCGGCCATGGATCGTCTCCAGACAGAAGCCCAGATCATTCACAAGCAGCTCACTCCCTTATGGCGGCGTGAAGCGGGAGGCTCCCGTCTTCTGCTACTTGACACACCCACGGGGAAGGACACGACCCTCTACGACCTGGTGGCCAGCAGCTTGAGGTGGGAGGACGCCTCACCTTACGACCAGCCTGATGACGCCCGGCTTGGCGCCCTGCTACGCGCCTTGCAGCCCGAGGAACGCGTCGTGATGCTGGCCCGCGCCTGCCCGGGGGTGGCTTCCTGGAAAGAGGCCGCTCTCCTCGCGGGCGCCGCTGATCCAGTCGCCATGGGGAAGCGGGTACGCCGCAAGGTCAACCGCCTCAGAGCCCGCCACAAGGCCCGCGCTGCGGCGGCAGTTCGGCAACAGTCGGTCCGGGCGGCACGCGACTCGGCACGTCTGGCTGGTGGCCCTGAGTGGGGAGGGCGAGATGAGTGACGACCGACAGATCGGCGTGCGTACGGCCGTCGTGCTCCTGGCAGGCGCGATCACCGTCATTGTGGCCGCGCGAAACCCTGAGCTTGGCATGGCCATCGGGATCGGTGTCGCCGTGGTCACCCTGCTGGACCTGCTGATGGAGTAGCCGGGGAACGCCCGGCAACCGGCCGGGAGGCTTCTCCGAGCAGCGGTGTGGCCAGCACCCCGACAGGGCAGAACCCGGGCGGCACCGAGGGAGGTGGGCGGTCAGGGCCCGTCCGGCGAATCGTGCGTCGCGGGGCCTGGCACGCCTTCCCCTCCCCAAAAGGAGGCACCCGTGTTGTGTCACCGGCTGCGGCAGGGCCTGATCGACACGGCTTCTCCGCTTGCGCCCGTGACCCGCAAAGCAGGTCACGGGCCCTTAGTTCCCGTGTGGCGGCGCCAGGATTCGAACCTGGGAAGGCTGAGCCGGCAGATTTACAGAGGGTTCCCTTCATGGCCTCTGAACTGCTGCTTTGCTTCCTGCGTTCAGCTCTGGGGGACGCAGGGGGGATTCCTTGCCGCCGGCCTGCAGCACCCGGTGGAGGCTGACGGGCGCAGCGGTCAGCGGGTGTAGATCCGGTACTCGCCGGGCTGCAGCTCCCAGTCGTGGACGGCCGGCGGGATGGGCTCAGCCCATTCGCGGGGTGCCTCGCAGGGAGCGTCAGTGCTCTCATTCTTGCGGATGCCGCGCAGAGCGCGGTCGCGGTGGAGGTAGAGGCGGTGAGCCATGACCCTCAGCATGGCAGTCGGTCACGAGCCATCCGTCTAGTTCGTCAACGCGGCGGGGTCCGCGGCTCCAACGCAGTGACTCACCCATGCCCCAGGAGCCTTATGTGCCTGGGGTCGGCGGCCGTCCAACTTTTCGACCCTGCGCGGAAAGCGGCCGGCCGGATCGGTTACTGACGTTCAAAGAGTGATGTCGTCATGGTGGGGCGAGTACGAGTCCGGTTCCGGTGAGGCAGCCGTCGAGGACGTCGTGGCGGTATTGGAGTCGGCGTAGGCCCCGCCGGACGGCGGTGATCAGGTCGTGGGGGTCGGCGAAGGCGCGGTTGGCCGTGGTGGTGCGCCGGAGTACCGACCAGATGCCTTCGACCGGGTTGAGGTCCGGTGCGTAGGGCGGGAGTTGGTAGACGGTGAGCCAGTCCCGCTCGGCGATGTAGCGGCGCATCCCGGCCGTCAGGTGGGTGTTCAAGTTGTCCCAGACGAGAACGATCGGGCCGCCGAGCTGCTGGTGGGCGGTCTGGATCAGGTTGCGGTAGTCCTTCCAGGAGAAGCTTTTGCGTCCGTCGGGCCGGGCGTCCGGGCAGGGCCGGTAGATCAGCCGCGGGCGTTCGCCGGGTTTGTAGCAGGCGAGGGCGGCGACGGATAAGCGGCGGCGGGAGCGGCCTCGCACACGTACGACGGGAGTGTGGCCGCGGCGGGACCAGGTGCGGGTGGTCGGCGGCGTCATCGAGAAGCCGGCCTCGTCCTCGAAGACGAGCCAGGCCCCGAGCGCCGCCACGGTCCTTCCACGCTCGGCCAGGTCTCCTTCACCCAGCCGTCCACCGCCGCCTCGTCGCGCTCCACCGCCCGGCGGGCCGGCATCTGGCAGCTCCAGCCATGCCTCTTGAGCAGCGCGGCAACACCCTGGACGGTGTAGCTCTTGTGGAACCGACGCCCGATGAGGGTCTTGATCCGTGACAGGGTCCAGGTCTGGTCCGGCCAGCCGTGCGCCACCGGCCCCTTGGCCAGCTCCTGCTCCAGCACGGCGAACAGTTCGTCGCTGAGCATCGGCAGCGATGCCGGGCCCTTGGAGGCCAGGGCCCTCGGCCCGTCCTGGGACCATGCCTTGCGCCAGCGCTGGACCGATCGGACGCTGACCCGCAGGTCGTGCGCGATGACCGCGTTCTCGTCGCCCTGGGCGAACCGCTCGGCCGCCTCCATCCTCAACTTCTCACGGAAGGCCCGCCGCTCGTCGGTCAGCCCGCCCCCTTGCGCATACCTCATGCAGTCGGCATACCGCAGGGATCACCGGCCGTCAGCCCCTGCCGACACCACGCTTTGAAGCTCAGTAGCCGTCGTTTTGTGCGGCTGTTGACCTATGTGTTTGGTGTACAGGGAGCGGCGAGGTACGCGACACTGAGTACGCAGATCTTCGATCGCCGCAACAAAGCAGCCCTGGGCACTCAACGTTCTTAACTGAGGTGGAGAGTCAGATGACCAAGTCCTCCAGCCAGGACCTCCGTAGAAGCTGCGAACAGTACGCAGCCAAGTATGGATACAGCCCAACTAACCTTGAACGTGGACTGGAGGCCTACGCAGCACATGTCTTCGCTCAAGAAAATGGATTTGACGCGCTACTCGAAGGGGAGCTAACAGCAAAAGCCGACCTTAGCGAATACATCTTCAGAAAGAATGATCTCGGCATCGACGCGTTTCTTGAGGATCCAACAAATAAGAAGATCATCCTACTTCAGGCGGCCTGGCGGAGTAAGCGCCTAGAGGAGGACAAAGTTGCCTCATTCTTCGACAGCCCATCAAGAATCGTTTCATACGATTACCTAAAAGCTGGAGATGATCAAGTCCAGGAACTCCTTGCAGATTTGCGCCAAAAGATGGCAGACGGGTATGAATTGCAGCTCAAATTTGTCACCAACATCAACGTTGCAGACAAAGAGCGACTGCAGGAGTTGACCGAGGCACGCAATACAGCCTACGAAGAATCCGATCAAGCAGTCGTTTGCGAGCTGTACGGGTTCGCAGAGTTGATGCAACGCGATCGTGAGCTGCAATCTGCCGTTCGCGGCGGCCACGTGACCTCAGTAGAATTTAGCATTCAAAAGGGAAAATTTATTGAGCTTCTGGAGCCATATCGAACTGTCATTGCCGTGATCAAGGCGAACGAATTGGTAGATCTCTATCGACGTCGAGATGTTGGCAGTAAGCTATTCAATCTAAACATCCGACTCCCGCTCACCAGCCTCAAGGTGAACCCCAAGATGGTTGAGACGGCCATAAGCGATGAAGAGGGTCCTCACTTCTTCTACTATAATAATGGAGTGGCTGCAGTCTGTAGCCAGTACACTCTCGTAGGGAACAAACTGACAGCCCATAGACTGCAAATCATTAATGGCGCGCAGACAGTGAGTGCCCTAGCTAAGGCGCGGCGCAGGTCGCCAAACTCGGACGTGTATGTGCTATTCCGGTTGACCGAGACGAGTGAACAGTACGGAGGAGCCTTCACCGAAAACATCATCCGCTACAACAACACTCAAAACCCTGTTAAGGTATCCGATTTCTTCTCAAACGACGAGATTCAAATCTGGATTCGAGACAACCTACCGAAACTTTCAGGCAAGGGGCCCGTCCCCGCCTTCTATTACGTTCACAAGTCAGGCTATAAGCCCAAGGGTGCATCGGGACGCGGCATCAAGATCGAGCAGCTTGCGGGAATTAGGCACGCTTTTCTGTATGGTCCCGTGGTCAGCTATCGCGAACCGGCACAATTCTTTGATCGCAGCCTCCGTTACTGGGAAGCCTTTGGGGTCGACGGTAAGGCAGTCGATAACTGGCGCCCTGAAGAGGTAGCACAGGCTGCTGCCGCGATCACTATCCACCAGAGAATTCAAGGGCTCGGCAAGGAATTGAGGAGCAAGGAAGCAACGCGGAACCTTGCCGAAGCTAAGTACTTGTATCGTCTCGCCCGCTATGTGACTGGAATGGTTGCGGTGGGATTGGAGGCGGTAAGGTCGGACAGCTTTAACGACTATCAGACGCTGATCGCATCGAGCCCCACGTTCGATAAGTACGTAGATCCAATCATTCGCGAGGCTAGGGCTGTTCTCCGGCACGAGTGGCGGCGAATCCAGGAGAATAGGGCTGGCGTTCAGGTGGAATATAACCTGGCGCGTGACGACAAGCTCTGGGTCAGGCTCAGCGATACCCTCAAAGAGTCAGTGCTCACTGAAGTTACCTTTTGACAGAGTCGGCTCGTGAAGCCCTGGGAGGCCCTAACTCCACGCTTCAAACCTCTGAAAGCGCGGTAGCTGGACGTGTCTCACCCTGACAGCACCCAACCACTCGCTCAGGCTCCGGTCCTAGCTTCCATGGCCTTCCTTCGGTTACTTAGCAAGCTACCGTCGAACCAGCGCCGCGTGTGGCCGTTGGACGGCCAGGCTCAACGCGTCGAGCTGTAGAGCCTCCGAGCGTGATCTTCGCACGCTGCGCTCCGCGCCATCTCGGATGCCCCGAAGATGCCCGAAGACTGTGCCGCCCTGTGCTCGAACTGCCATGCGCTGAAGCTCTACGGGCCAACGGGAGCAAGCTTGCGCGCCTCCGGGCAGGGCGGCCGCCACTTGTGCACGCAGGCTCTGGGGCAGCGCGTGCGACGTGAGCCGCCCGAAGGCGAGCGGCTCACGTGGAGCTCGTGCACGAGCCAGCCACCGCTCATCTCCCTGACAAGCCATCAACCCACCTTTAGGGGATCGCCGTTGACACCCCAGGCGTTCCCCGTGTACTGACGGACCGTAGTACCTACAGATGCAAGGAAGCTATGATCAGCCTGTCCGTCGAGGGCGGATAGGCTGGCCCAGGTTTGTGGGGATGGTGTGGTCTAGCTACCGCGTTATTCCTAAGCAGCTACGCTCGGTCGCGAGCGGAGCCGCATGAGAGGTATTTTTCCGCCTGGGCTAGCCGCCACTTTGGATGGAGTGCGCGATGCCCTTCGAAGATGACTTGCTGGCAGAGTGCAGGAAGCTAATCCTGCGACATGAGCAGTACGCGCAAGATATTCGTGACGATGATGACCGCCGCTCTGATCGCACGGGCCGGCCACATAGAGGAACCGTGCACCGCCCCAGCTACTGGAGCGTAGATAGGGCCTTCAATCCCTATAAAGTGAGATCGTCGGCGACCTCTATCGCCTATGCGATACAACGGGCCCTCGCGGCAGGGCAATACGCTCCGTATAACCCAATAGCGTATGAAGTGCCTAAAGGGGACGGGGCTACGCGCCGAGTAAGCGTATTCCCTGTGGCCGACGCCACGGTCTCTCGGCGAGTTTACAAGAGTCTGCTTGAGAAGAATCAGGCCCGCTTCAGCTCCTACTCCTTCGCTTATCGTAGTGATCTCTCGGCGCACGACGCGATTAGACATATATCTTCCGAGCTAAACGGACGAGACAGGGTATTCCTGGCAGAGTACGACTTCACGAAATTCTTCGATTCTATCTCACATGACTATGTATGGCGGATAATCAAGGACCACGGATTCCTTGTGTCGCCGCTCGAAAAAAGCGTACTCGATTCCTTCCTGACCACAAATCTTCAAAGTCAGGGATCCTACAAACGCCTGGAACGCTGCGCCGAAAAAGACTTC
Source organism: Streptomyces sp. NPDC030840 (assembly GCF_055572015.1). Taxonomy (NCBI): domain Bacteria; kingdom Bacillati; phylum Actinomycetota; class Actinomycetes; order Kitasatosporales; family Streptomycetaceae; genus Streptomyces; species Streptomyces sp. NPDC030840. The sequence continues at coordinate 1,204 of NZ_JBVIEE010000029.1, read as the reverse complement.
GGGCTGCCACAGGGGACGTCCATCTCACTCTTCCTGGCAAATGTCGCCGCGTGGGAGCTGGATAGGACACTAGAACGCCTTGGCGTAGGCTTCGCCCGCTACGCCGACGACACTCTAATATGGTCCAATGATTACTCTCTAATTTGCAAAGCCAGCGACACCCTATCCAGCATCAGCCAAAAGATAGGGGCAGAATTGAACTTTCGTAAATCTCACGGCATCAGCATATTCACGCCAGAAGGAACACCGGTTGAGCTGAAATCCAAAGCATGCGTGGAATTTGTCGGATACAAGTTTGACAGCCGCGGAACAGGGATGCGCGCTTCAGCGGTAGCGCGCATCAAGCGACGGATCAGTTATCTAATTTGGGTAAACCTGCTGGAGCCGCTAACAAGCGGTGAGACTTCCCCGTCAAGACTTGCACCCACAATAGACCGCGACTACCAGGTGATGCTTTGGCAGATTCGCCGCTACCTCTATGGTGACCTTAGTGAAAAAAAATTGCGAAGGTTGATCAGCGGGCGAGCTAGGAGGATCCACTTCCCTGGAGTGATGGCCTATTTTCCTCTCGTATCAGATATCTCACAGCTCAAAGAACTCGACGGCTGGCTGGCGCACACCATTTGGACTTCGCTGAATAAGCGCCGCAGAATCCTCATGTCACGCGGGATTCAGGATTTTCCAATCCCTCACGGCCTTAGCGAGTCTCAGTTGTTGAAGGCTCGCACTCGAACCAAAGATGGAGTGGAAATTGACCTGAGGATGCCGTCTTTTGTGCGCATCGGAACTTGCATAAATCAGGCGGCGACAGCACACGGGCCGAACGCTGTGGGGAGAAAGTCCGGCCCCCTCCATTACGAGTACGATATTTGACCTCACTTTTTTCGTGCCGAGAACTATCAATCTTTTCGAATAATCGGGGCGGATGCTCACCTCAGTGCTGCGGGCATGGCTGGTGCCACCTGCGCCCTCGTGGCCCTCACCGCTCCAACTCCCGCCCACGGAGACGAGAAGACCGCGAAGAAGCAGCGGGCCAAGAAGGCAGCCGCAACAACTAGGGAGAGGGCCGCCGCCATGAAGGCGCACAGCCAGCCGCTGGAGCGACTTCTGATGATGCTCCTATTGCCTGTCAAGCGGCATGGAGCCAGTCGCGGTAGGCGTGGGTGAGTGCGTCGTCGCGGCGGATTCCTCGTTCGAGGGTGGA
>NZ_JBVIEE010000028.1:0-124839 GCF_055572015.1 Streptomyces sp. NPDC030840 | reverse complement strand
CACGACCGTCCCCCCCCCCGTAATCGTCGCTCAACGCACACCCCGGAACCCCCACCCCCCCCCCCCTCCCCCCCCCCCCCCCCCCCCCCCCCGGGCCGGCCGGTCCGTAGCGGTCAGATGGCGAGGGTGGTGCCGTCGAAGCGGCTGAGGGTGAAGACCGCGTCCTCCAACGTGGACTCCTTGGCCTCGCGCAGGAGGCCGATGGCGATCTCCTCGCCCAGCCGGACGGCCTGGGTGTAGTCGGTGCGCCAGTGCACGCCGGCCATGTTGCGGCCGGTGGCGACGTTGGCGGCGACCTTGTTGAGCTCGCCGCCGACCGTGAGCCGGTCGGCGTCCAGGCCGGTGTACGGCTCCAGGGCCGTGCCGTCCGTCGTGGGCACGACCGGGTCCGCCAGGACGTGCGACTCGTCGAACCATGCCTTCAGGATGGTCACGCACGCCCCGGCGACCGTGGCGTGCCCGGAACCGTACGAGGGATGGGTGGGGCTCCCCTCCGGGAAGGCCTGCGGCAGCAGGTAGCTGCCGTGCTTCTCGAAGACCCGCTTGACGGCGACGGAGTCCAGCACCCCGGAGTGGATCGGGTACTCCCGCTGCCCGCGCAGCTGCTGATGGACCCGGCCGCCGAACTCCTCCGGCCGCAGCCGCCGGTGCACGTACCACTTCTGGAACCACACCGCCTTCAGCGCGCGGGTGGCCACCTCCGTGACGAGCGAGAGGATGTGCGGACCGCCGTACGTCCCGAAGCCGATCTGGTTGCGGGAGAAGTTGTACGGATTGCCCGCGTCCACCGGCGCGTTCGTGCCCAGCAGGATGAGCGCCGCGTTGAGGTACGCCTCGTACAGCGCGTCGAAGTGCACATAGTGCGCCAGGTCGCGCGGCGTCTGGATGTAACGCCGGCTGGCGAAGTCCCGCTCGTCCGGCTCGGGTGCGGAGCCGTTCTGCACTTCCAGCCAGTCGCCCCAGGTGGTCAGATGGTCCACCGGACGCACCAGCGTGTCCTGCCGCTGGTCGATCAGCAGCGTGCCGTACGGGATGTCCTTGAGCAGGAACTGCGACAGGTACGGCCCGGCCAGATCGCCCCGGGTGTCCCCCCGGAAGATGGTCTGCGGGGTGACCCGGCCGTCCAGCTTCGGCGCCCGGAAGTCCTCCAGCCCGCTCAGCTCACCGGCCGCCTCGGCCACCAGCTCGCTGTCGGTGAAGCGGGTGAACAGCACATCGCGGCACAGCGCCATCCAGTACAGCTCGACCGCCTCGGCGGAGTTCTGCGCGCTGTCGATGCGCGGCGCGGGCGCCATGGACACCGCCTGGGCGTCCGGGCCCTGCGGGTCGAAGGCCAGCCCGGCCTGCGGGTTGGTCAGCTTGCGGGTGTCCGCGAGCGGAATCCGCTCGAAGTCCTCGTAACTGCCCGTGGCCAGCGCCCGGCGAAGCAGGTGGTACGCGGCCGGGTCGACCTCGCCGAACTTGTTGTGCGGTAACCCTTTGGAGTAGTTGGCGACGAACGGGTGGTCCGTCTCCTCCCCGTTGGCGGCGTGGACCGGTACGTGGCGCTGGAACTCCGCCTCGGCGGCCCGGATCCGCGCGTCGCGCGCGGCAAAACGACGATCACTCACTCGAATACCCCCGTATTCCCCCATGAGTTGTGCGTTGCATCGCACTCATCCCATGAGACACCGGGCGTCCCCGGATCGTTGCACCAGAAACGGCAATCAGTGACATCTGCACATATGGGAGACGGGATTCCCCGTCAGACGGTGCTCACCGCGGCCACGAGCCACGAGCCACGAGCCGCGAGCCACGAGCCACGAGCCACGAGCCGCGAGCCGCGAGCCACGAGCCGCGCATCAGCCGAAGGCCGTTGTCGTCCCGTGTCGGCAGGTCGTCGGGAAGGGCGCTGGGGGCGCGTGCGCGTTCCGTGAGGCCACGCGGCATGGTGAGGGGGATGTGGCCGGCCAGTGCTGTGACCGCATAGGTTCGCCGTGTTGGTGGCGGCGGGCAGTTGGATGCGCAGTGACGTCGAGAGTGGCGGGATCGCGATATCTGTCGGCGGATATAGGCGTACCGAACGCTGGTGTGGCCACTCTAAATTCGGCCCATGGAAGAGATCAGCTACCAGGCGGCCGACGACTGCACCCTGCACGCCACCATCACTGGAGAGGGCCAGGCCCTGGTCCTCCTGCATGCCGGCGGCCCTGACCACAAGAGCATGCTTCCCCTGGCCGAACGGCTTGCCGATCGCTTCATGGTCGTACTGCCCGACCTGCGAGGCTACGGCCGGTCGATCTGCAAGGACCCGGCCCGCTATACCTGGGCCCAGTATGTCGAGGACGTAACGCGGCTCCTGGACCGCATCGGTCTCTCCAGTGCCGTACTCGCCGGCGCAGGCTTGGGCTCCACGATCACCCTTCGGACGGCGGCCGCATACCCCGACCGCGTCCGGGCGGCCGTGCTCATCGGGGTTGAGGACATTGAGGACGACGAGGCCAAGAAGGCCGAGACCCGCTTCCTCGACGCGTTCGCCGCCCGCGTCGAGGCTGATGGCATCGAGGCGGGTTGGGAGCCCATCCTCGCCGGTTTCCCTCCCGTTGTCGGTGCCATGGTGCGCGACGCCATCCCCCGATCGGACCCCGCCAGCATCGTGGCCGCAGCCGCTATCGGCCATGACCGCTCCTTCCGGAGCGTCGACGAACTCGCGACGATCACCGTGCCGACCCTCGTCTTCCCGGGCACCGACCTACGCCACCCCACCGCTCTTGCCGAAGCGGCCGCCGACACCCTCCCCAACGGACAACTGGCCACGATCCCGATCGGCGACGACCTCCAGACTGCCGTGGACCTCGCCCGCGTCACCGCTCCCGCCATCCGTGAATTCCTGACCAGATCGGTCCCGCCCGTGATCGGCACGTGGTGATCGTGGCGGTTGGATGTGTGGTGACATCCGATCCGACCACTGCTGGGGTGTGGTGCTTACGGATCGGTGACGTCGGCCCGTGCGGTCGAGTCGCCCTTCCGGAACCAGGCGGGCGGGTCGAACTCGACGTGCCGGCCGGAGTGAGTGACGGGCTGGAAGGCTACGAGCCGGACGGCGGGGTGGTCGATGCCGTACTCGGTGATCGCCCCGAGTCCGTGCTCGTGCAGGCCGCGTTCGCCGGCGGCGGCGAGGGTGACGGTCAGTCCGGCCTCGGCGCGGTTGTCCAGGGCCCGCTGTCAGCCATCTGGCTGCGGTGTCGGTGCCATGTCGGAGCACTGTCGGGGGCTGTCGGTCAGCTGTCGGTGGCTCGTCGGCGGTGGCTGGCACCTTTCCGGAGACGGCCGGCCGGAGCTCACCGGGCGGCCCGATCCCGAAGGAGCCACCATGCACACCCCTGTCACGATCATCGGCGCCGGACTCGGCGGACTCACGCTGGCCCGCGTTCTGCACGTCCATGGAATCCCGGTCACGGTGTACGAGGCGGAGTCCTCGCCGTCGGAGCGCGCGCAGGGCGGGATGCTCGACATCCACGACTACAACGGGCAGCTCGCCCTGAAGGCGGCCGGGCTGATGGACGAGTTCCACGCCATCGTCCTGGAGGGCCGCCAGGCGATGCGGGTCCTCGACCCGGACGGGACCGTCCAGCTCGACAAGGCCGACGACGGCACGGGCGGACGCCCCGAGGTGATGCGCGTCGAGCTGCGACGGACCTCTTCGCTCACCGGGAAAGCGGCGACACCCTGCACGCCTACGTGACGCTGTCCAAGCCGCAGGACTGGTTCGCCGCCGTTGACTTCACCGATGCCGACACGGCGACCGTGCGGATCGCGGCAGAGTTCGAGGGCTGGGCACCGGAGCTCACCGCTCTGATCACCGACAGCGACACCGCGCCGGTCCTACGCCCCCACCACGCTCTGCCGACCGGGCACCGCTGGGACCGGGTGCCGGGGGTGACCCTGCTCGGCGACGCCGCCCACCTCGCGGCCCCGAACGGCGAAGGCGCCAACCTGGCCATGCTCGACGGCGCCGAACTCGGCAAGGCCCTCGCCGCACACCCCGACGACATCGAGACCGCGCTCACCGAGTACGAGCAGGCCATGTTCCCCCGCAGCACCGAGGCCGCCGCTTTCGAAGGTGCCGAGGTCCAAGGGATCGACTCCGACGACAACACAGCCCACGGCCTGATCAACATGGTCACCGAGAAGGACCAATGAGCCACTCAAGCCCCGAACTGATGTCCTCCTTACTGCCCTCCGGGCCGAACCCCTTCAAGAACCGGGGTCATTCGACAGCTCACGGCCACCGTCCTCTGACGTGATCCGCGGGCATGACCGCCCTCGAAGCGGGCGCGGCGCCGGGCCTGCCGGCGGTGATGCGCCCGGAATCCTTATCATCGGTCCAGCAGAAAGGGCGCATCCGCCGCTCGTAGTGGACCGCGGCGGTTACCCCGATCAGTGCCACTCCGGCCGCGGAGATCGCGCCCATCCCCTCAAGATCCATGCGCGTCATGGTGCCGCGCGCAGGGACGCAGCTCGACCAACGAGGGCCTAGCTGCGCAAGGCGCGCTCAGCACGCAACAACGAGAAAGAGCGGGACCCAGTGAGACTGGGTCCCGCTCTTTGCGTTAGGCATCTGCGCCGGTCAACCACATCATCGTGCTGGTTGAGGCGAAGTGCCCCCGGCAGGATTCGAACCTGCGCACACGGCTCCGGAGGCTGGGGGCTTCCTGTATTTTCCTGCAGGTCAGCGAGTTGCCTGATGGCGTATCAGGCTCGTCGTCCCGCGCATGTCCCGCCATGTCAGGATACAGAAATGCTCTGTTTTGTGACTCCGTCTGGAGGCGTATACGCCAGTAGGCTCAGACCGGAGCCAAGGAGTTCGGAGGCTTCCGACGAGCATTCGGCTGGGCCGTGCGAGTCGCTTGTCCGACTATGCCGCTGTGGATCCGGACGGCGGTCTGTCGTCTACCAGCAGTTCTGTGGCGTGACCGGCGGTCCTCACGGCATGGTCCGGGAGAAAACGGCTGGCCTTCCCGCTCCACGTGATCACCAATTCGTCGCGGGCCCGCGTGGCCGCCACGAAGAGCAACGAGCGGGCGCGCTGCTCCTCCTGCCGATAGCGCTCCGTCTGGTCGTGCCGGTAGGTCTCGATTCGCTGATGCGGAACGAGACCCTCACTCACCCCGGCGAGAAAAACCCGTTGGAACTCCAGCCCCTTGAAGCCGTGCAGCGTGCCGATGCGCACGGCGTCAACCCCTGACGGGATGGAGGGCACCCGCTCCCAGCCGGGCTCGACGGGAATCGGACCGTGAGGGAAGGCCGTCCGTCTCGTCGCGGCGAAGTAGAGCACCGCGCCGAGGGAGTAGATGTCGGTCGGCTCCTGGACGTGCTTGGCGGTCGCCTGTTCCAGGGACATGTAGGCCGGGGTCCCGAAACCCGTACCGGTCTTCGTCAGTGCCTCGGCGCTGTCGCGCTCGGTCAGCACCGCCAGGCCGAAGTCGAGCACCACCGGACCGTCCGGGCCGATCGCGATGTTGCCCGGCTTGAGGTCCCGGTGCGGCAGCTTCACCTCGTGGATGGCGCGCAGCGCCTCGACGAGGGCGAGGCCGAGCGCCGCGTACGGACCGACCTCCAGATGGCCGCAGGCGTGCACGAGCTGGTGGAGGGTCGGGCCGTGCACGTAGTCCATGGCCAGCCAGGGCCGGGCCGCGTCGGCGTCCGACGCGAGGAGGGACGGCACTCGCGAGCTGACGACGGTCCGCATCGTCTCTATCTCCTGCCCGAAGCGGGCACGTGCCTGCTGCTCAGAGTGTTCGCTGCCGTCCGTCAGCTTGTCCGGCTTGATCACCTTTTTTGACGGCGGCGAGCACAGGACCGCCGTCCTGGCGTTGGTCGACGTCCGTCAGGTGATAGGCCGCTTCCAGCTCCGGCGCGAGGTCCGCCAGCCGCAGCCTCCGGGCCAGATAGGTCCTGCCCATGCCTCCCTGACCGAGCACGGCGAGCAGCTGGAACGGGCCCAGCACAGTCGGGTCCCTCTCCACGTCCAACGCCTGCATGCTGCTCCGCGTCCCCCGCCTCTCGTATTTGGATCAGATCCGGCCGGCGGCAGAGAAACGGCTCGGGAGCCCGTGCGGTTCCCGGACGGCTGTGTCCCGCCGACCACGCACACAGCGTGTCGATCGTGTACGGAAGCGGCAGTCATGATCGGCCGGTTCCGGTCAGGTTCCGTCATGCCACTCGGTCCCCCGCGTGTAGTCGGCGAGGTGTTCCGGTCGCGGTCCGAGCAGCGGCCTGAGTTCACGGGTCAGGAGTTCCGCGTCCGCCGGCGGAAGAGGGAGCGCAGCCCGCCGCATACGTACGCTCCAGGAACGCTCGTCCGGGAAGACCTCCAACCGCGGGACCAGGTCGGCGAGTACCACACCCTCGCGCACAGGCGCCAACCCCTCGACGCGCAGGGCACACCCCGAGGTGAACCGTCGCTCGCCGAAGACGACCGGTTCCGCGAGCGTCTCGACGGGCGACGTGACGAGGGCCAGTCCCATGACTCGGCCGCGGTCACGTGTCGGATTCCGGTAGCAGCCACGCGTCGTGTAGAGGAGGGCCTGGTCGCCCTCGGCGGGCAGCCCGGTCGCGGCCCGGCCGACCGGAAAGGCCATCCGCTGGGTCCTCAACACCCATGCCAGCGGTTCACGGTCGCTGATGATCACCAGATGAGTCGCCATACCCTCTTCCCGCACCGTGCGGTCGGCTCCGCGCCGCACCCCGTAGACCCGCAGGGACCGACGGCGCACCACCCTAACCGTGTCACGCTCGGCCAACGGGATCTTCACTTCCCGGCCCAACTCCATGAATAGAGTGCTATATCCGATGTAGGGCACACGAGTGTGGTCGGGACCACACCGTCTCGAAGTCTCCGAGACGTGCTCGGTATCGCACGGGAGAACGCACTTGATAGCACTCGGTTCCACCCTGACCCTGAAGCACGCCCGCAGCTACGTGCCCAAGCAGGGCTCCACGACGTCCGGCCTACAGGACGCGGGATTCGCCACCGAATGGCACCTGGAGACCACCGGCCGCCCGCGGCTCACCATCCATGACACTCGGTGGGACAGTGGCGAGAGGGACGTGGTCCTCCAGCAGGTCGCACTGTTACCGGAGATGCCCGCCGCACTGGCCAACCTGCACGGCCGGCACCGGGCCGGAATCGCCGAGGTGTCCGCGGAGCGCCGACGGATCACGGCCTTCCTCTCTCTGCCCCAGCCGGATGGGAGACCGCGGCAGAAGCGGGCCCTGACCACGGAGCAGCTGGCGGAAGGCTGCGGAACGGCGTTGCTGTGCGAACTGGTGGCTCGCCCCAGCGTGTCACTCACCCCACCCTTCGATCCGGCGGACCCGCAGGACACGGAGCGCTTCCAGCACGCGGTCGTCTTCGAGGACGAGGACCGCGAGACACCCGTCATCGCCTACGTGCTCACCCGGCTCATGCCGACGCTGCGGCACACCGGCTGGGGCGGCGACGAATGAGGGACCGGCTCGACCTGCCCCGCCAAGTGCGGCTTCCCGGACAGCGCTACCGGCGGTCGGACACGACCGCGCGGGGCCTCGTCGGTGGGACACCGGTTCGCCACAGCGCGGCGCCCGGAGGCGCCCGCCCGGCGCAGACCTACCGGGACGGGGCCTTGGCCCGTCCCTCGACGAACTCAACTGACAGGACATCAGGATGAGCGGCGTGAAGCATCTGTCCATGCGGGTTCCATGGCGGGACCGCTCCTGGGACCAGTTCCTCTGTGACGACCCGTCAGGAAACTCCTCGTGCACGCTGCTCGCGGCGATCGGCAAGCGCCGCCAGGACGAGTTCGAGGCAGAACACGCGGGCGCTCCCATCGGGAGTCTGGACCCGAACCGCCTGCCCTGCCTGAGCGAGCGGGCCACCTTCATGTCGCCGGTCGGGTACACCGTCGTCAAGCGGCATCCCTACAGCCGCAACCCCGCGCTCCGTGACCACCTGCGCGACAGCCCCGTCAGCATGCCCGGGTACGCGTTCGAGGCCATCCCCTTCCGCTGGATGAACCGCGGTTCTCTGAACGAGGAAATCGGTCACGCCAGGGTGCCCGCCTTCGATCAACTCGCCGAGGACCACACCGACCGCGTCCTGAAGTCCCAGCCGCCGTGGGTGATGGACGGCGGCAACCAACAGGCGGTCATCCAAGCGTTCTTCGAGCCGGTCGTGCGGAGGGACAGCCTGGTGTTCGTCTACCTCAAGCACTCCCCGCTTCAGGAGCAACGCACCGACCGTCTGCTGGTCGGGGCCGCACACGTCACGGGCGTGACCACGCCACCGATGTGGAACCAGAACGGGAAACCGCCGTTCGACTCCTCCATGTGGGAGACGATCGTGGAGCACTCCCTGCGTCCCGACATGGCGGAGGGCGTCCTGCTGCCCTACCAGGAGCTCCTGCCGCTCATGGACGAGGGCGCCGACATCGACAGGGCACTGGCCTGGGCGCCCGAAGGCCGGGACGTCGAGTTCTCCTACGTCACGGAACACCTCTCGGACGACGCCGCCATCGAGTCCCTGGCATCTCTGAAGTCGGCGGCCGAGGGAATGCGTGAACTCGGCCTCGCCATCCCCGAGTCCGCGATGACATGGCTGACGGAGCAGACCGAACGGCTCTGGCAGCTCCGCGGCCCGGTCCCCGGCCTGCCCGGTGTCCTCGCCCGCATCGGAGTGCAGCAGCCCTTCGTCGCCGCACGGGCGGTGCTCACAGAGGCCGGCGAGGCCACCGACCCCTGGGACCTGCTGCAGGGCGTCGTCTCCGACCCCGCGCGCGGCCCGCACGCACTGAAGCCTCATATCGGCCCCATCCAGGCACGGGTCTGGAACAAGCTCCCGGCCGCGCGCCAGTCGGTCCTGCGCCTCCTGTCCGGGTTCGACATCAGCCCGGAGCAGGTGCGCATGCTGCTCGACGGCGCCACCGAGGTCGAGATGGATGCCGAGGAACTCCTCGACAACCCGTACTACGCCGCGACCTGCACCTACGGTTCACCTCTCCACGTCCCGTTCACCGCCGTCGACCGCGCGATGTACCCACCGGCGCACGTCACGTGGCGACCGCCCGTTCCGGACGAGGTGGGCCTCGACGATCCCTTGGACCGCCGACGGATCGAAGCCCTCCTCACCGAGGTGCTGGAGCGCCAGTGTCTCCGGGGAGACACCCTCGTCCCCCTCGACGAGGCGCTGGAGCACTCCCGCCTCCTGGCGCCCGCGCAGCTCCCGGCCCTGACGCACGACATCCTCACCGGCCTCGACCTGGAGCACGAGGCGGTTGTCGAATGGCCGCACTGGTCACCGCTGACCAGCGTCCGCCTCGCCGACGGAACCCCCGCCTACAAGCTCGACCGGCTCGAGCAGACCGCGGACGTCATCCGCGACTGGGTGGCGGAGCAGCAGACGCTTCCCCGGCTGGGCGAGATCACCGACGCCCGCGCCGTACTCGACGCCGTGCTCGACCGGAACCAGGACGGCACCGCGGACGACGCGCACGCCGACGAGCTCGAGGAACGAGCCCGGACGGAGAAGGCCGCGGGACTCGCCGCTCTGCACGACGCACGCCTGTCCGTCCTCATCGGACCGGCCGGGACGGGCAAGACGACCCTGCTGCGCGCCCTCGTCGACTACCCCGGCGTGGCCGCCGGGGACGTCCTTCTCCTCGCTCCCACGGGCAAGGCGAAGGTGCAGCTGGAGACGAAGGTCGAACGGCCGGCGAAGACCCTGGCCTCCCACCTGAGCACCACCGGCCGCTATGACGCAGAGACCGGCCGGTACCTGGTATTGGGTGACCAAGGCCCCCGACGCGGCTACGGCCTCGTCGTGATCGACGAGGCCTCCATGCTGACGGAGGAGATGCTCGCCGCGACGCTGGACTCGTTCACCGGCGCCAAACGGTTGATCCTGGTGGGCGACCCCCGCCAACTGCCCCCGATCGGAGCCGGACGGCCGTTCGTCGACCTGGTCAACAAGCTGCGCCCGGAGGACTTCCCGACCGCGGTGAGGGTCGCCCACGGGTACGTGGAACTGCAGGTACCCAGGCGCCAACTGCCGGACGGCAGCCACGGCACCCGCCACGACCTCGAACTCGCCGCCTGGTTCGGCGACGGCACCCGCGGCGCCGGTGACGAGGCGATCTGGGACGAACTGGCCACAAACCCAGACCTTCCCACCCTCCAGTACGTCCCCTGGGGTGATCGCACCGCGGTGCAGGCCCTCACGGAGGCCCTCGACGAAGTCCTCGGACTGGGCGCGGCGGACGACCCGGTGCGGGCGTTCGCTCTCACCTACGGGGGCAGCGTCAACGGCGAGTACCTCAACTGGCAGCGAGGTGCGGGAGCGCGGGCCGAGGAATGGCAGATTCTCTCGCCGACCCGTTCGCGCGCCTTCGGGACGGTTGAGCTCAACCGGCACATCAAACGCATGTACCGGGCCGACGACACCTCCTGGGCCCAGCAGAGCCGGGGTTGGAACATCCCCTCGCCGATCGGACCCGAACAGATCGTGCGCGGCGACAAGGTCATGCAGACGACCAACAAACGCATGAAGGCGTGGCCGCGGGAGAACGCGATGAACTACGTCGCCAACGGTGAGATCGGTGTCGCCATCGCGTGGCCCACTTCCGCCGCGAAGACGCGGAAGAACGCACTGCGACTCAGCGTGGAGTTCTCCTCGCAACCCGGCCACGAGTACAGCTACCGGCCGTCGAACAAGGACGACGTCCTGCTCGAACTGGCGTGGGCCGTCACGGTGCACAAGTCGCAGGGCTCGGAATTCGGTACGACCTTCCTGGTCCTGCCCGCCCGGGCCAACCTGCCCCGGGAACTCATGTACACGGCGTTGACCCGGCAGAAGGACAAAGTTGTCATCCTCCACGAGGGCACTCTGGCAGACCTCCGTGCCTTCGCCGAGCCGAGCAACAGCGAAACCGCCCGCAGACTGACCGACCTCTTCGAGACCCCCCATCCGTTCGCGCTCGACGTGCGGGGCCAAGCCCGCAGGTTCGACCGCAAGCTGATGCACGTGTCCGCCGACGGGACGCCGATGGCTTCGAAGAACGAGGTCATCATCGCGGGTCTCCTCGACCGCCTCGCACCGGGACGGTGGCTCTACGAGGAGCCGCTCACCGGCGCGGACGGCCGCGTCGTCCGCCCCGACTTCACCGTGGCCACGAAGGACGGCCGAACGGTCTTCTGGGAACACGCCGGCATGCTCGACCTTCCCGACTACGCGCGGAAGTGGGAGCGCAAGAAGGAGTGGTACGCGAAGAACGGCATCGACTCATGGGACAAGGGCGGCGGTCCGAACGGCACCCTGATGTGGACCCACGACCTCGACGGCGCGGACGCCCGAGCCTGGCTCACGCTCGCCTCCCAGGTCTTGAACGCTGAGCCGACGGACCCCGGGACAGCGGCTGTACCTGCGCGGAGGGCGGCGAAGAAGACCGCTGCTCGACGACCAAGGCCATAGCGCGAGTGCGCGTTCGGCGACGAACGACCGGCCCAGCCACCTTTGCCTGACGCGCCCCGCTCCGGACTCGGGCACGCAACGCACGCCGTCAGACCTTGATCACTGTGATACGCCCGCCGCACAGCACTGTCACGTCCTCAGGATCGGAGGTGAGGACGGTGACGGGGCCGGGCGCGGTGAGGGCGGTGGCGCTGAGCATGGCGTCGATGGCGTACTTGTGGCCGTGGAGGCCGGCGTCAGCGAGGAGAGTTGCAGCGCGCCGGGCGATCGACTCGGTGACCGGTTCGACGACGAGGCGGGAAAGGGTCCACTCCAGCGCCGGGCGGTTGATCCGGGGATGGACTACTTCCACGAGGGTGGCCGCCGAAGTGATCACGCGCAGGTCGTCGGCGCGGGCCAGGGCGAGCCAGCTGGTCACTGTGCGGTCGCGCAGGACAGCCTTGGCCAACCCCTCGCTGTCGAGGACCAGGGTGCCGCCGGGGACGGCGGGTGAACGGGTCACGCCGCGTTCGCTCCGCCCTGCGTCTGCTGCTCGCGTGCCTGGTGGAGCTGGTCCCGCAGGGACTGGATCTCTTCTTCTGTGATGGGTCCGTGCTCGGCCTCGGCCACCTGGATCAGCTCGTTGAGGTTGTCCCGTTCGATCTGGCGGGCGACGGCCGCGGCCACATAGGCGGACAGACCGGAGGGGCCGCTGCGGGCCTTGGCGGCTTCGGCGATGTCGCGCGGCATGGTGATCGAGTACTTGCCGGTGGGCTCACTCATGCTACTGATCCTACCTCTCATGCTCCCTGCGCGGGATTCATGCGCTCTGCTTCTCTGGCATTGCTGCAAGTGATGCGTTGACTTGGAGCTTGGCGGTGGAGGCCGTGTGGACTTCGACAGTTCAGGCGCGGTGCTCCCAGGAGCGTGTGGACCGCGGACGGTGATTGCAGCGCAGCCCTAGCGAGGACGGGCTGCGGCGGAGGGGCGGACATCAGAACGAGGGCCGACGAGCTCGGGGCCGCGTTGGTCAACGCCGTCAAAGGCGGGCTCGGCGGATCCAGTACGTACGACGCCTTGAGGTAACTAATCGTCAACCGGCCAGGGGGTTGGCTCCCCTGGCCGAGGCGATGGGTTCACTGGGCATTCTTTTTCCTAATCTTATTGGCTTCCTGGTGAACCTGCCATGCGATCCAGAAGTCACTCTCGCGCAATGTTGCCAGGTCGCTTGACTTCTTCACTCTGGCCTGGATGAGTTCGGCAAAGGTGGCCGATCCTGCCGCAGTCGACAACACGCCCGAGGCTGCGGGCGAGATTGAATGGAGTGCGGCTGCGACCCCGATTAGAGAAGATGTGAGGGCCATGCCTTCCAGGGATCTTCTGTGGTTTTTTCGGATTGATTCAAAGCGGGCCTCGGCCAAGCGGCATTCGTGATCAATCTCTTCGATAATTTCCCGAAATTGAGTCTCTGAGCTTGAATCTGAGAGGCCGGTCAGGAATTTCCGCAAAGCATACCGTAGTCGGCTAAACGCGTCCTCGTAGTCGCGTCTCAAGCGTGACATGTCTGCGAGCGAAAGCCCGCGCAGGTCCGGCAGGAGCAAGCCAGCAGAGAAGGGTGTCCCGTCGGACGTCCCAGCGTCCTGGGCAAGGAGTTTCCGTACTATGCTTTCTTCTGCCCCAACGCCGATACTGTCCACTCTTTCTCTGATCTGTGCGAACTGGCTGTTTAGGAGTCGTTCGTAATCCCCTGCGTCCAGCACGTCCTCTCCGCCGTCGATTTGGTAGTATAGCGATACTTCCTCAGGCAGGACTACGCAGTACTCGTTGGCATCCAGGCCAGCGGAGACTAGGGTCTCCTCGATTTTATTCAGCTCAGGTGTCATCTCCCAGCCTGAACTGAATCCGGCCCACATGCCGTCACTGCTGACTTTGAGATACCTCATTCTCGGAATTTCAAGCACCACGAACGAGGAGGAGAGTAGGCACCTTCTCACGAGTCGGTCAATCCGGGAGTTAGCTCTGTGGTGGTGACCGACGTTGATCACATGGAACAGTCCATCGTCTTGGCTGAGACATTCGATTCGATCGCTTACGGAACTGACGAAATGTTCCTCGTCGCTCCACAGGCGGGAGGGATCGCCGGACCGCATTCAGGAACCTCTCTAGGTGCATGCTGAAATACTGCTCGCGGGAGAGGTTAAGGTGTGTAAGTTGAGACGTCTCGATATGTGCGAAATTGAAGGGAAGTGGTCCGTCTTGGGGCGGCAGGGTTACGGCCGCGCTACGGCCTCAGTCCCTTTCTGAACGCTGCTCAGGGCTGTTTCTTACCGGGTGGGTGCATGGGGCGGATTCCTGAAAGTCTGGGACTCTCGCGCGCACTGCGGTACCGCCCTAATTGCTGCTGTGGCCGTAGAGCATTCTGGTGTGTCGGAGGTGTGTCGCAAACGCTGAGACACGACGAGAGAGGGCGGGAGTCAGTGAGACTGACTCCCGCCCTCTTCTGTCGGCATCCGCCCTGGTCAGACCTATAATTTCCGCTGATCTGTGGCGAGTGCCCCCGGCAGGATTCGAACCTGCGCACACGGCTCCGGAGGCCGTTGCTCTATCCCCTGAGCTACGGGGGCGATGTCGTGGCGCGGTGTGCGCGGCGACGGGTAGAACCCTACCAGCTTCGGAGGGGAGGTCATGAACGGGTTTCCGGGGGAGCGGGGGTGGGGCTGACCTGGGGGAGGGCGCACGGACGGGGCGGAAGTGGGGAAAACCCGGACGCGGCGGTGGGTGTCGACCTACTCTCGAGTTGTGCCAGGCGCGTCCGGCCGGGTGCTTGTTGTGGACGACAACAAGGTCATCCGGCAGCTGATCAGGGTCAATCTGGAGCTCGAGGGGCTCGAGGTGGTGACCGCGGCCGATGGTGCCGAGTGCCTGGATGTCGTTCACCAGGTTCGGCCGGATGTCATCACCCTCGATGTCGTCATGCCCCGGCTCGACGGTCTTCGTACCGCCGCTCGGCTCCGCAATGATCCCCGTACCCGGAATCTGCCCATCGCCATCGTCAGCGCCTGCAGCCAGTACGAGGTCGAGGCCGGACTCGAGGTCGGTGTCGACGCCTTTCTCGCCAAGCCGTTCGAGCCCGTCGAACTCGTGCAGCTCGTAAGGGAGTTGATCGAGCTGCGGGCGCGAGGCGCGCAGGGGGAGGGGAGCGGTGGAGGGCGTGAGGGCGACTCCCGGTTCGGCTTCGGCGGTGGTACGGGTACGACCACGTCGGTCGGCGGCGGGGCCGCGAGCTGAGTTGGTGGTCCGGTGAGATCCGGTGCGGGGGGTGGGCGGAGGGTCCGTGGCGCTCCTCGGCCCGCACCCCTGTACCCTCCCCGGCTCCCGCACCCCTGTACCCTCCCCGGCTTCCGCACCCCTGTACCCCCCGGCTCCCGTTCCCGTCCACATCCCGGACCCTCCGCCAAACCGGCTCGCCTACCCACCCCCCTCCTCCCCTACGCTTGTCCCGTGACCCCCGTCGAGCTCTCCCGTACCGTGCTGCGCGCGGTGCGCCGTGCTGTGGATGAGGGGGAGCTGAGCGTGGCGGTGCCGGCACGGGCGGTGGTGACGCCGCCGGGGCCCGGCGGGCGAGGGGACTACGCGACGAACATCGCGTTGCAGCTGGCCCGGCCCGCCGGTCGGCCGCCCCGGCAGGTGGCCGAGATCCTTCGCCCCCACATCAGCCGCACGGAAGGCGTGGCCGACGTCGAGATCACCGGGCCCGGTTTCCTCAACATCCACCTCGACGGGGCCGCCACCGCGGCGCTGGTGCGCAGCATCCAGCAGGCAGCCCGGCCGGGTGCCCCCGCCGGAGCGGAAGCTCAGCACGTAGCTCGGCCGGGTGCCCCCGACGGAGCGGAAGCTCAGCACGCAGCCCGGCCGGAGGCCCCCCACGGAGCGGACGCCTCGCAGGCAGTCCGGCCTGAGGCCCCCCACGGAGCGGAAGCCCCGCACGGAGCCCGGCAGCGAGACCCCCGAACAACCCCGCAGCGGCCCTACGGCCACAGCGACGACCTCGCCGGAGACGTCGTCGAGCTCCGCATCCCGTACGACATCCGCGCCGAAGTCGTCGCCGACGCCCTCGTGCGGATCATCGCCAGTCAGGGCGGCCGCGTCGAGGTCGAGCACGCCGAGCCCGTGAACCTCCGGCCCGTACCGGCGCCGGAGGACCCCGCGACGCTCGGGCCCGACGCCGCTCGGTGGGCGCTGCTGTACCCCGCCGCCCATGACAGGCCCCGGGTCACCGCCGATCTCCTCGTGCAGCGCGCGAGCAACCCCCTCTTCCGGGTCCGTTACGCCCACGCCCGCGCCCGGGCCCTCGAACGCAACGCCGCGGCCCTCGGCTTCACCAGCGCCCCGGGAGACGTACGGGACGCACCCCCACGAGATCCACAGGGCCCCGCCCCGCAGGGCCCGCCCCCCACCCCACCGCGGTCCGCCTCGTCGCAGGCCGACGCCTCTCCCGCCACCCCCCTCGTCACCGCCCTCGCCGAATACCCCCACGTCCTCGCCCACGCCGCCACGCACCGCGCCCCCGACCGCCTGGCCCGGCACCTCGTCACCGTCGCCGACGCACTGCTCGCCTTCCAGCACACGGTGCTCCCGCGCGGCGAGGAGAAACCCTCGGCCGCCCACCGTGCCCGGCTGGCCCTCGCCGAAGCAGCCGGGACGGTGCTGGCCGGCGGCCTGTCCCTGCTCGGCATCGACGCACCCGAACACCTCTAGAGAGCCAGCCAAGAACATGAGCCGTTCCGCACACCCCGCAGGGCCCCGTCACGCCGACGTCCTCCCCGAGGGCCATTACTCCGCTCCGCCCGCCGACCTCAACACCCTCGATCCCAAGGTGTGGGCACAGACCGTCAGCCGTGGTGCCGACGGTGTCGTCACCGTGGGCGGGATCGACGTGAAGACGCTGGCCGAGGAGTTCGGCACGCCCGCGTACTTCGTCGACGAGGCCGACTTCCGGGCCCGGGCGCGGGCCTGGCGCACCGCCTTCGGGCACGACGCCGACGTCTTCTACGCCGGCAAGGCCTTCCTCTCGCGCGCCATCGTGCGCTGGCTGCACGAGGAAGGGCTCAACCTGGACGTGTGCTCCGGCGGCGAGCTCACCACCGCCCTGTCCGCCGGTATGCCCGCCGACCGCATCGCCTTCCACGGCAACAACAAGTCGACGGCCGAGATCCGTGCGGCGATCGAGGCCGGTGTCGGGCGGATCGTGCTCGACTCCTTCCAGGAGATCGTGCGGGTCGCGCACATCGCGCAGGAGCTCGGCAAGCGCCAGCGGGTCCAGATCCGCGTCACCGTCGGAGTGGAGGCGCACACGCACGAGTTCATCGCCACCGCCCACGAGGACCAGAAGTTCGGCATCCCGCTCGCCGGGGGACAGGCCGCCGAGGCCGTACGGCGCGCGCTCCAGCTCGACGGGCTCGAACTGATCGGCATCCACAGCCACATCGGGTCGCAGATCTTCGACACGTCCGGGTTCGAGGTCGCCGCGCACCGCGTCGTCGGGCTGCTGAAGGAGATCCGCGACGAGCACGGCGTCGAGCTTCCCGAGATCGACCTCGGCGGCGGGCTCGGGATCGCGTACACGAGTGACGACGACCCCCGCGAACCGCACGAGATCGCCAAGGCGCTCACCGAGATCGTCAGCCGCGAGTGCGAGGGGGCCCGGCTGCGCACCCCCCGTATCTCCGTCGAGCCCGGGCGCGCCATCGTCGGGCCGACCGCCTTCACGCTCTACGAGGTCGGCACCATCAAGCCGCTCGACGGGCTCCGTACGTACGTCTCCGTCGACGGCGGCATGTCCGACAACATCAGGACCGCGCTGTACGACGCCGAGTACAGCGTCGCCCTGGTCTCCCGCACGAGCGACGCCGAGCCGATGCTCGCCCGTGTCGTCGGCAAGCACTGCGAGAGCGGGGACATCGTGGTGAAGGACGCGTTCCTGCCCGCCGACCTGGCACCGGGTGACCTGATCGCCGTGCCCGCCACGGGCGCGTACTGCCGTTCCATGGCCAGCAACTACAACCACGCGCTCCGCCCGCCCGTCGTCGCCGTGGGCGGGGGCGAGGCCCGGGTGATCGTCCGCCGCGAGACGGAGGAGGATCTGCTGCGCCTCGACGTCGGCTGAACTCCGGCCGTATGAACGCGCGTCTGCGGTCACCTGAGATGTCCACCCGAAGGTCCGCACGAAGGGACGTCCGAAGGTCCGACTGAAGGTCCGCACGAAGGGCCGTCCGAAGGTCCAATGGAACGTCCATCGCGAGCCGGCGGAAGATCTCCTGTCTTCCCCCGTCAAGAAAATGAAATACATGTCTCACGATCCGGACGGAGGATAGAAACTCCCGTCCGGTGAGTGAGACTGGTCCCACCGTATTCGGTATGTGAGGAAACGAGGTCGGATGATGCGTACGCGTCCGCTGAAGGTGGCGCTGCTGGGCTGTGGGGTTGTCGGCTCAGAGGTGGCGCGCATCATGACGACGCACGCCGACGACCTCGCCGCCCGGATCGGCGCCCCGGTGGAGCTCGCCGGGGTGGCGGTACGGCGGCCCTCCAGGGTGCGCGAGGGCATTCCCGCCGAGCTCGTCACCACCGACGCCACCGCGCTGGTCAAACGCGGGGACATCGACGTCGTCGTCGAGGTCATCGGAGGGATCGAGCCGGCTCGGTCCCTCATCACCACCGCCTTCGAGTACGGCGCGTCCGTCGTGTCCGCCAACAAGGCGCTGCTCGCCCAGGACGGCGCCGCCCTGCACGCCGCCGCCGAGGACCACGACGCGGACCTCTACTACGAGGCCGCCGTCGCCGGTGCCATCCCGCTGATCCGTCCGCTGCGCGAGTCGCTCGCCGGCGACAAGGTCAACCGGGTGCTCGGGATCGTCAACGGCACCACCAACTTCATCCTCGACAAGATGGACAGCACGGGCGCCGGGTACCAGGAGGCGCTCGACGAGGCCACCGCTCTCGGGTACGCGGAGGCCGACCCCACCGCCGACGTCGAGGGGTTCGACGCCGCCGCCAAGGCCGCCATCCTCGCCGGGATCGCCTTCCACACGCGCGTACGGCTCGACGACGTGTACCGCGAGGGCATGACCGAGGTCACCGCGGCCGACTTCGCCTCCGCGAAGGAGATGGGCTGCACCATCAAGCTGCTCGCCATCTGTGAGCGGGCGGAGGACGGCGCATCCGTGACCGCGCGCGTCCACCCCGCCATGATCCCGCTCACCCACCCGCTCGCCTCCGTGCGCGGCGCCTACAACGCCGTATTCGTCGAGTCGGACGCCTCCGGGCAGCTGATGTTCTACGGGCCGGGCGCGGGCGGCGCCCCGACGGCCTCCGCGGTCCTGGGCGACCTGGTCGCCGTCTGCCGCAACCGGCTGAGCGGCGCGACCGGGCCCGGGGAGTCCGCGTACGCGGCCCTGCCCGTCTCCGGGATGGGCGACGTCGTCACGCGCTACCACATCAGCCTCGACGTCGCCGACAAACCGGGTGTTCTCGCCCAGGTCGCCACCGTTTTCGCTGAGCACGGTGTCTCCATCGATACGGTGCGCCAGCAGGGCAAGGACGGTGAGGCCTCCCTCGTCGTCGTCACCCACCGCGCGTCCGACGCCGCCCTGAGCGGGACCGTCGAGGCGCTGCGCAAGCTCGACACCGTGCGGGGTGTCGCCAGCATCATGCGGGTTGAAGGAGAGTAACGAGCAATGACCCACCAGTGGCGCGGAATCATCGAGGAGTACCGGGACAGGCTGCCGGTCTCGGACACCACGCAGGTCGTGACGCTCCGCGAGGGCGGTACGCCCCTCGTGCCCGCGCAGCTGCTCTCCGAGCGCACGGGCTGTGACGTTCACCTCAAGGTGGAGGGCGCGAACCCGACCGGTTCCTTCAAGGACCGCGGGATGACGATGGCCATCACCCGGGCCAAGGAGGAGGGTGCGAAGGCCGTCATCTGCGCGTCGACCGGCAACACCTCGGCCTCCGCCGCCGCGTACGCCGTACGGGCCCAGATGGTGTCCGCCGTGCTCGTGCCGCAGGGCAAGATCGCGCTCGGCAAGATGGGCCAGGCCCTCGTGCACGGCGCGAAGATCCTCCAGGTCGACGGCAACTTCGACGACTGCCTCACCCTTGCGCGCGAACTGTCGGACAACTACCCGGTGGCCCTGGTCAATTCGGTCAACCCGGTGCGTATCGAGGGCCAGAAGACGGCCTCGTTCGAGATCGTGGACATGCTGGGCAACGCCCCCGACATCCACGTCCTGCCGGTGGGCAACGCGGGCAACATCACGGCCTATTGGAAGGGCTACAAGGAGTACGCGGCCGACGGGATCGCTGCGCGGACCCCCCGGATGTGGGGTTTCCAGGCCTCCGGCTCCGCCCCGATCGTGCGCGGTGAGGTCGTCAAGGACCCGTCGACCATCGCCACCGCGATCCGTATCGGCAACCCCGCTTCCTGGCAGCACGCGCTGGCGGCGAAGGACGAGTCGGGCGGTTTCATCGACGAGGTGACGGACCGTGAGATCCTGCGCGCCTACCGGCTGTTGGCCGCGCAGGAGGGTGTCTTCGTCGAGCCCGCCTCCGCAGCGTCCGTGGCCGGCCTGCTGAAGGCCGCCGAGCAGGGCAAGGTCGACCCCGGGCAGACCATCGTGTGCACGGTCACCGGCAACGGCCTCAAGGACCCCGACTGGGCCGTCGCCGGAGCCCCCCAGCCGGTCACCGTCCCGGTGGACGCGGCTACGGCGGCGGAGCGGCTCGGCCTCGCGTGAGCGCTCCGCGTGAGTGCTCCGCTGGGTGCGTGGTGAGTCCGCGGGGCGGTGGGGGCTGGTCGCGCAGTTCCCCGCGCCCCTACGGGGCGCGGGACACCGCGCCCACGCGGACCTCGGCCTCCCGTGCGACCGCGCACAGCGCTCACCCGCCGCGCAGAAGCGTGCCGGGCACCACGTTCCGGCGTAAGGAGGGCCCTCCTGGGGGATAACCCCGCATGGGACCCGACACAGGGGGCACAGGGGGCTTACGACACGCATCGTGCGCCTCCTGTGCGCCCTATGTCGCCACTGAACCTTCCTTCGATAGGCTGTACCGAACCCGCCCGCCGCATATGCCGCGGTGCCGCGTGGTCGACAGTGGTCCCCGGATCTCGTCGGCAGCGGCCTGAAGGGTCTTCGTACGCCTCGGATGTCATTCGAACGTCATTCGACAGTTCCGCAGCTCAAGGAGAGTCATCGAGCGATGGCCGGTCCAGCGTTCCGCGCCGCCGCCGTCCGGGTGCGCGTTCCCGCCACCAGCGCCAACCTCGGCCCGGGCTTCGACGCCCTGGGCCTGTCGCTGGGTCTCTACGACGACGTGGTCGTCCGGGTGGCCGACTCCGGCCTGCACATCGACATCGCGGGTGAGGGCAGCGAGACACTCCCGCGTGACGAGAGTCACCTCCTCGTCCGCTCCCTGCGTACCGCCTTCGACCTGCTCGGCGGACAGCCCCGCGGCCTCGAAATCGTCTGCGCCAACCGCATCCCGCACGGCCGCGGCCTGGGCTCCTCCTCCGCCGCCATCTGCGCCGGCATCGTCGCCGCGCGCGCCGTGACCATAGGCGGCGACTCCCGGCTCGACGACACCGCGCTGCTCGAACTGGCCACGGAGATCGAGGGACACCCCGACAATGTCGCGGCCTGTCTGCTGGGCGGCTTCACGCTCTCCTGGATGGAGGGCGGCGCCGCGCGGGCCATCAGGATGGACCCCGCCGATTCCATCGTTCCGGTGGTTTTCGTGCCGGGGAAACCGGTACTGACCGAGACGGCCCGCGGACTGCTCCCGCGCACCGTCCCGCACGTCGACGCCGCCACCAACGCGGGCCGTGCCGCCCTGCTCGTCGAGGCCCTGACCAGGCGCCCCGAGCTGCTGCTGCCCGCCACCGAGGACCGGCTGCACCAGGAGTACCGCGCCCCGGCCATGCCGGACAGCGCCGCCCTGGTGGAGCGGCTGCGGGCCGACGGAGTCCCCGCGGTGATCTCCGGCGCCGGACCCACGGTCCTCGCGCTGGCCGACGGCGACAGCGCCGACAAGGTGGCCCACCTGGCCGGCCCTGGCTGGGCCGCCAACCGGCTGGAACTCGACGCCCAGGGAGCGAGCGTTTTGCCGCTCGCCACCTCCGGTGTTGATTAATTGCGCGCGGTTGCCGGATTTCGAGAGGGGGAATGTTTGTTGGATCCGGTAGTGTTAACCTCAAGTCTGCACCCGACCCCACCATGGCGAGGTGCTTCGTGTCCCCGTCCGGGACAACCTTCTTCCGGGAGCCTCCCAAATCGCACCGTGTTCTCGTACGTCACGCAGTACGTCGTACGCAGGCGCTGAGCGATCTGTCGAGCACGCTCCGGAACCGGCGTGACCGAGCCGCGTGACACAGGACACTCAGTGCCACGGCTCAGGGAAGCGCCGAATCACAGAAATCACCTCCGCCGCCTTTGGCGGACCACCGCCCCGGCACGGTCCACACAGCAAGGACCGAAGCCGGACAGCACAACCGGTCGCCGAGCCAGACAGGCCGACGTCCGCTCCAGGGAAGGACCCTTCGTGAGCGACACCACCGATCTGATGGGCGCACGTGTCGAGGAGACCGCTGCCGCGCCCGCCACGGACGCCTCCGCGCCTGCCACCGGTGCCGGCTCCCGGCGGCGCCGCGGTACCGGCCTCGAGGGCATGGTGCTGGCCGAGCTGCAGCAGGTCGCATCCGGCCTCGGAATCAGGGGCACCGCGCGCATGCGCAAGAGCCAGCTGATCGAGGTCATCAAGGAGGCGCAGGCGGCCGGGGGCGCCCCGGCGAAGGCCGACGCCGCCGCCGAGACCAAGCCGAAGCGCCGCGCCACCTCGAAGGCGCGAACGGGTGAGGACGCCCCCGCCGCGAAGGCCGAGGCTCCCGCCGAGAAGAAGGCGGACAAGAAGGCCGCCGCGAAGGCCGAGGCCCCCGCCGAGAAGGCCGTGGCCCAGCAGCAGATCGAGATCCCCGGCCAGCCGCAGCCGGCGAGCGAGGACGCGCCCACCGAGCGCCGCCGCCGTCGGGCCACCGCCGAGGCGGGCAGCCCCGAGACGGTCGCCGCCGAGGCCAAGAGCGAGCCCAAGGCCGAGACGCCGGCCCCGGCGCAGACCCAGTCGCAGGGCGAGTCCCGCTCCGACGCCGGTGACCAGGGCGGCGAGGGCCGTCAGGGCCGCCGTGACCGCCGCGAGCGCGGCCGGGACCGGGACCGCGGGGACCGCGGCCGCGGCAAGGGCGACGACCAGCAGGGCGGCCAGCAGCAGCGTGGCCAGCAGCAGGGCCAGCAGGGTGGCGGCGGCCGGCAGGACCGCCAGCAGGACGACGACGACTTCGAGGGCGGCCGCCGTGGCCGTCGCGGGCGCTACCGAGACCGCCGTGGCCGCCGTGGCCGCGACGACATCGCCGAGCCGCAGCTCGCCGAGGACGACGTCCTGATCCCCGTCGCGGGCATCCTGGACATCCTCGACAACTACGCCTTCATCCGCACCTCGGGTTACCTGCCGGGCCCGAACGACGTGTACGTGTCCCTCGCCCAGGTCCGCAAGAACGGCCTGCGCAAGGGCGACCACGTCACGGGTGCGGTCCGTCAGCCGAAGGAGGGCGAGCGCCGCGAGAAGTTCAACGCGCTGGTCCGCCTGGACTCCGTCAACGGCATGGCGCCCGAACACGGTCGTGGCCGCCCGGAGTTCAACAAGCTGACGCCGCTGTACCCGCAGGACCGCCTCCGCCTGGAGACGGACCCGGGTGTGCTGACCACCCGCATCATCGACCTCGTCTCGCCCATCGGCAAGGGCCAGCGTGGTCTGATCGTGGCCCCGCCGAAGACCGGCAAGACCATGATCATGCAGGCGATCGCCAACGCGATCACGCACAACAACCCCGAGTGCCACCTGATGGTCGTCCTCGTCGACGAGCGTCCGGAAGAGGTCACCGACATGCAGCGGTCGGTCAAGGGCGAGGTCATCTCCTCGACCTTCGACCGCCCGGCCGAGGACCACACCACGGTCGCCGAGCTCGCCATCGAGCGCGCCAAGCGGCTGGTGGAGCTCGGCCACGACGTGGTCGTGCTGCTCGACTCGATCACGCGTCTGGGCCGTGCGTACAACCTGGCCGCGCCCGCCTCCGGCCGCATCCTGTCCGGTGGTGTGGACTCCACCGCGCTGTACCCGCCGAAGCGCTTCTTCGGTGCCGCGCGGAACATCGAGGACGGTGGCTCGCTCACCATCCTCGCCACCGCCCTGGTGGACACCGGGTCCCGCATGGACGAGGTGATCTTCGAGGAGTTCAAGGGCACCGGCAACATGGAGCTCAAGCTCGACCGGAAGCTCGCCGACAAGCGCATCTTCCCGGCGGTGGACGTGGACGCGTCCGGTACGCGTAAGGAAGAGATCCTGCTCGGCAACGAGGAGCTGGCCGTCGTCTGGAAGCTGCGGAGGGTGCTGCACGCGCTCGACCAGCAGCAGGCGATCGAGCTGCTGCTCGACAAGATGAAGCAGACCAAGTCGAACGTCGAGTTCCTGATGCAGATCCAGAAGACGACGCCGACGCCTGGTAACGGTGACTAGTCGCTTCGCGGTAGTGCCGGGGGACTGCTTGTTGTAGGGCGGCTGCGAGTTCGTCGTGGCTGGTCGCTCCCCCACTCTCGGCTTCGCTCGAGCGGGGGGACCCCCATCGCGGCGGAGCCGCACATCCAACACAGCCCCGCGCCCCTAAAGACCTGGAGGGCGCCCTCGTGATGAGGGCGCCCTCCAGGTGTGTTTGGGACAGGTGTACGATCACGGTCTTCATGTTGTGTCGAGGTGTGTGTCGCCTGATGTTCGGCGGACCTTCGGCATCTCAACTCTTGACGCTCAGGGGGGACTTGAGTGGGTACACCTTTGTCTGGCCTGTCCGGGGGCGGTCGTCACAGACGCCGGATACGGATCGGGCTGCCGGTAGGGGCGGCCGCGGTCGCCGCAGCCGTCGCGGGGGCGCTGCTGGTGTCGTCCGCGGGCGCGGCCACCGCGCTGCCGACGCCGACGTCCAAGCCGAGCACCAGCGCTCCCTCGCTCGACGAACTCACGCAGCGCCTCGCGGGTGCGGTGGCCAGTGATGACACCGCCGGGGAGACGGCGAGGAAGCAGTCGTCACTGAGCGCCGGTCCGGCGGCGTCGGGCGACTCCGACTCGCCGATCGACGCGAAGATCATCGGTGGCAACGAGACCACCATCACCTCGGCGCCGTGGATGGCGCAGCTCTGGTACTACGACGACACCCAGGACCTCGGGTTCTTCTGCGGCGGCGCCGTGGTCGCGCCGACGAAGATCCTCACCGCGGCGCACTGCGTCGACGGCTACAACTGGAAGCAGTACGGTGCCGTCGTCACCGGCACCTCGCAGCTGCCCGACGACGCGGGGGAGACCGACGGCACCGTCTCCGCCGTCTGGCGCCAGTGGGACCACCCGTCGTACAACGGGGACACGATCGACAACGACATCGCGGTCCTCACGCTGCCCAACCCCATCAAGGCGACGCCCATCAAGATGACGACGTCGAACGACACGGCGTCGTACGCGGAGGGCACCAGCGCCAAGGTGTACGGATGGGGCCGCACCAGCTCCACCAGCGACGACATCTCCCCGACGCTGAAGACGGCCACGCTGCCCATCCAGACCGACGCCACCTGCTCCGGCGCGTACGGCGACTGGTTCATCAAGGGCCACATGGTGTGCGCGGGCGAGCCGGCCACCGGCAGCGACGAGGGCACCACCTCCGCCTGCAACGGTGACTCCGGCGGCCCGCTGGTCGTCAACAACCGCATCGTGGGCGTCGTGTCCTGGGGTGTCGAGGACTGTGTGGCTGCGGGCGCCTACAGCGTCTTCAGCAAGGTCAGCACGTACGTCGGCGCCGCCTACCCGCGCGTGGACGACACCGACATCAGCGGCGACGGCAGGGCCGACCTGTTCCTGCGCAAGGACTCCACCAACGTCGGCTACGTGAAGAACTCCAAGGGCACCTCGTTCGCCGCGCGCGAGTCGTGGGGCTCCTGGGCGGGTCTCAACGTCGTCCTGCAGACCGACCTGAACCGGGACGGCTACCAGGACTTCGTGGTCCGCCGCAGCTCCGACGGCGACGTCTTCTGGATGCACTTCGTGCCCTCCACGGAGACCTGGTCCAACACGAAGATCTTCGACAACTGGAAGACCCGCACCCGGATCGTGGCCCCCGGCGACGTCACCGGTGACGCCCTGCCCGACCTGCTCTCGGTCGACTCCGGCGGCTACCTGTGGATCTACCCGGGCAAGGGCAACGGCTCCTTCTCGTCCCGCGTCCAGGTCGGCTCCGGCTGGAACCAGTACAACTCGGTGCGCGGCCACGGCGACTTCACCGGCGACGGCAAGGCCGACCTGATCGTCCGCAAGAGCAGCACCTCGGACATCTACCTCTACAAGGGCACCGGCAAGGCCGGCACCGGCGCGTTCTCCACCCGGATCAAGGTCCGCAACTGGAGCAGCTACAACGCCTTCGTCGCCCCCGGCGACGTGACCGGCGACGGCAAGGCCGACTTCCTGGCCCGTAC
Organism: Streptomyces sp. NPDC030840; assembly: GCF_055572015.1. NCBI lineage: Bacteria > Bacillati > Actinomycetota > Actinomycetes > Kitasatosporales > Streptomycetaceae > Streptomyces > Streptomyces sp. NPDC030840. The sequence goes on along the minus strand of NZ_JBVIEE010000028.1, from coordinate 98,760 downwards.
GAGGGGCGGCACGCTCTACCTGTACAAGGGCACGGGCAAGGCCACCAGCGAGATCTTCGCCACAAGGATCTCGGTCGGTACCGGTTACGACCAGTACGACCTCTTCGGCTGAAACCGCAGGTGAGCCCGCGCTCACCGTAGCGGCCGATCACACACTGTGCCCATCGCGTCCACGCGATGGGCACAGTGCCGTGTGCAACCCTTTTTCCCGATCCGCCATCTGACCGTACGGAGTGGCCACCGCAGCGCCACTGGCCACGGTCGGCGGTGCCTGCACCTGACAGCAGGGGGTAACCGACCCGCACGAGGACCGAGGAGCACATGTCTGCCGAGAGCATGCCGGAGCCCGCCCCACACAGGAGGGCCGGAACCACGGGCCCACATCACCGCGCCAAGGGCCACCGCCGCAGGCCCAGGAGCAGAGGCAGCAAGGCCCTCCTGGTCACCGCCTGGACCACCGCCGGCATCGTCGTACTCGGCGGCACGGGCTTCGGCTACCTGTACTTCAAGCTCAACGGCAACATCAAGAGCGTCGACATCAACCAGGCCCTCGGCACCGACCGGCCCGCGAACGTCGACAACGGCTCGCAGGACATCCTCGTCCTCGGTTCCGACACCCGCGCAGGCGGCAACAAGAAGCTGGGCGGCGGCGTCGACGACGGCAGCGCCCGCTCGGACACGGCGATGATCGTGCACATCTACGAGGGCCACAAGAAGGCCAGCGTGGTCTCCATACCGCGCGACACCCTCGTCGAGCGCCCCGAGTGCACCGACAGCAAGGGCAGGGAGTACCCCGCCGCCGAGAACGTGATGTTCAACTCCGCGTACTCCACCGGCGGCGCGGCCTGCGCGGTCAAGACCGTCGAGGACCTGACCGGCATCCGCATGGACCACTACCTGGAGGTCGACTTCGCCGGCTTCCAGAAGCTCATCGACGAGCTCGGCGGCGTCGACATCACCACCACCAAGGACATCGAGGACCCCGACAGCCACCTGGACCTCAAGGCGGGCCCGCACACCCTGAACGGCAAGCAGGCCCTCGGCCTCGTGCGCACCCGGCACGGCGTCGGCGACGGCTCCGACCTCGGCCGCATCCAGCTCCAGCAGGCGTTCGTCAAGGCCCTGGTCAACCAGGTCAAGGACCTCGGCATCCTGACCAGCCCCACGAAGCTGTACGACCTCGCCGACACCGCCACCAAGACGGTGACCACGGACTCCCAGCTCGGCTCCGTCACGGACCTGGCGACCTTCGCGAGCGGCCTCAAGGGCATCAGCCCCAAGAACATGACCATGGTCACGATGCCCGTCCAGTACGACTCCGCGGACCCCAATCGCGTCCTGCTGGCCAAGAGCAAGGCCGACCTCGTCTGGAAGGCCCTCAAGGCCGACAAGCCGATCCCGAAGTCGGCCACGAAGGGCACGGCCCAGGGCGAGGCGAACGGAGTGGTGGAGTCGTCCTGAGGGCACGCGCACCGGCTTCTGGGGTGCGTCAGGGCTTCTAAGGGGCGCGGGGCTGTGTCGATGTGCGGCTCCGCCGCGATGGGGGTCCCCCCGCTCGAGCGAAGCCGAGAGTGGGGGAGCGACCAGCCACAACGAGCCCGCAGCCGCCAACAAAGATCACCCGGCACCCCCTCGGGCGACCCCCTCCAGGCGCCAGGGGAATACTCAGGCTCAACCCCCGGTTTGGGAGGATGGCCCCAGTCCTGGCAGACTGGACCGTCGGCTCCGGTTCACGCTCCCGCACCCCGCGGCAGCGACCCGGCGCCCTCCCGAAACTAGGAGACACCCTTGAAGCGCGACATCCACCCCGAGTACGTCGAGACGCAGGTCAGCTGCACCTGCGGCGCGTCGTTCACCACCCGCAGCACGATCACCTCCGGCGCCATCCGTGCCGACGTCTGCTCCGAGTGCCACCCGTTCTACACGGGCAAGCAGAAGATCCTCGACACCGGTGGCCGCGTGGCCCGCTTCGAGGCCCGCTTCGGCAAGGCTGCCGCTGCCAAGAAGTAGCGAGCCCCTGGGGCCTGTCCGTCCTGATCGGCCGGACAGGCCCTGGCGCCGGTCCCTGGTGCCCCCGTTCGGGGGTCCCGGGACCGGCGTTTTGCGGTAACAGCAGCCCACTTATTCGTCGTACGCACGTCCCCGGGCTCATGATGGGAGCGGGGGACAGTCCAGGGAGCCGGAGATGTTCGAGGCGGTCGAGGAACTGGTCGGTGAGCACGCCGATCTGGAGAAGAAGCTCGCCGATCCGTCGGTGCACGCGGACCAGGCCAACGCGCGCAGGCTGAACAAGCGTTACGCCGAGCTGAGCCCGATCGTCGCCACGTACCGCTTCTGGAAGGCGAACCGCGAGGACATCGAGACGGCGCGCGAACTCGCCGCCGACGACCCGGACTTCGCCTCCGAGGTCAAGGAACTGGAGAAGCTGCGCGAGGAGCTGACGGAGAAGCTGCGCTTCCTGCTCATCCCGCGCGACCCCAACGACGAAAAGGACGTCATCCTCGAGATCAAGGCGGGCGCGGGCGGCGACGAGTCGGCCCTGTTCGCCGGTGACCTGCTGCGCATGTACCTGCGGTACGCGGAGCGCGTCGGCTGGAAGACCGAGATCATCGACTCCACCGAGTCCGAACTCGGCGGCTACAAGGACGTCCAGGTCGCCGTGAAGACCAAGGGCGGCCAGACTCCCGAGCCCGGACAGGGCGTGTGGGCGCGCCTGAAGTACGAGGGCGGCGTGCACCGCGTGCAGCGGGTGCCCGCGACGGAGTCCCAGGGCCGTATCCACACCTCCGCGGCCGGTGTGCTGGTCACGCCCGAGGCCGAGGAGATCGACGTCGAGATCAACCCGAACGACCTGAGGATCGACGTCTACCGGTCCTCCGGCCCCGGCGGCCAGTCCGTCAACACGACCGACTCCGCGGTGCGCATCACGCACATTCCCACCGGAGTCGTCGCCTCCTGCCAGAACGAGAAGAGCCAGCTGCAGAACAAGGAGCAGGCGATGCGTATCCTGCGCTCCAGGCTGCTGGCGGCGGCGCAGGAGGAGGCGGAGAAGGAGGCCGCCGACGCCCGTCGCAGCCAGGTCCGCACCGTCGACCGCTCCGAGAAGATCCGCACGTACAACTTCCCGGAGAACCGCATCTCGGACCACCGTGTCGGCTTCAAGGCGTACAACCTGGACCAGGTCCTGGACGGCGACCTCGACGCGGTGATCCAGGCGTGCGTGGACGCGGACTCCGCCGCGAAGCTGGCAGCCGCGTAAGGCACGTACGAGTACCAGACGGAGGACTTGCGTGAACCTGCTGCTCGCAGAGGTGGCCCAGGCCACCCAGCGGCTGGCCGACGCCGGCGTGCCCTCGCCGCGCAACGACGCGGAGGAACTCGCCGCGTTCGTGCACGGCGTGAAGCGGGGCGAGTTGCACTCCGTGAAGGACTCGGACTTCGACGCCCGGTACTGGGAGGTCATCGCGCGCCGTGAGCAGCGCGAGCCGCTGCAGCACATCACCGGGCGGGCCTTCTTCCGGTACCTGGAACTCCAGGTCGGGCCAGGGGTGTTCGTGCCCCGCCCCGAGACCGAGTCCGTCGTCGGCTGGGCCATAGACGCCGTGCGGGCCATGGACGTCGTCGAGCCGTGCATCGTCGACCTGTGCACCGGTTCCGGCGCCATCGCGCTCGCGCTCGCCCAGGAGGTGCCGCGTTCCCGGGTGCACGCCGTGGAGCTGTCCGAGGACGCCCTGGTGTGGACCCGCAAGAACATGGACGGCTCCAGGGTCGACCTGCGCCAGGGGAACGCCCTGGACGCGTTCCCCGACCTCGACGGCCAGGTCGACCTGGTCATCTCCAACCCCCCGTACATCCCGCTGACGGAATGGGAGTACGTCGCTCCCGAGGCGCGGGACTACGACCCCCAGCTCGCCCTGTTCTCCGGCGAGGACGGCCTCGACCTGATCCGGGGCATCGAGCGCACCGCACACCGGCTCCTGAGGCCCGGCGGTGTCGTCGTGATCGAGCACGCGGACACGCAGGGCGGCCAGGTGCCGTGGATCTTCGCCGAGGAGCGGGGCTGGGCCGACGCGGCCGATCACCCCGACCTCAACAACCGGCCGCGCTTCGCGACCGCCCGCAAGGCGTTGCCGTGAGCACGCCACAGACTTCCACCCAGCAGTACGTGTACGAGGAGGCCCGCCAGATGGCACGGCGATACGACACCAATGACGCGACCGACCGCGCGACGGGTCTGCGTGAGGCAGGGTCCGCGGTTCGCCGTGGCGAGCTGGTGGTCCTCCCGACCGACACCGTGTACGGGGTGGGCGCCGACGCGTTCTCCTCGGAGGCCGTGGCCGATCTGCTGGAGGCGAAGGGCCGGGGCCGCAGCATGCCCACGCCCGTCCTCATCGGCTCCCCGAACACGCTGCACGGCCTCGTCACGGACTTCTCCGAGACGGCCTGGGAGCTCGTGGACGCCTTCTGGCCGGGCGCGCTCACGCTCGTCGCCAAGCACCAGCCGTCGCTCCAGTGGGACCTCGGGGACACCCGGGGCACGGTTGCCGTGCGCATGCCACTGCACCCGGTCGCGATCGAGCTGCTGACGGAGGTCGGCCCGATGGCGGTGTCGTCCGCGAACCTCACGGGACACCCGGCCCCGGAGGACTGTGACGCCGCTCAGGAGATGCTCGGCGACTCCATCTCCGTCTACCTGGACGGCGGCCCGACCCCGGGCAACGTGCCCTCCTCGATCGTCGACGTCACGGGCAAGGTGCCGGTGCTGCTGCGCGCGGGCGCCCTGTCGGCCGACGAGCTGCGCAAGGTCGTACCCGACCTCGAGGTGGCGAATTGACGGCCCCTGACGCGGGGCGTGGCATAGGGAACGGGGACGAGACGAGGACCTTCACAGGGCTTCCGCGTGACACCTTCCGCATCCTCCACGTCAGCACCGGCAACGTGTGCCGCTCGCCGATCACCGAGCGGCTGACACGCCATGCCTTGGCGGACCGGCTCGGCGACCCGCTGGGGGGCGGGCTCATCGTGGAGAGCGCCGGTACCTGGGGCCACGAGGGTGCGCCCATGGAGGCCAACGCCGAGGCGGTCCTCGCGGACTTCGGCGCGGACGCCTCCGGGTTCGTCGGCCGGGAGCTGCTGGACGAGCACGTCATCATGGCCGACCTGGTCCTGACCGCGACCCGGGACCACCGCGCCCAGGTCATCTCCATGGGCCACTCGGCGGGCCTGCGCACCTTCACCCTGAAGGAGTTCACCCGCCTCGTACGAGCCATAGACCCGACCACCCTGCCCCCGCTGGAGGAGGGCCTGGTCGCGCGTGCGCGGGCGCTGGTGCGCGCTGCGGCGGCTCTACGCGGGTGGCTTCTCGCGCCGACGGCGGAGGCGGACGAGGTGTACGACCCGTATGGGGCGCCGCTGCCGTTCTTCCGCTCGGTGGGGGACGAGATACACCAGGCGCTGGATCCGGTGGTGACTGCTTTGACAGGGGTGCCCGCGCGGGCCTAGGGCGGTGTCTGGGCAGGTACCGGTTGGACGCGACGCCGGGCGGCTCACGGGGCACGGCCCTACATTGGGTGCTAGCGGACCTGTCGAAGCCCGGTGCGGTACCGCGCCCCTCAGGGGCGCGGGGAACTGCGCGACCAGCCACAGACGGCCCGCACAATCGAACCGCGATTCCAGCGGAGCGCCCCGGCACCCGGAGCCCACCATGTCGGTCACCCCTTCGGTCACACCCACGCTCGAAGCGGACGTCCTGCGCCGGCAGGACCCGGAACTCGCCGAGATCCTGATCGGCGAGCTGACCCGGCAGTCGACGACGCTGCAGCTCATCGCCGCCGAGAACTTCACCTCGCCGGCCGTGCTCGCGGCACTCGGATCACCGCTCGCCAACAAGTACGCGGAGGGGTACCCCGGGGCACGGCACCACGGCGGGTGCGAGATCGTCGACGTGGCCGAGCGGATCGCCGTCGAGCGGGCGAGGGCGCTGTTCGGCGCCGAGCACGCCAACGTGCAGTCGCACTCGGGCTCGTCGGCCGTCCTCGCCGCGTACGCGGCCCTGCTGCGGCCGGGGGACACCGTGCTCGCCATGGGACTGCCCTTCGGAGGGCACCTCACGCACGGCTCGCCCGCCAACTTCTCCGGGCGCTGGTTCGACTTCGTCGGCTACGGCGTCGAGGCCGAGTCGGGGCTCGTCGACCGCGAGCAGGTGCGCACCCTGGCCCGTACCCACCGCCCCAAGGCCATCGTGTGCGGGTCCATCTCCTATCCGCGCCACATCGACTACGCCTTCTTCCGCGAGGTCGCCGACGAGGTCGGGGCCTATCTGATCGCGGACGCCGCGCACCCCATGGGGCTCGTCGCCGGGGGTGCGGCGCCCTCCCCGGTGCCGTACGCCGACATCGTCTGCGCCACCACCCACAAGGTGCTGCGCGGCCCGCGCGGCGGCATGATCCTTTGTGGCGGTGATCTCGCGGAGCGCGTCGACCGGGCGGTCTTCCCGTTCACGCAGGGCGGCGCGCAGATGCACACCATCGCCGCCAAGGCCGTCGCGTTCGGTGAGGCGGCGACACCGGGTTTCGCGGCGTACGCCCATCAGGTGGTCGCGAACGCCAGGGTGCTCGCCCGGGGGCTGGCCGAGGAGGGCCTCGTCGTCACCACCGGCGGCACCGACACCCACATGGTGGTCGCCGACCCCGCGCCGCTCGGCGTCGACGGACGCACCGCGCGCGGGCGGCTGGCCGCGGCCGGGATGGTCCTCGACACCTGCGCCCTGCCGCACGGCGACGCCCGTGGCCTGCGGCTCGGCACGGCGGCACTGACCACCCAGGGCATGGGCGAGGTGGAGATGGCCCGGATCGCCGCCCTGTTCGCGGCGGTACTGCGCGAAGACGTCGACGGCAGGCGGGCGCGTGAAGAAGTACGGGAGCTGACCGGGAGATTCTCGCCCTACCCGCAGTGACGGAATGCCGGAAGCAGACCGAGATGCCCCGGAAGATCCCTGCGGTATCCCGGCCGAGGTGGGGTAGGCGCACCACCGGACACAGACACACGTGCAACCATCGTCGCTACCCGGAAGTCCCCATCGATATGCGCTCATCGCTAGGGTGTGGGGCTGAGATGGCCAGCGAGACCTGTGGGGAAGCCTGTGCGTGAATACCTGCTGACACTCTGCATCACGGCCGCGGTGACGTACCTGCTGACGGGGCCGGTACGGAAGTTCGCGATCGTGGCGGGTGCCATGCCGGAGATCCGTGCGCGCGACGTCCACCGGGAACCCACGCCCCGGCTCGGTGGCATCGCCATGTTCTTCGGGCTGTGCGCGGGCCTGCTGGTCGCCGACCACCTCACGAACCTCAGCGAGGTCTTCTCCAGCTCGAACGAACCGCGTGCCCTGCTCTCCGGCGCCGCGCTGATCTGGCTCATCGGCGTCCTGGACGACAAGTTCGAGATCGACGCGCTGATCAAGCTCGGCGGTCAGATGATCGCCGCGGGCGTCATGGTCATGCAGGGTCTGACGATCCTGTGGCTGCCCATCCCGGGTGTCGGCAACGTGGCGCTGACCCAGTGGCAGGGCACCCTGCTCACGGTCGCCCTCGTCGTCATCACGATCAACGCGGTCAACTTCGTGGACGGCCTCGACGGCCTCGCCGCGGGCATGGTGTGCATCGCGTCCTGCGCGTTCTTCATGTACGCCTACCGCATCTGGTACAGCTACGGCATCGAGGCCGCCGCCCCGGCGACCCTCTTCGCGGCCATCCTCATGGGCATGTGCCTGGGCTTCCTGCCGCACAACATGCACCCCGCCCGGATCTTCATGGGCGACTCCGGCTCGATGCTCATCGGGCTCGTCCTGGCCGCGGGCGCCATCTCCGTCACGGGCCAGATCGACCCCGACGCCATGAACCTGTTCTCGGGTTCCGAGCGCAACACGGTCCACCAGACCGTCCCCGTCTACATCCCGCTGCTGCTGCCGCTCACGATCATCGCGATCCCGGCGGCGGACCTGGTGCTGGCGATCGTGCGCCGCACCTGGCGCGGCCAGTCGCCGTTCGCCGCCGACCGCGGCCACCTGCACCACCGTTTGCTGGAGATCGGCCACTCGCACAGCCGGGCCGTGCTGATCATGTACTTCTGGTCCGCGCTGATCGCCTTCGGCGCGCTGGCGTACTCGGTGAACTCGGCCTCGATGTGGATCGTCCTCGGCGTCGTCGCGCTCAGCTTCGTCGGTCTCGTGCTGCTCCTGCTGCCCCGCTTCACGCCGCGCACCCCGCGCTGGGCCGAGGCCTTCGTGCCCCCGCGGTACCGCCGGCGCCGTGCGGAGGCGGTCGCGGTCGCCCCGGCCGCGTCGAGCGCCGCGTACGGGACGACGGACGTGGACCCGGACACCGCCCTGCCCGTCGATCCCCGCACCCCCGTGGCCGCGGGAGTCTCACGCGTCAACGGCGCCACCGCGCTCGGCGCCCGTTCGCGCATGCTGGACGGGCGCAAAGCCGAAACCTCGCGCTGACCCGAAGGTAAGAATCTGACTAACTCTTGACTCGACGTCCAGGGCGCGAACCGGGCTTATACCAGACAAAAGGGTGCAGTTTTTGCTCAGAAGCGCAGCTTCACTCTCAGGTGTGACACCCTGCACACCAACCAGGTAAAGACCTCATCAAATAGTTTGTGATACGGTTCACGAGAACCCGGGATAGAGCCGAAGGACCGCAATGCGACGGTCCGTAGGCGGGGAATTCTCCCTCTCGCCCCGGGACTACGCTCGTCCATGACGACACCCTGCCCCCTGTGAAAGCGGAGTTGCCGCCATGCCGTCCAATGACGCCCGGATCCTGCTTCAGGCCGCCGTACCCACGGCTGCCGTCGGTGCGATCGCTGCCGTCGTCAGCGGTGTGGTCGTCGGCGGTAAGGGGGCGGTCGGTGCCATCGTGGCGGCGGTGCTCACGATCCTCTTCATGGGTATCGGGCTCTACGTTCTGCAGCGCACTGCCAAATCGCTTCCGCATCTGTTCCAGATGATGGGCCTGATGCTCTACGCGGCGCAGATCCTGCTGCTGTTCATCTTCCTGAGCGCGTTCAAGAACACCACGCTGTTCCACCCCAAGGCCTTCGCGATCACGCTCATCGGGACCACCCTCGCGTGGATCGCCGCCCAGACGCGGGCGCACATGAAGGCCAAGATCCTCTACGTCGAACCCGATTCGTCCTCGGGCAGCAAGCCCGAAAAATCGGGGCACTCGTCGTGAGGGGTAGGGCCGGGATAAATGCGTGTGCGAACTCCTGCTATCGTCCGGTGCCAACTGCGGCATCGCGGGCGCGGGCATCTGAGCTGACGCCTGCTCAATCGCGAGGCTCGATGCCCCCCAGCCGCCCCCACATCCGTAACACCAGTCCGGTGCCGATCCGCGGCTGCGCGCCGCGCCGACACAACGAGGTTGCCGTACCCATGCGTCACGCCGAAGGAGCCCGCGGTGAGTGCTGACCAGACCCAGCTCGCCTTTGACTGGAGCTGTCGGATCATGTCCGACAACGGCTGTGGCTTCCCGGCTCCGGGCCTGCACTCGTTCCTCTTCAAGCCGATCGCCACGGTCGGCGGGTTCGAGTTCAACAAGGTGATGCTGCTCGCCATCATCACCACCCTCCTGGTGGTCACCTTCTTCACGCTCGCCTTCGGCAAGGCGAAGGTGGTGCCGGGCAAGCTCCAGATGATCGGCGAGGCCGGCTACGACTTCGTGCGCCGCGGCATCGTCTACGAGACCCTCGGCAAGAAGGAGGGCGAGAAGTTCGTCCCCCTGATGGTCTCGCTCTTCTTCTTCATCTGGATCATGAACATCTGGTCCGTGATCCCGCTGGCCCAGTTCCCGGTGTCCTCGATCGTCGCGTACCCGATGGTGCTGGCCGCGATCGTCTACATCACCTGGGTCTCGCTGACCTTCAAGCGGCACGGTTTCGTCGGCTTCTTCAAGAACGTCACGGGCTACGACAAGGAACTCGGCCCGGTTTTGCCGCTGGTGATGTTCATCGAGTTCTTCTCGAACCTGCTGGTCCGCCCGTTCACGCACGCGGTGCGACTCTTCGCCAACATGTTCGCCGGCCACCTGATGCTGGTCATGTTCACGGTCGCCTCCTGGTACCTGCTGAACAGCTGGATGATCCCGGCCGCCGGTGTCTCCTTCGTCATGGCCACGGTCATGATCGTCTTCGAACTCTTCGTGCAGGCCGTCCAGGCGTACGTCTTCGTCCTGCTCGCCTGCTCGTACATCCAGGGCGCTCTCGCCGAGCACCACTGAGCCCCGCGCCGCTCCACAAACCCCCAAGAACGTCCGGTGGCCAACCCCCGCCGGTCCATGAAAGAGAAGGAAGAATCAGCATGGCTGCCCTTGAGACCCTCGCCGCTGTCGAAGGCAACCTCGGTTCCATCGGTTACGGCCTTGCCGCCATCGGCCCCGGCGTCGGCGTCGGCATCATCTTCGGCAACGGCACCCAGGCCCTGGCCCGCCAGCCCGAGGCGGCCGGCCTGATCCGTGCCAACCAGATCCTCGGTTTCGCGTTCTGTGAGGCGCTCGCCCTCATCGGCATCGTCATGCCGTTCGTCTACTAGACCGACGCACCCGACGATCGAAACCTTTCCACGAAAGGCACTGATGTGATCGCCAACCTGGTACAGCTGGCGGCCGAGGAGAAGCAGAACCCGCTTATCCCTCCGGGCCCCGAGCTGCTCGTGGGCACCATCGCCTTCGCCATCGTGTTCTTCTTCTTCTGGAAGAAGCTCCTCCCGAACATCAACAAGGTTCTGGACGAGCGTCGCGCGGCGATCGAAGGCGGTATCGAAGAGGCCGACGCCATGAAGGTCGAGGCCCAGAGCGTGCTCGAGCAGTACAAGGCTCAGCTCGCCGAGGCCCGGCACGAGGCCGCGCGTCTGCGCCAGGAGGCGCAGGAGCAGGGCGCCGCGCTCATCGCCGAGATGCGTGCGGAAGGCCAGCGGCAGCGTGAGGAGATCATCGCCGCGGGCCACTCCCAGATCGAGGCCGACCGCAAGGCCGCCGCGTCCGCGCTCCGCCAGGACGTCGGCAAGCTCGCCACCGACCTGGCCGGCAAGCTCGTCGGCGAGTCCCTCGAGGACCACGCCCGGCAGAGCCGCGTGATCGACCGCTTCCTCGACGAGCTCGAGGAGAAGGCCGAGGCCGCGCGATGAACGGAGCGAGCCGCGAGGCCCTGGCAGCCGCACGTGAGCGTCTCGACGCGCTGACGGACTCCACGTCCGTGGACGCGGCGCAGCTCGCCGACGAGCTGGCCGCCGTCACCGCGCTGCTCGACCGCGAGGTCAGCTTGCGTCGGGTCCTCACCGACCCGGCGCAGGCCGCTGACGCCAAGGCTGGACTCGCCGGACGCATCTTCGGCGACCAGGTCAGCGGCGCCACCGCCGACCTGGTGGCCGGCGTGGTGCGCTCCCGCTGGTCGCAGTCGCGCGACCTGGTGGACGCGCTGGAGGAGCTGGCCGCCACGGCCGACCTCACCGCGGCCCAGAAGGCGGGCGCACTCGACGACGTCGAGGACGAGCTGTTCCGGTTCGGCCGGATCGTCTCTTCGAACACCGAGCTGCGGTCCGCCCTGACCGACCGTGCCGCGAGCACCACGGCCAAGAGCGAGCTGCTGCGCAGCCTGCTCGGCGGTCGTGCCAACGTGGCGACCGAGCGTCTGGTGACGCGCCTTGTGACCGCGCCGCGTGGACGTAGCCTGGAGGCGGGACTCGAGTCCCTGTCCAAGCTCGCCGCCGAGCGCCGGGACCGGCTCGTGGCCATCGTGACCTCGGCGGTTCCGCTGAGCGACCGGCAGAAGCAGCGCCTGGGCGCCGCCCTCGCCAAGCTCTACGGCCGCCAGATGCACCTCAACATCGACGTGGACCCCGAGGTCCTCGGCGGGATCCGGGTGCAGGTCGGTGACGAGGTCATCAACGGCTCGATCGCGGACCGACTCGAGGACGCCGGCCGCCGCATGGCGGGCTGAGGCAACTTCATAGCAGTACGTACTTACGGCCCTGGTTGGGCCGTGCAGAAGAATCCTGGGGGTCGCCCCCAGACCCCCAAAGTGAAACTTCGGGCCCAACAAGGAGAGCAGGGAACCCAGATGGCGGAGCTCACGATCCGGCCGGAGGAGATCCGGGACGCGCTGGAGAACTTCGTCCAGTCGTACAAGCCGGACGCGGCCTCGCGCGAGGAGGTCGGTACGGTCACCCTTGCCGGCGACGGCATCGCGAAGGTCGAGGGTCTTCCCTCGGCCATGGCCAACGAACTGCTGAAGTTCGAGGACGGCACCCTCGGCCTCGCGCTGAACCTGGAAGAGCGCGAGATCGGCGCCATCGTCCTCGGTGAGTTCAGCGGCATCGAGGAGGGTCAGCCGGTCACCCGTACCGGCGAGGTCCTGTCCGTGCCCGTCGGCGACGGCTACCTCGGCCGCGTGGTCGACCCGCTCGGCAACGCGATCGACGGCCTCGGCGAGATCGAGACCACCGGCCGCCGCGCCCTCGAGCTGCAGGCCCCCACGGTCATGCAGCGCAAGTCGGTGCACGAGCCGATGGAGACCGGCTACAAGGCCGTCGACGCGATGACCCCGATCGGCCGCGGTCAGCGTCAGCTGATCATCGGTGACCGCCAGACCGGCAAGACCGCCCTGGCCGTCGACACGATCATCAACCAGCGCGACAACTGGCGCTCGGGCGACGTGAACAAGCAGGTCCGCTGCATCTACGTCGCCATCGGCCAGAAGGGCTCGACCATCGCGTCGGTCCGCCGCGCGCTGGAGGAGAACGGCGCGCTCGAGTACACGACCATCGTCGCCGCCCCGGCGTCCGACCCGGCCGGCTTCAAGTACCTGGCGCCGTACACCGGTTCGGCCATCGGCCAGCAGTGGATGTACGAGGGCAAGCACGTCCTCATCATCTTCGACGACCTCTCGAAGCAGGCCGACGCCTACCGCGCCGTGTCCCTGCTGCTGCGCCGCCCGCCGGGCCGCGAGGCCTACCCGGGTGACGTCTTCTACCTGCACTCCCGGCTGCTGGAGCGCTGCGCGAAGCTCTCCGACGACATGGGCAAGGGCTCGATGACGGGTCTGCCGATCGTCGAGACCAAGGCCAACGACGTCTCGGCGTTCATCCCGACCAACGTCATCTCCATCACCGACGGCCAGTGCTTCCTGGAGTCGGACCTGTTCAACGCCGGTCAGCGTCCCGCGCTGAACGTCGGTATCTCCGTCTCCCGAGTCGGTGGTTCCGCCCAGCACAAGGCGATGAAGCAGGTCTCCGGCCGTCTGCGCGTGGACCTCGCCCAGTTCCGTGAGCTGGAGGCGTTCGCCGCCTTCGGTTCCGACCTGGACGCCGCGTCGAAGGCGCAGCTGGAGCGCGGTCAGCGCATGGTCGAGCTGCTGAAGCAGAACCAGTACGAGCCGATGTCCACCGAGGACCAGGTCGTCTCCGTCTGGGCCGGCACCACCGGCAAGATGGACGACGTGCCGGTCGCCGACATCCGCCGCTTCGAGAAGGAGCTGCTCGAGTTCCTGCACCGCAAGGAGCAGGGCCTCATGACCTCCATCAAGGAGGGCGGCAAGATGTCGGACGACACCCTCACCGCCGTCGCCGACGCCATCGCCGAGTTCAAGAAGCAGTTCGAGACCTCGGACGGCAAGCTGCTCGGCGAGGACGCCACGGCGGCGCCGAAGGCGACCAACGCCTCCAAGTGACGTAAGGAAGGGACCTGACTCATGGGAGCCCAGCTCCGGGTCTACAAGCGTCGCATCCGATCCGTCACCGCGACCAAGAAGATCACCAAGGCGATGGAGATGATCGCCGCCTCGCGCGTCGTCAAGGCGCAGCGCAAGGTGGCGGCCTCCACGCCGTACGCGCAGGAACTGACCCGCGCGGTCACGGCGGTCGGCACCGGTTCGAACACCAAGCACGCGCTGACCACCCAGGCCGAGACGGTCACCCGGTCCGCGGTGCTGCTCCTGACGAGCGACCGCGGTCTGGCAGGCGCGTTCAACTCCAACGCCATCAAGGCGGCGGAGCAGCTGACGGTTCGTCTGGAGGCCGAGGGCAAGCAGGTCGACGTGTACATCGTCGGCCGGCGCGGTGTGGCCCACTACAACTTCCGCGAGCGCAAGATCGCGGAGTCGTGGACCGGCTTCACCGACGAGCCCTCCTACGCGGACGCCAAGAAGGTCGCGGCGCCCCTGATCGAGGCCATCGAGAAGGAGACGGCGGACGGCGGCGTGGACGAACTCCACATCGTCTACACCGAGTTCGTCTCGATGATGACGCAGAACGCGGTCGACGCCCGACTGCTTCCGCTCAGCCTCGAAGAGGTCGCGGAGGAGTCGCCCACCAAGGGCGAGATCCTGCCGCTGTACGACTTCGAGCCGTCGGCGGAGGACGTCCTCGACGCCCTGCTGCCGCGCTACGTCGAGAGCCGGATCTACAACGCACTGCTCCAGTCGGCCGCTTCCAAGCACGCCGCCACCCGTCGTGCGATGAAGTCCGCCACTGACAACGCCGGAGAGCTCATCGAGAACCTCTCCCGGCTTGCCAACGCGGCCCGCCAGGCCGAAATCACCCAGGAAATCAGCGAGATCGTCGGTGGCTCCGCAGCCCTGGCCGACGCGACCGCGGGGAGTGACCGCTAATGACCACCACTGTTGAGACGGCCACGGCTACGGGCCGCGTCGCCCGGGTCATCGGCCCGGTCGTCGACGTGGAGTTCCCCGTCGACGCGATGCCCGACATCTACAACGCCCTGCACGTCGAGGTGGCCGACCCGGCCCAGGACGGCGCGAAGAAGACGCTGACCCTCGAGGTCGCCCAGCACCTGGGCGACGGCCTGGTCCGCGCCATCTCCATGCAGCCCACCGACGGTCTGGTCCGCCAGGCCCCGGTGACGAACACCGGCACGTCGATCTCCGTCCCGGTCGGCGACTTCACCAAGGGCAAGGTGTTCAACACCCTCGGTGAGGTGCTCAACGTCGACGAGACGTACGACGGCGAGCGCTGGCCGATCCACCGCAAGGCCCCGAACTTCGACGAGCTCGAGTCGAAGACCGAGATGTTCGAGACCGGCGTCAAGGTCATCGACCTGCTGACCCCGTACGTCAAGGGCGGCAAGATCGGTCTGTTCGGCGGCGCCGGCGTCGGCAAGACGGTGCTCATCCAGGAGATGATCTACCGCGTCGCCAACAACCACGACGGTGTGTCGGTGTTCGCCGGTGTCGGTGAGCGCACCCGTGAGGGCAACGACCTCATCGACGAGATGAGCGAGTCCGGCGTCATCGACAAGACCGCGCTGGTCTTCGGCCAGATGGACGAGCCCCCGGGCACCCGTCTGCGCGTGGCGCTGGCCGGTCTGACCATGGCGGAGTACTTCCGCGATGTGCAGAAGCAGGACGTGCTGTTCTTCATCGACAACATCTTCCGCTTCACCCAGGCCGGTTCCGAGGTGTCGACCCTGCTCGGCCGTATGCCCTCCGCGGTGGGCTACCAGCCGAACCTGGCCGACGAGATGGGTCTCCTCCAGGAGCGCATCACCTCGACCCGCGGTCACTCGATCACCTCGATGCAGGCGATCTACGTCCCCGCGGACGACCTGACCGACCCGGCCCCGGCCACCACCTTCGCCCACCTCGACGCGACGACGGTTCTCTCCCGTCCGATCTCCGAGAAGGGCATCTACCCGGCCGTGGACCCGCTGGACTCGACGTCCCGCATCCTCGACCCGCGGTACATCGCGGCGGACCACTACAACGCCGCGATGCGCGTGAAGAACATCCTGCAGAAGTACAAGGACCTGCAGGACATCATCGCGATCCTCGGTATCGACGAGCTCGGCGAGGAGGACAAGCTCGTCGTCCACCGTGCCCGTCGCGTGGAGCGCTTCCTGTCCCAGAACACCCACGTCGCCAAGCAGTTCACCGGCGTCGACGGGTCGGACGTGCCGCTGGACGAGTCGATCGCCGCGTTCAACGCGATCATCGACGGTGAGTACGACCACTTCCCGGAGCAGGCCTTCTTCATGTGCGGTGGTATCGAGGACCTGAAGAAGAACGCGAAGGAGCTGGGCGTCTCCTGACGTCGCGCTCGACGGTGAGAGGGGCGGGTGAGCACCTCGCAAGGGGTGCGTCCCGCCCCTCTCTCCACTCCCACTAGAATTGACCCAACACCCGGCAGAACCGCCGGGTGGTGACCCGAGGAGCCAACCTTGGCTGCTGAGCTGCACGTCGCGCTGGTCGCGGCCGACCGAGAGGTCTGGTCCGGCGAGGCCACCCTGGTCGTCGCGCGCACCACGTCCGGCGACATCGGCGTCATGCCCGGTCACCAGCCGCTGCTCGGTGTGCTGGAGTCGGGCCCGGTGACCATCCGTACGAGTGATGGTGGAACGGTCGTCGCCGCGGTGCACGGCGGTTTCATCTCGTACGCGGACAACAAGCTGTCGCTGCTGGCCGAGATCGCCGAGCTGTCGGACGAGATCGACGTCCAGCGCGCGGAGCGGGAGCTCGAGCGCGCGAAGGCGGAGGGCGACGCCCACGCCGAGCGCCGCGCGGACGTCCGCCTGCGTGCGGTGGCGGCGCGCTGACTGGTGGGGCGCCTCCCAGGCCGTTCAGGCACTGGGGGAGCGTCATGTGATGCTGTACCTCAGCCGCGGCTGGGTCTGGACATATCCATCCGGACCCAGCCGCGGCTGAGGCGAATGTGGGAGTTTTTTCCGTTCCGTTACCTAGGAGACGAGGAGGTCGGTGTCGATGGTCCTCGCTCTGACTGTGTGCGGGCTGGTGGTCGCGCTCGTGGTGGTGGGTCTGTTCGTCTTCGGCCTGAGACGACGACTGATCCAGCGCTCGGGCGGCACCTTCGACTGCAGCCTGCGGTGGAACGCTCCGGAAAAACCCGAGAAGGGCGAGGAGAACGGCAAGGGCTGGGGCTACGGCATCGCCCGCTACAACGGCGACCGCATCGAGTGGTTCCGTGTCTTCTCGTACTCCCCGCGTCCGCGCCGCATCCTGGAGCGCTCGGCGATCGAGGTGGCCGGGCGCCGCACCCCTGAGGGTGAGGAGGAGCTCGCGCTGCTCTCCGACGCCGTGATCCTCGCCTGCCTCCACCGGGGGAGCAGGCTTGAGCTGGCGATGAGCGAGGACGCGCTGACCGGTTTCCTCGCGTGGCTGGAGGCAGCCCCGCCGGGACAGCGCGTGAACGTGGCCTGACGGCAGGCCTTGATCCGGTCTTCGAGCGCGGTCCCGAGGCCTTCGACTGAGCGGTCGAGCCTGGCGGGACCGGTTGCAGTTTTGCGTCAGTGAGTTGCCTGGCGAGTGAGGGGCGTCCGGCGGGGGTGGGGTGTTGTGGCCCGGCCCCCGAGTCAGCCGGTGCCGCGAACGGCACCGGCTGTTCGGGATCCAGTTTCTCCTCCGGGGGTGCCCATCGCGGTAAGCCGGGGTCGTTCACCCGCCGCTCCTGCAGAAAAGCCGCAGGCAGTCCGACTGCCGCTCCCCCGGTGAGAATGGGCGGCCCACCGGCCAGATCCATTCCAGTAATCCACGCCCGTCCTGGTGGCTGCCAGGCTTTTGTCATATGTCACTCGAATGGTCCAGTTCCCGCGCCGCTGCCCACCGCCGAGGTGTGGGGGTTCAGTCGGCGTGGGCCGTTTCCTCCATGTGCCGGTGCGAAGCATCAAGTAGTCGCCGTGACAGTCGAGTTGGTTCTCCGCGTGAGGCTTCGGTGCGGCGGTTCCCCGCCAAGTCCCTGCCCGGGCGCGGGGCGGCACCAGTCCCGTGCGGGACGCCAGGGGTTCCTCACCCTCGACGGCGGCAGTGTGACGGGGAACGAGGCCGGCTCGTACGGCGGGTACTCCATACGGGTGATTGGGGTGGCATCGTCTTGTCGCTCAAATGGATGTGTGGGTCACTGAGAGTGTGAACCGGCGGGCTGCCCATCCCCGAGCCGGGGGAACGTTCGGACAGGCAGCGCTTGCCGGTTTTTCCTTGCCCGGGAGACATGGCGGAGGCCGCGGTGCGCCCGACTGGGTGCGCGGGGGCGCCGGTGCCGGTTCGTTCTCCCCGACATGGCAGTCGATGGCTGGCCATTCCCGCCGGTTCCTCGCATGTCCCCCTCAACGAGCGAGGAGCTTCGTCATGCCGATCTCTCCGAATCAGGGTTCCACCGGAGGCGGGACCCTGGTCACCATCACGGGTACGAACCTGTCCAACACCAGCGCGGTGACGTTCGGCAGCAAGCCTGCCACCAGCGTCACCAACGTCTCTCCGACCCAGGTCACCGCTGTCTCCCCCTCGGGGACCGGCACGGTCGGGGTCACCGTGACGACCCCGGGCGGGACCAGCAACCCGGTGCCGTACTTCTACGTCGGCGCCCCCTTCAAGTCCTCCCTGGGCTCCACCTCCGGGCCGCTGGCCGGCGGCAACACCATCTCCGTCAACGGCACCGGCCTGTCGACGGCCACCAGCGTGTCGTTCGGTGGCGTCACGGCCACCCCGACCGTGAACAGCGACAGCTCGCTCAGCGTCACGGTTCCCGCGGGCGCGGCGGCCGGGCCGGTCGCGGTGAGCGTGACCACCGCGGGCGGCACCAACAACGGTCTCACCTACACCTACGTGGACGTCCCGACGATCGGGACCATCAGCCCGACATCGGGCCCGACCTCGGGCGGGACGGCGGTGACCATCACCGGCACCAACCTGGACAGCACGGACTCGGTCACCTTCGACGGCACCGCGGCCCCGTTCTCGGTGATCAGCGCGACCACGCTGTCCGTGGTCACTCCGCCCGGTACGGCGGGAGCGGCCGATGTGGTCGTGACCAACCCCGCCGGATCGGACACGGAGGTCGGTGCCTTCACCTACGTCGCGGGCCCCGGCATCTGACCGGTCCGATCGCCTCCGCGGCAGAGGTGATGAACCCCCGTCCGGGCGGTAGTCCCCCCGCCGCCCGGACGGGCTCGACCACGTGTGGCCACGCTGCGACGCGGCCGCACGTGGTATCGATCCCGAGTCTTGCGCGAAGGAGGACAGCCATGGCTGCCCCTGTGGTCTCTTCGGTCAGCCCCAATCAGGGGCCGCCCTCGGGCGGTACCACCGTCGTCGTCACCGGAAGCGGTTTCACCAATGTGACGACCGTCCGGTTCGGATTCACTCCCGCCACCTCGTTCACCGTGAACAGCAGTACCCAGATCACGGCGGTGACTCCGCAAGGCACCGGTACCGTGAACGTCAACGTCATCACGAACGAGGGCACCAGCTCCCAGTCCGTGCCCTTCACTTACACCACCGCTCCTTCCCTCACCGCTGTTTCGCCGAATCAGGGGCCGGTCTCGGGTGGGACGACGGTGACGTTGACGGGCTCCAACTTCTCCGGTGCGACGGCAGTGCGGTTCGGCGGGGTGGCGGCGGCCTCGTTCACCGTCAACTCCGCCACGCAGATCACCGCGGTGACCCCGCCGCGTGCGGCCGGTGCCGCGGCCGTCACGGTCACCACCCCCAGCGGCACCAGCAACTCCGTCACCTTCACCTACGTCGGCGCTCCTTCCGTCACCGGTGTTTCGCCGAATCAGGGGCCGGTCTCGGGTGGGACGACGGTGACGTTGACGGGCTCCAACTTCTCCGGTGCGACGGCGGTGCGGTTCGGCGGGGTGGCTGCGGCCTCGTTCACCGTCAACTCCGCCACGCAGATCACCGCGGTGACCCCGCCGCGTGCGGCCGGTGCCGCGGCCGTCACGGTCACCACCCCCAACGGCACCAGCAACCCCAACGATCCCAACGCCTTCTTCTACTACGCCGGGCTGCCCTCGCTGACCGACCTCGCCCCTCCCTCCGGGAGGACGGCGGGCGGCACCACGGTCATCGTCACCGGCAACGACCTCCTCGGTGCGACGGCGGTGCGGTTCGGCGGGGTGGCGGCGGCCTCGTTCACCGTCGACTCCGCCACTCGGATCACCGCGGTGAGCCCCAGCCACCCCGAAGGGGTCGCGGACGTCACGGTGACCACCTCCGGCGGTACCAGCAACCCCCTGAGTTTTGTCTTCCTGGACGCTCCCGTGCTGGTCTCCCTGGAGCCAGGCCAGGGACCGGCGGATTCCGTCACGGTCGTCACGCTGACCGGCAGCGACCTCGCGACCGCCACCGGCGTCCGGTTCGGCGCCGTACCCGCGTCGTTCACGGTGGTCTCCCCGACGCAGATCACCGCCGTCGCTCCGACAGGCCCCGCAGGGCCGCTTTCCGTCACGGTCACCACGCCTGCCGGCACCAGCAACGGCCTGACGTACACACGGGTGGCCGCACCCGGCATCTGACGCGCCATGTCCCGGAGAGGCAGGCCACTGCCTCTCCGGGACATCGGGGCGCCGGCCGGCGCAGGGAGCCGGGCGCCGGGCGGATGTCAGCTCAGACCGTTGCGGATCGCGGTCACCAGTTCGCCGCCTGCCGTGTCCCCGCTGAACTCCCAGAAGAAGGCTCCGCCCAGGCCCTGGTTCTTGGCCCAGGTCATCTTCGTGCCGATGGTGGCCGGGGTGTCGTAGCTCCACCAGTTGCTGCCGCAGTGGGCGTACGCCGTCCCCGCGATCGTGCCGGTGGCCGGGCAGGAGTTCTTGAGCACCTTGTAGTCCTCGATGCCCGCCTCGTACGTGCCCGTGGCCGCGCCGGTCGCCGTGCCGCCGGGCGCGGACTGGGTGACGCCGGTCCAGCCGCGGCCGTAGAAGCCGATGCCGAGCAGCAGCTTGGCCGAGGGGACGCCCTTCGACTTCAGCTTGGCGATCGCGTCGGCGGAGGTGAAGCCGGCCGTGGGGATGCCGGAGTACGAGGTGAGCGGCGAGTGCGGGGCGGTCGGGCCCGTGTTCGCCCAGGCGCCGAAGTAGTCGTACGTCATCACGTTGTACCAGTTGAGGTACTGGGCCGCGCCGCCGTAGTCGGCCGCGTCGATCTTGCCGCCGGAGGAGCCGTCACCGGTGATCGCGGCGGTGACCAGGTAGTTCGAGCCGAACTCGGTGCGCAGGGCCTGCATGAGGTTCTTGAAGGCGGCGGCACCGGAGGTGTCACAGCTCAGACCGCAGGCGTTCGGGTACTCCCAGTCGATGTCGATGCCGTCGAAGACGTCGGACCAGCGCGGGTCCTCCACGACGGCCTTGCAGGACTTGGCGAACGCCGTCGGGTTCTGCGCGGCCTGTCCGAAGCCGCCCGAGTAGGTCCAGCCGCCGAACGAGTACAGCACCTTGATGTTCGGGTACTTGGCCTTGAGCTGCCGCAGCTGGTTGAAGTTGCCGCGCAGCGGCTGGTCCCAGGTGTCGGCGACGCCGCTGACGGACTGGTCGGCGGTGTAGGCCTTGTCGTAGGCGGCGTAGGTGTCGTCGACGACGCACTGGCCGTTCTTGACGTTGCCGAAGGCGTAGTTGATGTGCGTGATCTTGGAGGCGGAGCCCGAGGTCACCAGGTTCTTCACGTGGTAGTTGCGGCCGTAGACGCCCCACTCGGTGAAGTAGCCGAGGTTGACCTTGGAGCCGGGGGCGGGACCGGTGCCGCCGGTGGTCCGCACGGAGGCGGCGCCGCTCACCGGGCCGGTCTGGTCGGCGGTGTCGCGGGCCCGCACGGTGTACGAGTAGTCCGTGCCGGCGGTCAGCCCGGTGTCGGTGTACGAGGTCGCCGTCACGGTCGCGACCCTGGTGCCGCCGCGCAGGACGTCGTAGTTCTTGATGCCCTTGTCGTCGGTGGCCGGCGACCAGGACAGTCTCACCGAGGTGTTGGTGACGTCGGAGGTGGTGGGGGTGCCGGGCGCGGAGGGAGCCGCGTCACCGGGGACGGTGCCTCCGCCGTCACAACTTCCACCGTTCAACCTGCAGTTGGCCGGGGAGCCTGAGCCGCTCCCGTTGAACCCGAAGGAGACGGAGGCGCCTGGAGCGAGAGTGCCGTTCCAGGACTTGTTCTTGGCGGTCCAGTGGGTGCCGGACGAGGTGACGTCGGCGTCCCAGGCCGAGGTCACGGACGTTCCCGAGGGGAAGTCCCACTCGACGGTCCAGGAGTTGATCGTGGTGGTGCCGGTGTTCTTGACGGTCCACTTGCCTTCGAAGCCGGTGCCCCAGTCCTGGGTCCTGGTGTAGGTGGCGGTCGCCTCCGTGGCCGCGTTGGCCGGGGTGGCGAGGCCTACCAGGCCGGCGAGGGGGAGGAGGAGAGTGGCGAAGCCCGCCGCAGCTCTGTGTCTGAAGCGCATGTGCGCCTCCTTGTGGGGTGTCTTGAGCATGAGCATGACGTGGCGCAGTGCGGCTGAGAATAGAAAGGTCTGGACCAGCGGTCAAGAGGTCTGGACCAGTTCGCCTGCTGCGTCGGCCCGGCGACCTACACGCCCAACTCCTGCGCCAGTACGGCAGCTTGGACCCGGCTGCGCAGGTCCAGCTTGCCGAGGAGGCGGCTGACGTGGGTCTTCACGGTGGCCTCCGCCATGTCCAGCCGCGTGGCGATCTCGGCGTTGGACAGCCCTTCTCCGAGACAGGACAGGACCTCGCGTTCACGGCGGGTGAGGGAGTCCAGGACGGACGGATCGGCCGCGGGCTCCCGCACGGGCCTGGCGGCGAACTCGGCGATCAGGCGCCGGGTGACCGCCGGGGCGATGAGCCCGTCGCCCCCCGCGACCGTCCTGACGGCCGTGATCAGGTCCTTCGCGTCCGTGTTCTTGAGCAGGAACCCGGACGCCCCGGCCCGCAGCGCCCCGAACACGTACTCGTCGAGGTCGAAGGTGGTCAGCACGAGCACGTCGGCCAGCCCCTCCGCCACGACCTGCCGGGTCGCTGACACCCCGTCGAGACGGGGCATCTGTACGTCCATCAGCACCAGGTCCGGCCGGAGTTCACGGGCGAGCAGCACCGCCTGCTCTCCGTCGGCGGCCTCGCCGACCACCTCGATGCCGGGCGCGCTGCGCAGGATGAGGACGAGCCCGGAGCGTACGGCGGCCTGGTCCTCGGCGACGAGCACGCGGATCATTCGGGGGCTCCTTCTGTCACGGGGAGGGTGGCGCGTACGGCCCAGATCTTGCCGTGGGGGGAGACCGGGTCCTCGACGGGGCCGGCCTCGAAGGTGCCGTCCAGCAGGGCGGTCCGCTCCCGCATGCCGACCAGGCCGGCGCCCGACCCGGGTGCGCGGGGGCCGTCGCGGTCGCCGTACGGGCTGGTCACCTCGACCGTCAGGGCACCGTCCCGCTGCGCCAGCGTCACGGTGACACGGCCGGGGCAGGCGTGCTTGAGGGCGTTGGTGAGGGACTCCTGGACGATGCGGTAGGCGGCGAGCTCGACCGGAGCGGGCAAGGGGCCGTGGCCGGTGTCGAGGGTGATGTCGAGGCCGTTGGCGCGGGCGCCCTCGACCAGGGCGCCGAGCCCGTCGAGCGTCGGGGCCGCGGCCGGTTCCAGATCGCCGCTGCTGTCGCGCAGGATGCCGATCAGCCGCCGCATCTCGGCGAGCCCCTCGACGCTGTTCTCGCGGATGACGGTCAGGGCGTCCCGGGAGGTCCTCGGGTCGTCGAGGGAGAGGGCGGCCGTGGAGTGGATCGCGATCGCGGAGAGGTGGTTGGCGACCATGTCGTGCAGCTCGCGGGCCATCCGCGCGCGCTCCGCGCCGACGGCCTGGGAGCGGTCCATTTCGGCGAGGAGGGCGGTCTGCTCGGCGCGCAGACGGGCGGCCTCGGCGGCGTCGCGGTGGTTGCGGACCACCCAACCGGTGGTGGCGGGCGCCAGGGCCACCACACCGACACCCAAGCCGATCAGGATCGTCTCGGGCTCTCGCCAGACCGCGAGGGGCACCACCGCGCCGGCCACGGTGAGCAGCCCGCTGATCCAGGGGATGCGGCGGGCGGAGGCCGGGGTGCCGTACAGGACGGCCGCGTACACGAGGTCGGTGAACAGCACGACGGTGACCACATTGCCCCGCGTGACGGTGTCGAGGGTCAGCATGACGACGCCGACCAGCAGGGCGGTACGCGGCCGGGTCCGGCGCAGCAGCTCGCAGGCGGTCGTCACGGACAGCGGTACGAGCGCTGCCCACTCCGGGGACCAGAGGACGATCCCGCTGCCCGGCGGGCGGGGGAAGAGACCGATGCCCCACAGCAGGAGCCCGCCCAGCAGCCCGCCCACGGCGATCGCCACGTCGTCGCGGTGGGGTCGGGGGAGTCGTACGGCCATGACTCCATCCAACACGGGGCCCAAACGCGCCGCGTGATGCCGGGGGGTGGTCTCGGACTGCATCTTTCGATGTACCGCCACTTCGTCACCGCCGACGACGAAAGCGGCTGCTCGCGACGGGAGCCTTGAAGGGCGACCGGAAGGAGAGAGCTGTGATCGTCGCGCTGATCATCGCCTGCGAGGTGGGCTTCTGGGTGCTGCTGGCACTCGGCCTCACCGCCCGCTACCTGCTGAAGTGGCGCCGTACCAGTGTGGTGCTGCTGCTGTGCGAGCCCGTACTGGAACTGGTCCTGTTCGTCGCGACGGCGATCGACCTCAAGAACGGTGCCGAACCCGGCTGGGAGCACGGTGTGGCGGCGCTCTACATCGGCTACACGGTGGCGTTCGGCCACTACACGATCCGCTGGCTCGACGGGCACGCGGCCCACCGCCTGGGCGGCGGCCCGCCCCCGCGAAAGCCGCCCCGCTACGGCCGCGCCCGCGCCCGACACGAGGCGAAGCTGTGGCTGAGGGCGGTCGTCGCGGGCGCGGTGGCGCTGGTGCTCCTCCAGCTCGCCGTCTGGTACGTGGGCGACTCCGGCGACATCAGCTCCCTGCGCGCCTTCCAGTGGGTGGCCGTGCGTACGGTCGGCATCTACGGCCTGATCGCCCTGTGGTACACCATCTGGCCGCCGAAGGACCCGGGCGGGCCGGGGGAGTCCCAGATCACCGAGAACACCGACCCGGTCACATCCGCCAGGGAAGGTGCCCACCGATGAGCAAGGCGCGGAGGAGCCTGCTGGAGGGCGTCGGCACCTTGCTGGTGGGCCTGGCGCTGTGGCTGTTCACGGAAGACGTCGAGGTCCCGGTCGTCACCTTGACGAAGGTCGGGGTGGTGATGATGTGCGTGGGGGGCGCGTACGTCGCCGTCGGGCTGTACCAGGCGGCGCGCGCGTCGGCCGGGACCCGTTGAGAAGGCCTCAGCGCTCCCCGCCCGGCACCCACAGCACGTCCCCGACCTCCTTGTTCGCCGTCCTGGCCAGGATGAACAGCAGGTCCGACAGGCGGTTGAGGTAGGTCGCGGTCAGCGGGTTCATCACCTCTCCGTGCACCTCCAGCGCCGCCCACGTGGAGCGCTCGGCGCGCCGTACGACCGTGCACGCCTGGTGCAGCAGGGCCGCGCCGGGTGTGCCGCCGGGGAGGATGAAGGAGCGGAGCTTCTCGACCTCGGCGAGGAAGCGGTCGCAGTCCGCCTCCAGCTTGTCGATGTAGAACTGCTCGACCCTGAGGGGCGGGAACTCCGGGTTCTCGGCGACCGGGGTGGACAGATCGGCCCCGACGTCGAAGAGGTCGTTCTGGACGCGGGTGAGGACCTTGACGACCTCCTCGTCCAGGTCGCCGAGGGCGATCGCGGTGCCGATCGCCGCGTTCGCCTCGTTGGCGTCGGCGTAGGCGGCGATGCGGAGGTCGGTCTTGGGCACCCGGCTCATGTCGCCGAGGTTCGTGGTGCCCTGGTCGCCGGTCCTCGTGTAGATGCGTGTCAGATTGACCATGTTGACCAGCGTAGTTATGCCCCGGCCGTCCGGAACACCCGTGTGCCCACCGTCACGGCCAGCGCCGCGAGTCCCAGGGCGACCAGCACCCCGTACAGCATGGACGCCGTCGCGTACTCGCCCACGTACGCGTCCCGCACCGCGTCCACCAGATAGCGGAACGGCATGAGGTGGGAGAGCAGGTCCAGCCAGCCGGGCGCGAGTGTCATGGGGAGCATCAGTCCGGACAGGAGCATGGACGGCATGGTGAGCGCGTTGATCGTCGGGCCGAACTCCTGGGGCGTGGCGACCTTCATGGCCAGCGCGTACGACAGGGACGCCAGCGAGATCGTCAGCAGTGCGACGAACGCGAAACCGATCAGCACGCCGGCGAGCGGCGCCCGCAGCCCCATCACCACGGCCGCGAGCACCAGCAGCACTGCCTGGAAGACGAAGATCGCGGCGTCGCGCAGGACGCGGCCGAGGAGGAGGGCCAGCCGGCTCACGGGCGTGACCCGCATCCGCTCGACCACCCCCTGCCCCTTCTCGATGATGATGGCGAAGCCCGCGAACGACGCGCCGAACAAGCCGAGTTGGAGCAGTAACCCGGGCACGAGGATCTGCCAGGAACTGCCTTGCGGGCTCAGGGGCAGGTCCGTCAGCAGCGGGCCGAAGAACAGCAGGTAGAGCAGCGGCATCAGCACCCCGAAGAGCATCTGGAAGCGTGAGCGCAGGGTCTGGCGGAGGTAGCGGCCGAAGACCAGCGCGGTGTCGTGGAGAAGCATCGGGTTCCTGTCCGGTTGCGGGTCCTTATACGGCTACGGGGGCGGCGTCGGCCGGGGCGGGGCCGCGCCCGGTGATCGCGAGGAACGTGTCCTGGAGCGTGGCGTCGATCGAGCCGCCGTACTGGAGCTTGAGCGCGCCCGGGGTGCCCTCGGCGACGACCACGCCCTGGTCGACGATCACCAGCCGGTCGGAGAGAGCGTCGGCCTCGTCCAGGTAGTGGGTCGTCAGGAAGACCGTGGTGCCGTACTCGTCGCGCAGGCGGCGGACGAGGTCCCACAGGTCGGCGCGGCTGCCCGGGTCGAGTCCGGTCGTCGGTTCGTCGAGGAAGAGGACCTGGGGGTGGTGGGTGAGGGCCAGCGCGATGTCGAGACGGCGGCGCTGACCGCCGGAGAGCGCGGCGCACTTGCGGTCGAGCAGGTCGGTGAGGCCGAGGTCGTGCGCCAACTCCTCAGCCCGCTCCACGGCCTGAGGCTTCGTCAGTCGGTAGAGCCGACCCTGGGTGACCAGCTCCTCCCGCACGGTCACATAGGGGTCGACGCCGCCGGACTGTGCCACGTAACCGCACGCCCGTCGCACCCCGGCCGGATCGGTGGCCAGGTCGTGGCCCGCGACGGTGGCGGCGCCGCCGGTGGGGGCGAGCAGCGTCGTGAGCATCCGCAGGGTCGTCGTCTTGCCCGCGCCGTTCGGACCGAGGAAGCCGAGGATCTCGCCCGGGTGGACGGTGAGGTCGATGCCGCGCACGGCCTCCACGGGGCCGCGCTTCGTCTGGAAGGTGCGGGCCAGTCCGGCCGCACTGATGATTGCCATGCTCACAGAAAAACAGAGTCACTGAAATTTTGCAACGACCCCAAACTTTGAGGGAGGCCAAGGATCTTGGATCCGCCTACGATGAGGCCATGGCAGAGGGGCTCAGGGAGCGCAAGAAGCGCGAGACGAGGCAGCGGATCTCGGACATCGCCACCGCGCTGTTCGTGGAGCACGGCTTCGTGACCGTGACGATCGCGGAGGTGGCCGACGCGGCCGACGTCTCCGTCAACACGGTCTACAACTACTTCCCCGCCAAGGAGGACCTCTTCCTCGACCGCAGCAAGGACGTGGTCCACCGGCTCTCGCGCTGGGTGCGCGGCCGTGACGTGGGTGAGTCGGCTGCCGCGGCGGTACTGCGCGAGCTGCGGGAGGAGGTCGAGACGGTCTCACCGCGCGTCGGACTCACGACAGACTACGAGCGCTTCCTCAAGGTCATTCACGAGGCGCCCCCCCTGCGCTCTCGGCTGTGGAGCATCGCGCAGGAGGTCCAGGAGAACCTGGAGGCGACCCTGCGCGAGGAGACCGGCGCTTCCGCCGGTGACCCCATGCCCACCCTGATCGCCGGCCAGATCAACTGGCTCCACCAGACCGTGATGGCCGTCATCGGACGCGAGATGGTCGCCGGGCGCGATCCGGACGAAGTGTCCCGGGAAGTGCTCGTGCTCCTCGACGACATGGAGGGGCTGTTGAGCGAGAAGGTGCTCAACTACGCCGTCCGAGGGGCCGAGTGACCCCTGCCGGTGTGACGTCCGTCAGATGAGACGTGACGCGCATTACTTACCGGTCACACAGCCCCTCACGAGCGCTAGGGTCCGGCCGAGAGGCATACATAACAAGCGTGTCAGCCAGGGTCAGCAGGGGAGTCGCACAGTGGCACGGAAGCTCGCCGTCATCGGGGCCGGTCTCATGGGGTCCGGTATCGCCCAGGTCTCCGCACAGGCGGGCTGGGAGGTCGTCCTGCGTGACGTCACCGACGAGGCGCTCACCCGTGGCACCGACGGCATCAAGGCGTCGTACGACAAGTTCGTGAGCAAGGGCAGGCTGGAGGCCGCCGACGCCGAGGCCGCCCTGGCCCGTATCACCGCGACCACCGACCTCGACGCCGTCGGCGACGCCGACGTCGTCGTCGAGGCCGTCTTCGAGAAGCTGGAGGTCAAGCACGAGATCTTCCGCGCGCTCGACAAGCTCGTGCGCGACGAGGCCGTGCTCGCCTCCAACACCTCCGCGATCCCCATCACCAAGATCGCGGCGGTGACCGAGCGCCCCGAACGGGTCGTCGGTACGCACTTCTTCTCGCCGGTCCCGATGATGCAGCTCTGCGAGCTCGTCCGCGGCTACAAGACCAGCGACGAGACCCTCGCCACCGCGCGGGAGTTCGCCGAGTCCGTCGGCAAGACCTGCATCGTCGTCAACCGCGACGTGGCCGGTTTCGTCACCACCCGGCTCATCTCGGCCCTCGTCGTCGAGGCCGCGAAGCTCTACGAGTCGGGCGTGGCCACCGCCGAGGACATCGACCTCGCCTGCAAGTTGGGCTTCGGCCACGCCATGGGGCCGCTGGCCACGGCCGACCTCACCGGCGTGGACATCCTGCTGCACGCGACCAGCAACATCTACACCGAGTCCCAGGACGAGAAGTTCGCCCCGCCGGAGCTGATGCGCCGGATGGTTGACGCGGGTGACATCGGCCGAAAGAGCGGGCAGGGCTTTTACACGCACTGACGTCACGGGACCGCGTGAACCTCACGGGGATCACCCGTTGAGGTGAATTCGGTATCGGTTCGCTTACAGACGGCAACCTCTGGGGTTCCCGAACCGTCAGAAGTTGCATCACCAGAAACGACCGGCGTACGAAGACGCACTCTCGGGGAGCGCATATGTACATCAGGGGCGACCACGCCGAGCTGGTCGTCGGGGGCCGCCTCGACGTACGCAGCGCGGCGGACGCCCGTACGGTCCTGCACACGGCCGTCGACGACGGAGTCGGCGACCTGGTGCTCGACCTGTCAGGGCTGGACTCGTGGGACGCCACCGGGCTCGGGGTGATCATGGGTGTGCACCGCCGGGCGGGGAGGTGCGGGCGGCGGCTGGTGCTGCGTGAAGTGCCTCCGCAAATGCAACGCCTGCTGGTGGCCACCCGGCTGCACCGGATCCTCGCCATCGAGGGCGGCATCGGCGTGGAGTCGCTGCCCCGCGTGTGACACCGGACCACGGCCGGGGCGAATCGGTACGCCACCGAACAGGACGGCCCGGAAGTGAACGGACGTGCAGGAACGCGCGTACGGACTCATGTGTGGCCCGGTGGACGGTGGACACCCGGACGTCTCGGGAGCGAAAGGCAGCACACGCGCAATCCTCACGGGACTGTGATGTCTCGGACAGCACGGGGCCCTGGCATTCCGTGGATACTGTGCAAAGGTTTAGGGTTCGGCTGCCCGCCACCCTGACAACCCTCGTAGCGGGCACCGGACCAGAAGCGACAGCGCAGTGTGCGGCAAGGCCGGGAGGGCTCACGCACACGACGCTTTTGGGGGGCTAGGACCTATGGACCCGACGAACCGGGTACCCGAAGAGCACGGCCATGACGACTCAGGACAGGCGCCACGTCCACGTCCGCCACGCGAGTCCCTGACAGCGGACTTCGGCCAGCCCGCGCCGGCGCTCGCCCGTACCGTCCAGCTCGTCTCGGGCGACTTCCTGCTCACCGTGAACCCCGTCGACGGCAGCGAGATAGAGAACTGCCCGCCGCGGGAGCGCCCCGCCCTGCCCGAGAAGCACCCGGCCGCCGAGCGGGCGGAGATCGACCGCACCGCCCGGCCTGCCGTACCGCCGGGCCCCCAACCGCCCCGGCTGCCGCTCCTTGAGCGCAGCGACGAGCGGGAACGGCTCGTACGGCTCCTCGCGCGTGGCCGCTCCGTCCGCCTCACCGGTGCCCCCGGCTCGGGCCGCACCGCGCTCCTCGACCTCGTCGCCGACGACTGCGCGGACCTCGCCCCGGACGGTGTCGTACGCCTCTCCGGCTACCGGCGCACCGTCGGCGAACTGCTCCACGACCTGTGCGCCACTGTCCACAGGGCACCGCTGCACCGGCCCGGCCAGGAAGAGCTGCTTGAGCTCGTCCGGGAGATCGGCGCGGTCGTCGTCCTCGACGACCTGGAGTTCGGCGGCAGCGCGCTCGACGAACTGCTCGACGCCACCCCCGAGTGCGCCTTCCTGTTCGCCGCCACGCCCGATGTCCCCGCGCCGTCCGCCGACTCACCCGTCGAAGAGGTGTTCCTCGGCGGCCTCGACCGCGCCGGCGGCCTGGAACTGCTGGAGCGCGCCGTCGGGCGGGCCCTCACCGAGGACGAGTCGAACTGGGCGGGCGACCTCTGGTTCGAGTCCGAGGGCCTGCCGCTGCGGTTCGTGCAGGCCGGGGCGCTGCTCAGGCAGCGGGACCGGTTGCGCGGCGACGCGGACGCCTTCGACGAGTTCGGGATCTTCCAGGACGCGCCGGTGGACGCCCCCTTCGACGCCGGCGACGGCCACGACGTACCGCTGCCGTCCCTCGCCGAGGGGGCCGCGCCCGCCGCGCTGCTCGCGTCCCGGCTGAGCGAGTCGGCGCGCGACACACTGCGGTTCGCCGTCGCGCTCGGTGGCGAGGTGCCGCACCAGGCCCATCTGCCCGCGCTCGTGGGGGACACCCACGCGGACGCCGCCCTCGCCGAACTGGTGGGCTGCGCCCTGGTGACCCCGGTCGGCTCGCGCTACCGGCTCGCGGCCGGGGTGCAGACCCAGCTGGAGGCCGCCGGCTACGCGGACGACGCCGACGACAGGGCCGTCAGCGTCGCCCAGCACTACTCCTGGTGGGCCGGGCACCCCTCGGTCACTCCCGAGCGGGTGTCGGCCGAGGCGGACGCCGTGCTCGCCGCGCTGAACGCCGTGCTTCCCGTGACGACCCCGCCCGGCGAGGGCGAGGAGAGTGTCGCCGTGACCCTGGCCCGGCAGGCGGCGCCCGCGTTCGCCGCGGGGCTGCAGTGGGGCGCCTGGGAGCGGGCGCTGCGGTCCGGCGCCGAGGCGGCCCGGCTCGCCGGTGAGGTCGGCGACCAGGCGTACTTCCACCACGAGCTGGGCATCCTCGCGCTCTGTTCCGGGCAGCTCGACCGGGCCCGTGCCGAGCTCGAGACGTCCATCGGGCTGCGCGGTGCCCTCGCCGACAAGCGCGGCACGGTCGCGGGCCGGCGCGCGCTGGCGCTGGTCGCCGACCGATCCGGGGCGACCCCGCCATGGGGGTCCCCCCTGTTCGAGCGGAGCCGAGAACTTGGGGGAGGGCGTACGGCGGCGGGGGAGGAGGTGCCGGACGCCCGGCACGAGGAGTCGGCGTCGCCGCCCGGCGGTGTGCCCTCCGGCCTCCTCTCCCGGACCGGCTCCGGATTCGGCCCGTCCCGGACCACGGGCGACACCTCGACACTGGTCACGCACCAGGCGGGCGCCGGCCCCGTCCACAAGGCCGGCGTGAGAGGCCGCCTGGTCGGCGGTGCCCGGCGCAACCTGGTGGCCGCCGGCGCGGGCACCCTGCTCGCGGTCGTGCTCGGCACGGTGGTGACCCTGGGCGCGACCTCCGACGGCGCCGACAGCCCTCCGTCCGAGAAGGTCGGCGTCAACCCGTCGGCCAGCACCGGCATCGACGACGGCGGCCTGGGCGCGGACCGGGCGAAGAAGGGCTCGGGCGACGCCCCCGCCGACGTGGCCACGCCCACGGACCCTGGTCCCGACGGGACCTTCGGTACGCAGGACGACCCGACACCGTCGGCGAGCGGTTCGCCGTCGGACGACCCGAGCGGCACGGACAAGCCGGGCAAGCCGACGAGGACCCCGTCCCAGTCGCCCACGAGGACACCCACCAGGACCCCGTCGCAGACGCCGTCCCAGACGCCCTCGCAGACACCGTCCCAGACGCCCTCGGAGTCGCCGTCCGAGTCGCCCAGCTCGCAGAACCCGCCTCCTCCGGACACGGGCAACTCGGCCAGCCGCTCCACCTCCAGCGAGCCGCCGGAGACCACCACCTCGGCGAGCGCCCCGGACAGCAGTGCCCCCGACGCGCCCACGAACGTGATCTGACGAGTCCCGCGTACGACACGAGGGCCGGGCCCGCCACCGGACCCGGCCCTCCGTGCGTGACCTCTCAGAACAGCCGCAGCTTGTCGTCCTCGATGCCGCGGAGCGCGTCGTAGTCCAGGACCGTGCAGCCGATGCCGCGGTCGGTGGCGAGGACGCGGGCCTGGGGCTTGATCTCCTGGGCCGCGAAGATGCCGCGTACGGGTGCGAGGTGGGGGTCGCGGTTCAACAGCTCCAGGTAGCGCGTGAGTTGCTCCACGCCGTCGATCTCGCCGCGGCGCTTGATCTCCACGGCCACGGTCTGCCCGTCGGCGTCACGGCACAGGATGTCGACGGGGCCGATGGCGGTCATGTACTCGCGGCGGATGAGCGTGTAGCCCTCGCCCAGGGTCTCGATGCGGTCGGCGAGCAGTTCCTGGAGGTGCGCTTCCACGCCGTCCTTGATCAGGCCCGGGTCCACGCCCAGTTCGTGCGAGGAGTCGTGGAGGACCTCCTCCATGGTGAT
Source organism: Streptomyces sp. NPDC030840 (assembly GCF_055572015.1). NCBI lineage: Bacteria > Bacillati > Actinomycetota > Actinomycetes > Kitasatosporales > Streptomycetaceae > Streptomyces > Streptomyces sp. NPDC030840. The sequence continues at coordinate 65,869 of NZ_JBVIEE010000028.1, read as the reverse complement.
GATGAGCTTCTCGCCCGCCTTGTTGGTGACGGTCCAGACGCCTTCCTCGTCCCCGGAGCCCTCCTTCAGTGTGCAGGGCGGGGACATCCAGTTGAGGGGCTTGTAGGCCCGGTCGTCCGCGTGGATCGAGACGCTGCCGTCCGCTTTCACCAGGATCAGGCGGGGGGCTGAGGGGAGATGGGCCGTGAGCCGCCCGGCGTAGTCCACGGAGCAGCGGGCAATGACGAGACGCATGGTCGGAAACGCTACTCGACACCCACCACCGCACGCGATTCGACCACCTCATCACTTCCCTGAGCGCCTGGAGCCTCGTGCGCGCCGCGCACTCCGGGCGTGTGCCATCGGTGGGCATGTGCCAGAGGCAACTCGTGTGCGGCAATGGCTGATTGTGTTCCTAGTGCGAGTGCCCCGTATACGCATTCGCCTGGTGCGGTCACCGTCCGCTGCTTACCGTATGAGCGGGAGGTCGCGGCGCGTGTACGCAGCGTGTTCGATATCGCGAACCCCCACCCTGTCCGTCAACCCCCGCCCCCGCGGGGGTGCGAGAGGAGAACCCATGTCGCTCGACGTCTCACCGGCCCTACTCGAACAGGCCGAGCGAGGCGAGGTCGACGAAGCCGCCTTCGTCGACTGCGTCCGGACCTCCCTGCCCTACGCATGGGAGATGATCAGCTCCCTGGTGGCCCAGCTGAAGGTCGACGGCGGTGAGTTCGCCGACAACCAGACGCCCCCGCCGGACGAGCAGGCACGTGGCCAGCTGCTGCGTGCGCTCGCGAGTGACGCGATACGCGGCGCGCTGCAGCGGCACTTCGGGGTGCGCCTGGCCTTCCAGAACTGCCACCGGGTGGCCGTGTTCCCGCTGGACCCGTCGGTGGACGACACGCTGGCTCGCTTCACCTCGGTGCGCAACCAGCTGCTGAACCAGTCGCCGGAGCTTCGGGACTGCTGAGGCGGCCATGCCGCACTGCTTGCCGCTCCGTACGCGGGAGGTGCAGTTGTACCGGAGCGGCAAGCTCCTCGCCGTGCAGGACCGTGGCGTGTCCGTCAGCCGAGGTGGGGGAGCACCTCGGCGCCGAGCCTGCGCACGTTCTCCTCGGTGGCCGCCAGATCGCCGGTGCCCTCGACGAGCAGGGCGAAGCGCGAGATGCCCGTCCGCTCCGATGTCGCCGCCAGCCGGTCCGCGCACAGGCGGGGGGTGCCCACCGGGTGCAGCCCGCAGAGCAGTTCCGTGTACGCCAGGGGGTCGCGCATCGTGCGGGCGCGGCCGTCCACCGTCACATGGGCGTCCAGACCGTGCCTGAGCCAGCCCGGCATGGCCTTCGTGAGTGCCTCGACCGCGTCCGTCCGCCGGTCCGCGATCTGGCAGACACCGGCCGACACATGGCCGGCGACGGCGATCTCGTCCGCCGAACGGCCCGCCGCGCGTGCGTGATTGCGCCACAGTGCGACCATCTCCGCCTTCTCCTCGTCCCCGACGTGCATCCCGAGGAGCATCGGCAGTCCGCGCTCGGCGGCGAGCCGGATGCTCGACGGGGACGTGCAGGCGACGACGACCTCCGGGCCGGGGGCGCCGCTCAGCACCTCCGAGGGCCGCGGGACGACCGGGACCTCGCGGAAGGCGAATCGTTCCCCCGCCGCTTCCACCGTGGGTTGGCGCAGCCACCGCACCAGCAGATCGAGTGACTCCGGGAACCCCTTCTCGTACGCCTCGATGCCCGTCCCGAAGACCTCCAGGTCCACCCATGGGCCGCCGCGTCCCACCCCCAGCGAGAAGCGGCCCCCGGACGTCACGTGGAGCAGCGCGGCCTGCTCGCCGAGGGACACCGGGTGGGCGGTGGGGAGCACACTGACCGCCGTGCCGACGCGGATCCGCCGCGTGCGCCCGAGCAGTAACGCGGCGAGGGTGACCGCCGACGGACAAGTCCCGTACGGAACGAAGTGGTGCTCGGCCAGCCAGACCGCGTCGAGGCCGGCCTCCTCGGCCACCTCCGCCGTCCGTACGGCGCGGTGAAGCGCCTCCCCCTGGCCCTGTCCCGGGAACTGGGCCGCCAGTACAAAAGTGCCAACGTGCATCGCGTTTCCTGCTTTCTCGGTGCTCCGACCCGGAGCTCCCCCACCCTGCATAACCGCCTGACACGTGCCAAGGACACGGCCTGGCGGCGAGATTTGCGGATTGTCTGCAGAATGCGCTGGACGGAGGGGGTTCTGTGGCGGTTCGCGGAGTACGCGTACCCGTGGTCGGCACGCGTAGGCTGGACACGACCCGTCCCCCCTGTATAGCCCCGTGAGGTGTTCTGTGTCGCCGCGTCGCAACCGACCCAAGGGCGCCGGTCCGTCCGGCCGGAGCGCCGACGAGGACCAGGGCGACCGTTACGGCGGCTGGCAGTCCACGGAGAGCTGGCAGGGCGAGGACTGGAGCGTGCGCCATGTGGCCGGGGCCAGTGCCGAGGGCAAGACGTACCGCTGCCCGGGCTGCGACCAGATGATCTCCTCCGGGGTCCCCCACGTGGTGGCCTGGCCCCAGCACGCCGGCGTCGACGACCGCCGCCACTGGCACAAGGCCTGCTGGAACGCGAAGGACCGCCGCACCACGAGGGTGCGGCGGTCCCGTAACGCGCCACGTTTCTAGGCGGGTCGGCTCACCGGCCCGTCAACGCGCCTCACACGTCCCGCCGCTCCAGCAGCACGAACGCGCCCGCGATCGCGGCCCCCGTCAGGCCCGTGAGGAGGACCAGCTGGGCGTTCCCCCCGCCGCTCCCCTCGGTGCCCACCGCGAAGATCTCGGCGAGGGAGTTGGGGGCGCTGTACTCCATCATCTTCTCGCCGATCTCGCGCATGCTCTCCGAGATCATCAGGAACGCGGGCAGGATCGCGGGCACCAGCACGAGCCCGAGCATCGCGGTGATCGCACCCGCCGAGTGCCGCAGCATCGATCCCACCGCGAGCGCGAGGACACCGAGCAACGAGACGTACAGGGCGCCCTTGAAGACCGTGCCGATCCAGTCGTTGCTCGTCCCGTCGTCGTGCAGGCTCTGCGTGAACAGACCGACCAGCCCGATGGCGAAGGCCGACACGACGTACGCCACCGCGAAGAAGATCAGCAGCTTGGCGGTGAGCACCCGGTGCCGCTGCGGCGAGGCCGTGAACGTCGTACGGATCATGCCCGTCCCGTACTCCGACGAGATCACCAGCACGCCCAGCGTGATGAGGCAGATCTGACCCAGGATCAGGCCGAAGAAGGCCGGGATGGTGTACGGGACGTCCGAGAAGTCCTCGCCCTGCGTCTGCGTCGCGACCAGGAAGCCGATGCCGATGACGAGCAGCAGGAAGATGCCCAGCGTCCACATCGTCGAGCGCACCGACTTGATCTTCGTCCACTCGGAGGCGAGGGCGTGCCCGAGGTGGGTGCGCACGACCGGGATGGGCGAGGTGTACGAACCGCCGGGCGACGCCTGCCAGTTGGGTGCGGGCTGCTGGGTCGCGGGAGGCTGGGGCGTGCTCATCGGGCGTCCTCGGGCTTGGTCGGGGAGGGAGCGGGAGCGGCAGGGGGCTGCGGGGGCGCCGCGGGCGCCGGGGCGGCGTACGGGTTGGGCTGACCCTGCGCCGGCGCACCGGGCGCGGGCGGGGCGCCGTACGGCCCCGCGGGCGGCTGGCCCTGGGGCGTCCCCTGCGGCATCCCTTGCGGCATCGCGAACGGCTGCCCGCCCTGCTGGGGCGGCGGCGGGGCGTACCACCCCGGCTGACCCTGCCCCGGCACCGGGACCGGCGGCTGCGCACCGGGCGGCAGCGGCTGCATCAGCCCCTCCTTCTGGTCGACGGTCGACCGGTAGTCCACGGCACCCTGCGTCATCCGCATGTACGCCTCCTCCAGCGAGGCCTGGTGTGGCGACAGCTCCCACAGGCGTACGTCGGCGCCGTGCGCGAGATCGCTGATGCGCGGCAGCGGCAGGCCGGTCACGCGCAGGGCGCCGTCCGCCTCGGGCAGCACCTGTCCGCCCGCCTCGGTCAGCGCGGCCGTCAGCTTCTCCCGCTGCTGCGGCTCGGTGTCGGGGGTACGGACCCGTGCGAAGTCGGCCGAGTTGTGCGAGATGAAGTCCTTGACGCTCATGTCGGCGAGCAACTGCCCGCGCCCGATCACGATCAGGTGATCGGCGGTGAGAGCCATCTCGCTCATCAGGTGCGAGGAGACGAACACGGTCCGCCCCTCGGCCGCCAGGGACTTCATCAGGTTCCGCACCCACAGGATGCCCTCGGGGTCGAGCCCGTTGACCGGCTCGTCGAAGAGCAGCACCTGGGGGTCACCGAGCAGCGCGGCGGCGATGCCGAGCCGTTGTCCCATGCCCAGCGAGAATCCCTTGGAGCGCTTTCTGGCCACGTCCTGCAGGCCGACGACGCCCAGCACCTCGTCCACGCGGCGTGCCGGAATGCCGGACAGCTGCGCGAGGCACAGCAGGTGACTGCGGGCACTGCGTCCGCCGTGCACCGCCTTGGCGTCCAGCAGGGCGCCCACCTGGCGGGGCGCGTTCGGCAGCTTCCGGTAGGGATAGCCGCCGATCGTCACCTGCCCCGTGGTGGGGTTGTCCAGGCCGAGGATCATCCGCATGGTCGTCGACTTGCCCGAGCCGTTCGGCCCGAGGAAGCCGGTGACGGAACCAGGGCGCACCTGGAAGGAAAGGTTGTACACGGCTGTCTTGTCGCCATAGCGTTTCGTCAGGCCGACTGCCTCGATCATGCTCCGCACCCATCAGCAAGGTCAGGACGTCGGGGCACACGCCCCCCGTAAGAGTTAGGAGCATATCGAGCCGCTGACGGTTCCCTCCGGGGGTGGAGCAGGTCGCGTCTGCCGGGTTCTGTTTCTGGGCGGCTGCGGGTTCCCTCCGGGGGCGTGGGCGACGATCTCGTCTGCCGGGTCCTGCCGGTGGCCATGTGCGGGTTGTGAGGGGCTGGTCGCGCAGTTCCCCGCGCCCCTAAAGGCACGAGGGCGCGCCCCAGGCTTTTAAGGGGCGCGGGGAACTGCGCGATCAACCACGACGGACCCGCAGCCGCCCACGCACAGAACCCGGCAGACGCGACCCGCCCAACCCCCGGGGGGAACCGGCAGACGAGACCGGCTGACCCCCGGCGGGAACCGGCAGACGCGAACCCCGCCCCAGCCCAGCGCAGCGGCTACGCGTCGCGGTGCCGGAGGACCCCGTACCCGCCCAGCAACGCCACGAGCACCCACAGCACCATGATCCCCAGACCGCCCCACGGACCGTACGGCGTGTCGTCGTCGACCGGTGCGACGACCCGCATGATCCTGCTGCCGGCCTGGTCGGGCAGATAGCGCGCGACCTTCTCGGTCGCCGACACGTTGCCGAGGATGTTGGAGACGAGGAAGAAGAACGGCATCAGGACGCCCAGCGCCGGCAGCGGGCCGCGCAGCATCGCGGCCACGCCCATGGAGAACACGGCCATGAGCGTCATGTAGAGCCCGCCCCCGATGACCGCGCGCAGGACACCGGGCTCGTCGAGCGAGGTGCGGTGCCCGCCGAGCATCGCCTGGCCGAGGAGGAAGGTGACGAAGCTGATCGCGAGGCCGACGGCGAAGGCGAGCGCGGTCGCCACGGCGATCTTGCTGAAGAGGAACGTGCCGCGCTGCGGGACGGCGGCCAGCGACGTGCGGATCATGCCGGTGCTGTACTCGTTCGACACCACCAGCACACCGAAGACGATCATCGAGAGCTGGCCGAGGCTCATCCCCGCGAAGCTCACGTACGTGGGATCGAAGGCGATCCTCTCCTCCGGGGGCATGTTCTCCCAGTCACGGTTGACCAGCGCCGGGATCAGCATGCCGAGGGCGATCGTGACGACCGCGGCGATCCCGAGCGTCCAGACGGTGGACGCCACCGACCGGATCTTGGTCCACTCGGAACGCACCACCTGTACCGCCGCCATGCTCAGGACCCCTTCTTCCAGTCGCTGCCCCACGCCCGGCGCGTGGGCACCGGCATCGCCTCGTCCGCGGCCGGCACGGCGGCACCCGCACGGGAGTGGTACTCCACCGACTCCGCCGTCAGCCGCATGAACGCCTCCTCCAGCGAGGCCTGCTGCGGGCTCAGCTCGTGCAGCACGACCTGGTGCCGCGCGGCCAGCTCACCGATCTGCTCGGGCTTGCAGCCGTCCGCCTCCAGCGCCCCGCCCTCCGCCTCGACCGCCGTGATCCCCGCCCCGTCCAGTACGTCCAGCAGCCGCTCCCGCTGCGGCGTACGGATCCTGACGTACGACCGGGAGTTCCGCTGGATGAAGTCCGCCATGGAGGTGTCGGCGAGCAGCCGGCCCTGGCCGATGACGACGAGGTGGTCGGCGGTCAGCGCCATCTCGCTCATCAGGTGCGAGGAGACGAAGACCGTACGGCCCTGCGCGGCGAGGGATTTCATCAGGGTGCGGATCCAGTGGATGCCCTCGGGGTCGAGCCCGTTGACCGGCTCGTCGAACATCAGGATGTGGGGGTCGCCGAGGAGCGCGCCCGCGATGCCGAGCCGCTGCCCCATGCCGTAACTGAATCCCCTGGCCTTCTTCCGGGCCACCGCTGTGAGACCGACGGCGTCGAGGACCTCGGTCACGCGGCTCTTCGGGATGCCGTTGCTCTGCGCGAGGCACAGGAGGTGGTGGTAGGCGCTGCGGCCGCCGTGCACGGCCTTCGCGTCGAGGAGCGCGCCGATGGACATCAGCGGTTCCCTGAGCTGGTCGTAGTGCTTGCCGTCGATGCGGACATCACCCAGGGTGGGCCGGTCGAGCCCCAGCACCATCCGCATCGTCGTCGACTTGCCGGCCCCGTTCGGCCCGAGGAACCCGGTGACGATGCCGGGTCGGACGGTGAAGGTGAGGTTGTTGACCGCCACTTGCTCGCCGTAGCGCTTGGTCAGTCCCTCCAGCTCGATCATGCGGCCACGCTAAAACGGGACAAAGCCCCCTGCCACCGGAGTGGCAGGGGGCTTCGCACACCTGCTGCGGAACGCTCAGGCGTTACCGGGACTGCTGCGCCGGAACCCCACGGGAGATCGGCTCGTCCTCGGCCGGCGAACCGGCGGCGGCCACCGCGGCGCCCGTGAGCGTCGCGAGCATCTCGCGGACGTTCGTCAGCTGGGCGTTGATGCTGTCGCGGCGGTTGGTGAGGGCGGCCAGCTCGCGCTCGGATTCGGAACGGATCCGGTCGGCCTTGGCGTTGGCGTCGGCCACGATGTCCTCGGCCTGGCGCTGGGCCGTCTCCACCGTCTGGCGGGCGCGGCGCTCGGCGTCCGTGCGCAGCTTCTCGGCCTCGAGACGGAGCTGCTCGGCGCGGTGCTCGATCTCGGCGAGACGCTTCTCGGCCTTGGCCTGACGGGAGGCCAGGTCGCGCTCGGACTGCTCGCGGCGCTTGGCGAGGTTCGTCTCGAAGTCGGCGGCGGCCTGAGCGGCCTTGGCGCGGGTCTCCTCGAAGAGGGCGTCCGCCTCCTCGCGCTTGGACTGCGCGTCCTTCTGCGCCTCGGCCCGCAGCTGGGAGGCGTCGCTCTTGGCCTTCTCGACGATCCTGACGCCCTCGTCCTCGGCCTTGGCCTTGCGCTCCGCAGCGAACGATTCTGCGTCGTTGCGCACCTGCTGGGCCGCCGACTCGGCGAGCTCGCGGTGCTGCTCGGCGGCGCGGCGGGCCTCCTCACGCAGGTCCTTCGCCTCTTCCTCGGCGAGGCGGAGGATCTTCTCGACGCGCGCGCCGAGCCCGGCGTACGACGGCTCGGCGTCGACGACCTGGGCCTGGGCGTTCTGCGTTTCGAGGTGAAGCTCCTCGATGCGCTTTTCCAGAGCAGTGATACGGGCCAGAGCGCTGTCGCGGTCGGAGACGAGCTTCGAGATGCGTTCGTCCACCTGCGCGCGGTCGTACCCACGCCGCACAAGCTCGAAGCCATAGGGGGAAGTGTCGCTCATGGGGTTCCTGTCGAATGAGACCGGTGAGGTGATAGGTGGAATCCTAGGGGGCGAAGCGGCGTGTCATCGAGCAGATGCGCGTTTGATCTGGAGAATGACACCCCTTTTGAGTGGCGAACCTACAGTTACTTGTCAGAAACTTTGCGTAGAGGGCTCCCGCACGCTCCGCTGAGCATGGATCGGCGCCTCAGACTAGCCGTCTGACGCCTTGCCACCCGATCTGGGTGCGCCCACCGCGGCGCCGGCCTTGACGCCGCCGTCCTTGCCGCTCGACGGGGCCTCAAAAGACTCCAACGCCTCCAGGACGTCCTGGACACGGGAGATCTCGGCATTGATGTCCTCGCGCCGCCGCACCAGGACCTCCAGCTCCCGCTTGCCCTCCTCGACCGTGGCCCGCGCCTCGCGGATCGCCTCGGCCTTGAGCTCCTCGGCCTCCCGGATGAGGGTGTTCCTCTTCTGCTCGGCCTCCTTCAGGAGGCCCTCGGCCTTCTTCACGGCGGCGATCCGCACCTTGCCCGCCTCGGAGTTCGCCTCCGAGACCAGCTCCTTGGCCTTCGCCTGGGCCTTCTCCAACTGCTCCTCGGCGGCCTTGATGAGCGCGTCGCACCGGTCGCCCGCGGCCTTCATCGTCTCGGCCGACTCCCGGCGGGCCCGCTCGTGCAGCGCCTCGATCTCGCCGGTGATGCGGTCGCGCAGCTCCTCCGCGCGCTTTCTGATCGCGGTGGCGTCCCGGCGCGCGCCGACCAGCAGCTCGTCCGCGTCCGTGCGGGCCCGCTCCACCAGGGAGTTGCCCTCCACGGTCGCCTCCGAGACCAGGCGGTCGGCCTCCGCGCGGGCCGCGCCGACCATGCTGTCGGCCTGCGCCTCGGCGTCCGCGGTGGTCTTGTGCGCCTGCTGCTGTGCCTCCGAGATGAGCTTGTCGGCCTCGGCGGCGGTCTCCGTGATGAGCTTGTCGACCTGCTCGGCCGCCTCGGAACGCCGCTTGTTGGCGTCCTTGCGGACCTCGTCCAGCGTCCGGTCGGCCTCCTCGCGCGCGGCCGTGGTGACCCGCTCGGCCTCGGCCTCCGCCTCCGCCCGCAGGCGCTCGGACTCGACGCGGATCCGCTCGGCGTGCTGCTGCGCGGAGCCCACGGTCTCGGCCGCCTCGGCGCGCAGCCGCTCGGCCTCGCTGGTCGCGTCCGCGATGAGCTTGTCGGCCTTCGCGACGGACTCCGCGCGGCGCCGCTCGACCTCCGCGGCCGTCTCGCTGGTGAGCCGCTCCGCCTCGGCCGTCACCTCGGTGATGAGCGTGTCGGCCTGGGTGGCGGCGTCCGAGCGGATCCGGTTCGCGTCCTCGCGGGCCTCGGCACGGGTGCGCGAGGCGTCCTGCTCGGCGGCAGCGATGGCGTCCGACGCCTCGGTGCGGACACGCTGGGCGTGCTCGGCCGCCTCGGCGCGCAGCCGCTCGGCCTCGGCGATCGCCTCGGATACCGTGCGCTCCGCGAGCGACTTGGCGGCCTCCGACTCCGCCGCCGCCTCGCGCCGGACCCGGGCCGCGTCCTCGCTGGCCCGCTCGCGCTCGGCGTAGGCGTCGGCGCGGACCCGGTCCGACTCCTCCTCGGCCTCCCGCCGCGTACGGTCCGCCGCGTGCTCCGCGGCGTTGCGCAGGCCGGCGATCTCCTCCTGGGCCTGCTCGTGCAGCCCGGCCACGGAGTCGCGCACCTGCTGGGCGTGCTGCTCGGCGGCCGACACCATCTCGGTGGCGCGCCGGTCGGCCTCCTCGACCAGGCGCAGCGCCTCGGCCTCGGCCTGCTCCACGCGTGCCCGCGCCGAGGCCAGCAGCTCCTCGCTCTGCTCCCGGGCCCGCTCGCGCTCCTGATCCGCCTCCTGCCGGGCGGCGCCGAGGAGTTCGTCGGCCTCGCGGCGGCGCCGGGCGGCCTCCTCCTGTGCGGCGGCCAGCGTCTCGGCGCTCTCGGTCGCCAGCCGCTCGGCCGCGGCCAGCGCCTCGGCCCGCACCCGGTCCGCGGTGTCCTGAGCCTCCGCCTTCAGCCGCTCCGCCTCGGACGCGGCCTCCGAGCGCAGACGTACGGCGATGGCCTCGCCCTCGGCCCGGGACGCCGACGCGTCGGAGGCGGCCTCGGTACGCACCCGCTCGGCCTCGGCCTCGGCCTGTGCCTGGAGCGAACGGATCCGTTCGGCGGCCTCGGAACGGAGCCGGTCGGTCTCCTCGGCGGCCTCACGGCGGATCCGCTCGGCCTCCGCGCGGGCGTCGCTGAGCGCCTGCTCCGCCGACGCGAGCCGCTGTTCGGCGTCGGAGCGCAGCCGGTTCAGCTCCTCGGCGGCCTCCGCCTCGCGGGAGGCGACCGCGCGCTCGGTCTCCTCGCGCAGCTCACGGGCGGCGCGCTCGGCCTCCGCCTTGATGGTCTCGGCCAGCTCGACGGCCTCGTCGCGCTGCCGCTCCGCCTCCTTGCGCGTGCGGTCGAGGGTTTCCTCGGCCTGACGGCGCAGCGTCGAGGCACGCTCGATGGCCTCCGTGCGGACCTTCTCGCTGTCCGTCGTGGCCGACTGCCGCAGCTCGTCCGCGTCCGCCTTCGCCTTGGCGAGCAGCTCCTCGGCGGTCTTGGCGCCCTCCTCGATCTGCTGGACGGCCTCGCGGCGTGCCTCGGAGCGGATGCGCTCGCCCTCGGCGACCGCGTCGGCCCGCAGCTGCTCGGCCTCGCCGCGCAGCCGGCGCGCCTCCTCCTGCAGCTCGACCGTCTTGGCGCGGTACTCCTCGGTGTCGTCCTTCGCCGCGCCCTTGAGCTGCTCGGCGAGGTCGTGCGCCTCGGCGCGCAGCCGGTCCGCCTCGGCCTCGGCCTCACCGCGGATGCGCTCGGCCTCCTCGGAAGCGGCCTTGATGGTGCTCCTGGCGTCCTCCGACGCCTTGTTGAGGACGTCCTCGGCCGTCTTCGCCGTCTTGGCGAGCTGGGACGCGGACTCCTCGGCGGTGATCGAGCGGGCCCTCTCGGCGGCCTCGGCGACGATCTTCTCGGCCTCGGCGCGCGCGTCCGCGACGACTTCCTCGGCGGACGCCTTGGTGGCCTCGGCCTCCTTCGTGGCCTCCTCGACCAGACGGGCGACCTGCTCCTTCGCCGTCCGCGTGCGCTGCTCGTTCGTCGACTCGGCGCTGGCCAGGGCCTTGGCCGCGGCCTCCTTGGCCTCGGCGACCACCTTGTCGGCCTCGGCGCGGGCCTTCTGCAGCGCCGTCTCGGCCTCGGCCATGCGCTGCTCGGCGGCCCGGCTCAGCTCGGTGGCCTGACGGCGGGCGGTGTCCGACTCGGTCGCGGAGGAGGAGCGCAGCTGCTCGGCGTGCTCGGTGGCCTCCTGGGCCTGGGTGGAGGCGGCGTTCAGCAGCCGCTCGGCCTCCGCGCGGGCCCGGCGCAGGATCTGGTCGGCCTCGGAGCGGGCCGACTCGGCCTCCTCCCTCAGCCGCTGACGGGCCTCGGAGGCCACCCGCTCGGCCTCGGCACGGGCCGCGGCCAGCGCCTGGTCTGCCTCCGCACGGGACTCGTCCAGCAGACGGCGGGCCTGCTGCTCGGAGCGGGCGCGCAGCTGCTCCGCCCAGGCCACGTTCTCGTTGACGTGCGACTCGACGGTCTGGCGGCGCTCGGAGAGCTCCTGGTCGAGCTGCTGGCGGCGCGAGACGGCCTCGGCGTGCAGCTCGGCCTGGAGACGGGCGGCCTGCTCGGCGTGCTCCTGGAGGATGCGCTGGGTCTGCGCCCGGGCCTGGCTCAGCTCACGCTCGGCCTCCGCGCGCAGCTGGTCGGCCTGCACCTGGGCCTGGCGGAGCATCTGCTCGGCCTGGTAGCCGATGTCCGATCCGTCGAACGAGGGCCGGGACATGATGGTGCGGCGCGCCTCGTGCAGCTTGGCGCGCAGCACCTCGACCTGGTAGCCGAGGTCCTCGGCGTGCTGGATCGCCTTTTCCCGCTCGGTCTTCAGCCGCTCCATCTCGGCCTCGAACCGAGAGAGGTGGTCGACGTCAGCCGCCGGCTCTCGCTCCTGGCGTTCGTAGCCCCGCACTGCGCGGTCCCATCCGTCCCCTGGTCGCAAGCTTCTCCAAACGAGCTCCGTCCAACCGCCGAACGGGGCCCCCGGGGAATGGTGTCAGATCAACGGCGGAGCGCGGGCTGCCGCCCTGACCCTCGCGTCCCCCGAAACCTGGACCCCGGCCCTTGGGTCCCGTCGTCGGAAGGCGGCAGGACCCCGGCCGTCTCCTCGACAAGGCGACGGCCGACCCCAACCCTACCGGCCCCTATGTACGGGGGTCAGTGCTCAGGTGACTCAACGGGCGCCGAAGTGACCAGTTCTGTCAGTACCCCGTGACAATCCTTGGGGTGCAGGAACGTGATCCGTGACCCCATGGAACCGCGCCGCGGCTCGTCGTACAGGACGCGTACTCCCTTGTCCCTGATGTCGGCGGACGCGGCGTCGACGTCCGACGTACCGAACGCGATGTGGTGGACGCCCTCGCCGTTCTTCGCCAGCCACTTCCCGACGGCGGAGTCCTCCCTGGTCGGCTCCAGTAGCTGGAGGTACGACGCGCCGCCGTCGTCCGTGCTGTTGATCCTGAGCATGGCCTCCCGCACGCCCTGCTCCTCGTTGACCTCGGAGTGGTACACCTCGAAGCCGTACGTGGCCCGGTAGAACTCGACGGTCGCGTCGAGGTCGAAACAGGCGATCCCGATGTGGTCGATTCGCGTCAGCATGGTGTCAGTGCACCGCTCCCGCGGCGGTTACGCAACGTGCGCGCGATCACACTCTTCGCCGGATGACGGGGTGGTCTACCGCTCAGTACATTCGAAGTAAACCCTCGTTCACTCCTCGGCCGTGCAGGCTGGAAGGGGATCGCACCTCATGTCTGGAACGAACGGCAACACCTCGGTGATCGTCGCGGGCGCGCGTACGCCCATGGGGCGGTTGCTGGGCTCGCTGAAGTCCTTCTCGGGAGCCGACCTCGGCGGCTTCGCGATCAAGGCCGCCCTCGACCGTGCGGGGATCGGCGGCGACCAGGTGCAGTACGTGATCATGGGCCAGGTGCTGCAGGCCGGGGCGGGGCAGATCCCGGCGCGTCAGGCCGCGGTCAAGGCCGGCATCCCGATGAACGTCCCGGCGCTCACCATCAACAAGGTCTGCCTGTCGGGCCTCGACGCCATCGCTCTCGCCGACCAGCTGATCCGTGCGGGTGAGTTCGACGTGGTCGTCGCCGGCGGCCAGGAGTCCATGACGAACGCCCCCCACCTGCTCCCGAAGTCCCGTGAGGGCTACAAGTACGGCGCGGTCCAGATGCTCGACGCGATGGCGTACGACGGTCTGACCGACTCGTTCGAGAACATCGCCATGGGCGAGTCGACGGAGAAGTACAACACGAAGCTGGGCATCGGCCGGGCCGAGCAGGACGAGATCGCGGCCCTCTCGCACCAGCGTGCGGCGGCCGCGCAGAAGAACGGCCTCTTCGAGGCGGAGATCACGCCCGTGGAGATCCCGCAGCGCAAGGGCGACCCGGTCGTTTTCAGCCAGGACGAGGGCATCCGCGGCGAGACGACGGCCGAGTCGCTGGGCAGGCTGCGCCCGGCGTTCGCCAAGGACGGGACCATCACGGCGGGCTCCTCCTCCCAGATCTCGGACGGTGCGGCGGCCGTGGTCGTGATGAGCAAGGCCAAGGCACAGGAGCTCGGCCTGGACTGGATCGCGGAGATCGGCGCCCACGGCAACGTGGCGGGCCCGGACAACTCCCTGCAGTCGCAGCCGTCGAACGCGATCGCCCACGCCCTGAAGAAGGAGGGCCTGGAGGTCGCGGACCTCGACCTGATCGAGATCAACGAGGCCTTCGCGGCGGTCGCCGTCCAGTCAATGAAGGACCTCGGGGTATCCACCGAAAGGGTGAACGTCAACGGTGGCGCGATCGCCCTCGGCCACCCCATCGGCATGTCCGGCGCCCGCCTGGTCCTCCACCTGGCGCTGGAGCTGAAGCGGCGGGGCGGCGGCGTGGGCGCGGCCGCGCTGTGCGGTGGCGGCGGGCAGGGTGACGCGCTGATCGTGCGGGTACCGAAGTCCTGAGCCCGCTGTACGTCTGTCCGACCTCTGATCCCGGATCTCGCTGAACGGAGCTGTGATGCAGGACGTCTCCACACTGGTCGCCCAGGCCAGGGAAGGCCGGCCGCGGGCCGTGGCCCGGCTGATCTCCCTGGTGGAGGGGGCGTCCCCGCAGCTCCGTGAGGTCATGGAGGCACTGGCGCCCCTGACGGGCGGGGCGTACGTGGTGGGCCTGACCGGCTCTCCGGGCGTCGGCAAGTCCACGTCGACGTCCGCGCTGGTGACGGCGTACCGGAAACAGGGCAAGCGGGTCGGGGTACTGGCCGTGGACCCGTCGTCGCCGTTCTCGGGCGGCGCGCTCCTGGGCGACCGGGTGCGCATGTCCGAGCACGCCTCCGACCCCGGCGTCTACATCCGCTCGATGGCCACGCGCGGCCATCTGGGTGGTCTCGCCTGGGCGGCCCCCCAGGCGATCCGGGTCCTCGACGCGGCGGGCTGCGACGTGATCCTCGTCGAGACCGTCGGCGTGGGCCAGTCGGAGGTGGAGATCGCGTCCCAGGCGGACACGTCGGTCGTGCTCCTGGCTCCGGGAATGGGCGACGGCATCCAGGCGGCGAAGGCCGGGATCCTGGAGATCGGTGACGTGTACGTCGTCAACAAGGCCGACCGTGACGGGGCCGACGCCACGGCCCGCGAGCTCAACCACATGCTGGGCCTGGGCGAGTCCCGTGGCCCCGGCGACTGGCGGCCGCCGATCGTGAAGACGGTGGCGGCGCGGGGCGAGGGCGTCGACGAGGTCGTCGAGGCGCTGGAGAAACACCGGGCCTGGATGGAGGAGCGGGGGGTGCTCGCGGAGCGGCGTCTGTCCCGCGCGGCCCGCGAGGTCGAGACCATCGCGGTGACGGCCCTGCGGGAGCGGATCGGGGACCTGCACGGGGACCGGCGGCTGAGCGCGCTGGCGGAGCGGATCGTGGGGGGCGAGCTGGATCCCTACCGGGCGGCGGACGAACTGGTGGCGGGCTTGACGGAGGGATGACCGGGAGGGTGTTTCGCCCCCGCCGCCCCTACCCGTCCCATCACCAGGGGCGCTGCCCCTTCGACCCCGCACGGGGCTCCGCCCCGGACCCCGCTCCTCAAACTCCCCCAGCTACCGCTGGGAGGTGCCCCCAAGGGGCTGATACGTGCGGCGGGGGCGGACAGCCCTCTGGCTGCCGCCCCGCCGCCGTAACCGGAGACCGTCAGTCGTCCAGGTCGTCCGCGTCGTCCGTCGACCGGTCCGCCGTCACCTTGGTGGAGTCGAGCGCGACGTGCCAGTCGTGCTCCACGCCGTCGGCGTCCGTCGTGTCCACGTCCCAGACGTGGGCGCGGCCCTCGTCGTCGAGGTCCACGGAGTTCACCGGGCCCTTGGCGGCGGCGGCCTCGGCGGCCTCGGCGGCCGACACGGAGGAGCCCTTCAGCGCGGCCCGCGCCTGGGCGGCGTCCTCGGGGTCCTCCTGCTCGGTGCGGGAGTCCAGCACCTTGCCGGTGCCCGGGTCGACCTGGACGTTGTGCCAGGTGTTGCCGGAGGACAGGATCTCGACCTCCCAGACCACGTTCGTGCGCTCGGTGTCGAGCTCGGCGCCGACCGCCGTACCGGACTTCTCCTTCAGCGCGGCCGTGATCGCGTCGGCGGCGGTGACCTTCGCCGCCTTGGCCTCGGTGGTGTTCTCGGCCCTGTCGTCCGCGTCGTCGGCGTCGTCCGTGTCGGTGGCGTCATCACGGTCATTGCCGTTCTGGACCTGCGCGCTCGACCGCTTCGCGGGCGCCTCGTCGTCGCCCGAGACCGCGAGGGCGGTCGCGGTGCCGCCGCCGACGAGGGCCGCGGCAGCGATGGTGGCGATGACGACGTTGCGCTTCATGGGGTTCCTCCCGAGTGCGATTGCTGTGCGATTCGTTGCGTTCGCTTTCGACGGGAACCAATCTCGCTGAGGGACGCTGAAGCCACCCTGAAACCCCCTGAAGCCGTCTTCAGGTTCGGTCTGGGACGCTTTTCGCATGCGCCTGTTGATCGTGGAGGACGAGAAGCGGCTGGCCCTTTCGCTCGCGAAGGGGCTCACGGCCGAGGGCTTCGCCGTGGACGTCGTGCACGACGGAGTCGAAGGGCTCCACCAGGCCGGCGAGGGAACGTACGACCTCGTCATCCTCGACATCATGCTGCCCGGCATGAACGGCTACCGCGTGTGCGCCGCCCTCCGCGCCGCCGGCCACGACGTACCGATCCTCATGCTCACCGCCAAGGACGGCGAGTACGACGAGGCCGAGGGCCTCGACACGGGCGCCGACGACTACCTGACCAAGCCCTTCTCGTACGTCGTCCTCGTCGCCCGCGTGAAGGCGCTGCTGCGCCGCCGGGGGCCCGCCGGGGCCTCGCCCGTGCACGTGGTCGGCGACCTGAAGGTCGACACCGCCGCCCGGCGCGTGTTCCTCGGCGACGACGAGACCGTCCTCACCGCCAAGGAGTTCGCCGTCCTGGAGCAACTCGTCGTACGGGCCGGCGAGGTCGTCTCGAAGGCCGACATCCTGGACCACGTCTGGGACTTCGCCTACGAGGGCGATCCGAACATCGTCGAGGTGTACATCAGCACCCTGCGGCGCAAGCTCGGTGCCGGGCTCATCAGGACCGTACGCGGGGCCGGCTACCGGCTGGAGGCGAGATGAGGCGCCGTCTGGGGTCGGTACGGGCCCGGGCCACGCTCGCGGCCACCCTCGTCGTGGCGATCGCCCTGGTGGCGGCCGGCGCGGCGGTCCTGCTCGCGCTGCGGGCCAACCTCGTCGACCAGGCCGACGCCCAGGCCGACAACGCCGCCCGCAAGGTGGCCGCCCAGATCGCGGCCGGTGTCCCCTACGCCCAGCTGAACCTGCCCGACGAGGAGGACAACCCCGTCCAGGTCGTGGACCGCAGGGGGCGACTGATCGCGGGCGACGAGGACGTGGAGAACATGAGCGTCGTCAGGCTCAGCTCCGCGCGGCCCGGCGCGGGTCCGGAACCCGGCGACTCCCCGGCCGACGACGATGACGACGACCGGGACGAGGCCCTGCCAGAGGCAGGCACGATCGCCGACCGGGTGCGGCACTCCGAGGGCACCGCGACCGTCGAGGGCGACACGGAGGACTACCGGTTCGCCGCCGTCGAGGTGACCACCCAGCACGACGTCACGCTGACGGTGTTCGCGGGCGCCCCCCTCTCCGCCCAGAAGGGCGCCGTCGGCACGGCGCTGACGGCCATGCTGATCGGTCTGCCCCTGCTGCTGGTGACGGTGGGCGGCGCCACCTACGTCGTCACCCGCCGCGCACTGCGCCCCGTCGAGGGCATCCGCGCCGAGATGTCCGCCATCACGGCCTCGGAGGACCTCTCCCGGCGGGTGCCCGAGCCCGACACGCACGACGAGATCGCCCGGCTGGCCAGGACCACCAACGAGACCCTCGCCGCCCTGGAGACGTCCGTGGAGCGCCAGCGCCGCTTCGTCGCCGACGCCTCCCACGAACTGCGCAGCCCCATCGCCTCGCTGCGCACCCAGCTGGAAGTGGGCGCGGCGCACCCGGAGCTGCTGGACGTGGAGGGGGCGGTCGAGGACACCGTACGACTGCAGCGGCTCGCCGCGGATCTGCTACTCCTCGCGCGGCTTGACGCGGGGGAGCGGCCCCAGGACACGCGCTTCGACCTGGCGAAACTGGTGCGGGAGGAAGCCGACCGGTGCGACCGGGTGCACATGGGCGGCGTGGACGCCGCCGAGGTGGCGGGGTCCCGGAGCCAGCTGGCCCGCGTCCTCGGCAACCTGCTGGACAACGCCAGGCGCCACGCCCGCGACCGCATCGACGTCTCCCTGCGCACCGAGGGCGCCTGGGCCGTGCTCGAGGTCGCCGACGACGGCTCGGGCGTCCCACCGGAGGAACGCGAACGGATCTTCGAGCGCTTCGTCCGCCTGGACGAATCCCGCAGCCGCGACGACGGCGGAGCCGGCCTGGGCCTGGCCATAGCCCGGGACATCGCCGTACGACACGGCGGCACGCTCAAGGTGGGAGATGGGCCTGGGGGCGGAGCACTTTTCGAACTGAGGGTGCCCGCAGCGCCCCTTGAAGGGGCGCGGGGCTGAGTCGATACGCGGCTCCGCCGCGTGGGCGCGACAAGCCACTGACGACCCGCACTGAACCACCGGCGCGCAGTCCCCACCCGCCCTCAGCGGAGCGCTACGGCTTGCCGCGATGCGCCCGCAGATGCTCGGCAACAGGCATCAGCGACTTGTGCAGCTGCTCCATCGCCTCGGGCGGCAGCAGATCGACGAAGTGCCTCCGCACGGACGCCACATGATGCGGCGCGACCCTGCGCATCGTCTCCATGCCGTGCTCGGTGAGCACCGCGTACAGCCCCCGGCGGTCCGACTCGCAGTTCTCGCGCCGTACCAGGTTCGCGTTCTCCATGCGGGTGATCTGGTGCGAGAGGCGACTCTTCGACTGGAGGGTGGCGGACGCCAGGTCGCTCATCCGCATCCGCAGGCCCTCCGACTCGGAGAGGTTCACCAGGATCTCGTAGTCGTTCATTGTCAGGCCGAACGGCTGCAGATCCCTTTCGAGCTGGTGCGTCAACAGCCTGTTGACGTCCAGGTGGGTGCGCCAGGCGCACTGCTCCGCATCGGTCAGCCAGCGCGTGGCCGTCTCGGTCTCCATGAATGAAGTCTACCTAAGAGGTTGAAAGGCGAACTAATGAGGGTTTTGTGACGGGCGGTGGGGTGCACGCGTTCGATGTCACACTCCGCAGACTACCGCTCACAGCCCGAAGCGACGCTGGAGGTCTCCCAGCTGTCCGGGAAGACGCGGTGTGCCCGCCTGCTGTCCGTGCTGCCCGTGACGACCGGGTGCCCCTCCCGAGCCCGGTACACCCGGCTCGTGCGGAACCGCTCCGGTGGCCTGCTCGGCCATGAGTGTCTCGGAGGACTGCAGGAGCACGGTGCCGGCGCCCACGAACTCGAACTGGTGCTCCTCGCCGGAGGCTCCGCCGAGGCCTGTCAGTGCACGTAGACCGCCCATCACGCCCGTCATGTACCCGTGGTCGTAGTGGTGGCAGGGCGAGGGGCAGTCGGCCCAGCCGACCAGGGCCTGCGGGTCGACCCGGATGGGCGGTTCCATGAAGACCACCGGACCGTTCGAGGCGGCCACGAACTTTCCGGTTCCGATCAGCGTCAGGAAGCCCGGCACGATCGACTGCTTGAGGGACAAGCTTGGCTGGAAAGCGAGCAAGTTGCCCGAGCGAATGGTCAGGTTGCCGTCGTCCAGGTCGTACGAATTGACGTCGAAGGCCCGGTCGGCGAGGAGCATCTTGCCCGAACCCTCCGCCACCACCCAGTCGCTCGCGTGCAGAGGTGAATGAAAGGACGTACGGACAAGGCGGTCCAGCCGGCCGTGTCCGACCCCGTTGAAATCGATCGAACCGTAGTAGGCGATCATCTTCCCCTTCTGCAGGAACCACTGGCTCCCCTTGAGCTCCACGCAGAAGGTGTAGTTGTTGACGTTGTCATCGCTCGGCAGCGTCATCGGGTCGTGGACCACCGGGCCGCCCTGAACCCCGTACGTGCTCACAGCTTCTCCTCCGACGCCTGGACGTACACCGCGCCACTGCCGCTCAGCTCCAGCTGGAACGCCTCGCCCGAGCCGCGGCCCACCATGTCGCGCCATCCGAGCGCGGTGGACAGCTTGTTGCGTACGTCGCCGTGGTGCGCCACGTACGCCTGGGGGTCGACGTGGACCGGGCGCTGGGGGGTGATGGGGACCTCGATGACGCCGCCGTGCGCCATCACCGCCACGGACCCGTGGCCCTGCAGGGTCGTCGTGAACAGCCCCTGCCCCGTGACCTGCCCGCGCACCATGCCCATGACCCCGCCCTGGGAGCCCATGAACATCGTGCCCTGCTGGAGTGTGCCGTCGAAGGCGAGCAGGCGGTCCGCCTCGACGTACAGGGTGTCGCCGGTCAGCGCGATCACCTGGACGTGGTGACCGCCGTGCCCGAAGAGCACGGTGCCGCTGCCCTCCACTGTCATCAGCGGTGTGGCCTCGTTCGCCACCCGGCGGCCGATCATCGACATGACGCCGCCCTGACCGCCCTGCGTGTTGGGCGTGAAGGACACCTCGCCCTTGTAGGCGAGCATGGCCCCGCGCTGGCTGAAGAGCCGCTGTCCCGGGGCGATCGTCGCCTCGATCATCTTCGAGTTGATCTCATGGAAGGGCATGTCACACATCCCCCGCGATCGTGTTCCGCTCACTCGGCTGCACGTACACCAGCCCGTCCCCCTCGAACCGGATCTGGAAGGCCTCGCCGCCGCCCTCGCCCAT
This sequence comes from Streptomyces sp. NPDC030840, assembly GCF_055572015.1. NCBI lineage: Bacteria > Bacillati > Actinomycetota > Actinomycetes > Kitasatosporales > Streptomycetaceae > Streptomyces > Streptomyces sp. NPDC030840. Next base: position 45,508 of record NZ_JBVIEE010000028.1, on the reverse strand, counting down.
GAAGGTGCGGAACGTCACGCCGGACTGGAAGGACTGCCGCACGTTCCCCTGGTGCGCGATGTACGCCCCCGGGTCGACGACCAGCGGATACTGCGCGCTCACCCGCAGCACCACGGCCGGCCCGTCGGACATGATCGCCGCCTGGCCGTGCCCTTCCACGGTGGTCGTGAACAGCCCGTTCCCCTGGGAGGCCCCGCGCAGCCCCGTGAAGGACGTGCCGGTCCTCAGCCCCGCGTCCGTCGCGAGCAGGTTGCTCGACTCGACGTACAGCGTGTCGCCCTGGAGATGCACGAGATTGATCTCGGAGGCCCGGTCCGCGAACCAGCACGTCCCGTGCCCCTTCACCTCCATCATGGTCATCTGCTCGCCGGTGAGACGCCGGGTGACCATCCCCCGGATCCCCTTCCCGCCGCCGCTCATCTTCTTGAAGGCCATCTGCCCGTCGTACGCGACCATCGAGCCGTTCTTCGCCTTGACGGCGTCCCCGGTCATGTCGACGGCGAGCACCTTGCTGCCCTGAAGTCGGAACATCGCCACGCAGTGAAGGTAGCCGCAGGCAGGGTGGACAGGACAGGGCCCGGGGGTGGATCTCCACCCGGAGACGACCCTTAGGGGTGACGGCCACCCCCCTGCCCGGCCGCACCGGCCGTTGATGCCACAATGGGACCCGCTTGTGCTTGCGTTCACAAGGCTCGACGACTCTCCCATCGAAGGTGACCCGTGGACTTGAAGACCGCTTCCGCCCTCCGCCGCCTGCGCCTCGTCTCCGCCCCCGAGGCCGTCTCGTTCCTGCTTCTGCTCGTCTGCTCGGTGCTGAAGCGGACCACGGACTTCAACGCGGTGCCGGTGATGGGCATGATCCACGGCATCCTCTTCATCCTGTACGTGATCTTCTGGGCCGACGCCTGGAACCGCACGAAGTGGTCGCTGGGGACCGCCGCCCTCTACTTCGTCCTCTCGGTCCTCCCCGCAGGTGGCTTCTTCGCCGAGCGCAAGCTGCGCCGCGAGGCCGAGGACGCGGTGATCGCCTCCCGCGCCCGCAAGGAAGGGGTCGTCAACGCATGATCGTCGCCTTCTCCGTGACACCGCTGGGCGTCGGTGAGGACGTGGGGGAGTACGTCGCCGAAGCGGTCAGGGTGGTCCGCGAGTCCGGGCTGCCCCACCGCACCGACGCGATGTTCACCTCGGTCGAGGGTGAGTGGGACCAGGTGATGGACGTCGTCAAACGCGCGGTCGCCGCCGTCGAGGAACGGGCGCCTCGTGTCTCGCTGGTCCTCAAGGCGGACATCCGGCCCGGCGTGACGGACGGACTCACGTCGAAGGTGGAGACGGTGGAGCGGTACCTGTCCTCTTGACGCGTGGCCTGTCTCCCGGGTCGAAGGGCGAGACGGGGCTGACCGCGATATGACCGGCCGGTAAGGTCGGTGCCGTGCCGAAGCCGCTCAGCCTCTCCTTCGACCCCATCGCGCGCGCCGACGAACACTGGAAGCAGCGCTGGGGAAACGTGCCGTCCATGGCCGCGATCACCTCGATCATGCGTGCGCAGCAGATCCTTCTCGCCGAGGTCGACGCGGTCGTCAAGCCGTACGAGCTGACGTTCGCGCGCTACGAGGCGCTGGTGCTGCTCACCTTCTCCCAGAAGGGCGAGCTGCCCATGTCCAAGATCGGTGAGCGTCTCATGGTGCACCCCACGTCGGTCACCAACACCGTGGACCGCCTGGTGAGGTCGGGGCTCGTCGACAAGCGGCCCAACCCCAACGACGGCCGCGGCACGCTCGCCTCCATCACCGACAAGGGCCGCGAAGTCTGCGAGGCGGCCACCCGCGACCTGATGGCGATGGACTTCGGGCTCGGCGTGTACGACGCGGAGGAGTGCCGGGAGATCTTCGCGATGCTCCGGCCGCTCCGGGTGGCGGCGCACGACTTCGAGGAGGATTAGGCGATCGCGGGTGGCCCGGGGGCGCCCGAAGATCGTACGAAACCGGTGGTTACGCTCATAGCCATGAAAAAGAGCGTGCTGACCCGCTACCGCGTCATGGCCTACGTCACCGGTGTCCTGTTGATCCTGCTGACCCTCGGCATGATCGGCAAGTACGTGCTCGAGATCGACGGGGCCGCGGACTTCACGTACGTCGTGAGCCTCGCGCACGGGTGGCTGTACGTCGTGTACCTGGTGTTCGCCTTCGACCTGGGCAACAAGGCGAAGTGGCCGGTCGGCAAGCAGCTGTGGGTGCTGCTGGCGGGCACCATTCCGACAGCCGCCTTCTTCGTGGAGCGCAAGGTCAGCCAGGAGCTGGAGGCGAAGATCGCGGACGACTCTCCCGCGGTCGCCAAGGCGTAGCCCCACCGCCGTACGGTCACGCGTACGGCGGTCAGCCGTCGACACTTACTTGGACGTCCTAGTAAATTGGGTGCATGGACGCTGACGCCATCGAAGAGGGCCGCCGTCGCTGGCAGGCCCGCTACGACGCCGCGCGCAAGCGCGAGGCAGACTTCAGCACGCTCTCCGGCGATCCCGTGGAGCCGGTGTACGGCCCCCGTCCCTGGGACACCTACGAGGGCTTCGAGCGGATCGGCTGGCCCGGGGAGTTCCCCTTCACGCGCGGCCTGTATCCGACCGGCTACCGAGGGCGGACGTGGACGATCCGGCAGTTCGCCGGGTTCGGCAACGCCGAGCAGACGAACGAGCGCTACAAGACGATCCTCGCCAACGGCGGCGGGGGCCTGTCGGTGGCGTTCGACATGCCGACGCTCATGGGTCGCGACTCCGACGACCCGCGCTCCCTCGGCGAGGTCGGGCACTGCGGGGTGGCGATCGACTCGGCGGCCGACATGGAGGTCCTGTTCCAGGACATCCCGCTGGGCGACGTCACGACATCCATGACGATCAGCGGTCCGGCCGTGCCCGTCTTCTGCATGTACCTGGTGGCCGCCGAGCGCCAGGGCGTGGACCCCGCGGTGCTGAACGGCACGCTGCAGACCGACATCTTCAAGGAGTACATCGCGCAGAAGGAGTGGCTCTTCCAGCCCGAGCCGCATCTGCGCCTCATCGGCGACCTGATGGAGCACTGCGCGTCCCACATCCCCGCGTACAAGCCGCTCTCGGTCTCCGGCTACCACATCCGCGAGGCCGGGGCGACGGCCGCGCAGGAGCTGGCGTACACGCTGGCGGACGGGTTCGGGTACGTGGAGCTGGGGCTCTCACGAGGACTGGACGTGGACGTCTTCGCGCCGGGACTCTCCTTCTTCTTCGACGCGCACGTCGACTTCTTCGAGGAGATCGCCAAGTTCCGCGCGGCGCGGAGGATCTGGGCGCGGTGGATGCGGGACGTCTACGGCGCGACGTCCGAGAAGGCGCAGTGGCTGCGCTTCCACACGCAGACCGCGGGTGTCTCGCTGACCGCCCAGCAGCCGTACAACAACGTGGTGCGCACGGCGGTGGAGGCGCTCGCGGCGGTCCTCGGCGGGACCAACTCCCTGCACACCAACGCCCTGGACGAGACCCTCGCGCTGCCCTCCGAGCAGGCCGCGGAGATCGCGCTGCGCACCCAGCAGGTGCTGATGGAGGAGACCGGCGTCGGCAACGTGGCGGACCCGCTGGGTGGTTCGTGGTACGTCGAGCAGCTGACGGACCGGATCGAGGCGGACGCGGAGAGGATCTTCGACCAGATCAAGGAGCGGGGGCTCAGGGCACACCCGGACGGGCAGCACCCGATCGGACCGGTCACGTCAGGGATCCTGCGCGGGATCGAGGACGGCTGGTTCACGGGTGAGATCGCCGAGTCCGCCTTCCGGTACCAGCAGGCCCTGGAGAAGGGCGAGAAGAAGGTGGTCGGCGTCAACGTCCACACCGGTTCGGTCACCGGGGACCTGGAGATCCTGCGTGTCAGCCACGAGGTGGAGCGGGAGCAGGTGCGGGTGCTGGGGGAGCGCAGGCGGGGGCGCGACGAGGCGGCCGTGCGGGGAGCGCTGGACGCCATGCTGGCGGCCGCGCGGGACGGGGCCAACATGATCGGGCCCATGCTCGACGCGGTGCGGGTGGAGGCGACGCTGGGCGAGATCTGCGGGGCCCTCCGGGAGGAGTGGGGGGTCTACACGGAGCCGGCGGGGTTCTAGGGGCCGGTCGCCGTCGGGGCGCGCGGGGATGGGGTTCGCCCCCGCCGCCCCTACCCGTCCCATCCCCAGGGGCGCTGCCCCTTCGACCCCGGCCAAGGGGGCTGCGCCCCCTGGACCTCCGTCCTTTCGGGGCTCCGCCCCGGCCCCCGGACCCCCGCTCCTCAAACTCCCGCAGCTACCGCTGGGAGGTGCCCCCAAGGGGCTGATATTTCAGCCCGTCCGGCGTTTGAGGACGAGGCCGAAGGCCGACAAGCGGGGGTCTGGGGGCGCAGCCCCCAGGGATGGGACGGGTAGGGGCGGCGGGGGCGAGGAAAGCCCGGGTTCACGCCGGCGGCGACGTCGTTCCCTTCAGGCCCAGCAGCAGTACCTGGGCGAATCCGCGGGCCCAGTCCTCGGTCACCGGCTCGGCGCTGACCAGGGTGCGGTGGACCACCGCACCGGCGACCATGTCGAAGATCAGGTCCGCGGTGCGGGAGGCGGAGTGGGGGTCCTCCTCGGCGGGGAGCTCGCCACGCGCCTGCGCACGGACGCGGCCCTCCAGGACCAGACGCTTCTGGCGGTCGACGATCGAGGCGCGGATACGGGCCCGCAGGGCGTCGTCGCGAGTGGCCTCGGCGACCACCGCCATCAGGCCGCTCTTCGCCTCCGGGCGGTCCAGGATGGCCGCGAACTGCAGCACCACGCCCTGTATGTCGGCGGCCAGGCTGCCGCTGTCCGGGAGCCGCAGCTCGTCGAAGAGCTCGGCCACCGCGTCCACGACCAGTTCGTTCTTGCCCGGCCAGCGCCGGTAGAGGGTCGTCTTGGCGACGCCCGCCCGCGTCGCCACGTCGCCGAGCGTCAGCTTGGACCAGCCCAGCTCCACCAGGGCCGCACGGGTCGCCTCCAGGATCGCCGCGTCCGCCGCGGCGCTGCGCGGGCGGCCCGTGGCGCGGGGAGCGGAGGAGCGGCTCTGCATTCGTCGACCATATCCGGCCGTTTCCGAGAAGTGCGTTTCCTGTGACGCAGTGAGGGAGATCACCGATTCATGGTGTCGCGGGGGTCTGCGGGCCAGTTACGCTACGGGGCGTATCGAAAGCGCGAGGCGGGCGACGACCACGCCGGAGCCGGGTGGGGACCAGGCGCCGAACGCCACGCGGCGGCACGGGCTTTCACGTCGCTTTTCACACGGGAGCGCGGAGGGGGGAGGATGTACTCATGCAGCCACGGAACATGTCCATGAGCGGAGTCGTCGACCTCGCCGCGGTGAAGGCGGCCCAGGAGGCCAAGGCGAAGGCGGAACAGGCGCGCGCCGAAGCCGCCCGGCAGGGCGGGGGAGGGGCCGTCTCCCCCACTGACCTCGTCATCGATGTCGACGAGGCCGCCTTCGAGCGCGATGTCCTCCAGCGGTCCACCGAGGTGCCCGTCGTCATCGACTTCTGGGCCGAGTGGTGCCAGCCCTGCAAGCAGCTGAGCCCGGTGCTGGAGCGGCTCGCCGTCGAGTACAACGGGCGGTTCGTCCTCGCCAAGATCGACGTCGACGCCAACCAGATGCTGATGCAGCAGTTCGGGGTCCAGGGGATCCCGGCTGTCTTCGCCGTCGTCGCGGGGCAGGCCCTGCCGCTCTTCCAGGGCGCCGCGCCGGAGGCCCAGATCCGCGGCACCCTGGACCAGCTCGTGCAGGTGGCCGAGCAGCGCTTCGGGCTGACGGGTCTCGCGGTGGACCCGGATGCCGAGCCGGGGGGTGCCGAGCCGGCGCCGCAGGTCCCGGCCGGTCCGTACGACCATCTGCTGGAGGCCGCCGTGCAGGCCCTGGACGCGGGTGACCTGAGCGGTGCGGTCCAGGCGTACAAGAACGTGCTGAGCGACGACCCGGGCAACACGGAGGCGAAACTGGGCCTGGCCCAGGCCGAGTTGCTCCAGCGGGTGCAGAGCGCCGACCCGCAGCAGGTGCGCAAGGCCGCCGCCGAGAACCCCCTCGACGTAGCGGCGCAGGTCGCGGCCGCCGACCTGGATCTGGTGGGTGGGCATGTCGAGGACGCGTTCGGGCGACTTGTCGACACGGTGCGGCGCACGGCCGGGGACGACCGGGATGCCGCGCGGACGCGGCTGCTCGAGTTGTTCGAGGTGGTGGGCGCCGAGGACCCCCGAGTGACAGCGGCGCGGCGGGCGTTGGCCCGGGCCTTGTTCTGACCAGTCGCTAAACACCGGGGCTTGTGACGCCGCGGTGAAAGATTTGCCGACAGAGCGACATCGCGGCCGCGCTTTACCAAAACTTGGTAATCGCGGCCGCTGTTACTGCAAGTAAGTTGAGAGCGTCGTTCTGTCGGATTCTGTCCACGGATCAACTGTTCTGTCGACTCGCCGGTGGCGACCCTGTGTTGTTGCCCGATGTCGGTGGGTCGTACATCGGTTATCCGTCCGTTACTAGCCAGTAACGAACCCCCTTGCGGGGGCGGCGAGAATGCACCACGATCGGCCACGCTCGGTCCTTTCCCGTGCCCCGTCTGCCAGTCGGGTCAACGGGTTTTCTTGGGTCCCCACCGAGTAGAGCCGACGGCAGTGGCGCCGGCTCTCGGACAGGGGGGTCTCTGCCTCAACGGCAGAGCCTGTCCAGCAGGTTGTGCGTGATGCGTGTCAGGCGCGACCAGTGGTAGTCGCTCGGGGGTGATCGCCGGTGATTCGGGCGCGGTTAGTGCCTCCGAGTGCGGGCGCTCTCCTTCCCGAGGACGTAGCACTTCTCCCATCCCTGCCTGGCTGAGCCGCCGTCAAGGGGCGAGCCGGGGCCAGGAGATGTACGTCCGAGAAGGAGGAAATATGGAGTCCCAGGTGCGTGGCGGGACCAGATGGAAGCGGTTCGCTGTGGTCATGGTGCCCAGCGTCGCCGCGACAGCAGCGATAGGTGTCGCCCTCGCGCAGGGCGCTCTGGCCGCTTCTTTCAGCGTGTCGGGGCAGTCGTTCAAGGTGACGGCGGATCAACTCGAGGGCACGGGCTTCTCTCAGTACGGGGCCATCGACGAGGGCTACACCCTCAAGGGTGAGAAGACGGCGCACCCGGTGGCCGTCTCCGCGTTCAAGAACGCGGAGATCACCAACATGTGCCAGTCCGTGGTCACACCGAACATCCCGCTCGTCGGCACCGTCACCCTCAGGCTGACCGCCGGTACGGGTGCCAAGAAGGTCGAGGCCAGCAACCTCTACATCGACGTAGAGGACCTGAGCACCACCGACGCCACGTTCAAGGACATCAACATCGGCGTGGCGGCCGGCGACCTCAAGAACGGCCCCGGCCCGGGCATGAAGGGCGGCAAGGAGCAGGCCAACCCGTACGGGTTCTCGCAGCAGGCCGAATCGGCCAAGCTGACCGGCGTCAAGCAGACGGCGTGGGCGACCACCGCCGGAACCTTCAAGCTCAGCAACTTGAAGATGTCGCTGCACAAGGGCATGGACGCCGAGTGCTACTAGGCGCTCACCGGGCGGGTGAGGGGGTCTTGGCTTCTTCGCCCGCCCGTCCTCTCACAAGTACGTAACCTCTCCGTGCGTGAAGCGCGCCCCCCGCGCTTCCCGTACGTGAATCACAGCAACGCCGTTCCAGGGAGCTGTTGTCCATGAGCGCCGAGTCAACGGGGCAGAACGAGCACTATCTCCGCGTCTTTCGGCGGCGATTTAGCGCCTGGCGAGGCACTCGTCCGTTCTGGGCGGGGCTGTTCGTCCTGCTCAGCGGCTTCCCGATCATGTACTTCCCGTACGCGAACCTGCAGATCGGTCACCTGACGCTGGCCATGGCCACGACGGGAGGCGCGGGGTCTCTCATCATCGGCGTGCTGCTCGTGGTTCTCGGGGTCAGCCTCTGGTTCCAGCGGCACGTACGGACCTTCGCGGGTGTCGCGGCGATCCTCCTGGCGCTGGTGTCCATCCCGGTCTCCAACCTCGGTGGCTTCGTGATCGGCTTCCTGCTCGCCCTGATCGGCGGTGCGATGGCCGTCTCCTGGGTGCCCGGCAAGGAGGAGGGGCCGGTCGCGGCCGCCCCGCAGGACACCGCCGGAGCCCCGCAGCCGGCGGCGGCGGGGGCCGCGAACGGGGCGGGCGGCGAGTTCGACGATCTGTCAGGTACCACCCCGAACGGGACGAACGGGAGGCACAGTGCCGGCTGACGAGGAGACCCGCGGGACTGCGGTGGGAGAGTCCCGCGCGAGATCCGGACCGCGGCACGCGGCGCCCAAGAAGCCCCTTCTCACCCGCATCCAGGTGCCCGCGGGCAAGGCGATAGCCGTGGCGGCGATGCCGACGGCCGTCCTCATGGGGATGGGGTTCACGTCGACACTCGCCAGGGCCGACGACAAGCCGTCGGCGAAGAGCCTGGCGGCCGAGGCGGACGACTACAAGGACTGCGTCGACGCGCTGAAGGCCGCCGAGAAGGACAAGGAGGCGTCGCCCACGCCCTCCGCCTCGGCGAGCGAGTCCGCGCCGGAGGACAAGTCCGACGACGCGTCCGGCGACACCTCGGGCGGCACGTCGGACAACAAGGACGAGCAGGGCTCCGACGGCTCCTCGGGCAGCGGGACTTCGGGCGGGGACTCTTCGTCGGATTCAGGTTCCGACGACACGACCGAGCCCGCGCCGTCCCCGTCCACGAGCGCGCCGGCCGAGTCCTCCGAGGACGAGGCCTCCACGGCGAGCCCTTCGCCGTCCGAGAGCAGCGGCAACCTGCTCGACACCATCGGCGACACCATCAAGGACGTCTTCACGCCCGACGACCAGGAGTCCGCGGACGCCACGGCGACCCCGTCCCCGTCCGCCTCGGCCGGCGAGGACGCCTCCGACACGGTCGAGGAGGCCGAGAAGAAGGTCACGGACACCGCCGAGGACACCAAGAACTCCGTCGAGGACACGGCCAAGGACGTGACCGACGCGGCCTCCAAGGCGGCCGAGGACACCACGGACAAGGCGGCGGAGGCGGCCGGCGAGGCCACCGCGACCCCCAGCCCGTCCGAGAGCTCCACCACGGACCCGGAGGACTGCCCGACCGCCACGGACGAGGAGGGCGGTGTCGAGACCGGCATTCCGGCGCTCGCCGACGACCCCTGGTACCTGGAGGCCAGTTCGCTGCTGCTGAAGGGCGCCGACTACCAGGGCATCGTCAAGGTGAAGACGGCCAACGGGTCGGTCAAGAAGGTCCTGAAGTACGTCATCTCCGACGGCTCCGACATCGGTGACCTGCACCAGATCGTCAAGGACAAGCAGGCCGGCAAGACCTACCACGTGCAGGGGGGCAAGGGCACCACGTCCACCATCCGTGACGGCAAGACGGTCATGTACACGGAGCGCATCTCCGGCAACCTGCTCGGTCTGATCCCGGTCACGTTCGACCCGGAGCACCCGCCGCCGCTGAACATCCCGCTGATCTACTTCACCAACGTGAAGGTCACTCAGGCCGCCCAGTTCGGCGGGACGCTGACCGTTCCCGGGATGCACCAGTACACCACCGACTGAGAAGCCTCCAAGGCCCGTTCGGGAGCCGCACACGACGAGGGCGCCCTCTGCCGCGCAGAGGGCGCCCTCGTCGTCCTACAGCGCCGTTGCCGGGCGCCCTCAGGGCCTCCTGGGGGCGTCCCGTACGGGGTCAGTCGCGGTCGCCGCCGCCCAGGTGGTGGACCCGGACCATGTTGGTGGTGCCGGGGACGCCGGGGGGCGAGCCCGCGGTGATGATCACGATGTCGCCCTGGTGGAACTTGTTGATCCTGATCATCTCGTGGTCGACCATGTCGACCATCTCGTCCGTGCTGTTCACGAACGGCACGACGTGCGAGTCCACTCCCCAGCTGAGGGTGAGCTGGTTGCGGGTCGACTCGTCCGTGGTGAACGCGGTGATCGGCTGGGCCGCGCGGTAGCGGGACAGCCGGCGGGCCGTGTCACCGGACTTGGTGAACGCCACCAGGCCCTTGCCGCCGAGGAAGTCGGCGATCTCGCACGCGGCACGGGCGACCGAACCACCCTGCGTACGCGGCTTCTTGCCGGGCACCAGCGGCTGCAGGCCCTTGGAGAGCAGCTCCTCCTCGGCCGCGGCGACGATCTTCGACATCGTCCGCACGGTCTCGATCGGGTACGCGCCCACGGACGACTCGGCGGACAGCATCACCGCGTCGGCGCCGTCCAGGATCGCGTTCGCGACGTCGGACGCCTCGGCGCGCGTGGGGCGGGAGTTGGTGATCATCGACTCCATCATCTGGGTCGCCACGATCACCGGCTTGGCGTTGCGGCGGCACAGTTCGATGAGGCGCTTCTGCACCATGGGGACCCGCTCCAGCGGGTACTCGACGGCGAGGTCGCCGCGCGCGACCATGACGCCGTCGAACGCCATCACGACGTCCTCCATGTTGTCCACGGCCTGCGGCTTCTCCACCTTGGCGATGACGGGGACGCGGCGGCCCACCTCGTCCATCACCTTGTGGACGTCCTGCACGTCGTTCGCGTCGCGCACGAACGACAGCGCCACCAGGTCGCAGCCCATCCGGAGCGCGAACCGCAGGTCCTCGACGTCCTTCTCGGACAGGGCCGGCACGTTCACGGCGGCGCCGGGCAGGTTGATGCCCTTGTGGTCGGAGATCACACCGCCCTCGATGACGACCGTCTTCACCCGGGAGCCGTCGACCTCGACGACCCGCAGCTCGACGTTGCCGTCGTTGATGAGGATCTGGTCGCCCTTGGCGACGTCGCCCGGCAGGCCCTTGTACGTCGTCCCGCAGATGGTCTTGTCGCCCGGCACGTCCTCGGTGGTGATGGTGAACTCGTCACCGCGCACCAGCTCGACGGGACCCTCCGCGAAGGTCTCCAGGCGGATCTTCGGGCCCTGCAGGTCGGCGAGGACGCCGATGGCCCTGCCGGTCTCCTCGGAGGCGGCCCGGACACGGTCGTACCGGCCCTGGTGCTCTTCGTGCGAGCCGTGGCTGAAGTTGAAGCGGGCCACGTTCATGCCCGCCTCGATCAGGGCGACGAGCTTGTCATGGGAGTCGACCGCGGGGCCGAGAGTACAGACGATTTTCGAACGGCGCATGGGACGATCCTATCGGTTTGTTTCGCTACGGAATATTCCGTCTGGCGGAAGATACAAATGGGCGGGTATGCGCTCAGGTGTGGCGCGGCTCACTCGCCGGCCCGCCCGCTCACCGTCTCACTTCCGTGCACGACCAGTGCGAAGGTCTGTGTGGCGATCTCCAGCTCCTCGTCGGTGGGGACGACCGCGACCGCGACCCGCGAGCCCGCGGGCGAGATCAGGCGCGGCTCGCCGCTCCGTACGGCGTTCAGATCGGCGTCCACCGCGAGGCCCAGCTCCTCCAGGCCCGCGATCGCCGCCTCGCGCACCGGGGCCGCGTTCTCGCCGACCCCGGCCGTGAACGCGACCGCGTCCACCCGGCCCAGGACCGCGTAGTAGGCGCCGATGTACTTCTTCAGCCGGTGGATGTAGATGTCGAAGGCCAGCTGGGCCTGTTCGTCACCCTCGTCGACACGGCGGCGGATCTCACGCATGTCGTTGTCCCCGCACAGACCGACCAGACCGCTCCTCTTGTTGAGGAGAGTGTCGATCTCGTCCGTGGACAGCCCGCCAACGCGCGCCAAATGGAAGATGACGGCCGGGTCCAGGTCACCGGACCGCGTACCCATCACGAGGCCCTCCAAAGGCGTCAGCCCCATGGAGGTGTCCACGCACCGGCCCTTCTCGACAGCGGACGCCGAGGCGCCGTTGCCGAGGTGCAGCACGATCACGTTCACGTCCTGCGGCGCCCTGCCGAGGAGTTCGGCGGTGGCGCGGGAGACGTACGCGTGCGAGGTGCCGTGGAAGCCGTACCGGCGGACGCGGTACTCGTCCGCGGTCTTCACGTCGATCGCGTAGCGCGCCGCCGACTCGGGCATCGTCGTGTGGAACGCGGTGTCGAAGACGGCGACCTGGGGCAGGTCCGGCCGCAGCGCCCGAGCCGTCCGTATGCCCGTGAGGTTGGCCGGGTTGTGCAGCGGCGCCACGGGGATCAGGCGCTCGATCTCCGCGAGCACGGCGTCGTCGATCACCGTCGGCTCGGTGAAGGACCTCCCGCCGTGCACCACGCGATGCCCGATCGCGGCCAGCTCGGGTGAGTCGAGCCCCAGCCCGTCCTTGGTGAGCTCCTCCGAGACCGCCTGCAACGCGGCCTCGTGGTCGGGGATCGGCCCGGTCGACTCACGGCTCTCACCGCCGTCGTGGAGCGGCGTGTGCTTCAGCCGCGAGGTCTCCTCGCCGATGCGCTCGACGAGCCCCACGGCCAGCCGGCTGTTGTCGCGCATGTCGAGCAGCTGGTACTTCACCGACGACGAGCCGGAGTTGAGGACGAGAACACGCGTGGAGCTCACAGTGCGGCTGCCTTCTCGCTGGAGGACGGGGCGGGGGCCTGGGCCTGGATCGCGGTGATGGCGACGGTGTTGACGATGTCCTGGACGAGTGCGCCGCGAGACAGGTCGTTGACGGGCTTGCGCAGGCCTTGGAGGACCGGGCCGACGGCGATGGCGCCGGCGGAGCGCTGGACGGCCTTGTAGGTGTTGTTGCCGGTGTTGAGGTCCGGGAAGGTCAGCACGCTGGCCTGGCCGGCGACCTCGGAGTCCGGCAGCTTGGTGGCCGCGACCGTCGGCTCCACGGCCGCGTCGTACTGGATCGGGCCCTCGATCCTCAGGTCGGGCCGCCGGGAGCGGACGAGTTCCGTGGCCTGGCGCACCTTGTCGACGTCGGCGCCGGAGCCGGAGGTGCCCGTCGAGTACGACAGCATCGCGATCCGCGGCTCGACACCGAACTGCTCGGCCGTGGTGGCCGACTGGATGGCGATGTCGGCGAGCTGCTCGGCGTTCGGGTCGGGGTTGACCGCGCAGTCGCCGTACACCAGCACCTTGTCGGCGAGGCACATGAAGAACACGGACGAGACGATCGACGCGTCCGGCTTGGCCCGCCCGTCTCCCGCCACCGCCCTACCTGACGCGCTTCGCGCGGCCCCCTTCGTCTTGATGATCTCGAACGCCGGGCGGATCGTCGCGGCCGTGGAGTGCACCGACCCGGAGACCATGCCGTCGGCGAGGCCCTCCTGGACCATGAGGGTGCCGAAGTAGTTGACGTCCGAGACGATGTCGTACGCATGCTCCACGGTGACGCCCTTGTGGGCGCGCAGCAGGGCGTACTGCTCGGCGAAGCCCTCCCGCAGCTCGGACGTCCGCGGGTCGACGATCTGCGAGCCGCCGAGGTCGATGCCCAGGTCGGCGGCCTTCTTGCGGATCAGGTCCCCCGGCCCGAGCAGCGTCAGCTCGCACACACCCCGGCGCAGCAGCACCTCGGCCGCGTGCAGCACGCGCTCCTCGGTGCCCTCGGGCAGCACGACGCGCCGCTTGTCGGAGCGGGCCCGCTCCAGCAGCTTGTGCTCGAACATCATCGGCGTGACCCGGTCGCTGCTGGGCGCGGAGACCCGCCCGGCCAGCTCGGTGGTGTCCACGTGCCGCTCGAACAGACCGAGCGCGGTCTCCGCCTTGCGGGGCGTGACCGCGCTCAACTTGCCCTCGATCGCGAACAGTTCGGAGGCGGTGTCGAAGGAGCCGCTCTTGACCGCGACCACCGGGGTGCCGGGCGCCAGCCGGGCGGCGAGGGTGAGGACCTCCTCGCTGGGCCGCTCGTTCAGCGTGAGCAGCACACCGGCTATCGGCGGGGTGCCCGCGCTGTGGGCGGCCAGCGCGCCGACGACCAGGTCCGCGCGGTCGCCGGGGGTGACCACCAGACAGCCGGGGGTCAGGGCGTTGAGGAAGTTCGGCAGCATGGCGCCGCCGAACACGAAGTCCAGCGCGTCGCGGGCCAGCCCGGAGTCGTCCCCGAGGAGCACCGTGCCGCCCAGCGCGTGGGTGATCTGCGCGACGGTCGGCGCGGACAGCGCGGGCTCGTCCGGCAGGACGTAGGCCGGCACGTCCAGACGGGACGTGAGCCCCACCTGGATCTCCAGGCGGTCGGCCGCGGTCACCCGGTTGGTGACCATGGCCACGACATCGCAGCCGAGTCCCTCGTACGCCCGGTGGGCGTTGCGCGTCTCGGCCAGCACGGACTCCGCGGTCTGCCCCCGCCCGCCGACCACCGGGATCACGGAGGCGCCGAACTCGTTCGCAAGCCGTGCGTTCAGGGACAGCTCGTCCGGGAACTGGGTGTCGGCGAAGTCGGTACCGAGGACGAGGACCATGTCGTAGTCGCGGGCGACCCGGTGGAAGCGGTCGACGAGCGTGGACACCAGTTCGTCGGTGCCCCGCTCGGCCTGCAGGGCGGACGCCTCCTGGTAGTCCATGCCGTACACGGTGGCCGGATCCTGCGTGAGGCGGTAGCGGGAGCGCAACAGCTCGAAGAGCCGGTCGGGGGTGTGGTGGACGAGAGGGCGGAAGACCCCCACCCGGTCGACCTGGCGGGTCAGGAGCTCCATCACCCCCAGTTCCACCACCTGGCGGCCGTCGCCGCGGTCGATCCCGGTCACGTACACGCTGCGCGTCACGCGTCAATCTCCGTTCCGTCTTCAGGGGGGTCTTCGGCAGTGCCTCGTCACGCGTTTCGCGTCGCGCGAAGATCACCCAACCGTGGCGGGCAGAACCCTCTTGACAATACCTCTGAGGCTGGTTAAGGCGCCCGTCAGCGTGGGGGCGGGGCCACCGGACCGTACCGGCCGAACGGGGCGGGAGGGACGCGGTCCCCAGCGCCCCGGGAGCCGTGGAACAATCGGATGGACTCACCAGTACCACCGCGCACCAGTAGCGAGCACCTACCCGGCACCGAGCAGGAGACACAGCACGATGCGTATCGGAGTTCTCACCGCAGGCGGCGACTGCCCGGGTCTGAACGCAGTGATCCGGTCGGTCGTGCACCGAGCCGTGGACCACTACGACGACGAGGTCATCGGCTTCGAGGACGGTTACGCCGGCCTGCTGGACGGCCGCTACGTCGGCCTCGACCTGAACGCGGTCAGCGGCATCCTCGCCCGCGGCGGCACCATCCTCGGCTCGTCCCGCCTGGAGCGCGACCGCCTGCGCGAGGCCTGCGAGAACGCCTCCGACATGATCCACGAGTTCGGCATCGACGCCCTGATCCCGATCGGCGGCGAGGGCACGCTGACGGCGGCGCGGATGCTCAGCGACGCGGGCCTGCCGGTGGTCGGCGTCCCGAAGACCATCGACAACGACATCTCCTCCACGGACCGCACCTTCGGCTTCGACACGGCCGTCGGCGTCGCCACCGAGGCCATGGACCGCCTGAAGACGACGGCCGAGTCCCACCAGCGGGTGATGGTCGTCGAGGTCATGGGCCGGCACGCGGGCTGGATCGCCCTGGAGTCCGGCATGGCCGCCGGCGCCCACGGCATCTGCCTGCCCGAGCGGCCCTTCGACCCGGGCGATCTGGTCAAGATGGTCGAGGAGCGCTTCGCCCGGGGGAAGAAGTTCGCGGTCGTCTGCGTCGCCGAGGGCGCGCACCCCGCCGAGGGCACCATGGACTACGGCAAGGGCGAGATCGACCAGTTCGGCCACGAGCGCTTCCAGGGCATCGGCACGGCCCTCGCGTACGAGCTGGAGCGGCGGCTCGGCAAGGAGGCCAAGCCGGTCATCCTGGGCCACGTCCAGCGCGGCGGCACGCCGACCGCGTACGACCGCGTCCTCGCCACCCGCTTCGGCTGGCACGCCGTGGAGGCCGCGCACCGCGGCGAGTTCGGCATGATGACCGCGCTGCGCGGCACCGACATCCTGATGGTGCCGCTCGCGGAGGCCGTGACCGAGCTGAAGACGGTCCCGAAGGACCGGATGGACGAGGCGGAGTCGGTGTTCTAGACCCAACGCCGTGTAGTTGGCGGCGGGGCTGATGTGTCAAGCCGTCTGAAGCAGAGACGGAGCTCCTGCTGGAACCGTGTCGACCGAGATCACTGTTCAGCAGGAGCTCCAGCTCGGGCGCCTCTGGGTTCAGCACCCGGATCCCGGGGCCGCCGGTGAGGTGGAGATCCGCCTGGGCTCGCCCGACGGCAGGCTCGTCGGTACGGCGCGCTTCGGCGGTACGTCGTCGCCGTACGCGTACCAGAGGGTGACCCTCCGGTGCGGCGAAGGGGCGGCAGGACGTGTACCTGGTCCTGCCGGATGGGCTGCGTCTGTCGGCGTTCTCCCCGCGCTGACAGTTTCCGGCATCGAGGCGGAGCAGTGTGGCCGGTGGAACGGAGGTCCATGACCGACCTGTCCGTCCACGGCCCCGACCACTTGTAGGCCGTGGTCGCCGAGCTGAACAGCCGCCCGCGCAAAGCGCTCGGCTGGGAATCCCAGCCGAGCGCCTGCGTGAACTGCTCGCAGCGACTTCTCCGATCTGCCCAGATCACTGTTCGTTCAAGGCAGCTCGCAGGTAGGCGATCAGATCACCGGTCGGCACCTCGGCCCAGGAGGCCCCGGGCACCCCGACGCGCATGACCTCGCAACGCTCTCCGTCCAGCTCATGCACCAGAACCTGACGGCTCGTTCCGTGCAGCGGATCCACCCGCAGGCGAACGGCGCCGTGCGTGATCGTCGGGAACATGTTCCGCAGCACCTCATCCGCATGGAGGCGACGCAGAAGGTTCCACTGCCTCCGGTGGAAGTCGGACGACAGAAGGCCGGACCACTGCGAAGAGGTGGGCTCTCCGACTTCGAGCGCCCTGGTGAATTCATCAAGCTCCAGGAACGCGAATCTCGACGCCAATTCGTCGAGCGGCATACCTTCCCGCCATGCGGCGACCGCCTCCACGAGCGACCCAAGATCGTCAGTTGAGCCGATCGCCCAGGTGAACTCGGTGATCCCGGGAACGATGACACCCACCCGGAACAGACGCTCCTCGGCCGCAGCGTCGACCGACACGAGACCCCTTGCCGTCTCGATACTGATGACGTCGGAGGCCCAGGGCGGCAGCCCGATGTCGCATCCACGCAGCTTCGCTGCCTCTTTCATGGCTGCTGCAAGGCCACCTGAAGCTGTCACGTCCGGGTAGAGGTCTTTCCGATGGGTATCCATGATCGATTCCTCAGCAGTGACAGCGTCCGATGCTCATACCCTTCACTGGGTCAAGTTTCCCCAGTACCGAAAGATCCGGCATATCTGTCGGGGGATCCAGTCGCATGGCTCCATCTGGACCCGACGGAGAGTAGAACTTGATCGAACTCCACGGGCGTTGACCGTTGGCGACAGCTCTCGCGATCAATGACATCTCGTAGTCCGTGGCGAATCCTTCCTCACCGGCCCTCAGGCCACGCTCGGCAGCGGCCATGAAGCCTCCGTGTCCGTTCAGTCCCGTCATGTTGACGTGCAGCACCACTTTCGGGTCGGCGATGGCGAATCTCGCGACCGAGGCGAAGTCCTTCGGGGCCACGTTGGAGAAGGTCTCGAACTTGTTCTCGGGCAGCTTGGCCCACTCGTCGAGCTTCCCATTGTTCTGCCACCCCAACGCCACCTTGCAGTTGTGGACAAGGACCGGAGTGGCGCCCGCCAGCACGAAGAACGTGTGCAGGTCGTCTACCGTGAGGTCGTAGACCGTGCGCGGAGCCAGACCCGAGCGGTCGTGGAGGGCGGTCACCGAGCGGACGGAGCCCTCCGGGGTGCGCAGGAGATCACCGACGCGCAGGTCCGAGACGAGCGTCCACCCGCGGTCCACCACGTAGAACTTGTGGCCGGCGGTGCTGGACAGCCTCCCCCCATCGGCAACGGTGATGTCCACCAGTCGCTGGGTGTCGTGTTTGAAGGTGTCGGTGACCTGCCGGGCCCGCAACTGGCCGGAAGCCGGATCCGTGGCCTTGACGAGGTCTCCCACGCCCACCTGGCTGATGGGCCGGTGTGAGCCGTCCGCCATCAGCACCTGGGTTGTGCCGGGGAAGCTGTTACGGGCGCAGGCGGTGTAGAACTCTTCGTGGGCGTTGACGAAGCTTTCGATCTTGGCAATGGTCCCGGGGGCCAGGTCGAGCGTCTTGAGGGCCCTGAACGCGTCACGGACCCCGATGCCTGTCTTCATGGCGGCATCCAGAGCCCGGATCCCATCGAAGACCTTGCCGAACGCCTTGCCGGGGATGAAGTTGCTCGCGGCCCAGGCGCAGCCGCTGACGCTGCCGTGCCAGCAGTCGACGAAGTCCTGGACCAGGACCGCCTTGATGATCTTGTAGGTGAGGGTCTCCTGAATGAGCTCCCACTTGGAGAAGTACCGGGTGACGTCCTTCTTCAGACCGGGGATGCGCTTGCTCTCGATGAGCAGCGTGTCCGCCTTCGGACAGCCGTCGGCGCCGGCCGTTGCCTCAGGGTTGACGCAGAGGAAGAAGTCGACCACCGCGCTGAAGGTGACCGTGAACGTGGTGGTGCAGCCCTCGAAGCCGGGCTCGATGACGCAGGGATCGTGCTGCTTGGCGTCAGTGATCTCGATGCTTTCCTCGTCGACGACATACCACGTGCCGCCGACTCCGGTACCCGCGCCAGTCGAGACCTGCTTGTTCGCTTCGTTCCGCTCGGCCTCTTCGGCCGCCTGCTGCGCCGACTCCGCGTACTTCTGGGCGTCCTTGGCGGCTTCCTCGGCCTCGGTGGCGGCGGCGTCGGCGCGGTCGGCTGCCGCGCGGGCGTCCTTGGCGGCCTGCTCGGCCTCGTCCGCTGCCGCGCGTGCGGATGCGGCGTCGAGGGCGGCCTGGTCGGCGGAGTCGCGGGCGTCCTTGGCGTAGCCCTCGGCCCGGCCGGCGGCCTTGTCGGCGGCGGCTGCGTCCTCGGTGGCCTGGCGCTGGTACTCGATCGAGCGGGTCAGTGACTGGCTGGCCTGGGACGCGGCCTTGGCGGCGTCGGCGGCGTAGCCGAGGGCCTCCTTGGCGTAGCCACGGGCGTCCGCCGCGTGTCCGCGGGCGTTGGCGGCGTGCTGGTAGGCGGCCTTGGTGTCACCCTTCGCCTGCTCGGCGAGGGCCTTGGCCGCGGCGGCCTCCTCCTTCGCGTTCTTGGCGTGGGCGTCGGCGACGGCCTTCTGCTGCTCGGCGATCGTCTTCGACGCCTGCCCGGTCAGCACGACCAGGCCGGCGGCCGAGTCGGTGGTGATGTAGGGGGAGCCGAGCTGGATGGCGTCGTTGGCCGGCTTCGCGACCTGTGCGGCGGCGTTGCCGGCGTCCACGGCGGCCTGCGCGGTGACATGGGCGTAGCCCGCCGCCTTCGCCGAGGCCACAAGGGCCTTGGCGGCCTCCTTGTTCGCCTGGTCGGCCTGGGTCTTGGCGGTCTTGGCGTGCTTCTCAGCCTCATCGGCCAGTTCGACGGCCGTCTCCGCCTCGGCGGCGGCGTGGGCCGCGGCCTTGATGGCGTCCGCCACGGCGGCCGTTGCGGTCTTCACCGCCGCGTCCGCCTTCAGCTTCGCCGCCTGGGCGTCGTCGGCGTGGGCGCGGGCGCGCTTGGCGGCGGCCTCGGCACGCGTGGCCGCGGCGTCCGCGTCCGCCGCCGCCTTCGTCGCCGCGTCAGCTGCGGAACGGGCCCGGCCGGCGGCCGCTTCGGCGTCGTCCGCGTGCTTGTCCGCCTCGTCGGCAGCAGCCCTGGACTCCTGGGCGTTGCTGTCGGACTCGTGGGCCTGGGCGTACGCCTCCTTCGCGTCCGCCTTGGCACGCTTGGCGTCGGCCTTCTGTTTGGCGTCCCACGCGTCGTCGCGCAGTTCGCGGGCCTTGTCCCGGGCTTTGACGGCGCCATTCTTCTTCTCGACCGCGGTGGCCTCGGCGGCTTCGGCCTTCTCCTTGGCGTCCTTCGCGTTGGCCGCCTCGGCCTGCGCGGTCTCCTTGTGCCGGGCTGCCTGGGCCTGCTTGGCCTCGGCGGTCTCCTTCTCCTTCTTCGCGGTCTTCTCTTCGGCTTCCGCGGCCAGCCGCTTGGCGTGCGCGTCGGCCGCAGCCGCCTTCGCGTCACCCTCCGCCTTCAAGGCGACGGCGAGCTTGGCCTCAGCGGTCTCCTTGTCCTTCTTGGCGTTGTCGCGGTGCACCTTCGCCGCATCCGCCGCGGCCTTCGCCTGCAACTCGGCCGCCTCAGCGGCCTTCTTACGGAACTCCGCCTTCGCCTGCGCGGCCTGGGCCAGCGCACGCTGCGTGATCGTCTCACTGTCCGCGGCCGCGGCACGGGTGGCCGCCTCAGCGGTCTCACCGGCCTTCACCATGGCCGTCAGCGCAGCCACCGCACCCTTGGTGACCTGCGCCTTCTGCTGACCCACCAGCAGACCACGACCGCGCGGAGCCCCCGCCTGGTCAGCGATCGTGTAGGCGGCCTGCTCGGCAGTGTCGGACGTGGTGACGGCCTTCTGCGCTGCCGCCAGCTGGGCCTTCAGCACAGCGAGCTGCTTCTTCGCCGCCGCCTGAGCGGCCGTGACACCAGCCTTGGCCTTGTCGAACTGTGCCTTCGGCGGAACCGTCCCGGTGTGTCCGGACGGCTTGATGCTGAACTTCTGCGAGTTGCCGCCGGAGCACGTCCACAGCCGCCCGTCAGTGCTGTTCGTGAAGTTGGCCAGGTCCAGGCACTTGTCCGTGGCGGTGTTCTTCAGGGCCGTGGTGGCGCGCAGGTTGTACTCCCACGTCTGCGCCGGGGAACTGTTGCACGTCCAGATCTGGATCTTCGTGCCGTTCTCCGCACTGGTCCCCGACACATCAAGGCACTTCAGGGAGTTGACGTTCCGCAGGTGCAGACCCTTGTCGTCGCCATAGACCTCCCACTGCTGCTGTGCCTTGCCGTTGCAGGTGTAGATCTGCACCGGCGAGCCGTTGGTCTTCGCCCCACCGGGGATGTCCAGGCACTTGCCCGACGCGCCCGGCACCTCGATCACCGCCGGAGCGTCCCCGACGTAGCCGACCCCGCCGGCGGACCAGTAGTCCTGCCAGCGCGTGAGGTGATCAGCCGTCCAGGAGTGGCCCAGCATGTCGCCGAGCGCCTTCGCCCCCGCGGCCAGCGCCGTGGTGGCGTCCTTGTTCGCGCCCAGGATCTGGTTGCGCTGCGCGGCCTGCGAGGAGACCTCCTGTTGCCACTCGGTGGCGGCGGTGGAGGAGATGTCGCCCAGCACCTTGCTCGGGTCGATCGGATCCCGCCACGCACACGCCGCGAACCGGCTCTTCAGGTCCTCGACCGCGATGCGGTACTCCGCAGTGCCCGGCTGCGGGGCCGTACGGGGGAAGCCACCGGAGGCGAGGAAGAGACGGGCGTCGTCCGCGCCGGTGGGCTCCAGCGACCAGTTGGACAGGTGCTTGAAGGCGTCCCGCTCGGCGAGCGCACGATTCCACTCGTCATTGGGCAGACTCGGATCCGGGTCCTGGCCGTACAGCGGGGTGCCGAGGTCCTTGACCGCCTTGACCGTCGCCGCATCAGCTCTCGGGGTGGAGTCCTCGTAGAAGTCGCCCTCGTCCTTCCAGAACCGCTCCGCGGTCCACTTCGTCAGGCCGGTCTGGCCATAGAAGTCGTCCTTGCCGTCATTTGCTGTTCCCGGAGGCCAGTGGAAGCCGGTCTCAGTGAAGCCGGCCGGGGTGGTCAGCCCATCGAGAGGTTTCTTCCACCCGTCCCGCAGCGCGTCCAGGGCGTTCAGCTCCTTGCTCGCCGCGTCCTTGTCCTTCTGGTACGCCGCGGAAAGCGGGGTGTTCTCCCCATTCTCCCGGTTGGCCAGCTCACGCAGCTTCGCCGGAGTCTGGTTGAGACCGTCCTGCGCGGTCGTGGCCATCGACGGCCCGCCCAGGCGCAGCACTTCGGCCATCAGGCACTGGTCCTGCCGCAACTGCTCGGCAGCCGTGTCCTCGTTCCAGTCGTACGAGTCGTTCGCCGCTGCGGCCTTCGCTGCGGTCAACTGCAGCACGTCCGGCTGGACAGCCAGACCGCTCAGCACGGACACGGCCACGACGGACGTGACGACGGGAGCGAGGAACCCGGATTTTCTTGGTCTGGTACTGGTTCTGGAGCTGAAGAACCCTGGTCTGGGGCGCAACAGAGCATCCCTTCATCGCAAAGGAAGGCAGGCGGGAGCGACCGTCCGAAGAGGCGGAAGCGACAGGTGAGGTCAGGCCGTCGTCTCGGTACGGAGACCGGAGCAACGGGCGGAGCAGGCCGAAACAGCATGCGTGAAGTGCCGGAATCGCGGCAGGACGAACAACCTCTCCCCGTGGCGACACCGTTCCCCCGGCCGCCGGTTGACACGCGCGATGGCGGAGTGGTCAGAAGCCGCCCGTCGCGAGGATCACCATACGTGCACATGAACGGGACAGGACAAGTCAGATTTTGATGTCTGAGTTGACTGGCGCAAACGTGCCAGCCGAGGCTCACGGATCTCGGCCTGGACAACTTCCGTGCTCAAGCTCGGGGTTATCTGTGTGATAAACGTGAAGAGCCCGTCAAGTTGGCGCGATTGCCGGATCAAAGTTGACTTTAAGTCGCCCGTCGCCCGCTGCGTTCTGGACCAGCTGGCGGGGCCCGTGTACCGGGAGCTGACCGTCACACCACGGGCCCGGCTGCCCGGCTCAGTACGGGCCGGTGCTCTCCACCGTCGACCAGAAGCGGTCGACGATGTGGTCCAGGAAGTCGCGGCCGGCCTCGTGGGCGTCGGACGCGGACGTGCCGCCGGCCCAGGTGAGTGAGGCCGCCGGCATTCCCTGGTACGCGAGGTGCAGCTGGCGGAGCACGTCCGCGAGGTGCCGCCGGTCCAGGGGCAGCAGCTTGGCCGCCGGGCGCACGTAGGCCTGCCAGCGCGTGGTCACGGCGCTCCGGAGCAGCTCGGCCAGTTTCCCGTTCCTCCCCGAGACGGTGACGAGGTCCTCCAGCGAGAGGCCGAGCAGCTCGATGAGGGCGGCGGACTGACGACCGGTGCCGCGCCACCGGTCGGTCTCCTCCATGCGCAGGTACGCGAGGAATTCCAGGCCGACGCCGCGGGCGACGTCCTCGGCCGCGAGACCCCGGGCGAGGCGGTACTCGCGCAACGTGCGGGGCCTGTCGGCGAGGTCGCCCACGGAGCACCACAACACGCCCGCGAGAGCGGTGAGTTCGGCGCCGGTGGGGGCGGAGGCGCCGCGTTCCCAGTCGATGACCATGTCGGGGGTGACGTGGGGGAGTCCGTACGAGGAGCGCATCCCGTACGCCACGTGCTCGGGCTCCATGCCGAGCCCGGCACGGAGTTCCCGGGCGGCCGCGGAGTTGAAGGGCGGGGTGGGGGGCAGGGGCTGCGCGGCCTGTGACCGGTGCGAGGGCTGCGCGGGGTGCTGGGCTCGTGCTCGTGGTCGGTGCACGCGGCCACCGTAGGGGCGTGGGGCTGCGGTGACTACGGTCTGTTCGGCCACACTCACGGACCGCGGAAACCTTTGGCCGCAGCGCGGAACGCCGGACTCCGGGAGCTTCGTGGGGCCCTTGGGGCCCGAGAGTCTGCCGAGGCCGTCTGGCCCGGGGACAACCCACCGGTCCAGGATGGCGGTGCACGATCAAGCAACGGCTGGAAGGCACTGACCACATGACCGAGGCCGACGGCAGGGACAAGCTGGACGGGCACATCCGGGAGCGGCTGCTCGCCCCCAACTTCTGGCATCTGGCGACCGTGGACGCCGAGGGGGCGCCCCAGGTGTCGCCGATGTGGGCCGACATCGAGGACGGGTACGTCATGGTCAACACGTCCGTGGGCCGCGTCAAGGAGGACAACCTGCGGCGCAACCCGCACGTGTCCCTCTCCCACCACGACGCTGAGAACCCCTACGACCGGGCGGAGATACGGGGACGGGCCGTGCGGTTCGTGACGGGCGAGGAGGCACTGCGGGCCATGGACCGGCTCACGAAGAAGTACATCGGTGAGGACCGGTACCCGTGGCTCCTCCCCGGGGAGGAGCGCCTGATGATCCTCATCGAACCGACACGGGTGCGCCGGGTCGTGGGCGTGGAGCCGTTCCGGGCGGGGGTCCTGCCGGACACGCCGCCCGCTCCCTGACACGTCCCCCGGCTCACCGTCTCACCACCCGGCTCACCCCTTGACCGCCCCGCCCAGCGCGAACCCGCCGCCGAGCCGTCGTGCCACCAGCACGTACAGCACCAGCACCGGCGTCGAGTAGATCACCGAGAACGCCGCCAGCTGCCCGTACACCACCATCCCGCGGTTGCCGAAGAACTCGTTGATGCTCACGGCGGCGGGCATCTGGTCGGGCGTCAGGAGCAACATGAAGGGCACGAAGAAGTTGCCCCACATCATGACGAAGCAGAACACGGTCACCACGGCCACGCCCGGACCCATCAGGGGCAGCACGATCCGGACCAGGGACTGCGGCGACGAGGCGCCGTCCGTCCAGGCGGCCTCCTCCAGTTCCCTCGGGACGCCGTCCATGAAGTTCTTCATCAGCCAGATGGCGAACGGCAGTTGTGAGGCTGCGAAGAAGAAGATCGTGCCCTGAACGGTGTCGATGAGGTTCACCCGCACGAACAGCGCGTACACCGGGACCATGATCGCGGTGATCGGCAGACTCGTCGCGAAGAGGATGGTGAGCAGGAACGGCCGGTTGAGGCGGGAGCGGAAGCGGGAGAGCGGATAGGCCGCCAGGGCCGCGCACACCACCGTCAGGAGGGTGCCGCCACCGCACAGGACCAGGCTGTTGAGCAGCGGGGTGAAGGTGATGTCCGGGGTCAGGACGGCGCCGAAGTTGTCCAGGGTCAGGCCGCCGGGCACCTTCACCCTCAGGTCGGCGTCCGGGTCCAGGGCGGACAGGACCACCCAGGCCAGCGGCAGGGCGAAGGCCGCGGCCACGGCGAGGAGACCCGCGTCGGCGGCCAGCCGGTGGGCCCTGCGGCGGCTGCTCGGAGTGCGGGGCATGGCGGCTCAGACCTCCGTCCGCAGCAGGCGCAGGTAGACGACCGAGAAGAGGGACCCGATGAGGAGCAGCAGGAGGGCCACGGCCGTGCCGTAGCCGATCATGCTGTTCTGGAAGGCCTGTTCGTACATGAACAGGGGGAGCGTCTGGCTCCTGTCGCCGGGGCCCCCGCGGGTCATCACCCAGATCAGGCCGAACACGGACAGCGTCTGCAGGGTGTTGAGCATCAGGTTCGTGCCGATGGAACGCCGGATCATCGGCAGCGTGATGTGCCACAGCCGGCGCCAGCCGCCCGCGCCGTCGACCTCGGCCGCCTCGGTGATCTCCTTCGGGATCTCGTTCAGGGCGGCCGAGTACACCAGCATGGAGAAGGCCGTGCCCCGCCAGACGTTCGCGAACGACACCGCGAGGATCGGCAGCGTGAACAGCCAGTTCTGCGACGGCAGATGGAGCCACTGAAGGATCGCGTTCAGGGTGCCCTCACGGCGGAAGAAGGCGTACAGGAGGAAACCGGCGACGACCTCCGGCAGCACCCACGCCGTGATCACGATCCCGCCCACGAGCGTACGGACCGGCTTCGACGCCCGCCGCATCAGCGACGCCAGCGCCAGCCCCAGCGTGTTCTGCCCGACGAGCGAGCTCAGCACCGTGAACACCAGCGTCAGCCACACGGCGTTGAGGAACGCGTCGTCCTCGAACGCGGTACGGAAGTTGTCGAAGCCGACGAACGACTCCCGGGCCTGGCCGGTGAGCTGGAGGTCGGTGAAGGCGATGTACGCGCAGTAGACGATCGGGCCCGCGAGGAAGAGGACCAGGAGGACGAGGGCGGGTGTGACGGGCAGGGCGCGGGTGAGGCCCCGGAGAACGGGCCGCGGGGCCTGCCGGACTTCCTGGTGGCTCACCTCTCGATCACTTGGCCGTTCGTGACCGACTTCAGGGTGTCGTCGTAGCCGCTCGCCGCCTCCTCGACCGACACGTCACCGGTCGTCACGCCCTCCATCGCCTCCTGGATCGCCGTCGAGACCTTCGGATACGCCGGATACGCGGGCCGGTAGTGGGTGCTGGGGACCAGGTCGGTGAAGAACTCGATGCCGGGCTGCGCCCTGACGTACTCCGGATCCTCGGCGACGTCCTCGCGTACGGCGATGCCCGAGTTGGCGATGTACCACTTCTGGGCGTTGTCCTTCGTCTGCATCGTCTTGATGAACTCGAAGGCCAGGTCGGGGTTGGCCGCCTTGGCCGGGATCGCCCAGGTCCAGCCGCCGGACATGCTCACCTTGCCGGGGGACTGGCCGTTCTGCGTCGGCATGTACGCAAGGCCCAGCTCCTCGGACCAGGTGGGCCACTCGTGCCCGGCGCCCTTCTGCCAGTCCTGCGGGAGCCAGGAGCCGTCGAGGTCGATGGCCAGCTTGCCCTTCGGCAGGAGGTCGCCGCGGACGATGGTCTGGATGTTCGGGTCGAGGGCGACGGAGACGTCCGGGCCGAGCTTCTCCTTGTAGACGGTCTCCACGAACGCCAGGGCGTCCTTGAAGCCCTGGCTCCCGGCGACCCACTTCTTGGCCGCCTTGTCGTACAGCGGGTCGGACGTCCCGTCGCCCGTCCCGTACAACAGCATCTCGAAGCCCTGCATGGTCGCGGCCTCACCCGCCGGTTTGCCGGTGTAGACGTTCAGCGGTGTGACGCCGGGGACCTTCCGCTTGACGGTGCGGGCGGCGGTCAGGACGTCGTCCCAGGTCTTCGGCTGCCAGTCGGAGGGCAGCCCGGCCTTCTCGAAGATGTCCTTGTCGAACCAGAGGCCGCGGGTGTCGGTGCCGTCCGGGACGCCGTACGTCCTGCCGTCCTCCGCCCTGGCCGCCGCCTTGGCGGAGTCGATGAACCGGTCCCAGTCCTTCCACTTGGCCAGGTACGGGTCGAGGGGTTTGAGATAGCCGCTGGTGATGTCGGAGTTGATGAGGAAGGTGTCCTCGTAGACCAGGTCAGGAGCCGTCTTCGGAGAGCGGAGCATCTGCTGGACCTTGGTGTAGTACTCCGAGTCCGGGGCCTTGATGGGGACGAGCTCCACCTTCTTGCCCGGATGTGCCTTCTCGAACTGCTTCTTGACGCCGGCGAGGAAGGTGTCCATGACACGGACGGAGTTGTCCGTGGACTGCTTGAACGACACCTTCACCGTGTCGGGGTCACTTCCGGAGCCGCTGCCGCAGGCGGTGAGGGTGCCTGCGGCGAGGAGTGTGACGGCGAGGAGTGGGGGGAGGGCGGCGGTGGGGCGCACGGGCATGACCTCCTGCGGACGCACTTCGTTGTGGCGCGGGGTGGCTGCCCGGTGACCGTAGGTTGAGTGGTCTAGTCAGGTCAATGCGTCTGCGGCGGATTCGCCTGGAGGAGGGCTCAGGGAGGGACTAGAGGAGGTGGTCGGCCTTGCCGGACTTGATGTCATGGATGAGGGTGCGGAGCGCTTCGCGGGTGACGTTCCGTCGGCGCGGGCCGTGTTGGCATCGATGCCCTTTCTCCATGGTCGGTGGGGGTCAGTCTGCACCTGGGAGGGGTGGGCCCGTGCCAGGGAGACAGGCCACCACCGCTTGGGGCGTCGGCGCGTCACCGAAGGTCCATAGTCAACAAGGGAGTTGCTCATGCCCGTGTCCGCGCTCGGAGTCGTCTCCACCTGTCCTGTCTTCGCCGGGGAGGCGGACGTCTCTTCGCCGGGAAGGCGGACGTGGCGCCACTCTCGCCCGACACGCTCACCTACAGCCTCACCCTGCCTGCCGGACCGGCCGGCTCGTGGATCGCGCGGGTCGCGACGCGGGCCGTGCTTCACGGGCACGGGCTGGGGGACATGACGGATGCGGTGGTGCAGGTGGTGGGGGAACTCACCGCCTGTGCCTGCCGGTTCACGCCGGGAGAAGAGGTGTACCTGTCGCTGCGCTATCGGGAGGGGCGCTGAGGGTGGTGCTCTACGACGGGCATCGGCGGCACGAGCACCCGCGGCTGGTCGCGGCCTGCGATGCGCGGAGGGGGCGGCGTTGCGGGTGCTGGGTGTGTGGTGCGGGCGTGTGGCGGGGAGTGGAGGTTCGGTGAGGCGGGGGAGCCCGGGGGGCGGGGCTCGGATGTGGGCGGTGGTGCCTTGGGTGGGGGCTCGGGGGTATGCGGGGGTGGGGTGAGGTGGGGGTTTGGGCGCGTATCGAGAGCTGGCAGGGGGCTTGTCGTCGGGCAGTTCACGGCTGGCCGTGCCTCTCAGCGGGTGGCGCCTGCTGGTCGTGCTTGATGCGGGTGAGGAAGAAGTCCCGGACGTCCTCGGCGAGCAGCTCCGGGACCTCCATCGCGGCGAAGTGGCCGCCACGGTCGAACTCCGACCAGTGCCTGATGTCGTACAACCGCTCGGCCAGCGGCCGCACCGACTGCGTGATGTCGTGTGCGAACACCGCCACGCCGAGCGGCACCGGACAGGGCGCGCTCCGCCCGCGGGGAGCATCGTGGTGCAGGCGCGCCGAGGAAGCCGCAGTGGCGGTCAGCCAGTACAGCGAGATGTCGGTGAGCATCCGATCGTCGCTGACCGGCGTGCGCGGGTCGGTCCACTGCGCGAAGCGCTCGGCGATCCAGGCCAGCTGGCCGACCGGCGAGTCGGTCAGCGCGTATCCGATGGTCTGCGGGGTGAGGGCCTGCAGGGCCTGGTACGGCGGACGGTTCGCCATCAGCTGCCTGACTTTGTCCAGCCGGGCTTCATCCGTCTCGGACAACTCGATGCCGGCGTCCGGGTCCGGCCGGGTCGGCAGATAGTTGACGTGCACCCCGACGACCTGCTCGGG
The DNA here is from genome assembly GCF_055572015.1 of Streptomyces sp. NPDC030840. Classification (NCBI taxonomy): domain Bacteria; kingdom Bacillati; phylum Actinomycetota; class Actinomycetes; order Kitasatosporales; family Streptomycetaceae; genus Streptomyces; species Streptomyces sp. NPDC030840. The sequence goes on along the minus strand of NZ_JBVIEE010000028.1, from coordinate 16,781 downwards.
TGCCACGGCGCCGAGGGCCGTCGATATGCCGGCGCCGAAGTCGCCACCCTGCGCGCCGTAGCGCTGGTATCCGAGCCGGCGCATCAAGTCGGCCCAGGCCCGCGCGATCCGGACGGCGTCCCAGCCGCGCTCGTGGGTCGGTCCGGAGAAGCCGTAGCCGGGGATGGACGGGATCACCAGGTGGAAGTCGCGCGACAGCGGCTCGATCACGTCGAGGAACTACAGGAACGAACCGGGCCAGCCGTGGGTGAGGATCAGTGCGAGCGCGTCCGGCTTCGCAGACCGGACGTGGATGAAATGGATGTTCTGGCCGTCGATCTCGGTGGTGAAGTGTGGAAGCTCGTTGAGCTCGGCCTCATGTGCACGCCAGTCGTAGCCGGTGCGCCAGTACTCGGCAAGCTCCTTCAGCCGCGCCAGCGGGAAGCCGTAGTCCCATCCGGCGCCGGCGACCTCGTTGGGCCAACGGGTGCGGGAGAGGCGGTCGGTCAGATCGTCGAGGTCGGCCTGGGGGATGTCGATGCGGAACGGCTTGATCATGGTCTTCACTCCAGGGGTATTCGTTCGGCACCCAAACGTTCGTGGCACTAATGAAGTTAAACTGTTAGTGTCACTAACGCAAGAGGCGGAGGATCTCCCCATGAGCCCGACTTCCGAACCCACCCCGGCCCGGCTGCGCGCCATCCCCAGCCGCCTGCTCGCCGGGGCCGCGGTCGTCGCCGACCGGCTCGTCAGCGAGCGCCTGGCCGCGGAAGGCGCTCACAAGTGGCACTTCGCCGTGCTGGTCGCGCTCGCCGAGTCCGGCGCCGCCAGCCAGGCCGAACTCAGCCGCCGCACCGGCGTCTACCGCAGCGACATGGTCGCCGTCCTCAACGAGCTTGCCGAGACCCAGTGCATTCGCCGCGAACCCGACCCCGCCGACCGCCGCCGCAACGTCATCACGCTCACCCCCACCGGCCGCCGCCGCCTGGAGCATCTCGATACGCTCATCGCCGACGCCCAGCGCGAACTTCTGGCCCCCCTCAACCCCGCCCAGCAGGACGAACTCACCCGCCTGCTCACTGCCCTGACCGAGCACCACCGCCCCCCGCACCTCCGCCCCCGCGACGGGCAATAGTCCGACGTGGCTAAGGCTGACCCTTCACCCACCGGTACTGCAGCTCCGGTCTCCCCACCGTCCCGTACTGCGGGCTCCGAGCGGCCCGGCCCGCCTCCACCAGGTGCTCCAGGTAACGGCGGGCCGTGATGCGCGAGATGCCGACGGTCTCCGCGATGCCGGCCGCGGTCATGCCGTCGGCGCAGTCGCGGAGGGCCACGGTGACGCGCTCCAGGGTGGGGGCGCTCAGTCCTTTGGGCAGGGCGGCGGGGCCCGGGGCCCGGAGGGTGGCGAGGGCTCTGTCCACCTCGTCCTGGCCGCTCGCCTCGCCCGCCGCCGCGTGGAACTCGGCGTAACGGATGAGACGGTCGCGCAGCGTGGCGAAGGTGAAGGGCTTGAGGACGTACTGCACCACGCCCAGCGACACCCCTTCCCGCACGACCGTCAGGTCACGGGCCGACGTCACCGCTATCACGTCCGCGTGGTAGCCGGCGGCACGCAGCGTGCGGGCGAGCTGCAGGCCGTGCACGTCCGGGAGATGGAGGTCCAGCAGGAGCAGGTCCACGGGCGTGCGGTCCAGCGCGCGGCGCGCCTCCGCACCGGTGTGCGCCTTGCCGACCGCGACGAAGCCGGGGACCCGGCCGACGTACATGACGTGCGCGTCGGCGGCCACGGGGTCGTCCTCGACGACGAGGACGCGGATGGGTTCGGTCGTCATACGTGGCCTCCAGGCACGGCTCTGTGCGCGGCGGACCGCGCGGTCTCCGTCGCCGCGCCGGGCCGGGCGGACCCCACCGTAGGCAACGGCAGCCTGACCTCGAACTCCGCCCCGCCCTCGTCGGCCTCCCTGACCGTGAGGGTGCCCTCGTGGCGGCGTACGGTCTGCCGGACCAGGGCGAGACCGAGGCCGCGGCCGCCCGGGCCCGCCGGCTTCGTCGAGAAGCCCCGCTCGAACACGGCCTCCGCGTGGGCCGGGTCCACGCCCGCGCCCGTGTCGGCGACCCGGAGCAGGAGCTCGGCCCCCGTGGCGGAGTCCGTTGTGTACGCCGTCACCGCCACCCTGGCCCCCACCGTCCCCTGCGCCGCGTCCACCGCGTTGTCGATCAGGTTGCCGAGGACGGTGACCAGGTCGCGGGCGGAGAGCGACTCCGGGAGGAGGCCGTCGTCGATGCGGCTGTCCTCGGAGACCACCAGCTCCACGCCCCGCTCGTTGGCCTGGGCCGCCTTGCCCAGGAGCAGGGCCGCCAGGACAGGCTCGCTGACCGCCGCGACCACCTGGTCGGTGAGGGCCTGGGCCAGTTCCAGTTCCGCCGTCGCGAAGTCGACCGCCTCGTCCGCGCGCCCGAGCTCGATCAGGGAGACGACCGTGTGGAGGCGGTTCGCGGCCTCGTGCGCCTGGGAGCGCAGGGCCTGCGTGAAGCCCCGCTCCGAGTCCAGCTCGCCCATCAGCGACTGAAGCTCCGTCACGTCACGCAGCGTCACGACGGTGCCGCGGCGCTGGCCGCCGGAGACGGGGGAGGTGTTCACGACCAGCACGCGGGTGGCCGTCAGGTGCACCTCGTCCACCCGTGGCTCGGACGCCAGCAGGGCACCCGTGAGCGGGGCCGGCAGTCCCAGGTCGGCGACCGAGCGGCCGACCACCTCCTCGCTCACGCCGAGCAGCTCCTGCGCGCCGTCGTTGATCAGCGCGACACGGTACTGCCCGTCCAGCATCAGCAGGCCCTCGCGTACGGCGTGCAGCGCGGCCTGGTGGTAGTCGTGCATGTTGCTGAGCTCGGCGGCGTTCATGCCATGGGTGTGGCGGCGCAGCCGGGCGTTGACCACGTACGTGCCGAGGCCGCCCAGGGCCAGGGCGCCCGCCGCGACGCCGATCAGCGCGGTCAGCTGGTCCTGGACGCGGGCGCTGATCGCCTCGATCCTTATGCCCGCGCTGACCAGGCCGATGATCCGGCCGTTCTCCTCGATGGGCGTCACCGCGCGCATGGACGCACCGAGGGTTCCCGTGTACGTCTCGGTGAAGGTCTCGCCCTTCAGCGCCCGGTCGATGTGGCCGCGGAAGTGCTTGCCGATCTGCTTCGGGTCGGGATGGGTCCAGCGGATGCCGTCGGGGTCCATGATCGTGATGAAGTCGACCTCGGTGTCGCGCTGCACCTTCAGCGCGTACGGCTGGAGCGTCTTCGTGGGGCGCTGCGTGTGGATGGCCTCGCGCACCGAGGGGGAGTCGGCGACGGCGCGGGCCACGGCCCTCGCCTGGCGGCCCGCCGCCTCCTCGGCCTGGGCGCGGTCGCTGACGTACGTGAACAGCGCGTACCCGGCGACCACGACCGCCAGCAGCACCGCCTGGACGGCGAAGAGCTGGCCGGCCAGGCTGCGGGGCCGCAGGTAGCGGGGGGCGCGGGCGGCGCGGGGGAAGCGCATGCGAACAGTCTGCATCCACGTATAAGCGTGAACTAAATGAACGGAAGGGTGACCGCCCTCACAGGGCGGGAGATAGTCACCCAAGTGCGATGGAGCGAACAGCCCGTCGCGAGGGAGCACGACTCCCGACCCGGGACCCGCACTCCCGAGCCGCAGGGAGCATGACTCCCACCCCCTGGGAACCCCCACTCCCACGACCCCCGGGGGCGGTCTCCCACCCAGGGAGCCCGTTTCCCCGCACATCCCCCGGACGTGAGCCGCACGCCGGAAGAGCCGACGACGTCGTCGACGAGGAGGGCAGCCGTGGCCAGCACCACCCATACGGCACCTACCGCTCCCGCCAAGCGGGACCGCACGCACTACCTGTACATCGCCGTGATCGTGGCCGTGGCCCTCGGCATCGCCGTAGGCCTCATCGCCCCCGACTTCGCGGTCGAGCTGAAGCCCATCGGCACCGGCTTCGTCAACCTCATCAAGATGATGATCTCGCCGATCATCTTCTGCACGATCGTCCTGGGCATCGGTTCCGTACGGAAGGCCGCCAAGGTCGGCGCCGTCGGCGGTATCGCGCTCGGCTACTTCACGGCGATGTCGCTGGTCGCCCTCGGTATCGGCCTGGTCGTCGGGAACATCCTGGAGCCCGGTACGGGCCTGGCGGTGACCGAGGCGGTCAAGGAGACCGGTCAGGCACAGGTCACGGAGGCCAAGAACACCGAGGAGTTCCTGCTCGGCATCATCCCGACCACGATCGTCTCCGCGTTCACCACGGGTGAGGTACTGCAGACGCTGGTCGTCGCCCTGCTCGCCGGATTCGCCCTGCAGGCCATGGGCCCGGCCGGAGCGCCGATCCTGCGCGGTGTCGAGCACATCCAGCGGCTCGTCTTCCGCATCCTCGCCATGGTGATGTGGGCGGCCCCGATCGGTGCCTTCGGTGCCATCGCCGCCGTCACCGGTTCCGCCGGTCTGGACGCCCTCAAGAGCCTCGCCGTGCTGATGCTCGGCTTCTACGTCACCTGCTTCCTGTTCGTCTTCATCGTGCTCGCCGCGCTGCTGCGGATCGTCGCCGGCCTCAACATCCTCACGCTCTTCAAGTACCTGGGCCGTGAGTTCCTGCTGATCCTGTCCACCTCCTCCTCCGAGTCCGCGCTGCCGCGGCTCATCGCGAAGATGGAGCACATGGGCGTCAGCAAGCCGGTGGTCGGCATCACCGTCCCGACCGGCTACTCCTTCAACCTCGACGGCACCATGATCTACATGACCATGGCGTCCCTGTTCATCGCCGACGCCATGGGTACGCCGATGTCGATCGGCGAGCAGATCCCGCTGCTGCTCTTCCTGCTGGTCGCCTCGAAGGGCGCGGCCGGTGTGACGGGTGCGGGCCTCGCCACCCTCGCGGGTGGCCTGCAGTCCCACAAGCCCGCGCTCGTGGACGGCATTGGCCTCATCGTCGGTATCGACCGCTTCATGAGCGAGGCCCGCGCGCTGACCAACTTCGCCGGCAACGCGGTCGCCACGGTCCTGATCGGTACGTGGACGAAGGAGATCGACAAGGAGCGGGTGGAGCAGGTCCTCGCGGGGCAGCTGCCGTTCGACGAGAAGACGCTCCTGGACGACGATGCCGAGGCCGGGACGGACGCAGACTCGGGCTCGGAGGCGGAGCAGGGCGGCGAGAAGGAACTGGCGAAGGCGTAGGCGCGCCGCCCCCTTACGGGGCGCCCCTCTACGGGGCGCCACCCCCCACAAACCCCGAGCGGTCGGATCCTCCCCCGTAGATCCGGCCGCTCGGTCGTTCGCTGTCCCCGGTCGCTTACCTTTCGGTGAGTAGCTGACAAATTAGTCGGTACTTGTGGGGAGTTGTCCCTGCGTCAAGCATGGTCATCATGCGAAACGACGTTGCGAACAATCCTGTTGAGAAGGCCTCTGTCGAGAAGCCCTCTGTTGAGAAGCCCTCCGTCGGGAAGGCCTCCGCCGAGAAGGCCTCCGTCGCCGTCCTCGGTCTCGGCGCCATGGGCAAGGCCCTCGCCGCCGCGTTCCTGCGGGGCGGGCACCCCACGACCGTCTGGAACCGTTCGCCCGGCAAGGCCGGCGAACTGGTCGCGCAGGGCGCCGTCCCGGCCGGGACCGTCGCCGAGGCGGTCCGCGCGGCCGAGCTGGTCGTGGTGTGCGTGGTCGACCACGGCGCCGCGCAGGCCGTCCTCGACGGCGCCGCCGACGAACTGCCCGGCCGCGTCCTGGTCAACCTCACCTCCGACACCCCTGAGCGCTCCCGCACCGCCGCGGCCTGGGCCGCCGGGCGCGGCATCGACTACCTGGACGGCGCGATCATGGTTCCGGTCACGACGATCGGGCAGCCCGAGGCGCTCGTCTTCTACAGCGGTCCACGGGCGGCGTACGACAAGTACGAGGCGGCTCTGCGGGCGCTCGGCGGCCGGCCCACGCACCTCGGGGAGGACCACGGCCTCGCCGCCGTGTACGACCTCGCCCTGCTCGACTACTTCTACGCGGGCATGTCCGGACTGGTGCACGCCTTCGCGCTCGCCGGCACCGAGGGCGTCCGCGCGAAGGACCTCGCCCCCTATCTGGACACGATCACCGCCATCATGCCGCCCATCGCCGCCTACACCGCCGAGCACATCGACGCGGGCTCCTACCCGGGCGAGGACGCACCCCTCGCCATGATGGCCGCGGGGGCCGGCCACGTCCTGGAGGCCGCCGAACAGCGCGGCCTGGACGTCGGCGTCCTCCGCGCGGTCAAGGACATCACCGACCGCGCGCTCGCCCGCGGCCACGCGGCCGACGGCTGGGCGAGCACGGTCGAGGCCGTACGCGGCCGGTGATCCGCAAATCCTTTGACCCGCCCTGCGGTTCGGCCCACGCTTGACGCGCCGGAAGTGTCGGGAGAGCCGAGGGAGCAGTCAGTGTCGGAAGAGCGGGAAGAGCGGGAAGAGCCGGAAGAGAGCATGCTGACCCACATCCCGCCCGACGGAGTCGCCCCGGGCAACGGGTACAGCCATGTGGTGGTGGGAGAAGGCCGACTGGTCGTCATCTCCGGTCAGGTCGCCCTGGACGAGAAGGGCGACGTGGTCGGGGAGGGCGACGCCGCCGCCCAGGCCCGCCAGGTCTTCGAGAATCTGCGGCGTTGCCTTGCGGCGGGCGGCGCGACATTCGCCGACGTCGCCAAGTTGACCTACTACGTCACCGACGTCGCCATCCTGCCGGAGGTACGGGCCGCCCGCGACGCCCATATCGACACCGCGCGTCCGCCGGCCAGCACGGCCGTACAGGTGGCCGCTCTCTTCCGGCCGGAACTGCTGCTGGAGGTGGAGGCCCTCGCCATCGTGCCCTGGTGATCCCCTGGTGATCCCCTGGCGATCCCCTGGCGATCCGGTGGTGGTCCGGCCAGCCCGGGCGCCGTTGCCTTGACGCCGACGTCAAGGCATACGGTCGGCCCATGCGAATCGGCGAGCTGGCGGCGCGGGGCGGGACGACCGCGAGGGCGGTGCGGTATTACGAATCGTTGGGGCTGACCGATGCGAACTGGTGTCTCTGGAGTCGCTGATGATGCTGACCGAGGGGGTCGACGGAGCTTGGCGGAGCTAGCGTTGTCGAGTCAGCCCGTGAGCCCTGGAAGGCACGAACCGGCGGTTGCCGAGGATACGGTTGTACGTGGCGTCGACCGAGCTGTCGTCGTCGGACGCTGTCCGACGTGGGTGCTTGTCACCGCACCCGCACCTGTGCCCGAACCTCGGCGCAGGTGGATGCGACCCGTTACCGCCCTGTCGTAGGGGGCAGTCGGGAGCGCGACGAGGTGTGAGAGGCCGAGCCGCAGGCTGGGGCCACTCACGGCTGAGAAGGTGACGGCTGACTGGTGTCCAGTAAATGCGGCTGGTCCTCGCTCTCCTCGCCGCGGAGGAGGGCGAGCGGCTGAAGGTGGTCCAGTTGGACGTCGACACCAGTCCGGCGACCACGAACGCCTACAAGGTGCTGTCGATGCCGACGTTCATGGTCTTCCGCGACGGCGAGCCCGTGAAGGCGATGGTGGGCGCCCGGTCCAGGCGGCGGCTGCTGGAGGAGCTGGCAGAGGTGCTGTGATCCTGACGCGGCACCACGCGGTGCCCCTGACCCCGTACGAAGAAATCCCCCGAGTAATTGCGCTCGGGGGATTTCTCTGCGTATATTCAGTGGTTCGCGACTTCAGGGAAATGGCCGCGAAGAAGTTCAACTGAAGCAGAGTATATCCGGGCGGGAGCGGAATTGTCAAACAGGGGCTCGCACAAAGAATTCTCCGACGATGAATTGCGGCGTGAGCAGGAATTCATCGACGGACTGTACGCGCGCGTGGACGCCCTGCGCGGGGACGCCGAGGTCTCCGTCTCGGACGCGCTCGCGCAGGGGCACACGCCCATGCAGGCGCGGCTGGAGCGGGACATCCTCGTCGCCGAACGCTCCGGGCTGCTCGCCGCGCTGAACGCCGTGGACGGCTCGCTCTGTTTCGGCCGGATCGACCTGACCTCCGGCGTCAGCCACCACATCGGCCGTATCGGTATCCGCGCCGACGACGCCGACCTCACGCCCATCCTCATCGACTGGCGGGCCGACGTCGCCCGGCCCTTCTACCTCGCCACCGGTCACACCCCCATGGGGCTGCGCCGCCGCCGCCACATCACCACCGAGGGCCGCGACGTCACCGCTCTGCACGACGAGATCCTCGACCTCGGCGACCGCACCCGCACCGGCCACGAGGACCCCACGGGCGACGCCGTCCTGCTCGCCGCGCTCGACGCGGCCCGCACCGGCCGCATGCACGACATCGTGCAGACCATCCAGGCCGACCAGGACCGCATCATCCGGGCGCCCCACCGGGGCGTGCTGGTCGTGGAGGGCGGCCCGGGCACCGGCAAGACCGCCGTCGCGCTGCACCGGGCGGCCTATCTCCTCTACGAGCACCGCGAGCTGCTCGCCAAGCGCGCCGTCCTGATCGTCGGCCCCAACCCCGCCTTCCTCGGCTACATCGGCGAGGTACTGCCCTCCCTCGGCGAGACCGGTGTGCTCCTCGCGACGGTCGGCGAACTGTTCCCCGGCGTGAAGGCCACCGCCAAGGACACCCCGGACGCCGCCCGCGTCAAGGGCCGCGCCGACATGGCCGACGTCCTCGCCGCCGTCGTACGCGACCGGCAGGCCCTCCCCGACCCGGTGATCGCCATCGAGCACGACCGGGAGATCCTCATGCTCGACGACGACCTCGTACGGGTCGCCCGTGAGCACACCCGCGAGGCGAGGCTCCCGCACAACGTGGCGCGCGAGCACTTCGAGGGCCACATCCTCAACACGCTCACCGACATGGTCGCCAACCGCATCGGCACGGACCCCTACGACGGCTCCAACCTGCTCGACCCCAGCGACATCACCCAGATCCGCGACGAACTCGCCGAGAACCCCGAGGTCTGGTCGGCCATCGACCAGTTGTGGCCCCGGATCACCCCGCAGCGCCTCGTCGCCGACTTCCTCGCCGCCCCCGAGGGCTACCTGTCCGACGAGGACGCCGCCGCCGTCCGCCGCCCGGTGACGCGCGCGTGGACCGTGGCGGACGTACCGCTGCTCGACGAGGCGGCCGAACTCCTCGGCGTGGACGACAGGATGGCCCGGGCGGTCGCCGAGCGCGAGCGGGAGCAGCAGATCGCGTACGCGCAGGGCGTGCTGGACGTGTCGTACGCGTCCCGGACGTACGAGTTCGAGGACAAGGAGGACGGTGACCCCGACAGCTCCGAGGTGCTGTCCGCGCACGACATCATCGACGCCGAGCGGTTCGCCGAACGGCAGGAGGAGGACGACCACCGCAGCGCCGCCGAGCGTGCCGCGGCCGACCGCACCTGGGCGTTCGGGCACATCATCGTCGACGAGGCGCAGGAGCTGTCGCCCATGGCGTGGCGGCTGCTGATGCGGCGCTCGCCGACCCGCTCGATGACCCTGGTCGGCGACCCCGCGCAGACGGCCGAGGAAGCGGGTGTCGGCTCCTGGGCCGGCATCCTCCAGCCGTACGTCGAGGACCGCTGGGAGCACACCCGCCTCGGCGTCAACTACCGTACGCCCGCCGAGATCATGGAGCTCGCGGCGAACGTCGTACGGGCCGAGAACCCGGACTTCGAGCCGCCGAGTTCGGTCCGCTCCACGGGCGTACGTCCCTGGGTGCGCCGGGCCCTGGGCGATCTGCCCGGCGAGGTGGCCAAGGCGGTCGCCGAACTCACCCCCGCCGAGGGGCGCCTCGCGGTGATCGCGCCGCGCGACCTGCACCGGGCGCTCGCCGCACGGCTCGACGGCGTCACGGCGGGCGGGGAACCGGACCTGACGCGGACGGTCGTGCTGCTCGACTCCCGGCAGGCCAAGGGGCTGGAGTTCGACTCGGTGCTGGTCGTGGAGCCCGGCCGGTTCGGCACGAGCGACCTGTACGTGGCGCTGACCCGCGCGACGCAGACGCTGGGTGTCGTACACGAGGGGAAGGTGCCGCAGGCGCTGGCGGCGGCGGGCGCGGAGTGACGTGTCCGGTGGATCCGGTCTGTCCGGGCTATCCGGTGGCGGAGGTGAGGGGAAGCAAAGGAGCCGGAATCACCACATCCACCACAGGGATCACCAAGCCGTAACAGTTCATGCCGTCGTCACTGCACGTGAGCGTGTCATACGGTATGCGTGGTCGTCATGGAATCTCATGCGTTCGCCGCCGCCCCCGCCGGCAGCCCCAGGCTTGAGTCGCTGCCCGTGGAGCCGCTGCTGACCTCGGAGTTCGACGCGGATCCGGGCAGTGTGTACGAGCGGCTGCGGCGTACGCACGGCCCGGTGGCGCCGGTGGGGCTGATGGGTGTGCCGGTGTGGCTGGTCCTCGACTACCGCGAGGTCCTGGAGGTGCTGCGCGGCGAGAGCCTCTGGCGGCGGGACGTACGGCACTGGAGGGCGCGCGCCGAGGGGCGGCTGCCCAAGGACTGGCCGCTCCTCGCGGGCTACGAGGTGCGGCAGATGATGTTCTTCGACGACGACGAACACCGGGCCGCGCGGGGGACCTACCACTCGGCGATGCGGCCCTTCCAGGACGGCCACACGCCGGTGGGCTGGGAGATGCGGGCGGCCGTCGCACGGTACGCGGACGAGCTCATCGCCCTGCTGGCCGCGGAGTCCGGGACCACGGGCTTCGCGGACCTGGCGGCGCAGTACACGCGGCCGCTGCTGCTCATGGTCACCACGAAGCTGTTCGGCTGCCCCGTCGAACTCGGCGACGAAATGGTCATGGACCTCTGGCGGATGCTCGACGGCGGGCCCGACGCCGGCCCGGCGACCGCGCGGGCGTCGGCCGCGATGACACGGCTCGCCGCGCACCGGCGCGCGGTGCCCGGCGACGACCTGACCTCCTACATGCTCCTGTCCGACCCCACGCTCTCGGACGAGCAACTGGGCCGGGAGCTGTTCATGAACGCCGTCTACCTGAACGACATCACCGGCAACATGGTCTGCAACACGCTGCTGGAGGTGCTGCGGGGCAACGCCACGGTGCGGCGCAGCCTGTCGGCCGGCCTGATCGGTGAGACGGTCAACCGGGCGGCGCTGGTCAGTCCGCCCGTGGCCAACATGTGTTTCCGGTTCGCGGCGCGTGACGTACGGCTGGGGAACTACTGGGTGCGGGCCGGGGACATCGTGTCCCCCTCGGTCGCCGCCGCACACCACGACCTGCTGGCGATCGGTACGTCCCACATCGTCGACTCCACGATCAGTACGCGGGCGCACCTCGCGTGGGGGGCGGGGCCGCACCAGTGCCCCAGTGCGGCCCGTGAGCTGGCGAGCATGATCGTGTCCACGGCGGTGGGGCGCGTCTTCGACCACTTCACGAAGGCGGAGCTGACCCTCCCGCCGGACCAGTTGCCCTGGCGCTCCGGGCCGGTGGTGCGGGGGCTTCGTCTGCTCCCCGTCCGTTACGAGCTGAGCGACCGGAGTTCCGCCCTGCGCCCGATTCCGGCTCCACGGCGGGGCGAGGAGCCGGTGCCGGCGGCGGGGCACGGGACCGACCGCCCTGCGAGCGGGTTGCTGGCGGCGCTGAGGCGGCTGATGTCCGGGGCGCGCAAGGCGCACTGAGGTGCGGCGGGGGGTGCTGTGTTTCTCCGCCGGGGGCCGAGGTTTTCAGGGGCGCGGGGAACTGCGCGATCAGCCCTCACCCACCCGCACACGCCCCGCCACCCCAGCCGCCCTCCCCGGGGGTCTGGGGGCGGAGCCCCCGGGATGGGACGGGTAGGGGCGGCGGGGGCGGGAAACCCTACGCCGGGCGGAGCCAGACCGTGGCGAGCGGCGGCAGCGTCAGCCCGATCGAGGCCGGCCGCCCATGACACGGCTGCGGCTCCGGCTTGACGGGATGCGGATTGCCGACGCCACTGCCCCCGTACACCTCCGCATCCGTGTTCAGCACCTCATGCCACGCCGGCACATCGTCAGGCACCCCCAGCCGGTACTCGCTCCGCACCACCGGCGCGAAGTTGGACACCGCCAGCAGCGGTGAGCCGTCCGCCGCGAACCGCAGGAACGCGAACACGTTGTCCTCCGCCGCGTCCCCCGCCACCCAGGCGAACCCCGAGGAGTCGGTGTCCCGCTCCCACAGGGCCGGAACCTCGCGGTAGACGGAGTTGAGGTCACGCACCAGGTCCCGTACCCCGCGGTGGTCGGCCTCCGCCCCGTACGCCGGGTCCAGCAGCCACCAGTCGGGCCCGTGCTCCTCCGACCACTCGGCCCCCTGGGCGAACTCCTGTCCCATGAAGAGGAGCTGCTTGCCGGGGTGGGCCCACATGAAGCCCAGATAGGCCCGGTGGTTGGCGCGCCGCTGCCACCAGTCGCCCGGCATCTTCGACACCAGTGAGCCCTTGCCGTGGACGACCTCGTCGTGGGAGATCGGCAGCACGTAGTTCTCGCTGTAGGCGTACACCATCGAGAACGTCATCTCGTTGTGGTGGTGCTTGCGGTGCACCGGGTCCTTGGCCATGTAGCCGAGCGAGTCGTGCATCCACCCCATGTTCCACTTCAGCCCGAAACCGAGGCCGCCGAAGCCACCGGGACCCATGTGGTGCGTGGCGCGCGTGACGCCGTCCCAGGCCGTGGACTCCTCGGCGATCGTCACCACGCCGGGCGCGCGCCGGTACACCGTCGCGTTCATCTCCTGCAGGAACGACACCGCGTCCAGGTTCTCGCGCCCGCCGTGCTCGTTCGGTGTCCACTGGCCCGGCTCGCGCGAGTAGTCGAGGTACAGCATCGAGGCGACGGCGTCGACGCGCAGGCCGTCGATGTGGAACTCCTCGCACCAGTACACCGCGTTGGCCACCAGGAAGTTCCGCACCTCCCGGCGCCCGTAGTCGAACTCCAGCGTTCCCCAGTCCGGGTGCGCGGCCCGGCGCGGGTCCTCGTGCTCGTACAGCGGAAGCCCGTCGAACTCCGCGAGCGCCCAGTCGTCCCGCGGGAAGTGCGCCGGAACCCAGTCCATCAGAACGCCGATGCCGGCCTGGTGGAGCCGGTCGACGAGGTACTTGAAGTCGTCCGGGGTGCCGAGCCGGGCCGTGGGCGCGTAGAACCCGGTGACCTGGTAGCCCCACGAACCGCCGAACGGGTGCTCGGAGATCGGCAGCAACTCCACATGGGTGAAGCCGAGGTCCCGCACGTACGCGGGCAGCTGCTCCGCGAGCTGACGATACGTCAGACCCGGGCGCCATGACGGCAGATGAACCTCGTACACCGAGAACGGCGCCTCGTGGGCCGGGCGGTCGGCCCGGCGCGTCATCCACTCCGCGTCACCCCACTCGTAGTGGGACGCGTGCACGACGGAGGACGTCTCCGGCGGGGCCTGCGTACGGCGGGCCAGCGGGTCCGCGCGCAGGCTCTTCGTCCCGTCCGGCCGGGTGATCTCGAACTTGTACAGCTCACCCTCGCCGATCGACGGCACGAACAGCTCCCAGATCCCCGAGGAGCCCAGCGAGCGCATCGGGTAGCCCGTCCCGTCCCAGAAGTTGAAGGTGCCGGCCAGGCGCACACCGCGCGCGTTGGGCGCCCACACGGTGAAGCGGGTGCCGGTCACGCCCTGGTGCACCATCGGCTGCGCGCCCAGCGCCTTCCACAGCTCCTCGTGCCGCCCCTCGCCGATCAGGTGCAGGTCCAGCTCCCCGATCGCGGGCAGGAAACGGTACGCGTCCTCGGTGTCCTGCACCGTCCCCTCGTACGTGATGAGCAGCCGGTACGACTCCGGAACGGCCCGCAGCGGCAGCACGGCCGAGAAGAACCCGTCGCCGTCGTCGTGCAGTTCGGCCCTCAGCTCGTCCGTGACGACGGTGACCCCCAGCGCGTACGGCCGGAACGCCCGGAACACCACGCCTCCGGGCACGGGGTGCGCTCCGAGCACCGCGTGCGGCTGGTGATGCGTGCCGTTGAGCAGCCGCTCCCGGTCCTCGGCGTCGACCGCGGACGACAACGGCACCCACTGCTCGGGGATCGGCGCGGCCGGCCGGCCGGGGTCCTGCGCGGCGCGGGGTTCAGGGATGGAGGGGACGTCCGCGGTTGTGGCCGTGGCCGTGGCCGGTGGTTCGGGGCTCGTGGGCTCGGGGATGCGTACGACGGCTTCGGCGGTGGCGGTCTCCGGGGCCGACGGCTCGGAAGACCTGGGTACGACCTCGGCCACCTTCTTCGCCGCCACCGCCTTCTTGGCGGCGGCCTTCTTGGCCACCGCTTTCTTCGCGGAGGTCTTCTTGGCCGTTGCCTTCTTGGCGGCCGTCTTCTTGGTGGCGGCCTGGGCGGCGGGGACTTGTGTGGCGGGGACTTGTGCGGCCGGGGCCTGTGTGGCGGGGGCCTGCGCGGCGGTGATCTTCTTGGCGGCGGTCTTCCCGCTGGTCGCCTTCTTGGCCGGGGCCTTCTTGGCGGTGGCTTTCGTGGCGGTGGTCTTCTTCGCCGCCGTCACCTTCGCCGCCGTCGTCTTCGCGGCCGTCGTCTTCGCAGTCTTCGCAGCCGTCTTCTTGGCGACGGTCTTCTTCGCCGCGGTCTTCTTCGCCGGGGTCTTCTTCGCGGCCGTACCCTCACCCGCCTGCGCGACCGGACCCGTGGCGGTGCCCGTGCCCGCGTCCGAGCCCTCAGTGACCTTCGCCCCGGTCTTCGCGGGGCTCTTCTTCGCCACCGCCTTCCTGGCCACCGCCTTCTCCGCCACCGTCTTCTTCGCCGCAGCCGTGGTCTTCTTGGCGGCAGCCGTGGTCTTCTTGGCGGCAGCCTTCGTCGCCGTCGTCTTCTTCGCCCCTGCCTGTTTCGCGGTCGTCTTCCTCACCACCGCTGTGGAGTCGTTCTCGGTGGCGCCGTTCTGGTTCGTACTGTCGTCGGACGGGGGACGGGGGGTCACGGGCACGGCCTCCTCGGCACAGGCACAGACGGGGACGGGTGGGGCAAGGGAAAAGGTCGGAGCGTCAGGGGGTGTCGTCGTTCGCCGCCAGCCGGCGTATCGCGGCCAGCGGCACCGGCAGCCAGTCGGGGCGGTGCCGGGCCTCGTAGACGACCTCGTACACCGCCTTGTCCGTCTCGTACGCGCGCAGCAGCACGGGATCGGTCCGCGGGTCGCTCCCGGAGACCTCCGCGTACCCGGCGCAGTACGCGGCCCGGCACAGGGACGCCCAGCGCGGCTCCGGGGGGTGCTGCGAGTGGGCCGCGTAGTCGAAGGAACGCAGCATCCCCGCGACGTCCCGTGCGATGGGCTGGGGCATGCGGCGCTCGGTGAGCGACTTGGAGGGTTCGCCCTCGAAGTCTATGAGTGACCACTCTCCGCCGGGCGACCGCAGGCACTGGCCCAGGTGCAGGTCCCCGTGGATGCGCTGGGCCGTCCAGGTGGTGCCCTCGGCCGCCAGGTCCGCCAGGGCCACGAAGGCGGAGCGCAGTTCCGGTGCGTACGGCCGCAGCGCCGGAACCGCCTGTGCCGCCGCCTCCAGCCGCTCGGTCATCCCGGCCACGAGCAGCTCCAGCTGGGGCCGCCCGACGGTGACCGTCGGCAGTGCCCGCGCCAGCGCCGTGTGCACCTCGGCCGTCGCGCGCCCCAGCGCCCGCGCCTCCGCGCCGAAGTCCTCTCCCTTGGCGAGCTCCCGCAGTGCCAGCTCCCAGCCGTCGGTCGCGCCCTGCACGAAGGGCTGCAGCACGCCGAGGACGTACGAGTCGTCGGCGGAGGCGAGGTCCGCCATCAGCCAGCCCGCCGGAGCCGGCACCCGTGGGCACCCCTCGCGCGCGAGCATCAGCGGCAGCTCCAGGTCCGGGTTCGTGCCGGGCACGATCCGCCGCAGCAGCTTCAGAATGAACGTATCGCCATACACGACGGACGAGTTGGACTGCTCCGCCGTCACCAGGCGAGGCACGAGCCCTGCTCGGATCTCCTGCCGCATGTCCCGTTCGAACCGCAGCTCACCCACGCGTGCCCGGGCGCGCAGCGCTTCCAGGAGCACCTCGGCGGGCCGGGGGTCGTGCAGCGCCTCGTACACCGTGCGCCCCGCGAGCGGCCCCTCGTCCAGGTGCCCGATCAGCGCGGGCGCGAGCCGCGGCGGCAGGGTCTCGCGCACCCCGATCAGGAGCTGGTAGCAGTCGGCGGGGTGTGCCGCGGCGGTCTGGACGGGCACGAGCGGCTGATGGGCCCGTACGAGCAGATGGAGCAGTCCCAACTTGGAACTGACGGGCAGCAGTTCGGTCGCCGAGACCAGGGTGAACCCGGTGACCGGCCGGCCCTTGCCCGCGAACCACCGCTGCCGTGGCAGCCACTCCCGCAGCAGTGGCTCCATAGACGCAAGGAGGCCCGGACTCGTCGTACGGGCGGAGTGCGCGGAGTGCGTGGCCGCCTCCGGCGTTGCTGCCGACGTGGTCGCCGACGTGGCTTCCGACATGGCGTCGCGTCCTTTCCCCGGTGACCCGGATGACCAGAGGACCAGGGGAGTCGGGGTGTTACTGATGCGTGCCCAGGGCGGGGCGGTGGAAACCGCCCCGCCCTGGGCTTCTAGGCGGCGTCCTTGCGCAGCCGGAACCAGTAGAAGCCGTGGCCCGCGAGAGTGAGCAGGTACGGCAGTTCCCCGATGGCGGGGAAACGGACTCCGCCGATGAGCTCGACGGGGTGGCGGCCGGCGAAGGCGCGCAGGTCGAGTTCGGTGGGCTGCGCGAAGCGGGAGAAGTTGTGCACGCACAGCACCAGGTCGTCCCCGCCCTCCTCCGTCGGGGGGGCCTCGCGCAGGAAGGCGAGGACGGCGGG
>NZ_JBVIEE010000027.1:0-136848 GCF_055572015.1 Streptomyces sp. NPDC030840 | reverse complement strand
AACACTCGACTGGGAAACCCCAGCCGAGCGCCTGCATAAACTGCTCGCGGCCTGATCAACCAACCACGTGTTGCAACGACCCCTGGAATCCGCCCCCATCCCCAGGGGCTCCGCCCCTTCGGCCCCTTCGGGGCTCTGCCCGGGCCCCGTTCGGGGACCGCGGCCCCCGGACCCCCGCTCCTCACACGCCGGAGGGGCTGAAGCAATGCTGGCGCCGCGTCTCAGACCGCCCGGGCCGCGCCCCCGCCCCCGCTGGTGTCGTCGTCCTCCGGGAGCTTGCACACGCGCTCCAGGAAGAAGGCGGCCGCTATCACTCCGATGCCCGCCACGACGGAGAACCCGGCGTAGATGGCCTGGTCGCGGCGGGCCGGGATCTCCAGGGACTCCAGGAGGAACACGCCCGTGCCGCCGTACATGCCGGCGACCAGGGCCGCGACCAGGGCGCTCGCGTGCCCGAAGACGACCGCTCGGGCCGCGACCAGCGGGTCCACGCCCCGCGCGCCGGGACGCCGCTCGCGCTGGGCCTTCAGACGGGAGCGCAGGGACAGCGCCGTGGCGAGGAGGACGACGGCGATCAGGGCGAGCACGATGGGCGCGGCCAGCGGGACGCGGGGCAGTGTGCCCACCGCGTTCCACAGCCGGGCTCCGGCCCAGGACAGCACTCCTGCCACCACGAACACCGCGGCCAGCGTCCTGATGCGCAGCTCTCTCACAATGCCCCTTCGACGAGCCAGTGGTCCTTGCGGGCCGGGGACGATCCCGGCCCGGTAGACCTTAACGACTACTCGGGCAGCTGGAGTTCCAGGTCCGCGCGGGGGGCGACGCCCTCCTGGGCGACGTCCGCGAGGAGCTGGGCGACCGAACCGCGGCCCGGCAGCTGGGCCTCGGGCTCCACGTCGTGCCAGGGCGCGAGGACGAAGGCCCGCTCGTGCGCGCGGGGGTGCGGAAGGGTCAGTACGGGATCGTCGGAGACCTCGTCGGCGTAGGACACGATGTCCACGTCAATGGTGCGCGGTCCCCACCGCTCGCTGCGGACACGGTGGAAGGCCTCCTCGACCGCGTGCGCCCGCTCCAGGAGCGAGGACGGGGGCAGCGTCGTCTTCAGGACCACGACCGCGTTGAAGTACGTGGGCTGGCTGCCGGGCGCGACGCCCCACGGCTCCGTCTCGTAGACCGGGGAGACCGCCTTGACCCGTACGCCCGGGGTGTCCTCCAGGGCGTCGATGGCGCCCTGGAGGGTCTCGAGGCGGTTGCCCAGGTTGGAGCCGAGGGAGAGCACGGCCCGCTGGGGGTTGTGCAGGGTCGTGTCGGCGGCGTCCACCTTCTCGACGACCGAGGTGGGCACCGGCTGCACGGTCGGGTCGCTCTGACTCTCGGTGAAGAAGGCGGTCATGCTCGGCTCCGGGTGATGGTGACGGTCACGTCGTCGAAGGGGACCGTGATCGGCGCCTGCGGCTTGTGGACGCAGACCTCGACCTCCTGGACCCCCTCGTGCTTCAGACACACCTGGGCGATGCGCTCGGCCAGCGTCTCTATGAGGTCGACGGGCTCGCCCTCGACGACGGCCACGACCTCCTCCGCCACGATGCCGTAGTGCACGGTCTTCGCCAGGTCGTCGTCGGCCGCGGCCGGTCGGGTGTCCAGGCCCAGCGTCAGGTCCACGACGAAGGTCTGGCCCTCCTCGCGCTCCTTCTGGAACACACCGTGGTGCCCACGGGCCCTCAGGCCGCGCAGCGCGACACGATCCACGCGAATCACTCCTGCAGTCGTCGGTCCCGGCCGGTGCGTACCGCTTGCGGACGGTGCGCCGGCCACCTTCGAATCTACCTGCGGGCACTGACAGCCTTCGGCCACGGGGAGCCGGGATCCGCACCCGACGGGCACAGTTCACCGGGCGTTTCCCCGACGCGGCACGGCGGCTCACAGGCCGAACACCGCGCCTACCCAGGGTCCCGCCACTCGAATCACTCCACGGCCCTCACCAGGCGCCTACCCACTCAGGGGGTTGTGTCCTCGTCGTCCTCACCGCCGGATTCGGTCAGGACGGGGGAGGCGTGGTGCGACCACAGCTTCCAGCCGTCCGCGGTGCGCCGGAACACGTTCGTGGCGACGACCAGCTGGCCCACGAGCGGGCCCAGCTCGCCGCCGCCCTCGGGAGCCGGACCGCCGCTGAGGATGTTCTCCGTGCAGGTCACCAGGGCCGTGTCGCCGGTGACGGACACATGGACGTCGGTGAGGAAGAACTGGATGTACTCGGTGTTCGCCATGATGAGCGCGTAGGACCTCAGCACCTCGCCGCGACCGGTGAGGACCGGCCAGCCGGGGTGGACGCAGGAGATCACACCGGTGTCCGCCGGGTCGTGGTACGTCTCGTCGACGCCCAGGTCCGCGGGGGTCAGCCAGAGGGAGGAGACCTCCTCGAAGTCGCCGCGCTCCAGGGCCTCGTAGAAGGCCGTGTTGGCGAGTTCGACCTGTTCGACGTCGGTGTGGGGCGCGCTCACAGCTCCCGGGCCCCTTCTACGGCCCTGGCCACGCGGACGGCGTCGGCGGTGGCCCGCACCTCGTGGACGCGGACCGCCCAGGCGCCCTGGTGGGCCGCCAGGGCGGAGACGGCGGCGGTGGCGGCGTCGCGTTCCCGGGCCGGCGGCGGGGCGCCCTCGGGGCCGGCGAGGACACGGCCGAGAAACCTCTTGCGTGAGGCGGCGACGAGCAGGGGGTGGCCGAGGCCGAGCAGGCGGTCGAGGGCGGCGAGGAGGGCGAGGTCGTGTTCGGCGTCCTTGGAGAATCCGAGACCCGGGTCGACGACGATCCTGTCGGGGGCGATACCACCGTCCAGAACGGCCTCCACGCGCGCGTGCAGCTCGTCGCGCACTTCACGGACCACGTCCGCGTACACGCCCTTGACGTTGCCGCCCTCCAGGAAGCCGCGCCAGTGCATGACCACGAAGGGGGCGCCCGCGGCGGCGACGACCGGGATCATCGCGGGGTCGGCGAGGCCGCCGCTGACGTCGTTGACCAGTGCGGCGCCCGCCGCGAGGGCCTGCTCGGCGACGGTGGCGCGCATGGTGTCGACGGAGACGACGACGCCCTCGGAGGCCAGTCCTCGGACGACGGGGATGACGCGCCGGAGCTCCTCCGCCTCGTCCACGCGCGTGGCGCCCGGGCGGGTCGACTCGCCGCCGACATCGACGAGGTCGGCACCCTCGTCGACGAGGTGGAGGCCGTGCTTGACCGCGGCGGTGGTGTCGAACCAGCGGCCGCCGTCGGAGAACGAGTCCGGAGTGACGTTGACGACGCCCATGACCGCGCAGCGGTCCCATGCGGGCAGTCCTGCCACGTGGTCGCGGCCGCTCTTCATGTTCATGCGTCCAGCCTAGGCCTCCGGCGCGGTGCCGGGTTCTTCGCGCGGAGTGCCCGGGCACCTCTGGCCCATCGGGTCAGCGCGCCAGTATCAGGCTCATCGCCTCGGCACGGGTCGTAGCGTCACGGAGCTGTCCGCGCACGGCCGACGTCGTGGTCTTCGCACCCGGCTTGCGGATGCCGCGCACCGACATGCACATGTGCTCGGCCTCGATCACGACGATCGCGCCACGGGCCTCGAGGATCTTCATGAGGGAGTCGGCGATCTGGGTCGTGAGCCGTTCCTGCACCTGCAGGCGACGGGCGAACACCTCGACCAGCCGCGCCAGCTTGGAGAGACCCGTGATCTTGCCGTTTTCGGACGGGATGTACCCGATGTGAGCTACGCCGTGGAAGGGCAGCATGTGATGTTCACACAAAGATACGATTTCGATGTCCTTGACCAGGACCATCTCGTCGTGACCGATGTCGAACGTGGTCGTCAGGACGTGCTCGGGTTCCTGCGTATGTCCCGCCAGGAGTTCCCGGTAAGCCCGCGCCACCCGCGCGGGCGTCTCCCGCAACCCCTCCCGGTCCGGGTCCTCCCCGACCGCGATCAGCAGCTCGCGTACGGCGTTCTCGGCGCGCTTCTCGTCGAACTCGCCGATCGCGCCTTCACCGTCCAGCGTCACGGGGTCGGTCATCTGGTGCCTCGTTTTCCTCTGGCTTCGACGTGTACTGATCACGTCACATGTGCGGGCATACGAAAATGCCGCGCCCCCCAGGCTAGAACCTGGGGGGCGCGGCCATTCATTCCGGGCCCGTCGGCCGAAAACCGTCGGAGTCTCAGCTCTCCGGGCGGTCCTCCGGTGCGGCCTCCTTGGCGGGGACGGACTCCGCGGTGCCGGTGATCGCCGGCGTCGCGCCGTTCACCCCGTTCGTCAGCGCGAGCTCCTTCGGGGAGAGCACCGGCGGGCGGGTGGAGGGCGTACGGCGGGAGGAGCCGGTCCACGCGGGCCGCGGCGGGCGCTTGACGATGGGGGCGAAGATCTCGGCGATCTCCTCCTTGCCCAGCGTCTCCCTCTCCAGCAGCGCGAGGACCAGGTTGTCGAGGACGTCACGGTTCTCGACGAGGATCTCCCAGGCCTCGTTGTGCGCGGTCTCGATGAGCTTCTTGACCTCTTCGTCGACGAGCGCGGCGACCTCTTCCGAGTAGTCGCGCTGGTGAGCCATCTCACGGCCGAGGAACGGCTCGGTGTTGTCGCCGCCGAACTTGATCGCGCCGAGACGCTCGGTCATGCCGTACTGCGTGACCATCGCGCGGGCCGTGGCCGTGGCCTTCTCGATGTCGTTCGCGGCACCCGTCGTCGGGTCGTGGAAGACCAGCTCCTCGGCCGCGCGGCCGCCCAGCATGTAGGCCAGCTGGTCGAGCATCTCGTTGCGCGTGGTCGAGTACTTGTCCTCGTCCGGGAGCACCATCGTGTAGCCGAGGGCGCGGCCTCTCGACAGGATCGTGATCTTGTGGACCGGATCGGAGTTCGGTGAGGCCGCCGCGACCAGGGCGTGTCCGCCCTCGTGGTACGCGGTGATCTTCTTCTCCTTGTCCGACATGATCCGGGTCCGCTTCTGCGGGCCCGCCACGACGCGGTCGATGGCCTCGTCCAGCATCTGGTTGTCGATCAGCTTCTTGTCGCTGCGGGCCGTGAGGAGCGCGGCCTCGTTCAGGACGTTGGACAGATCGGCACCCGTGAAGCCGGGCGTGCGGCGGGCGACCGCCGACAGGTCGACGTCCGGGGCGACCGGCTTGCCCTTCTGGTGGACCTTGAGGATCTCCAGACGGCCCTGCATGTCCGGGCGGTCGACCGCGATCTGGCGGTCGAAGCGGCCGGGGCGCAGGAGGGCCGGGTCGAGGATGTCGGGCCGGTTGGTGGCGGCGATCAGGATGACGCCGCCCTTCACGTCGAAGCCGTCCATCTCGACGAGCAGCTGGTTCAGGGTCTGCTCGCGCTCGTCGTGACCGCCGCCGAGGCCGGCGCCGCGGTGGCGGCCGACCGCGTCGATCTCGTCGACGAAGACGATCGCCGGGGCGTTCGCCTTGGCCTGCTCGAAGAGGTCGCGGACACGGGAGGCACCGACACCGACGAACATCTCGACGAAGTCGGAACCGGAGATCGAGTAGAAGGGGACGCCCGCCTCACCCGCGACGGCGCGCGCGAGCAGCGTCTTGCCCGTACCGGGCGGGCCGTAGAGCAGCACGCCCTTGGGGATCTTCGCCCCGACCGCCTGGAACTTGGCGGGCTCCTGGAGGAACTCCTTGATCTCCTGGAGTTCCTCGACCGCCTCGTCCGAGCCCGCGACGTCCGAGAACGTCGTCTTGGGGGTGTCCTTGGTGATGAGCTTCGCCTTGGACTTCCCGAAGTTCATCACCCGGGAGCCGCCGCCCTGCATCTGGTTCATCAGGAACAGGAAAACGACCACGATGAGGACGAAGGGGAGCAGCGAGAGCAGGATGCCGACGAACGGGTTCTGCTTCGAGGGCGAGACCGTGTAGCCGTCCTCGATCTGCTTGGTCTGGTACTTCTCCTGCAGCGTGGTGGCGAGGCTCACGCCCTGGTCACCGATGTAGCTCGCCTGGATCTTCGAGCTGCCCTCGACCTTTTCACCGCTCTTGAGCTCGACCTTGATGATCTGCTCGTCGCCGGTGGTCAGCTTGGCCGACTTGACCTTGTCCTGGTTGATCGCCTGGACGACCTGGCCGGTGTCCACCGTCTTGTAGCCGCCGGACGAGCCGACGACCTGCATCAACACGACCACGGCAAGGACGGCCAGCACGATCCACATGACCGGCCCACGGAAGTATCGCTTCACGTCCATCCATACGGAGCGGTGGCGCCCCGTCCCTCCTGCCATAGTGAGTTTGATAAAGGCTGTTCTTCGGACGGTACCCCAGCATTGTCACCCAACGCCGCGTGGGCGGCTGACAATCCCGTCTCTGCATGCTCCAACGGCGCGAGAGCCGCTGGGGTTCCCGAGCGTTCCACGGAGGCTTGCCGCCCTCGTGACAAGGGCGTTTCAGCCGCCGTAAACGTGAGGCGCGAGCGTACCGACGAACGGGAGATTGCGGTACTTCTCGGCGTAGTCGAGGCCGTATCCCACGACAAACTCGTTGGGAATGTCGAATCCGACCCACTCCACGTCGATCGCGACCTTGGCCGCCTCCGGCTTGCGCAGCAGGGTGCACACCTTCAGCGAGGCCGGCTCCCGGGATCCGAGGTTGGAGATCAGCCAGGAGAGGGTCAGCCCCGAGTCGATGATGTCCTCGACGATCAGGACGTGCCTGCCCTTGATGTCGGTGTCGAGGTCCTTGAGGATCCGCACCACACCGGAGGACTGGGTGCCCGCGCCGTACGAGGAGACGGCCATCCAGTCCATGGTGAGGGGGGTGGACAGCGCCCGGGCGAGGTCCGCCATGACCATCACCGCGCCCTTGAGGACGCCCACGATCAGCAGGTCCTTGCCCGCGTACTCCGCGTCGATCTTCGCGGCCAGCTCGGCCAGCTTGGCGTCGATCTCTTCCTTGGTGATGAGTACCTGCTTGAGGTCGGCACCCATGTCTTTCGCGTCCACCCGCATCACTTTCGGTCGTCCCACCGGCTGAACGGCCCCTCCCCGGAGGGGGAACCCCTGCACCTCCTGAAGGAAGTGTGTTTGTCAGCCTTGCCGAATCACCAGTCTGCCACCCTGCCGGCGGACGACGACTTTGCCCGGGAGATTGATGGCTCCCTGGCCGCGCCAGCCGGTGATCAGCCGGTCGACCTCCTCGATGTGACGGGCGAACAGCGACCCGGCCGGAGCCCCGGCCTCGATGGCGGCACGGCGCAGGACGCGACGGCGGACGGCGACGGGCAGCGCGTACAGCCTGGCGCACTCCAGGAGGCCCGCCGCGTCGCGTACGGACGCCTCCGCCTCGCGGGCCCAGGCGTCGAGGGCGTCGGCGTCGTCACGCGCCAGCCGGGCGGTGCGGGCGAGCGCTTCCACGACGCCCTTGCCGAGCGCCTTCTCCAGGGCGGGCAGGCCCTCGTGACGCAGGCGGGAGCGGGTGTAGGCGGGGTCGGTGTTGTGCGGGTCGTCCCAGACGGGCAGGGACTGGACCATGCAGGCCTTGCGGGCGGTCTGCCGGTCGATCAGGAGGAAGGGGCGGCGGTAACGGCCGCCGGCCCCCGAGACCGCGGCCATACCGGACAGGGAGCGGATACCGGAGCCGCGGGCGAGGCCGAGCAGAACCGTCTCGGCCTGGTCGTCGCGGGTGTGGCCGAGCAGGACGGCGGTGGCGCCGTGGCGTTCGGCGGCGGCGTCCAGGGCGGCGTAGCGGGCGTCACGGGCGGCGGCTTCGGGGCCGCCGTCGCGCCCGACCGTCACGGCGACGGACTCGACCGGGTCCAGGCCGAGCTCCCGCAGGCGCAGGACGACCTCGGCGGCACGCAGGTCGGAGCCGGACTGCAGGGCGTGGTCGATGGTGATGCCGCCGGCGCGGATGCCGAGTCTGGGGGCTTCGAAGGCGAGGGCGGACGCGAGCGCCATGGAGTCGGCGCCGCCGGAGCAGGCCACGAGCACGAGCGGCGGTGGTGCGGGGACGTCACGGTCCGAAGGCGGCTGTGCGTCGCCGGCGGTGACAGGCAGGACGTCGCCGGCGGTGACAGGCAGGACGTCGCCGGCCGGGACGTCGGCAGGCACGACGTCGGCAGGCATGGCGTCGGGACGCGCGGTGTGGGGGTGTGCCGGTGCGCCGGTCCCTGCGGGGGGCCCGCCGGGGCGGAGGGCGGGTACGGCGCGGGCGGTGTCGGTGTGGAGTTCGGTGAGGAGGTCGTGGAGTACGCGGCGGACCGCCAGGCGTATCGCCGCGACCGCAGGATGGGGACCCATGTCCGGTTCCCTTCATGAAGTTGTCGGGGGGTGAGCCCGAAGCCGGTCACTCAGAGTGTGTAGATGGTGACAGAAACGGGCCGTGCCCCGAGCATTGCACGCCTGCGCAGCGCTCACGCTCCCTCGGACGGGTGATTGCGGGGGCGTTTGCCTGCCGTCGGCCGGATTCGTGTCACGCCGTCCCCACTGGCCTCACGCTTCCGACTTCCGGTGCACCCGCGCGACCCAGTCCGCCGGTTTGGCGATCTCCGCCTTGGTCGGCAGGGTGTTCGGCGAGGTCCACACGCGGTTGAAGCCCTCCATGCCGACCTGTTCGACGACGGACCGTACGAACCGTTCGCCGTCCTTGTACTGCCTGAGTTTGGCGTCCAGACCCAGCAGCTTGCGCAGGGCGAGGTCCAGGCGCGAGGCCCCGCGGGCGCGGCGCTGCTGGAACTTCTCGCGGATCTCGCCCACGGACGGCACGACGTCGGGGCCCACGCCGTCCATCACGAAGTCGGCGTGGCCCTCAAGGAGGGACATCACCGCGGTGAGGCGGCCGAGGATCTCGCGCTGCGCGGGCGTCTGGACGAGTTCCACGAGGGACCGCGACTCGTCGCCCTCCTCGCCCTCGGGGCGTCCGCCGGCGAGCGACTGGGCGGCCTCCCGGATGCGCTCCAGGACGGTCATGGGGTCGACCTCGGTCTCCCCCAGGAAGGACTGGATCTCACCCTCCAGGTGGTCACGCAGCCAGGGCACCGCGGTGAACTGCGTGCGGTGCGTCTCCTCGTGCAGGCACACCCAGAGACGGAAGTCGTGGGGCTCGACGTCGAGTTCCCGCTCCACGTGGACGATGTTCGGGGCGACGAGGAGCAGCCGGCCGCCGCCGTTCTCGTTCGCCGGGAGCTCCCGGGTCGCGGGGGCGAAGGTCTCGTACTGGCCGAGGACGCGGGAGGCGAGGAACGACAGCAGCATGCCGAGCTCCACGCCGGTGACCTTGCCGCCGACGGCGCCCAGCACCGCGCCGCCGGGGCTGCCGCTGCGACGTTCCTGCATCTTGTCCAGCAGCGGTTTGAGGAGTTCCCGGAACCCGGCGACGTTCGCCCGGACCCAGCCCGGGCGGTCGACGACGAGGACAGGGGTGTCGTGGGCCCCCTCGGTGCCCATACGGGTGAAGCCCCGGACGTGTTCCTCCGAGGACCTGGCGTGTCGGCGCAGCTCCGCGACGACGGCCCTGGCCTCGTCGCGGCTCACCTCGGGGCCCGGCCGTACGAGCCGGGTCGCGGTCGCCACCGCGAGATTCCAGTCGACCATCTCGGCACCACCGATGCGCGTCATGAATCAACCGTACGGGAGCGCTGCCGCTGGGGGCAGGCCGTGGAGAGGTGGGTGAGGGGTGCTGCGGTTCTCTAGTGCGGGTTGTCGGTGGCTTGTCGCGCAGTTCCCCGCGCCCCTATGTGGGTGGGGCCGCCGGTTTGAAACCGCGGGTCGTTCGTGGCTGGTCGCGCAGTTCCCCGCGCCCCTGAGAGCCGCGCGGGAGCCGCGCGATGTCACGGCCCCGCGCCCCTTGGGGCGTCCGGCCCCCTACCGGCAGCCGCACGTCGCCAGGGCCGAGGCTGCGGTGTCCAGGGCCTTCTGGGCGCCCGTGGGGTCCACCGTGTCCGTGGCCAGGAAGGCGAAGGCCAGGAGGCGGCCGTCGGTGTCCACGACCGTGCCCGCGAGGGTGTTCACGCCGGTCAGGGTGCCCGTCTTGGCTCGTACGACGCCTGTGCCGGGTACGTCGCCGGCGTAGCGGGTGCGGAGGGTGCCCGTGAAGCCGGCCACGGGGAGGCCGGTGACGATCGAGCGGAGCTCGGGGTGGGACGGGGAGGCCGCCTTGGCGAGGAGGGCGGTGAGGAGGTGGGCGGTCAGGCGGTCGTCGCGGTTCAGGCCGCTGCCGTCGGCGAAGCGGGCGCCGTCCAGGGGGAGGCCGAGTTCGTCCAGGGCCGCGTGGATCGCCGCTTCGGCGCCCTCGAAGCTCGCCGGCTCGCCCACAGCGAGTGCCGTCTGGCGGGCGAGGGCCTCGGCGATGTCGTTGTCGCTGTTGGTCAGCATGCGTTCGACCAGGGTGGACAGGGGCGGGGACTCGACGGTGGCGAGGGAGCCGGCGTTGTCGGCGGCCTTCACGGGGGCGGCGAGCGTCGTGCTGATGCCCTCGTCCGCCAGCAGTTCCGCGAACGCCTTCGCCGCGTCCGCCGCCGGGTCCGCCCCGCGGTCCGCGGGGCCGCTGGAGGAGTCGTCGAGGCGGGCCTCGTCGACCATCAGGGCGCTGACGGGCGCGAGGTTGGAGTTCACCCCGATGGGGTGCAGGGCGGGTCCGCTGTAGAGCGAGGTGTCGTACGCGACCGCCACCTCGTTCACCTGGCGCTTCTTGAGGGCGGTCGCCGTCTCGGCGGCGAGGGTGCGCAGGGACGCGTAGCCGCCCGCGTCCTTGTGGGCGGTCAGGGTCGGGTCACCGCCGCCGACCAGGACGACCTCCTTGGCGTCGGGCTGGAGGACGGTCCGCGTCTGGATTCGGTGGTCGGGGCCGGCCGCGGAGAGCGCCGCGGCCGCGGTGGCGATCTTCGTGGTGGAGGCGGGGGTGAGGGCCTCGTCCGCGCCGAGGCCGTAGAGCGTCTTCCCTGTCGTGACGTCGACGACGGCGGCCGTACGGCCTGAACCCAGCGCGGGGGCGCGCAGGAGGGGGTTGAGGACGTCGGCGAGCGCCTGCTCCGTGGGCGCGGGCACCGAGCCGCCGAGGCCCGTCAGTACCGAGGCCGCGCTCGGCGCCGGCTTGGGCGCCCCCGGTGCCGTACCGGAACCGGGTCCGTGATCTGCGCCACCCTCCCGATCACGCGATGCCGCCCAGTCCCGCTCGGCCGTACGCTGACCCGAGGAGTCCCAGGGACCGGCCGCGGCCACCGCTCCGGCCGACAGGGCCAGGCCGAACGCGGCCGCACCGGCGGTGAGCTGGAGGGTCGTGAGCTTCATGGAGCGCGTCGCGACGGCTCGGGTGGCGTGCACGACCGCTCGCGTGCCGCGTACGACGTGCGGTTTCGCGGCGCGCGCGAGCCGCACCGCATGCGGCCTCGCGGTCCGCCAGCCCTTCGGCTCCGGCACTACCACCAGCCCCTTTCGCGATCACGTAGCTGCGTGAGGGACACTTAACCACCAGAACTATGTGTTGATCATGGAGGAGCCACCGGTGGAGTTCGACGTCACGATCGAGATCCCGAAGGGTTCGCGCAACAAGTACGAGGTGGACCACGAGACCGGTCGGATCCGCCTGGACCGTCGTCTCTTCACCTCGACCGCCTACCCGACCGACTACGGCTTCGTCGAGAACACCCTCGGCGAGGACGGCGACCCGCTGGACGCGCTGGTCATCCTGGACGAGCCGACCTTCCCGGGCTGCCTCATCAAGTGCCGTGCGATCGGCATGTTCCGGATGACGGACGAGGCCGGCGGCGACGACAAGCTGCTGTGCGTGCCGGCGACCGACCCGCGTGTGGAGCACCTCCGTGACATCCACCACGTGTCGGAGTTCGACCGCCTGGAGATCCAGCACTTCTTCGAGGTCTACAAGGACCTGGAGCCCGGCAAGTCCGTCGAGGGCGCCAACTGGGTGGGCCGCCAGGACGCCGAGATCGAGATCGAGCGGTCGTACAAGCGCTTCAAGGAGCAGGGCGGGCACTGACGCCCCGGGAGTTTTCCGAACGGGCCGGCCGACCCCCTGTCGGGGAGCGGGCGGCCCGTTCGTGTGCCGGGCCCTGGCCGGCACACGTGTGGGCCGGGCGAATACCGGTACGCATACTGAGGCGGGTGGGGTCACCGCCGGAAGCTGAGCACCACGGGGCAGGCGGGGACGCCGGTACTCAGAAAGGAGGGCGTCCGCGGGAGCGGCGCCGGAGAAAGGCGTCAGAAGGGGGCGCGTCGGTGACGTACGTGGAGGACCGTAAGCCGCGGTCGGACGCGGCACGTAGTGGGTTCGGGCGGCCGGCGGGGGACGTGGCGGTCGACGGGGAGTCGCAGATCACGTCCGAGTTCGCGATTCCCATGGGGCTGGACGTGGCGCCCGTGGCCGAGCCCGAGTCTCACACGACCTCGGAGTTCGTGGTCCCGGAGGGGCTGGCGCCGCCACAGCAGCCGGCCGCCGAGCCGGAGGGGTCCGCGTTCAGCCCGCCGAGCACCTACAGCTCCCGGCACGCCCCGGCCGCCTTCACCCCGCCCTCCGGGGTCCCCGTGGTCAGACTGACCAAGGAGCTGCCCTGGCAGGACCGGATGCGCACGATGCTGCGCATGCCGGTGGCCGAGCGGCCCGCTCCCGAACCCGTGCACAAGGAGGACGAGTCGGGGCCCGCCATCCCGCGCGTGCTCGACCTCACCCTCCGCATCGGGGAGTTGCTGCTCGCCGGTGGTGAGGGCGCGGAGGACGTGGAGGCGGCGATGTTCGCCGTCTGCCGGTCGTACGGGCTCGACCGGTGCGAGCCGAACGTCACGTTCACGCTGCTGTCGATCTCGTACCAGCCGTCCCTGGTGGACGACCCGGTGACCGCGTCACGGACCGTGCGCCGCCGGGCCACCGACTACACGCGGCTCGCGGCCGTCTACCGGCTCGTGGACGACCTGAGCGACCCGGAGACCGCGTTCTCGCTGGAGGAGGCCTACCGGCGGCTCGCGGAGATCCGGCGCAACCGGCACCCGTACCCGGGCTGGGTGCTGACCGGCGCCGCCGGGCTGCTCGCGGGCGCGGCCTCGGTCCTGGTCGGCGGTGACGTGATCGTGTTCGTCGCGGCCGCGCTGGGCGCGATGCTCGGCGACCGGCTGGCGTGGCTGTGCGCGGGGCGCGGGCTGCCGGAGTTCTACCAGTTCATCATGGCCGCGATGCCTCCGGCCGCGATCGGGATCGCGCTCACGCTCGCCGAGGTGGACGTGAAGGCGTCCGCGGTGATCACCGGTGGGCTGTTCGCGCTGCTGCCGGGACGGGCCCTGGTGGCGGGCGTGCAGGACGGGCTGACCGGCTTCTACATCACGGCGTCAGCGCGGCTCCTGGAGGTCATGTACCTGTACGTCGGCATCGTCGTCGGCGTGCTGCTGGTGCTCTACTTCGGCGTGCAGGTGGGCGCCGAGCTGAGTCCGGACGCGGCGCTGGCGGGCGCCGGCGAGCGGCCCTACTGGCAGACCGGCGCCGCCATGCTCCTCGCGCTCACGTTCGCGGTGCTGCTCCAGCAGGAACGGTCCACCGTGCTACTGGTGACGCTCAACGGGGGCGTGGCGTGGGTCGTGTACGGCGCGATGCACTACACGGGCGGGATCTCGCCGGTGGCCTCCACGGCCGTCGCCGCGGGGCTCGTGGGGCTGTTCGGGCAGTTGCTGTCCCGGTACCGGTTCGCTTCCGCGTTGCCGTACACGACGGCGGCGATCGGGCCCCTGTTGCCGGGTTCCGCCACGTACTTCGGGTTGCTCGCGTTCGCCCAGAACGACGTGGACGCGGGTGTGGTGAACCTGACGAAGGCCGCGGCGCTCGCGATGGCCATCGCGATCGGGGTGAACCTGGGGTCGGAGATCTCGCGGTTGTTCCTGCGGATCGGGTCCCCCGAGGGGCGCAGGGCCGCCAAGCGAACCCGAGGGTTCTGAGCGGGGCGCCTACGAGCTCGGTTCAATTCCGTGTGTACGGCGACTGCGGGTTTGTTGTGGTTTGTCGCGCCCACGCGGCGGAGCCGCATATCGATACAGCCCCGCGCCCCTTGGGGGCGCGGGGTTGCCGTGGGGCAGTCAGTTCTGCCGGTAGTTCTTGCCGTACGGGCCCTGCTGGTACTGCTGCGGGTACTGCTGGCCCTGCTGGTAGCCGTACGGGTCCTGGGGCTGGTTGCCGTACGGGTCCTGGGGCTGGTTGCCGTACGGGTCCTGGGGCTGGTTGCCGTACGGCTGCTGGGGCTGCTGGTTGCCGTACGGCTGCTGGGGCTGCTGAGTCGGCTGTACGCGCCGCAGCTGGGTCGTCGCGTCGTCCATCATCGGGTGGGGCGGGGTCTGCTGCTGGGCCGGGGGCTGGTTCTTCCTGGCCTTACGGGCCTTCAGGAACTCGAAGACGATGGGAAGGACCGAGAGCAGGACGATCAGGATCAGGATCGCCTCGATGTTCTTGCGGACGAAGCCGATGCTGCCGAGCCAGGAGCCGAGCAGGGTGACGCCCGCGCCCCACAGGATGCCCCCGACGATGTTGAACGTCAGGAACGAGCGGTACCGCATGCCGCTGACCCCGGCGATGATCGGCGTGAACGTGCGCACGATGGGCACGAAGCGGGCCAGGACCAGGGACTTCGGGCCGTACTTCTCGAAGAACTCGTGGGCCTTGGTGACGTTCTCCTGCTTGAACAGGCGTGAGTCCGGGCGCTTGAACAGCGCCGGGCCCACCTTCTTGCCGAACATGTAGCCCGCCTGGTCGCCGAGGATGGCGGCGACGCAGATCAGCACGATGGCCAGCCACAGCGGGAAGTCCAGCGTCTTGGCCGTGATCAGCATGCCCGCGGTGAACAGCAGCGAGTCGCCGGGCAGGAAGAAGCCGATGAGCAGGCCCGACTCGGCGAACACGATCAGGAGCAGGCCCCAGATGCCGAACGTGTCGAGCAGGTAGTTCGGATCCAACCAGCTTGGTCCGAGGGCGAGCGTCTCCACGTTCCGGGCTCCTGTGGGGTGTCTGAGGGGGGTGCAGCGTACGGCTGACCAAAGCTATCAACGTAGCGGCACCCCGCCAGGTTCCACCGTCGCCTCCAGGATGCGCTGTGCTCCCGCTGGGAGAAAGCTCTGAACCATGGGCATGATCGCACCGGAGCAGCCGACCGCGGGAGGTCCGGACGGGGGTGAGGGGCGCTCCCCCGGACGGGCGCCCCTCACCGCACGGATGTGTCAGCTCTCGTGCCGGGCCGCGTTGGCCAGGATGGCCTCCTTGAGGTGCTCGGCGAGCCCCGGGCGCATCGCGTCGTAGAACGCCTTGAAGCGCTCGTCGGCCACGTACATCTCGGCCAGGCAGCGGTGCATCTCGTACGGGCACTCGTAGTACCACGTGCCGATGTGCCGCCTGTGTTCCTCGGCCAGGGCCATGGCCCGTTCACCGGCGGGCGGCTCGCCCTCGGCCATCAGCGCCGTGTAGCGCTCGCTCCAGTCGTTCGCCTCGGCCTGCAGGCGCTTCCAGTCCTCCTTGGTGTACGAGGCGGCGCGGCGCTGCGACTCGGCGTACGCCTCGGTGCCGCCCCAGCGCTGCTCCGCCTCCTCGGCGTACTGCTCCGGGTCCTTGTCCCCGAAGACCTCGAACCGCTCCTCGGGCGTGAGGTTGATTCCCATCCTGCGTGCCTCCATGGCCTGCTCCACGGCCGCGGCCATCTTCTGCAGCTTCTCGATCCGGGCGGTCAGCAGCTCGTGCTGGCGGCGCAGGTGCGCGCGCGGGTCCACGTCCGGGTCGTCGAGAAGCGCCGCGACCTCGTCGAGCGGGAAGCCGAGCTCCCGGTAGAACAGGATCCGCTGCAGCCGGTCGAGGTCGGCGTCGCTGTAACGCCGGTGGCCCGCGTGGCTGCGCTCGCTCGGTGCGAGCAGGCCGATGTCGTCGTAGTGGTGCAGGGTGCGCACCGTGACCCCGGCGAAACCGGCGACCTGTCCCACGGAGTAGCCCATCGGCTTCCGCTCCCTCCTTCTTCTCGGTACGCGTTTCAGACTGAGTCCTCACGTCGCGTGAGGTGCAAGTCCGATGCGCCGGGCCTACCGTCGATTCCATGCCACTGCACCGAGGTGACACCGCGGCCGGGGACGGCGCGCGCACGCTGGCCGTGAACCCTTTCTACGGGGAGGCGAACCCCCTCGGCGGCATGGCCGAGGCGCCGCCCACGCACCGGCTCCCGGACGCGCCGGTGGCCCCTTCGACGGCGTACCAGCTGGTCCACGACGAGCTCATGCTCGACGGGAACGCGCGGCTGAACCTGGCCACCTTCGTCACCACCTGGATGGAGCCGCAGGCCGGTGTCCTGATGGCCGAGTGCCGGGACAAGAACATGATCGACAAGGACGAGTACCCGCGCACGGCCGAACTGGAGCGGCGGTGTGTGGCGATGCTCGCCGACCTGTGGAACGCGCCCGACCCGGGGGCGGCCGTGGGCTGTTCGACGACCGGGTCGAGCGAGGCGTGCATGCTGGCCGGGATGGCGCTGAAGCGGCGGTGGGCGAAGCGCAACGCCGACCGGTACCCCTCGAAGGAGGCGCGCCCGAACCTCGTCATGGGCGTCAACGTGCAGGTGTGCTGGGAGAAGTTCTGCGCCTTCTGGGAGGTGGAGGCCCGTCAGGTGCCCATGGAGGGCGACCGGTTCCACCTCGATCCGCGGGCCGCGGCCGAGCAGTGCGACGAGAACACGATCGGGGTCGTCGGCATCCTGGGGTCGACCTTCGACGGGTCGTACGAGCCGATCGCCGAGCTGTGCGCGGCGCTGGACGAGCTCCAGGAACGTACGGGACTGGATGTGCCCGTCCATGTCGACGGCGCCTCGGGGGCCATGGTCGCGCCGTTCCTCGACGAGGACCTGGTATGGGACTTCCGGCTGCCGCGGGTGGCGTCCATCAACACCTCGGGGCACAAGTACGGGCTCGTCTATCCGGGCGTGGGGTGGGCGCTGTGGCGCTCGGCCGCCGAACTGCCGGAGGAACTCGTCTTCCGGGTCAACTACCTGGGTGGCGACATGCCCACGTTCGCGCTGAACTTCTCGCGGCCGGGCGCCCAGGTGGTCGCGCAGTACTACACGTTCCTGCGGCTGGGCCGCGAGGGCTACCGGGCGGTGCAGCAGACCGCGCGGGACGTGGCGCGGGGCCTCGCGGACCGGATCGGGGCGATGGGCGACTTCCGGCTCCTCACCCGCGGCGACGAGCTGCCCGTGTTCGCCTTCACGACCGCGCCGGACGTCACCGCGTACGACGTCTTCGACGTGTCCCGGCGGCTGCGCGAGCGCGGCTGGCTGGTTCCCGCGTACACCTTCCCGGCGAACCGCGAGGACCTGTCGGTGCTGCGGGTGGTCTGCCGCAACGGCTTCTCCGCCGACCTGGCCGAGCTGCTCGTGGAGGACCTGGGCCGTCTGCTGCCCGAGCTGCGCCGCCAGCCGAACCCGCTGACCCACGACAGGGGCGCGGTCACCGGCTTCCACCACTGAGCCGTCCCTCAGCGATCGTCCTCCGGGTGCCGCTCCCCCGTCGCGTACGGGTTCTTCTCGCCTTCCCTCAGGACGCCGACGAACGGCTCGCCCTCGCCGGCGAACGTGTAGGCGCCGCTCTCGATGCGGGCGATGAGGCCACGGGTCCACTCGGCGCCCGTGTCGGCGGAGTGGACCCAGAAGTTCATGATCTCGCCGATGTGACCGATCGACTCGGGGCCCGCCTCGGGCGTGTAGTACTCCGTGACGGACTTCCGCCACTCCTCGATGCTCCGCACCCGCTCCGCGAGCAGCCGCAGCACCTCGGCACGCTCCAGGTCGACCATGCAGCCGAGCGCGGTGGACAGGACGTCCGGCTTCTGGTCGTACGCCGTGAGGGAGGCCCGGAGCAGACTGAAGTACTCCTCGTCTCCCGCCTCCGTGATCTCGTACTCGGTGCGGGGCGGCCCGCCGGCCGTGGAGGGCGCCGTCTCGTGCGCGTGGAGCAGGCCCTGTTTCGCCATCTGTTTCAGGGCGTGGTAGATCGAGCCGGGCTTGGCGTTGGACCACTCGTGCGCGCCCCAGTACTCCAGGTCGTTGCGCACCTGGTAACCGTGGGCCCGCCCGTGCTGACGGACCGCGCCGAGCACGAGGAGACGGATCGCTGACATGGGGCCAGCGTAGAACCGGCCTCGTCAGCCGGCCTCAGAAGGGGAAGAAACTCCGCCCGTGCTGGACCGAGATCCACTTGTGGGTGGTGAACGCGTCGACGGTCGTCTCGCCGTTCAGGCGGCCGACGCCGGAGGACTTCTCGCCGCCGAAGGGGACGATCGGCTCGTCGTGGACGGTGCCGTCGTTCACGTGGAACATGCCGGTGTCGATCCGCTTGGCGAACGCGACGCCCCGCTCGACGTCCCCGGTGTGCACGGCGCCGCTCAGGCCGTAGGGGGTGTCGTTGACGATGCGGACGGCGTCCTCCTCGCCGTCGAACGGGATGAGGAACGCGACCGGGCCGAACACCTCCTGCCTCAGGAGGGGCGAGTCGTGGGGGACGTCCTTGAGGACGGAGGGCTCGACCAGGTTGTCCCTGGTCGAGCCGTGCAGGAGTGCGGTGGCGCCCTCGGCGATGGCCTGCTCGACGGTGCCCGAGACGGAGTCCGCCTGCGAGGAGTTGATGACCGGGCCGATGACCGTCTGCGGGTCGCGCGGGTCGCCGGTCTTCAGTGTGCTGACCTTGGCGACGAACTTCTCGGTGAACTCGGCCTCGACGGAGCGGTCCACCAGGATGCGGTTGGCGGCCATGCAGACCTGGCCCTGGTGGACGTACCGGCTGAAGACGGCCGCGTCGACCGCGTAGTCGATGTCGGCGTCGTCGAGGACCACCAGCGCGCTGTTGCCGCCGAGTTCGAGGATCGAGCGCTTGAAGTGCGAGGCGCAGACGGTGGCGACGTGACGGCCGACCTTGTCGGAGCCGGTGAAGGAGATGACCTTCGGGACGGGGTGCTCGATGAAGGCGTCGCCGATCTCCGCGATGTCGGTGACCACGACGTTGAGCAGACCGGCTGGCAGGCCCGCGTCCTCGAGGATCTTCGCGACCAGCGTGCCGCCGCAGATCGGCGTGTTCTGGTGGGGCTTGAGGACGACCGCGTTGCCGAGGGCGAGGGCGGGGGCCACGGACTTCAGCGACAGCAGGAACGGGAAGTTGAAGGGGCTGATGACGCCGACGACGCCCACCGGCACGCGGTAGAGGCGGTTCTCCTTGCCCTCGGTCGGGGAGGGGATGATGCGGCCCTCGGGGCGCAGCGCCAGGTGGATCGACTCGCGGAGGAACTCCTTGGCCAGGTGGAGTTCGAAGCCTGCCTTCAGGTGCGTGCCGCCGAGCTCGGCGATGATCACCTCGGTGATCTCCTGCTCGCGCTCATCGACCAGGCGGAGGGCCTTCTCGAACACGGCGCGGCGCGCGTACGGGTTGGTCTCGGCCCACGCCTTCTGGGCGGCGGCGGCCGCCTGGTAGGCCTCGTCGACCTCGTCGACCGTGGCTATCGTGATCGACGCGAGCTTCTCGCCGTCGTACGGGTTGAAGTCGATGATGTCCCAGGAGCCGGTGCCCTGGCGCCACTCACCACCGATGTACTGCTGAGCAAGATCGGTGAAGTAGGACGACATGTGATCCCTCAATCCCTTGCAGCCGAGGCGGACAGCCCGATCCCGTCGCGTCGATCACGTCTCGATGTGATCACGGGTCATCGTACTGGCGTTTCAAGGGAGTTGGAGAGCAACTCCAGAGACGCTGTGAAGACTCACAGCCATGTTGTGAAGAGTTCAGGACAGCCGAGGAACTCAGGACAGCCGAAGAACTCAGGACAGCTGGAGCAGCCCGCGCAGCAGGTCGCGGCTCTCCGCCGGTGA
The DNA here is from genome assembly GCF_055572015.1 of Streptomyces sp. NPDC030840. NCBI lineage: Bacteria > Bacillati > Actinomycetota > Actinomycetes > Kitasatosporales > Streptomycetaceae > Streptomyces > Streptomyces sp. NPDC030840. Next base: position 117,016 of record NZ_JBVIEE010000027.1, on the reverse strand, counting down.
CGGGCTGTCCTGCTGGAGCTGCCGCAGCGCCGTCTCGTACTGGGCGACGTCCTCGCGCTTGTCCAGGTACAGCGCGCTGGTGAGCTGCTCCAGGTAGACGACGTCGGAGAGGTCGGACTCGGGGAAGCTGAGCACCGTGAAGGCCCCGCTCTCGCCGGAGTGCCCGCCGAAGCTGAACGGCATGACCTGGAGCCGCACGTTCGGCCGCTCCGAGACGTCGATGAGGTGCTGGAGCTGTCCGCGCATCACCTCGCGGTCGCCGTACGGCCGGCGCAGCGCGGCCTCGTCGAGGACGCAGTGGAACTCGGGCGCGTTCTCCGCGACCAGGTACTTCTGGCGCTCCATGCGCAGCGCCACGCGCTTTTCGATCTCCGCGTCGCTGCCGCCCCTCATGCCTCTGGCGACGACCGCGTGCGCGTACGCCTCGGTCTGCAACAGGCCGTGCACGAACTGGACCTCGTACGACCGGATGAGGTGGGCCGCGCCCTCCAGGCCGACGTAGGTGGGGAACCAGCTGGGCAGGACGTCGGAGTAACTGTGCCACCAGCCCGCGACGTTGGCCTCCTTGGCGAGGGAGAGGAGGGACTCGCGCTCCTGCTCGTCCGTCACCCCGTAGAGCGTCAGCAGGTCTTCGACGTCACGCGCCTTGAAGCTCACTCGCCCCAGCTCCATACGGCTGATTTTCGACTCCGACGCCCTGATGGAGTAACCGGCCTTCTCACGCGTGATCCCCTGCGCCTCGCGCAACCGCCTGAGATGGGAGCCCAGCAGCATTCGCCTCACCACCGACCCACTTGATTCACCGGCGCCCACGTTCGTCAGCCTCCCCAAGGTCCTCAGGGGCCGAAGTCTGCCACTAAACCACTCCGATCCGCACTCGTGCGGTTACAGAAAGGGAAAGTCTCAGAAGGTGGACCACAGGGGAAGAGCAGTCAGGACCCAACAAGAGGGAAGAAGGTGGCGGAAGAAATAACCGGGAAGCGGTACGTCCAGGTCCATTTCGGGCACGTGCACGTGCATCTGCCCTTGCATCTGCCTTACGCATCAGAAACCATGGTCCCGCGCCACCGCTGCATCGCAACGACCGCGAACACCCGGGAGTGCCTCGCATGGGGACGAATGGATCGACCATGCTCGAACCCTTACGGCAGGGACTTCCCCCTCTCGATCCCTCCACCGTGTCCAATGCCGCGTCCTGCGCCCTGCCCGCCCGCTACGAAGCGGTGCGTGAGGCACGGCGGTTCACCCGCGGCACCCTCGGCCAGTGGGAGGTCGGCGACCGCTTCGACGACGTCTGCCTCGTGGTCTCCGAACTCGTCACCAACGCGCTGCGGCACGGGCTGCCCGCGGACACCCCGCGCGCCCCGGCCCAGGAGCCGCCGGTGCGGCTGCACTTGATGCGGTGGACCGAGCGGCTGGTGTGCGCGGTGCGTGATCCGAGTCATGACACCCCTGTGGCGCGCGAGACGGACGACTTCTCGGCCGAGTCGGGGCGGGGCCTGTTCCTGGTCGACTCCTTCGCCGACAGCTGGGGCTGGCACCCACTGGCGGGCGCGTTCAGCGGCAAGGTGGTCTGGGCGCTGTTCCGGCTGCGCACGGAGCCGCTGGGCCCGCTGGCCGAACTGGCCGACTGACGAACCGCGGCGCTTTCCCACGCCGCGGTTCTACGCGCGTTACGGCCCGCAAAGAGGACGTAACCCCACGTAATCCCTCAGCCGCCGACCAGGTGGTCGAACTCCCCGTCCTTGACGCCGAGAAGCATCGCCTCTATCTCGGCGCGCGTGTAGACGAGCGCGGGACCGTCGGGGAACCGTGAGTTCCGCACGGCCACCTCCCCTCCGGGCAGGCGGGCGAACTCCACGCAGGAACCCTGCGAGTTGCTGTGCCGGCTCTTCTGCCAGGCCACCCCGTGCAGCTCCTTCGCTGCCATGCCGTTGTACACGTCGTCCACGCCGTACACGTCGCGGTCCACAGGTCGCTCCCCGGGTGGTGCATTGGCTGATGTGACCCCTGATGCAGTGGTCAACTGCTTCGGATCATAGCTGCGTTCACGTGCCTATGCATGAGCGGATGCACGCGCAGATGCACGTGCACGCGGGGTACTCCTGCGACTACACCTTTTACGGTCGGAAGGTTGCCCGCGCACCAACTGAGACGCACGACAGGGCAATCCTGTTCCATTCCTCCTGCGGGTCGGCATGCGGGCAGGTCAGGAGGGGCCGGCGGAGGGCTAACGCGACGAGGACGAGTACGGCAGCAGGGCCATCTCGCGGGCGTTCTTGATCGCGCGGGCCAGTTGCCGTTGCTGCTGGGCCGTCACCCGGGTGACACGGCGGCTGCGGATCTTGCCACGGTCGGAGATGAACTTCCGCAGCAGGTCCGTGTCCTTGTAGTCGATGTACGTGATCCCGGCCTGGTCCAGAGGGTTCGGGCGGGACTTGGCGGGCTTGCGGTCGAGACGGCGGGCCATGGTAGGTCAGACCTCCAGGAAGGTGTCGAAGGGGCGGGGCAGCCGGGACCAGGCCTCACGCCCCGCGGCGTACTCGGCGTCGGTCAGCAGGCAGGACTCCAGCAGCCGCTCCAGCCCGTCGCGGTCCAGCCCGGGCGAGGTGAACACCAGGTGCTGGCAGCGGTCGCCGTGCTCCGGGTGCCAGTCGAGCGCTGCGGCGGCCCGGCGCACCGGCGGGACCATCTCCCAGGCCGCGTCCGGCAGTGAGGCGAGCCAGGGGCCGGCGGTCTCCACGCACAGCGCGCCGCCGGCCGCGTCCCAGTGCAGCAGCGTGTCCGGGCGGTCGGCGAGCCAGAACCGGCCGCGGCTGCGCGCGGCCGCGCAGGTCAGGTCCTCCAGGGCCGCGTACAGGCGCTCGGGGTGGAACGGTCGCCTCCGGTGCCATACGAGGGTGGCCACGCCGTGGTCGTCGGCGTCCGCGGGGAGGAGGGCGCAGGCAGGGTGCTGGGCCGCTGCGGCGGCTTCCGCGTCGAAGCCGGCGAGGGCGGCGAGGGCTAGGGGGGTGGGGGCGCCCAGGGGGGTGGGCTCCTGGGGTTGGTGGGCGGCTGCGGGTTCGTTGTGGCTGGTCGCGCCCGCGCGGCGGAGCCGCATATTGTCACGCCCCGCGCCCCTTTCGGGAGCAATCGGGACCCGGTGGGCCGTGGGATGGAGCTGGGTCAGCAGGGCATGGTCCTCCTCGTCCGCCTCCGGGGAGGGGGCGATGGCGAGGACAGGGGCGTACTCCAGCTGGCGGGCGAAGGTGTCGGCGACGGTGCGCTGGTCGGAGGAGGCGGCGGCCAGGCCGCACTCGGAGAGGTCGTCGCCGTTGGCGAGGCAGGGCAGCACCAGGGCCGGGTCGACGGCGGTGATCACGGAGGTGACGGTCAGCCCGCTCGCGGCCACCACCTCCGCCATCGCCTTGGGTTCGACCGAGTCCCACAGTTCGACGACGGCGAGCCGGGTCGCCCCCGCGTCCGCCAGCCGCCGCAGCGCGGGGACCAGGTCCTCGCGCAGCGCGCAGCACGCGCAGTCGTTGACCAGGGGCGTGCGGCCCCGGTCCAGGACGCCGGTGCGGTCGCGGACCGTTCGCAGGACCGTGCCGTCGGCCGCCGTCGACAGGTCGTGGTGCAGCACCACGCTGTCCGGCACCTCGGCCAGCAGATGCGCCACGGCGGCCTTGCGGGCATCGGCGTGCAACCCGCCCACGATCGCGACAGAGAGCTCGCCCACCACTCAGCTCCGCTTCCCGTAGCGCTTCTCGAACCGCTCCACGCGCCCCGCCGTGTCCAGCACGCGCGCGGTGCCGGTGTAGAAGGGGTGGCTGATGTTCGAGATCTCGACGTCGACCACGGGGTAGGTGTGGCCGTCCTCCCACTCGATCGTCTTCTCGCTCGTCATGGTCGAGCGGGTGAGGAAGGCGTGGTTCGCGGCGCGGTCACGGAAGACGACCGGGCCGTAGGAGGGGTGAATTCCCTTGCGCACGGGGCTCAGCGCTCCTCTCGGAAGTCGACGTGACGGCCGGCGACCGGGTCGTACTTGCGCAGCGTCATACGGTCCGGGTCGTTCCGGCGGTTCTTGCGGGTGACGTACGTGTAGCCGGTGCCGGCTGTGGACCGGAGCTTGATGACCGGGCGGAGTTCGTTGCGTGCCATGCTGCTATCTTACTGAAAATGAATTCCATTAGCGCAACCGGATCGAGAGAGGTGCGTCACCCTTGTCCGCCCACTGCATGCTGACCGGGGCCCGGCCAGGCTTCGGCAACCGCGTCTCCCACTCCCACCGGCGTACGTCCCGCCGCTTCGACCCCAACATCCAGTCCAAGCGCTACTGGCTGCCGAGCGAGGGCCGGTACGTGCGCCTGCGGCTGAGCGCGAAGGGGATCAAGACGGTCGACGTGATCGGCGTGGAGGCCGCCGTGGCCCGTATCCGCGCGAGGGGAGTGAGCGTCTGATGGCCAAGAAGAGCAAGATCGCGAAGAACGAGAAGCGGCAGGAGACCGTCGCGCGGTACGCGGCCCGCCGGGCCGAGCTGAAGGAGATCATCCGCCGGCCGTCGTCGACGGACGCCGAGCGGCTCGCCGCCCAGCGGGAGCTGCGCCGCCAGCCGCGGGACGCCAGCGCCACCCGGGTCCGCAACCGCGACCAGGTGGACGGCCGGCCGCGCGGGTACTTCCGGGCCTTCGGGCTGTCCCGGGTGAGCCTGCGGGAACAGGCGCACGCCGGTTACCTCCCCGGGGTGCGCAAGGCGTCCTGGTGAGGCCGGTGGTGCCGGTGTCCCGGCGGTGTGTTCCGGCGGTGTGTCCTGACGGTGTGTCCTGACGGTGTTCGCCGTGTGAGAACCGGTAGGACACCTGGGAGCGCCTGGTAGCTTGCGGCTGTCGCTGCGGCGACACCACAGGCCACATCCGTTGGGAGACTCCAGTGACTACGGCGACTTCGGCGGCCACGGCGGCCCTTCCGCGGCGGCGGGTGCGTATCGCGGCCGCCGCGTCCGGGCTGGCGGCCGCGCTCGTGCTGACCGCGTGCGGCGGCGACGGCGGCGACTCCGCGGACAAGGAGTCGTCACCGTCGCCGGGCGCGACCGAGACGGCGGACACGGGCGGCGGCTCGGGCTCGGGTTCCGGCACTCAGGGCTCGCTGGCGGGCAGTTGGCTGGCCACGACGAAGGGCAAGGCCGTCGCGCTGATCGTGACGGGCGAGCAGGCCGCGGTCTTCGAGACCGGCGGGTCCGTCTGCAGCGGCTCCGCCAAGGAGGAGTCCGGCATGCGGATGCTCCGCCTCAAGTGCACCGACGGCAGCGACGACCGCACCGAGGGCATGGTCGACTCCGTGGACTCGAAGTCCCTCACGGTCACGTGGGAGGGCGGTATCGGCAAGGAGACGTTCCAGAAGGCCGAGGGCGGACAGCTGCCGTCGGGGCTGCCGACCGCTCGATGATCCACGAAGCACCGCCGCACCACCCAGACCACCGGGGGAACCCCATGCGCACCACGCCCGTCGCCGTCACCGCTGCCCTCCTCACGGCCCTCACGCTGACCGCGTGCGGCAGTGACAGCGGGGACGACACCACGAAGAGCTCCACGAGCGACAAGTCCGCCTGCACCACGGACGAGTTCGGCATCGAGTTCGGGCCCAGCAGCGCCGCTCCGGCCGCCGGCGACACGGGCACCGTCCCGGTCACGCTGACCAACCGCGGCGCCACCTGCACCCTGCAGGGCGCCCCCGGCACCGACGCGTACGCCGGCGGCCACTCCTGGACGGTCAGCCCGGCCAAGGGCTCGCAGAAGGCGGCGAAGCTGACGCTGGCCAAGGACGAGTCGGCGACCTTCATGATCACGTACGTCCGCGGAGTCGCGGGCGACGCGAAGAAGGCCGCCGACGTCGACACGGTGAAGTTCACGCTGCCCGGCGACAAGGCCGTCCAGAGCTACAAGTGGCCCGACGCCGAGGTGGCCGTGAAGTCCGCGCACGAGCTGGACATGACGGTGGGGCCGTTCCTGCAGGCCGGCGACTGAGGCGCCGGCCTCTCGTTCAGGTGGTCGGCGGGGGCCGCTTCACGGGTTCAGTGGCGGTCGCGCCCTGACCTGCGCGCGGTCCGCCGCCGCGGCCCCCTCCCGCCACCCCGCCGCGTCGCTCACCCCGCGCACGCGGGTGGTGACCGTCTCCGGGAACAGGCGGGTGACCTGTTCGCGCACGGCGACGTCCCGGGCGGCGAGGACGGGCAGCAGTTCCTTCGCGGCCGGCTGCCCCCGCTCCTCCGCGCCGGCCGCCCGGTCCCGCTCCTCCTCCGCGACCGCGGCCAGCCGTTCGCCGGTCCGGTGCGCGTACGCGGCGAGGAACGACTGCCGGAACGTCTTCGTACGTCTGCGTCCGCCCGCGCGCTGGGCGGCCTCCGCCTTCGTCATCGCCGTCGTGGCCTGGACGAGGAGTGAGGTGTAGAGCAGCTCCACCGCCTCCAGGTCGGGCTCGAAGCCCACGACCGTGGAGAAGCCCAGGGACTCGTTCCACACGGCCTGGCAGCCGTTCGCCTCCGCGACCGCGTCGAGCAGCACCGCCTTGGCCGTCTCGTACGGCGGGTCGACGCCGATCCGGCAGGCGGCGGGGGCGTTGGCGTCGTGGGCGCGGGCCGCGAGCAGCGCCTCGTCGATGCTGTGGCGCGCCATCAGCTCCTGCGCCTTCGCGCTGAGGGCCTCCGCCTCCTCCGGGAACCCGGTGGCCTCGGCCTTCGCCAGGAGGCCGCGGATGCGGGAGAGCAGGCGGTCGTTGCCGCGCGGCCGGTCCCGGGACTTCCCGGGCACGTCGAACTGTTCGAGCGGTTCGAGGGCGGGGAGGCGTAGCAGCAGACGGTACAGCTCCAGTACGGCGGTCGCGTACGAGAAGCGGTCGGTGCGCGGGAGTGGGTCCTCTCCCGCCCTGAGTTCTGCCCCGATGTCGTCGAGCTGCGCCGCCCAGCGGGGGGTCGGGGGACGCCGGTCCTCGTCGGCGATCAGGCGCGAGACGAGTCGTACGTGCACGTTGTCCAGCTCGCGCCGCACGATCCGTACGACATCGGCGGGCTGCCACCCGCGCCGCCAGGCCGTGGCGACGAACTCGCGTCCGCGGCGGGCGAGTTCGGCGTCGGCCGACGGCTCGGCGGCGAGCAGGGAGGCGCCCGTGTCGAGCGCCGTGTCGGTCTCGGCGTAGAGGGCGGCCTCGAAGGCGCGGTCCACCGTGCCGCTGGTCGTACTCACCGGTCGATCGTGTCACGGTGGGCCGTGCCACCCGTCGCGGGTATGCCTGGCCCTACCCTCGCGACGCCCTTCAGTGGGCGTGTGCGCGCGGCGCGGGGACGGTTCGCTGGGGGCATGACCACGACAGACGTGACCTCAGTCCCCCCGGCGGCCGTGCGCATCCGGTCCCTTCGCCGTTCGTACGGCGACGTCACCGCGCTCGACGGCGTCGATCTCGACTTCGCGGCCGGTACCTTCACGGCGGTGATGGGGCCCTCGGGATCGGGGAAGTCGACGCTGCTCCAGTGCGCGGCCGGGCTGGACCGGCCGACCTCCGGGACGGTGACCGTGGACGGGACCGACCTGGCCGGGCTGAGCGAGCGGCGGCTGACGTTGCTGCGGCGGGAGCGCATCGGGTTCGTCTTCCAGGCCTTCAACCTGCTGCCCTCCCTGACCGCCGCCCAGAACGTGGCCCTGCCCCTGCGCCTGGCCGGACGCCGCCCGTCGCGCGCGGCGGTGCGCCAGGCGCTCGCCCGGGTCGGGCTGGCCGAGCGGGCCGGGCACCGGCCGGCGCAGCTGTCCGGCGGGCAGCAGCAACGGGTGGCGCTGGCGCGGGCGTTGATCACCCGGCCCGCCGTGCTGTTCGGGGACGAGCCGACGGGTGCGCTGGACACGACGACGAGCCGTGACGTGCTGGCTCTGCTGCGGGAGTTCGTGGACCGGGAGGGCCGGACGACGGTCATGGTGACGCACGATCCGGTGGCGGCCGCGTGCGCGGACCGGGTGGTGTTCCTGGTCGACGGGCGCCCGCACGGGGAGCTGGCCGGGGCCGGGCTCTCGGCGGAGCGGGTGGCCGCGTACATGGCGGGGCTGGAGTGCACCGCGGGAGCGGCCGGCCCGGGCGTCGGTGGGGAGCGTGTGGCGTGCTGAGCGTGGTGTTCTCGTCCCTGCGGACGCGGTGGGCCTCGTTGCTCGGTTCGTTCGTCGCCGTGACGCTCGGGGTCGGGGTGATGGCGGCGATGGGGCTCGGTCTCGCCGAGACGTTCGGCGCGCCCGGGCGGGAGCCGCAGCGGTTCGCGTCCTCGCCGGTGGTGGTGACGGGCCGGGACACGTTGACGGTTCAGGTGCGGCGGGGGCCGGGCACGGCGCACGTGGCGAGGAAGCTGGCGCATCCACATCCTGTGGACGAAGGCCTGCTCGCCGAACTGCGGGAGTTGGGACGGGTCCGGACGGACGGGACCGCCCGGTACGCGGTGGGGGTGGACGCGCCGGTGGCGGCGGTGCGCGAGGTCGTCGGTGACCGTGCGCGCGTCCTCACGGGCGACGACCGCCGACGGGCCGACCCCTCGTTCGAGCGGGACGCGGAGGCGCTGGTGGCGGTCAACTCACTGCTCGGTACGGCGGCCGGGGTCACGGCCTTCGTCTCCGTCTTCGTGACGGCGTCCACCTTCGCCTTCGTGGTGGCGCTGCGCAGACGGGAGTTCGGGCTGCTGAGGATGGCGGGCGCGACGCCGGGGCAGGTGCGCGGGGTGCTGCTCGGCGAGGCGCTGGCGGTCGGGGTCGTGGCCTCGGCGGCGGGCTGCGCGCTCGGGGCGTGGGCAGCGCCGCTTCTGGTGCGGGAGCTGGTGGACGGCGGGGTGGCGCCGTCGTGGTTCGCGCTGCGGGGTGAGGTGGCGTGGCCGTACCACGTCGCCTTCTGGACGGGGGTGTCGGTCGCCCTCTGCGGCGCCTGGGCGGCGGCACGGCGCGCCGGGCGGACGGGCCCGGTCGAGGTGCTGCGTGAGGCGTCCGTGGACGCGGGGGCACTGCCGTGGTCGCGGCGGGCGGCCGGTATCGCCCTGCTGGGCGGCGGGCTCGGCCTGCTGGCCTGGAAGGCGGGGACGGATCCGGCCGGCCTGCTCAAGCGCAAGACGTACACGACCCAGCCGATGCTCCTGATCACGGCGGTGGCGGCGCTGGCTCCGCTGCTCGTCCGTCCGGCCGTACGCCTGCTCACGCTGCCGCTGCGTGCGGTCCGCGGGTCCGGCGCGACCGGGCTCCTGGTGCGCGAGAACGCGGCCACGTCGGTACGGCGGACCGCTGCCGTGGCGGCGCCGGTGCTGGTGACGGTCGCGCTGGCGGGGTCGCTTCTGGGATCGGCGCAGACGGTGGCGGCGGCGAAGGGCGCGGAGGCGCGCGAGCGGACACGGGCGGACGTCGTCGTCACGGGCGACGACCTGGAGGCGGTGCGGGGCTTGCGGGACGCCTTGCGTGCGCGGCCGTCGGCGGGCGCGGTCGTCTCCCCCTCGGCCTCGACGGCCGTGTACGTCCGGGAGGAGGGCACCGCGCTCGTCCGGTCCGACGCGCGGGCGGTGTCCGACGTGGCGGCGTTCGCGGAGGTGTCGCGGCTGCCGGTGGTCGCCGGAGATGTGCGTGACCTCGACGACCGCTCGATCGTCGTGAACGAGGAGTGGGAGCGGCACGAGGTGGGGACGTGGGTGCGGGTGTGGCTCGGTGACGGGCGGCCGGCGCGGTTGCGGATCGTCGCCGTACTCGCGCGCGGTACCGGGGACAACGGCGCCTATGTGACGGCGGCGAACGCGCCCGGGGCCCGGGTGGACCGGCTGGAGGTGAGCGCGGGACGCGGTGCGGACGGGGCGGAGGTCCTGGCGGCTTGGCGGTCGGCGAGGCCGGACGGCGTGGCGGGGAGCACGGTCGAGGTGCGGTCGGCCACGGAGTGGCTGGCCGCCACCCGGCCGGGCACCGGCGCGCAGACACGGCTCGGGTTCTTCGTGGTCCTGGGCATCGCCCTCGTGTACGCGGGGATCGCGCTCGCCGGAACGCTGTTGATGGCGACGTCCGCGCGGGACGCCGAACTGCGGGCGCTGCGGCTGGCGGGCGCCACCCGGGGGCAGGTGCTCGGGGCGGTCGTGGGCGAGACGCTCCTGGCGGTCGCCGTGGGGGTGGGGCTGGGACTGGCCGTCACCGCGGTGAACGTGGCCGGGCTCGCTGCGGCTCTCGGGCGGCTGTCGGCGCCGGTGACGGTGGATGTGCCGTGGGGGGTGATCGGTGGGTGCGCGGGGGCGTGTGCGGTGATCGCGGCGGTGACGGCGGGGGCCGCGACGGTCGTACGGACGCGGGTGAAGGTGTGACGCCGCCACCGGATCCGTCGCGGGGACCGACTCCCGGCGTCGAGCGGGGACCGGTTCCCGGCGTCAATACGGGAAAACCGCCGGAGGAGTGCGCACACTCTCAGGGTCGGGTCTGGTCCTGACCGGCGCGGCATGGATACAGCCCATCCGGGCCGGGCTGTCCCCTGAAGGGATGGACCCCACTTGGACCCCGGCCCGATTAGGGCGGGCCGGGGCCAGGTGCTGCACGGGCGGGCTTGCCGCTGCCTCAGGTCCGCGTCGAGGTCAGTGGCGGTTGTGGTTGTGGTTGTCGTGGTCGTCGATCACTCGGAAGCTGCCGACGATCGCGGCGATCCCGCCGCCGGTGACCACCGTTCCGGGAATTGCGTTGCTGGAACTCCGGGGCCCGATAATCGCAATGGGGGCGCCGTTGTCGCAGGTAATTCCGCTGAAGAATTCGACGGTACTGTTGCTCTCGTTCCGGACGTTGAAGTTGGCGGACTGGCTGCTGATCACAGCGGTGCACACGCCGTGCTCCGCCGCGAACGTTCGCTCGTTGACGAGGATCCGTCCCTCGTCGTTCCTGCCGTGGAAGTTCGGCCGGCCGTCACCGCCCTGAGGGCTCGTCCGGCCGTCACCGCCCTGGGGGCTCGTCCGGCCGTCACCGCCCTGGGGTGCGGAACCGGCGTCCTCCACGACGCTCGGGGCGGACCCGGGGGCCGACTGAGCAGCGAGCTGGCCAGCGGACTGGGGGGCGTACCGGGCGGCGTCCTGCGGAGCGGACCGGGGGGCCGAACTGGAAGCCGATGCGTAGTTCACGCCGGTTGCGACCGCGGCCACGACGCCTGCTGACGCCACGATCGCGACAACAGCACGCTTACGCCTGCCGTTGCTTTTCCTTTCGGGCATTCCGTTCTCCTTTTTCTCGGGGTGTCGGATGAGCGGCCAGCCATGAATGAACATAGTCGGGCCATTTCCTGCCGCCACCGCAGAGATATCCGAGGGGTGACGGAAAGGGGGCCGACTGGGTGTGCGGAAGTCATGCGCCGCACTGATAACGGCCCGTCAAACGACCAGCAAGCGGGGCTACTTGACGAACGGTTGCGCCGCCCGGGGGACCGGGCCGGCGCTCCTTCACCCTGTCGGCAGCGTGTCGTGGATCAATGCCACCTGCTCACCCCTGTTAGGAAGTTTCGTTCGGGTCACCCCGCGGGCCGGGCCCCACTGTCAGACCCCCCTGTCACACTCACCCCATGACCGACCGGTGGGCTCTCGGAGTCGCCGAGGACGGTGGCGTGGACGTCGCCCCCCTCGGGGGGAACGGGCTGCCCGCGGGGCCCGTCGTGCGCGAGCCCGACCTCGTCACGGCCGTACGAAGCCGGCCGCAGGTCACCCGGTGGGTGTGGCGGGCGACCGCCGAGCTGTACCCGCGGCTGCTCGCCACGGGGGTGCGCGTGGAGCGGTGCTACGACATCGAGGTCGCCGAGAACCTGCTGCTCGGCCACGAGGGCCACCACGGCGAACCCCGCTCGGCGGCCGCCGCCCTCGCCCGCCTGCGGGGCGCCCCGGTCCCGCCGGATCCGCCGCAGCGCGCCGCCGAGCCCGGCTCGCAGGCACCGCTGTTCGAGCCCAGCCCCGTCCACGTACCCCTCACCGACCTCATCGAGGTGTACGCGGAGCAGCAGCGGCGCCACGACAGCACCGCCCACCCCGACCGCATGCGCCTGCTCACCGCCGCCGAGTCGGCCGGGACCCTCGTCGCCGCGGAGATGAACCACGCGGGCCTGCCCTGGAGCACCGACGTCCACCGGGAGGTCCTGCACGAGCTGCTCGGCGAGCGGTACGCGGGCGGTGGCGAGCCCAGACGGCTGGCCGAGCTCGCCGAGGAGGTGTCGGAGGCCTTCGGGCGCCGGGTGCGGCCCGATCTGCCCGCCGACGTCGTCAAGGCCTTCGCCCAGGCCGGGGTGAAGGTCAGGTCCACGCGGCGGTGGGAGATCGAGTCCGTCGACCACCCGGCCGTGAAACCCCTGCTGGAGTACAAGCGGCTGTACCGGATCTGGGTCGCCCACGGCTGGTCCTGGCTCCAGGACTGGGTGCGGGACGGCCGGTTCCGCCCCGAGTTCCTCTCGGGCGGGACCGTCACCGGACGGTGGGTCACCAACGGCGGGGGCGCGCTCCAGATACCCAAGGTCGTCCGGCGCGCCTGCGTCGCCGACCCCGGCTGGCGGCTCGTGGTGGCCGACGCCGACCAGATGGAGCCGCGGGTGCTGGCCGCGATCTCCCGTGATCCCGGCCTGATGGAGGTCGCCGGCCGCGAGACCGACCTGTACCAGGCCGTCTCCGAGCGGGCGTTCTCCGGCGACCGCGCACAGGCCAAGCTCGCCGTGCTCGGTGCCGTGTACGGGCAGACCTCCGGGGACGGGCTGAAGAACCTGGCCGCGCTCCGCCGCCGCTTCCCCAGGGCCGTCGCGTACGTCGACGACGCGGCCCGCGCCGGTGAGGAGGGCCGGCTCGTACGGACCTGGCTGGGCCGCACGTGTCCCCCGGCGGCCGGAGCCTCGGAGGCCGCGGCGGAGGAGGCCGGCATGCCGCAGGAGGAGCCGGTGGGGGCCGCCACCGGCGGCGAGCAGGGGTGGACGCCTGGTTACGCCTCGACCGACGCCCGTGCCCGAGGCCGCTTCGCGCGCAACTTCGTCGTCCAGGGCAGCGCCGCCGACTGGGCCCTGCTGCTGCTCGCCGCACTCCGCCGCACCCTGGGCGGCATGGCCGCCGAGCTGGTCTTCTTCCAGCACGACGAGGTGATCGTGCACTGCCCGGAGGAAGAGGCCGAGACCGTCGTCGCGGCGATCCGGGAGGCGTCCGAGCTGGCCGGAGGACTGACGTTCGGCCGGACGCCGGTGCGGTTCCCGTTCACGACGGCGGTGGTGCGGTGCTACGCCGACGCGAAGTGAACGCCCGCGCCCGGCCGCCGCTCGGGTCAGCCCTCCCCCGCCAGCAGCTTCCGCAGCTCCCCCACCACCGGCGAGTCCGTCCCGCCCAGTACCTCCAGCGCCGACTCCCACTCCGCGCGCGCGGCTTCGGTCCGGCCCTCGTCCGCCAGCAGCAGGCCCCTCTGGTGCCGGGCCAGACCGGCCATGTAGTGGTCGGCCCGCACCTCGGCGAGATCGAGCAGCCCGTCGCACTCGCGTCCCGCGCGCTCGGTGCGGTCCAGCGCGCGCAGGGCGCGGACGAGGCCGAGCCGGGTCTGGGACTCCCCGCCCCAGTCCTCGTCGTCGCCGAGGATCTCCAGGCTCTGCTCGAAGCTGTGCACGGCGCGGCCCGGTTCGCCGAGTCTGAGCTGGGCGTAGCCGATGTTGCAGTGCGCGGTGCTGCGCAGCAGGACGCTGTCGGCCACGTCGCCGAGCGCCAGGCTGCGCTGGTGGTGGACGATCGCGGCCCGTGCGTCGGTGTGCCAGTACAGGTTGCCGAGGTGGCTGAACGTCACGGCCTGGCCGTACGGGTCGCACAGCTGACGGGACAGCTCCAGGCTCTGCCGCAACGCCTCCTCGCTCTCCTCGTACCGGCCGAGGCTCTCCAGCAGCAGGCCCCGGTTGTTGAGGCAGCGCCGGACGCACGAGGTGGCGTCGAGCCCGCGCCACAGATCGAGGCCCTGGTCGTTGAGCGCGAGCGCCTCGGTGAGCCGGCCCGACATGTAGTGCAGCCCCGCCCGGTCGGTGAGCGCGAACGCCTCCGCCGCGTCGTCGCCGACCGACCGCGCCACGTCCAGCGCGATCCGTCCCAGCGTGTCCAGTTCGGCGAGGTGGCCGCTGCGGTGCAGGTACGGGAAGAGGTGGCGCACGAGGGCGGGGACGAGGGGCGAGGGCGGCGTTCCGGCCGGGTCGGGGCGGCCGCAGCGCTCCATGAGGGCGACGATGTTGGGCAGCTCACGGTCGCCCCAGGCGAACGCCGCCTCGGCGGACGGGAAGGGGCGGGTGTCCAGCGGGGCCGTCTCGCCGGCCGTGGGCCGCAGCCGCTCGTCCCGTTCGTAGCCGGGCGGCAGCAGCGCGACGACGCTCTGCCGGGCCCGGTCGGCGTACCAGCGCAGGGCGTCCCCGACGACCCGGGGGCCGGACGCCCGGCCGCCGTTCTCGGCGAGTTCGCGTGCGAAGTCCCGTACCAGGTCGTGCGGGGCGTACCGCCCGTACGACTTCTCTTCCAGCAGGGCGACGTCGACGAGGCGGTCCAGGGCGGCTTCGGCGCGGTGTTCGTCGGTGCCGGTGAGGCGGGCGAGGAGGGGCGCCCCGTAGGCGGGGAGGTCGAGCGCGCCGATGCGGTGCAGGGCGAGCGCGGCGTCGCGGTCGACCTCGCGGTCGGAGGCGCTGAGGGCGTCGTGGGCGACGGCCAGGGAGCGGCGGACGCTCAGGTCGTCGTACTCCAGGTGGTGCAACCGCCCTTCCGTCGCGGCAAGTTGACCGGCGAGCGCGTCCGGGGTGAGCGCGCGGCGCGCGGCGAGGCGGGCGGCGACGACGCGCAGGGCGAGCGGGAGGCGGCCGGTGAGCTCGACGAGCGGGTGGGTGCCGTCGAGCCCGTCCCGGCCGGACACGGCGCGCAGCAGCGCCGCGCTGTCCTCGCCCGACAGCGGCGCGAGCGGGAAGCGGTGGGCGCCGTCGAGCGCGGTGAGCGGCGAGCGGCTCGTCACGATCACCGCGCAGCCGGCGCCGGCGGGCAGCAGCGGCCGTACCTGCGCGGCGTGCGCGGCGTTGTCGAGGACCATCAGGGTGCGGGTCGGGGCGAGGGTGGAGCGCAGGAGCGCGGCGGCCGCGTCGGGGTGGTCGGGGATGCGGCGCGACTCGGTGCCGAGGTCGCGCAGGAGCGAGGCGAGGGCCTGGCCCGGGCCGAGCGGCGTCATGCCGGGGGTGGCGCCGTGCAGGTTGACGTAGAGCTGGCCGTCGGGGAAGAGTTCGGCCAGTTCGTGGGCCACGTGCAGGGCGAGGGCGCTCTTTCCGACGCCGGCCATGCCGCTGATGACGGCGACCGTGGGGGCGCGTCCGTCCGGGGCCGAGCGGGTGTCCAGGGCGTGGCGCAGCGACATGAGCGTCTCCGCGCGGCCGGTGAAGTGGGCCGGGGAGGGCGGGAGCTGGGCGGGGCGCGGTGGCTGCGCCGGGGTGGGGCGCAGGGCGCCGGGAGTCCCGGTGGCCGTCGCCTCGGCGATCTCCTCCTGGAGGACCTCCAGGTGGGCGTCGCGCACCGCCGGGCCGGGTTCGACGCCGAGTTCCTCGATCAGCCGGACGCGCAGGTCGCGGTGGACGGCCAGGGCCTCGGCCTGGCGGCCGGTGCGGTGCAGCACGAGCATGAGCAGCCGGTGGAACGACTCCCGCAGCGGGTGTTCCGCGACGAGCGCGGCCAGTTCGGGGGCGAGTGCGGCGAGCCGGGCGTGCCCGGTGCCGCCCACGGCGCCCGCTCCCTCGGCGCGCACTCCCCCGACGGCGTCGCCCGCGAGGCCGAGTTCCGCCTCGTACCGCCACTCCAGGACCGCCAGCCGCGCCTCCTCCAGCCGCTGGACGAGGGCCTGACCGGCGAAGTCCTCCGGCAGCCCGCCGAGCGGGGTGCCCCGCCACAGGGCGAGCGCGGCCGCGGTCTCGCGCAGCGCGCGTCCCCAGTCCCGGTCGGCGTGCGCGGAGCGCGCGGCCGCCACGTGCTGCTCGAAGACACGGACGTCCAGCTCGCCCTCGCCGACCCTGAGCAGGTACCCCGGGGACACGGCCCGCAGCCGGTCCGGGTCGTCCAGCAGCCGCCGCAGCCGGGTCACGTGGTTCTGCAGGGAGGCCTGGGAGGAGGGGGGTGGCGCCCCGCCCCACAGCGCGTCCTTGAGGGCCTCGACCGAGACGACCCGGCCGGGCTCCAGCAGCAGGGCCACGAACAGGGCGCGCATCTTGCTGCTGCCGATGGGCCGTACGTTCCCGTCGGCGTCGTACAGGACCGGGGGTCCCAGCAGCCCGAAGCGTGGCGCGACCGGTGGCCCGATACGCGGTCCGAAGCGCGGCCCGTCCCGCATAGCACCGCCCGTTGCCTTCCCGCGCGGCCTCGTCGCGCCGTGTCCCACGACGACTTCGCGCCGCCCATTGGCCATATGTTAGCGATCCGTTGGCGCCGCCTGATGTGATCACTACATCGGTTCTGGCCCCGTCGCGGCGCGCGTGTGACGCGCAGCTCGGGGGAGTGTCGCCGCCGCGGCCGGATCCGGAATCATGCGGGGCCCGGTCGCTGGGGGTGGGCGACCGGGCCTCCGTGTGTGCGGGGCGGGTCGTACGGCGGTGGTCCGCGAAAGCGGAACACGGTCGGTCGGAGAGCCGGGCGGGCGGCGGTTCGCCGTGGCCGGATAACGCCGCCGCCGTGCAGCCCGTCACCCTAGATGACCGGTGGCCGTCCCAGCCGGGTGAGTCGCCACACCGTGCGCCACCGCATGGGCCGTCGTTGGCCGCCGGACTCGCGCCAGCCCTCGGCGAAGCCGCCGAACCATGCCCGCAGGCCGCCGCGCGAGCGGACGCGCAGGAGCGTGAGCACCACCCACACACCCAGGTGGACGGGGACCAGGGGCAGCGGCAGCCGGCGGCGGGTGAGCCAGACGCGGTTGCGGGCGTTCACGCGGTAGTAGATGGCGTGCCGGGCCGGCGAGGTCCTCGGGTGCTGGAGCAGCAGTTCGGGGGCGTACAGCACGGTCCATCCGGCGTCGACGGCCCGCCAGGCCAGGTCGGTCTCCTCGTGCGCGAAGAAGAACTCGGCGGGCCAGTCCCCGACTTCGGCGAGCATGGCCATGGAGAGGGCGTGCCCACCGCCGAGGAACCCGGTGACGGGGCCGCCCCGCATCGGGTCCTTGGCGCCGATCCTCGGGACGTGCCGGCGCTGGGTCTCCCCTGTCTCGTCGGCGATCCGGAAACCCACGATGCCGAGCCGTGGATCGCGGGCGTACAGGTCCCGGACGCGGCGCAGCACGTCCGCGTCGACGAGCAGGCCGTCGTCGTCCAGCTCGACGACGACATCGGTGTCCCCGAACTCGCGCAGACGCCCGAGGGCGACGTTGCGGCCGCCGGGGCAGCCGAGGTTCTCGTCCGTCTCGATGAGGGTGACCTCGCCCGGCAGACCGAGGCGCTCGGCGAACTCCGGCAGCGGGCAGCCGTTGCCGACGATCACGATGCGATCGGGGGCGAGATCCTGTTTGGCCACGGACAGGAGAAGTGCGTCGACCTCGGCGGGCCGGTTCCCCATGGTCACGACGGCGACGGCGATCCGGGGGTCCACCAGCTCCACCTCGTCTCGTTCGACATCCATGCCCCGGCTGCCACTCACCGCCGGGCGCCACCGTCCAGTACGGCGGGGAGGACGGCGCCGTTCGTTCCGTCGCTGTTCGTTCCGTCACCGTCGGGGCGTCATCCGTACGACGCACCACGATGCCAGCAGCGAGCGTTGCCGGGCGTTAACGAAGAGGGCGATTCGCGTTCGCCGGTTCTCATTGTTCCGTGAAGGGTTGCGCGCGGGTGTGCTGCTGCGCGTCGGCCCACTCCCGCAGCTCGGCCTTCGCGAGCTTGCCGCCGGCGTTGCGGGGCAGGGCGTCGGTGAACAGGACCCGGGTGGGGAGCTTGTAGTGCGCCAGGTACCGGCCCGCGAACTCCCTCACCTCCCCCACCGTGGGCTCCGTACCCGCCGTGCAGGACAGGACGGCGAGGACGGTCTCGCCCCACCTGGGGTCGGGTACGCCGATGACGGCGGCCTCCAGGACGCCGGGGTACTCGGCGAGGACGCGTTCCACCTCGGCCGGGTAGACGTTCTCCCCGCCGCTGATGATCATCTCCTTGAGCCGGTCGACGATGTAGTAGAAGCCGTCCTCGTCCCGGTGGGCGATGTCGCCCGTGTGGAACCAGCCCATGTCGTCGAAGGCCGCGCGGGTGGCGTCCGGGTTGTCCCAGTAGCCGGGGGTCACGTTGGGGCCGCGGACGCAGATCTCGCCGCGCATGTCGGCGCCGTCGATGACGGTGCCGGTGCCGGGGTGCGTCAGCCGGATCTCGGTGTACGGCATGGGCACACCTGCCGACCCCGTCTTCTCCAGGGTCAGCCGGGCCGGCAGGTGCGTGGCGAAGGGCGCCGTCTCGGTCAGTCCCCAGGCCTGCTGGAGCAGGACGCCCCGCTCGGCGTAGTCCCGGATCAGCTGCGGTGGTACGGGGGCGCCGGCGACGATCGCGGACCTGAGGGCGCCCAGGTCGGCGTCCGCGAAGCCGGGCACGCGCGCGAGGGCCGCGAACATGGCGGGCACGGCGAAGAGGCTGTTCACCCGGTGGCGGACCAGGTCGTCCAGGCACTGGGCGGGGTCGAAGCCGCGGCGCAGGACCACGGTGCCGCCCCGTACGAGGGTGCGCAGGGTGAGGGCGTTGAGGCCGCCGATGTGGAAGAGCGGGGCGACGCCCAGGTTCACGTCGTCATGGCGGGTGTCCACGACGCTGTCGACGTTGACCGCGTTCCACCAGAGGTTGCCGTGGGTGAGCATGACGCCCTTGGGCCGGCCGGTGGTGCCGGAGGTGTACATCAGGGCCGCGAGGTCGTTGTCGTACAGCGCGACGGGCTCCCGTACGGGCCGGTCCGGGCCGCGCAGCCCGGACAGCGGCGTCCACACCGCGGCGGGCGCCGGTGTGGCGGGGCACTCGGGGTCGGTGTCGACCAGGACGTGGCTGCGGGCGGGGACGCCGGCCAGGACCGACTCCACCAGTTCGCGGTGCCCCTCCTCGACGACGAGGGTGTGCGCGCCGCAGTCGTGCAGGATGTGGCGCACCTCGTCGGCGGCGAGCCGGAAGTTGACCGGGACGAACACCGCGCCGAGGTGGACCGCGGCGAACAGCGTCTCCAGGAAGGTGACGCTGTTGAAGCCGAGGTAGGCGATCCGGTCCCCACGACGCAGCCCGCGCTCGGACAGCCCGTCGGCGAACTCGCCGACGGTGCGGCTGAGGCCGGCCGCGGAGACCTCCCTGCCCTCGTAGACGACGGCGCTCGGGGAGGGGTACAGCGCTCTTCGGCGCAGCGCGGCGGCGGGGCTGATGTCGACGGCGGCCATGGCGTCGGCTCCCGTGGGTGTGGAGCGAGGCGTTGGACAGGGTATTCAGTCCCAGATTCCGGCATTCCAGACTGGGATGTCCAGCTTTCCGGCTGTTCGGGGTGGTCACCGCGGCGCGGTGCAGGCGTGGTAGTAGGTGCAGTGCAGGCGTGGTGCAGGTCGTATAGGCCTGCCTCAACCGCCCGTCGCCGTACGCGGGATCGTGGTCCTGGGCGTACAGGAGGGCGTCCCCGAGCGCCGCGGCCCTGGCCCGTCCGTCCGGGGTGGGTGCCACGAGGACGGTGAGGGCGTTGTCGTAGGTGAGAGCGCTCTCAGCGATGGGCGCTCATTCTGCTGCCGCGCACGGGGCGGGTCAACGCCCCTGGCCCTGCGAGGGGTTGAAGTCCGTGCGCGGTCGACGGAGTGCGGGCACCCAGAGCTGCGCGGGCATCGGCGTTCGGTGGGCGCTCCTCGGGCGCTCACCGCGTACTGCACACCGTCTGCGGTATCGCGTGTCTGTCGGGCTGCGCCTCCTGCACCTTCTGCACGTCTTCCAGCAGGCCCCGTATGCCGAGGTCCTCCCCGGCGGCGGCCCTGGCGATGGTCAGCAGGACGGCCTCGTAGAAGGCGTCGCGCACGGCGGGTGCCATGACATCCGAGGCATCCAGACAGAGGGGGTCGTCACCGGTGAGCCGTTCGGCGATCTCGCGCTCGATCGGGCCGTCCTTCGGCCGCACCTCGCGATTCGCCGAGAAGACGTCCGCGCGGTCGGCCCACTCCTGCTGGCCCTCCCGGGAGGCGAGCCGTTCGATCAGGGCACGGGCCTGCGGGCGCTCGCTGAACAACGCGGCGAAGTCGCCGCTCACCTCGTGGGCCCGGACCCGGTAGGGGCCTGCGGGCAGCAGCGGAGCGGAGTCCGTCAGGCCCGCGTTCCCGCGCTGCTCCCCGTAGAAGGAGCGCGCGAAGGAGCCCTGGTGCTCCAGGGTGCACCCGCCCCAGCCTTCGAACAGCAGCCCGTGGCTCCGGAAAGCACCGCGGTGGTCGGTGAGGAGGGCCTGCCTGGCCGCCCCCTTGTTCTGCCGCAGCAGACCGGCCCACGCCTCCCAGGCACCGCGCACCGCGTCCCCGTCCCAGTCCACCGTGCCGTCGCCCAGCGCCCACTTCCCGTAGTCGCCCGGTCCCTCCCGTTGCAGCACGAGGTCCTCGATCCAGTCGCTGCCGGGCCAGCCGGAGGCACCGTCGTCCCCCATGCCGACACACCAGCTCTCCAGCGGCGCCGGTGCGGCGGCCGGCTTGTTGCCCTTGCGGTACCAGACGATGGACTTCAGGTCCGCCTTGACCGGGACCCAGAACACGTCGTCGGAGGTCCTGCTCACCGGTTTCCACGGGGCGCCGTACTCGTCCTCGTCGTAGAGGCCGTTGAGCGGTTTGAGCCGCTGCTGGTCCGCGTACTCGGCGAGTTCGCCTACGCCCGGCATGATCGCGATGTCCGGTGGCTCCCCCGACAGCACCTTGGACAGCAGCACCTCGCGCTGGGCCGCGGTGCCCTGGTACTCGAAGGGGATGCCGAAGCCCCGCAGCACCGTCTCGAACCGCTCTCCCTGGTCGTCGGTCCACGGTCCGAGGATGGTCACCGGCTCCTCGTCGTCCCGCTGCGCCCAGACCGCCACCATGCTGCCGCCGCAGACCAGCAGCAGCACCACGAAGAGCACCAGCACCTTGAACCGCCGGGTCACCGTCGCCTCCCGTAGTCGCTTTCGAGCCGGAGACCGAGCCCCACCGCGGGCAGGACGACGACCAGCAGGCCGCCGATCAAGGTGCCCTGGTACACCCTGTCGGTCCAGATGCCGTCGGCCAGTACCCGCCGGACGTCCTCGGACTTCTCCGAGACGGTCTGCTGTGCTCCGGCCAGCCTCTCGTCGCAGCAGGGCTGCCGGGAGACCTCGGTGATCTGCCGGAGGTCACCGGCCACGCGGTCGAGGTCGTCCTGGGCGGAGGCCATCGTCAGCAGCGGGACGACCGCGAGCAGCACGGTGAGGGCGAAGGCCGCGAGCAGGTACGGGTTCCAGTCGCGGCCGCAGCGGTCGCGCAGCACGAACAGCGCGGAGAGCAGGGTCAGCGCCAGCGCCGCCAGGGCGAGTTCGGCGAGCCACCAGCCGCCGCGCTGCAGCCACCCCATGGTGGCGGCGGCTTCGGCGTGCTTCATCTGGACGCTCTGCAGTTCGTGCAGGCGGGGGACGAGTCCCACGTTCGGGCGGATGAGCAGCGAGCGTGCCTCGGCGAACTTCTGCTGCCGCATGAGTGGCTGGTCACCGTACATGGCCGTGCCCGGGTTGATCGCGTTGCTGTAGGTGTCGAGCAGACCGTTGACGGTGCCGAGGTCCTGGTCCGTCCGGTCCGCGATCCGCGACAGACCCTGGTCGGCGGCGGACAGCTGGGTCCGGTACGTCTCGCCCGAGCCCGCGATGCCGACGAGGTTCGGGTCCCGCAGCTTGTCCGCCTCCTCGTAGGCCCGCAGCACCGCGAGCCGGGTCGCGGCGAGCCCCTGAACGGCCGGCGCCTCCCGGGACGCGAGGGCCTCGGCGCCGCGCTGGATCTTCCAGCAGGACAGGAACAGGGCGCCCACCGCCACCAGCGCGCACGTCACCAGGACCAGCAGGTGCACGCCCAGCAGTCGGCGGGTCCGCCAGGTGCTCAGGCACCCGCGCCAGAAGGCGGCCAGGGAGTACCCGCGCCGGCGGACGGCACGTCCGGTCGTCACAGCAGTCTCCCCCCGCAGACGATGCAGTAACGGGCCTCGCTCCCGGCCGGTGTGCCGCAGTGACCGCAGCGCGGGCCGGGCTGCGGACCGGGGGTGTCGGCCGGGGACGGCCCCGGGCGGGAGCCGGCGCGCAGGATCATCGAGCCGAGCGTGCCGGCGTCGACGGCGGTGCGCAGCCGGATCTGGCCGGCAGTCGGGTCCTCGATGTCGGCGACCGCGCCGATCTCGTCCAGCACCCAGTCCGTGCCGAACTGCGCCGCCAGGCGTGCGGCCCGTCCCAAGTGGGCCTCGGCGGCCTCCCGTCGGTGTTCCCGGAGAGCGAGGAGCCCCCGGCGCAGGGCATCCCGCATCACGGTGGTGGCGTTCATGCTGCGCACGAGGTCACCGCCCACCGGGGCGTGGGGCGGCGGCCGGTCGGGGCGGTGCCAGCGGGCGATGACGGGGGCGTGGACCTCGCCGATGGAGACCATGGCGAACTGCAGCTCCGTCTCCAGCGGGTCGGTGTCGGCGTCCGCGACGAGGGTGAGCAGGTAGTCGCGGCTGCCCGTCTCCCACTGGTAGGTCGCGAAGCTCCAGCGGTGCGGTCGGCCGGGCCGGCGCAGCCCGCCGAGGCGGTGCGGCCGGGGCGCCCTCTCGTTCAGTGCGACCTGGCGTACGGAGGGCCGTAAGGTCACCTCGATCGGCAGCTGGGGAGCGTGCACCCTTCGCAGCCGCTGGATCGCGGCGGTGATCGCCCGGCCGAGGCCGTCGTCCACGGACTCGGCGGTGCCGTGCAGCCGTTCGGCGAGGGTCAGCAGGGGTTCGGGAGCCCAGTCGGTGCCCACGGCGAACACATCGCAGGTGAAGTGTCCGGCGCAGGCGTCCAGTTCCTCCTCCAGACGGTTCTCGCCGGGGGCGCTGCTGCCGTCGGTGATCAGCAGCAGATGGCGCACGGACAGCGGGCGGCCGGCCAGCAGGGCGCGTGCCGTGGCCGCCCAGACGGCGTACCCGGCGGGGCGCGGGCCGTCCCTGTGCAGCGGGAGCGCTCCCGCGCTGAAGGCGGCCCGGCGCTTCACGGCCTGGTCGGCGACGGCCCACTCCGCGCCGTCCCGCGGATACCACAGGACGGGCTCCGGGCCGCCGCCTCCGAGCACGGTGAAGGAGATGCCGTCGGGCAGCGCGCGCAGGGCGGTCGGCAGGGCGTGCCGTACGGCCTCCCGGTGGTGCTCGGCGACGTCCACGGCGATGATCACGGCGAGTTCGACCGCGGGCAGGGCGGCGGGAGCGCCGGTCGCGGCCACGTCGACCCGCAGATGTGCCTCGATCTTCGCGCTGCGATGCGGGCGCAGGTCGTGTCCGAGCTCGACGCGCAACCGGATGTCCGGCTGCGATGGCCGGGTGGGCCGGTTGGGCCGGTTGTGGCTGCTCATGTCGTACGCACCGCTCCTTCCCCTTCGTCGCCGTCCGGGCCGTGTGGGGGCCGTCCGGTCTTTGCTGCCGTGTGGTCTGTGGTGCCTGTGGTCTGTGGTGCCGTGCGGTTTGTGGTGCCGTCCGGTCTGATCAAGGGCTTGCGGTCGGGCCGGGGTCTTGCGGTCGGGCCGGAGGCTTGCGGTCGGACCGGAGGCTTGCGGTCGGGCTGGGTCTTACGGTCGGATCAAGGGCTTGCGGTCGGGCTGGGTCTTACGGTCGGATCAAGGGCTTGCGGCCGGATCAAGGGCTTGCGGCCGGAGCAAGGTCATGCCGTCAGATCAAGGTCTGGGGGCGTACCGCGTGTATGAGGTCCACGAGGTGTTCGTGGGCGGCGGCCGACTCGCGGTGACGGGCAGCCAGTTGCCGGTAGTGCGACTCGATCTCCTCGCGCAGCTCGCGTTCCTGCGGGCTCAGGCGCCTCAGGGCGCGGGCGTCGAGCCGTCCGGCGTCCTCTCCCGGAGGGCCGGCCCGGTCGCTGCGGCCGGCCAGGGCGTCCAGTTTCCATTCGAGCAACTCGGTCCTCAGGCGCAGCGCCTCGTCCTCGGACAGGCTCGGCTCGCCGGCGCCCGGTTCCTGGCTCACGAGGTCGCGCAGTTCGGCCAGCGCCGCGTCGACCTCGGGGGGCGCGGGCAGCGCTGCGGCGTTTCCGGGCAGCCGGGCCGCGCGGATGCGCAGGGAGGCGATGCGGGCCACGGTGTGGTCCAGGGTGCCGGGGCGGACCCGGCCGAGCACGTCGAGGGCGGCCCGGCGGTCGCCCTCGCGGAGCGCGAGCCGGGCGAGGCCCAGCGCGGCGCCGCCGTGCGCGGGGTTGCGGGCGAACACGGCCTCGTACAGTTCCTTGGCGGTGGGCCCGGCCAAGTCGTCGCCGAGCCGCTCCCCGCAGTAGGCGAGGGCCAGTTTGGGGGCGTACTCACCGGGCAGTTCGAGGCGGACCTTCGTGAAGTGGACCTTGGCCTCGGCGACTCGCCACCGGGCGCCGTCCAGGCCGGCGCGGCACAGCGCGACCAGTGCGCGGTGCCACTCCAGCCGCCAGCGGCGCACGGCGGGCGGCCCGGGAATGGAGTCGGCCGCGTCGAGCTCCTCCTGGGCGAGCTCCACGTCCTCCGGGGTGTTGCGGCCCAGCAGCACGCGCACGTTGTGCAGGCGGATCTCCGCCGAGGGCGGCTTCCCGTCCTCCTGGCCGAGGAGCACCCCCGGGTCGTAGCCACTGCTCACCTCGAACCGCGCGGTCTGCGGGTCGCCCGGGTAACGCCTCGGCACCGGCAGACAGCGGCCGATCTCGGTCGGGGTGGGGGCGCCGAGGTCGAGGGCGGGGGCCACGGGTGGCGCGTACCGGTCACGGCGGGGGCGGTCCAGCCAGTGCTCGATGCCCGGTACGGTGCCGAGCCGGGCGCCGAGCAGTTGCGGGGACGGCCGGAAGTAGTCCGAGGGCTCGGGCGGGTCGCTCTTGCCGCGCAGGGCGCGGATCTCCCGCAGAGCGCCCCGCAGCTGGCCCGCCATCTCCCGGGCGTCGGCGAAGCGCCGGCCAGGGTCTCTCCGGGTGGCGCGTTCGACGACGCCCCATAAGGAGGCGGTGCCGAGGCCGGGCACCTCGTCAACGGCCCAGCCGGCGAGTTCCCGCAGGGTGACGCCGACGGTGTGCAGGTCGTGGGCGACGGTGGGCACGGCCGACGACCCGGTCTCGGGCGCCATGTAGTCGGGGGTGACATGGGCGGGCAGCCGGCTCTCGCCCTGTTCGCGCATGCCGCCGAGGTCGATGACCTTGACCCCGTCCCCGTGGTGCACGACGTTCGACGGCTTCATGTCCCCGTAGACGAAGACCCGTTCGCCGCCGTCGTGCAGATGGCCGAGCGCTTCGAGGATCTGACAGCCGTAGGCGGCGACGTGCTCGATGTCGAGGACCGACTCACCGCGCCGGGTCTCCTCGACGACTTTCGCGAGGGTGCCGTCGCCGACGTCGTCCATGACGATGTAGCCGCCGGTGACCTGGCCGGTGTCGTCGCGCCGGGCGACGAAGTCGCGGATCTGGACGATGCGGGGGTGGCGGATGGCGACGAGGTTGCGGCGTTCGACGTCGGCGAGCCGGGCGCCGTCCTGCTCGTAGCGGTTGAGCAGTCCCTTGACGGCGACGATGTCACCGAGATGGGAGTCCTCGGCGAGATAGACCCAGCCCTGGCCGCCGTGCGCGATGGGCCCCATGATCCGGTACTGGTCGCGCAGCACGTCGCCCGCGGCGAGTTCGGGCCGGTACGAGTAGGGCTCGCCGCAGGCCGGGCAGTACCCCTCGAGCGGCGCCGGGCCCACGGTGTAGGGCGGCGCGAAAGTGATGCCGCACTCGGCGGACGAGCAGCCCATGGTGATGTGCAGCGGGGCCTCGGGATGGATGAGGCGTTCCTGCGCGGGGCGCGGCGCGCGCTCGGGCAGCGCGAGAAGCTCGTCCGGGCCGAAGTCCCGCGCGGCGCCGGGCAGCGCGGGCAGCCCGGGCCCCTTCTCCGGGCGGCCGCACTCGGCGCAGTGGCCGGTGGGCAGCACGGTGCCGCCGCAGGGGGCTCCGGTGAAGCGCCGGTGCGGGCAGGTCGGCGTCTTCTCGCCGTCCTCCTCCCCTGCCCCGGCCCCTGCCCCTGCCCCTGCCCCTGCCGGGCGGAGCACCTCATGCCCTGGCCCCGCGCCCGGCCCCGTCACTGGTCCCATGCCCGGCCCCGTCACTGGTCCCATGCCCGGCCCCGTCACTGGTCTCCTGCCCGGCCCCGTCACCGGTCTCCTGCCCGGCTTCATGCCCGGCTTCCTTGGCGCCGCAGGTCGGCGCGCAGGGTTCTGATCAAGTCGCGTGCACGGGTGAGTTGCTGTTGCGGATCCGTCAGCTCGCCGATCAGACGGAGCTCGACGCGGCGCCGGTCGGCCGTCTCGGTGATGAAGCCGAGGGAGGCGCTGTCCACGACACCGTGACGGACCGCGCGGCTGAACTCCGCGCGCTCCAGCCGGTCGAGCAGCTCGTCCGCGTGATCGAGGAGCGCGGGCCGCAGCAGCCCGTCACGGGCCGCGGTCCAGCCGGTGCCGCCCTCGTGGCGGAAGACGAGCAGCAGCCGGAAGCCGAACTCCCTGAGCCGGGACAGGAGTTCGATCAAGGGGCCTGGTTCAGGCTCCTCATCCATACCGTCGACGAACACCGTGACCCGGCGGCCGGGCGAGAGGGCGGATGCCTGCCCGGGCAGGGGACCGGGCCGGGTCCTGTGCGCGGACGGGGTCCGGGGCTCGGGCCTGGACGTGGGGCCAGGCCAGGGCCCGGACGTGGGCGTGGGCCCGGGGGTGCGCGTGGGCCCAGGCGTGCGCGTGGGGCCGGGCGTGCGCGTGGGCCCGGGCTTGGGCTTGGCCCCGAGTAACCAGTCCCAGTACGCCAGGTACTGCCCCGGCGGGAAGCCGATGTGGCCCAGGGCGTGGTCGGCGAGGTCAGGCCTGCTGGAGACACCGCCGCGGTGGACGAGGTCGGCGCGGTGCAGCAGATGGCGCAGCGAACGGTCCTTGCCGCTGCCCGGCCCCACCACGGTGATCTTCACGGGATCCTCGTCCGGATCCTCCAGCCACCGGGTCAGCCGCTCCTCGAAGTCGTGGTCCCATGCGCCAGGACTGCTCAATTCCCTGATGACCGGCGACAGTTCGGCGATACGGTCGACGGGGATCAGATACGAGTAGGCGAGCCGGTTGTTCTCGGGCAGCACCGCGCCCAGGTCGCCGCGCCAGCTGACGACGAGGCCGACCACGTGGGCCGGACGTCCTTCGCGGGGCCGGGTGCACACGGCGGCGCCGCTGAAGCCCTCGCGCACCACCTCGGCCTTGGTGACGGCGTCGAGTTGCACCAGTTCGCCGCTGGCCCCGCCGATGCGGCCCCACAGGGTCAGACCGTCGTCGAAGCCCTTCGCGTAGCCGGTCGCGTACACCTCCATGCCGGCCCACATCCCGGTTTCCAGCCGAGCCGGGCGCGCCTGCGGGCGCGGGCTGTCCAGACGCAGTACGGCGACATCCTCACCGCCCTCGCTCCCGGGCAGCCAGCCGCCGGGCGGGACGCGTGCGGCCACCGGTTCGATGCCGCTGTTCTCGGCGAACTCCACCCACAGCACGGCGTCCGGTCGGCGCACGACGTGTGCGCAGGTCAGCGCGGTGTTCTGGTCGACGAGGACGCCGGCGCCGCAGATGGGGCCGTGCGCGTCCTCGCGCCGCAACCTGAGTCTCCAGTCCGCACGCAGTTCCCCACGCAGTTCCCCCATACTGCCTCAGACTACGCGCGGAGCATCGTGCGTCCCTAGGGGTGTGAACCAACTTCGGTGGCTCAACCAAGGAAAAGTGGCGGCGTGCCGGCATCAGACCTGCGGCACCCGCCGGTTCCGGGTGCGAGGGCCGGCTCAACGGTCGTCGAGCAACCCGGCGTCGTGTGCGAGCACGGCGGCCTGTACGCGGTTGGCGCAGCCGGTGCGGGTGAGGATCCGGCTGATGTGCGCCTTGACCGTGCCGGCACTCAGATACAGCTGATCGGCGATCTCCGCGTTCGACAGGCCCGTACCGAGCAGCCGCAGGACGTCCCGCTCGGCCGGGGTCAGCTCTTCGAGCCTCAGCTGAGCGGCCTCGGTGTCGCGGCCTGATCGTACGTGTCTCTCCAGCAGTTGCCGGGTGATCCGGGGCGCCAGTACCGGTTCGCCCTTCGCGGCGAGCTGCACGGCGCGGATCAGGTCGGCGGGAGCGGTGTCCTTGAGGAGGAACCCGCTCGCTCCGGCCCGCAGGGCCCTCGTCACGCTCGCTTCCTCGCCGAACGCCGTCAGCATCACGACACAGGTGCGCGGCGAGAGACGGGCGATGTCCTCGGCGGCCGCGATTCCGTCCCGGGTGGGCATCTGGATGTCGAGGAGTGCTACATCGATGTCCTGGGCGCGGCAGGCCGCGGCGGCTTCCCGGCCGTCGCCCGCCTCGGCGACCACCTCGATGTCGTCGGCGTTCTCCAGGATCAGCCGGATTCCCGCGCGCATCAGCGCCTCGTCGTCGGCGACCAGGACTCGGATCATCGGCTCATCTTATGAGTTGAGCTCAGGAGTTCACCCCAGGAGCTCAAGGAGCCCACCGCAGGAACTCGTTTCAGTGGCTCGTCTCAGGAGGTCATCTCCGGAGCCCGTCCCAGGAGGTCATCTCCGGAGCCCGTCCCAGGAGCTCATCTCAGGGCTGCCAGTGTCAGCATCACGACGAGGAAGCCCGCCGTGGGCAGGACCACGAGCAGCGCCACGCAGCCGGCCCCCAGAACGCGCGGCCACGTCAGGATCTCGGCGGACAGCGGGGCACGGGCGCCCTGCTGTCCGATGCCGCCGGGCGCGAGGCGGGCGCCGGTGGGAGGGGTTTCGGCGGAAGCCCCCGGGAGCGTGGCGGGTTCCAGGGGGCTGTCCCCGCGAGTGGGCAGCCAAGCCGCCATGCGGAAACCGCCGTTCGTCAGGACACCCGCCTCGAACGTGCCGCCGAGCAGAGAGATCCGCTCCTGGCAGCCGGCCAGCCCGCTGCGGTTCCCGCCGTGGGACCGGCCGGTCGTGCGCGGCGCCTCATTGGTGACGGACACCTCGATCCCCCGGCCCGTGCGCCCGACCTCCACCCGGGTGGGCGCACCGGACGCGTGTTTCAGCACGTTCGTCAGGCCCTCGCGGACCACCCGGTGGATCGCCTGACGCGTGCGGACATCCACGGCGGCCGAGTCGGGAAGGGACCAGTCCAGTTCGACGGTGCTCCCGGTCCGCCGGGACTCCGCCACCAGCGCGGCGATGTCCTCGCGCGTTCCCCTCTCAGCCCCGCCACCGCCACCGGCCCCGTCCGCGGGGTCCGCCAGGTCGTCGCGCCTGAGGACACCGAGGATCTCCCGCAGTTCCCCCATGGCCGTACCGGCGGTCGTGCGCAGCAGCTCGGCCTGGTCGACGAGGGCGGGCGCCTGCCGCGCGGCGGCGAGTTCGAGCGCCCCGGCGTGCACCGATATCAGGCTCAGCCGGTGGCCCAGGAGATCGTGCATCTCCCCCGCTATCCGGTTCCGCTCCTCCATCCGGGCCGCCGCCGCGGTCAGCGTGCGGGCCTGTTCCAGATAGGCGTTGCGCTCCCGCAGCAAGCTGACCAGGGGCCGCCGCCGCCCCAGCAGGGTCCCGGCGAGGGCGGGCAGCAGCAGAAGCAGTACGGCGGAGACCGCGCTGTTGGCCAGCTCCCACGCCAGGCCGTCGGGCCCGAGCAGCGCACGGGGGACGGCCAGGACACCGGCGGCGGCGCAGGACACCCCGACGACCCGCCATGCCCGTCGCGTCGGTGCGATACGGCGGGTGGCGGACAGTACGACCAGCGCCGCCACCGGCAGTGTCCAGACGTTGTCCCCCACGACCAGCACGGACGCGCACAGGACCGCGGCGACCGGCCAGACGCGCCGAGCGGGGACGAGCAGGACCGCCCACACCGCCTCCAGCACCGCCGAGGTCAGCCGCTCCGGGGTGACCAGCAGCAGCGGTACGAGGCAGAAGGCCGCGGTCAGGGCGGAGGCCTGGGCCTCGACGACGACCGTACGGCGGTCAGCGGAACGCACCGCGGCCCAGCTCACGGCCGCCTCGCTCCGCACCCGCCGAGTTGCACCGGTCAGCGCGCGCCTCAGCCGGACGGACGGGCGCGACGGCCGTATGTCCTCGGGTACCTGACTCACCATCACTCCTGCCCCGCCACCGTGGATCTCCCGGCAGGAACGGTAGCCACGGCGCCGGTGCTCCCCGCACCTCGGCCCCCGGGTGTCATGCGCCCAGCCGGAGGCTCAGCTCCGCCCGCAACGCGGCCAGGTCCACCTGACCGGCGGCCAGCAGCCGTGCGACCAGGCCACCGGCACCGGCACCCGCCTCCGCCTCCGCCTCCGCCTCCGCCTCCGCCTCCGCCTCCGTCTCCGTCTCCGTCTCCGTCTCCGTCTCGTCGAGCAGCGCGGACAGCAGGTGGACCGTACCGACCGTGGGCGACCCGTGCTCGGCGGCGGACAGCCGCGCGACCGCCATGACCCGATCGGCGGCGGCGGACGGCCACACCACACCGTCGCTGTCGCTGTCGCCGTCACCTGCCCTGTCGCTGTCGCCGTCACCTGCCCTGCCGCTGTCGCCGTCGCTGTCAGGAACAGCAGCGGACGGGGGCACCGAAACAGAGGCCGAAGCCGAAGCCGAAAGGCCCGCCGCGGAAACCGCCGCGGAGACCAGGGAGACCTGCCGCACGCCGTGTCGGCGCATCAGAGCCGGAGCGGCGTTGACGTCCGCCAGACGCGCGGGAAGCGAACGCCCGGCGACGGACAGCGCCCGGTCCAGGGCGACTATCCCCAGCAGGAGATCCACCGGCTCCATCCGGTCCCGCCCGCACCGTATCGCCTGCCGTGCGCCCTCGGTGGTGACCGCGAACACGACCGGTGAGCCGTTCGCGGCGGACCCGGAGGTCCACGAAGCGAACGCGCGGGTAAGGCGGTTACCACTCTTGCCCAGCGTTCCGGCCCGGCGAAGAAGGGCGACCCCACTGGATTCCGGTCCCTCGGTCTCCGCGGATGCGCTCGCATCCAGTCCGTCGAGCGCGGTCGCCGCGGCGGCGAGGTCCAGTCTCTCCAGCAGCAGGGCTTCCCGGGCCCTGGTGTCCGGCAGGTCCAGCAGGGCCCGGGCCACGTGCCGGCAGCGCACCGAGATCGTCCCCTCGGCGCGGGCCGACCTGAGCGCGAGCAGCAGGCACGCGCGCATCCCCCCGGTCATCCCGGGCCGCACCCGCCCGCTGCCCGCGGCCGATCCGCGGGAGGTGAGGCCGAAGCGCCACCAGGCCTCACGCCAGGCGGCCTCGACCTCGACCTCGTCGGCTTCCTGACGGGCCTCCTCATCGGCGCCGCCCCCGGCAGACGCACCACTCACCTCGTCATCGCTCACCCAACCGCCGCCGCCCGACAGGGCGCGGATCAGGCCGCCGAGCGAACCCGCCTTCCGCATCCCCGGGGCGATCGCCTCACCGGCGTCCGTGTCCCCCGCCACGAGCTCCCCCAGCAGGGTGTCCGTCCCCACGGCCGGCAACTCGCTCCGCACGGCACGGCGCAGTGTCGCCACGAGCAGGTTGATGACGTCCGGCTCGAACTCCGTGGTCGCCCCGACCACGGAGTTCGAGCCGTCGGCGTGTGCTCCGGTCGTCGCTCGCTGCCCCATCAACGTTCCCCTCACAGCCCGGTGTCCTGGTCACCGACGACGCTAGGCGCATCCCCCACGCCGCCGCGTCGGCCGACCGGCCACATCTCCGGTCCGATCGGCCGCAGTGCCGGGCCACCGGGCCACCGGGCCGCGTTGGCCACCGGGCCGCCGGGCCACCGGGCCACCGGGTCACCGGGTCACCGGGTCACCGGGCCACCTGTGGGCCGCGGTCAGCGGGTGCCGGTAGTCGCGGCTCCTCGTCAGTGCGGGGCGAGGACGCAGAACTCGTGACCCTCCGGGTCGGCCAGGGACGTCCACGGGACGTCGCCCTGACCCACGTCGAGGTCGGTGGCGCCGAGGGCCCGCAGCCGGGCCACCTCGGCCGCCTTGTCGTCACCGGGGTACGGCAGCAGGTCAAGATGGACGCGGTCCGGCACGGTCTTCACGTCCGGCGTGCGGAGGAATTCGAGATACGGCCCGACACCTCTCGCGGAACGCAACACCGCATGGTCGTCGGACACCTCACGCAGGGTCCAGTCCACCGCCTCGTCCCAGAACCTGGCCATGGCCCGCGGATCCGCGCAGTCGACCACCACCGCGGCGATCGGCCCGGTGTCCCGGTAGACCTCCCGAGGCTCCAGCACGCAGAACTCGTTGCCCTCGGGGTCGGCGAGGACCGTCCACGGCACATCGCCCTGGCCCACGTCGGCGGGCGTCGCGCCGAGAGCCCGCAGTCGCGCGACCAACTCCGCCTGATGGGCCGCGGAAGTGGTGGCGAGGTCGAGGTGCACACGGTTCTTCCTGGCCGTCTTGGGTTCCGGGACGGGAACGACGTTGATGCCGACGGCCACCGGGTCCGGCCAGACGAGGCCGCCGACAGGTCCGACGTAGGTGGTCACGCCGGGGCTGTAAGCACTCCAGCCGAGCGCCTCCGCCCAGAACCGGCCGACCGCCGAGGCATCGAGAGCCTTGACGATCACGTGAACGGGCCGCAGTGCCATGCCGACGATCCTATGCACCCGCCTGCGGCTGCGGCTGCGGCAGCGGCAGCGGCAGCGGCAGCGGCAGCGGCAGCGGCAGCGGCAGCGGCAGCGGCCCATCGTGCGCCGGGGCAGCCGGGTGCCGGTGAGCGCCCACGGGCGCAGGCGGAGAGAGGACGCGTGGTCCTGGTGCCGCATGGAGCCTCACCACCGGGCGTGCCGGATCTTCAATCGTCCGAATCCCATGGTCCCGGAGATACGAATTCTCGGTCCGCCGGGACGGGAACGCCGCGGGGCCCTGTAGCGCACGTCCTTCCACTCGGTGCGCACACCCTCGACGTCAACGACCGCGGCGCGAGGCACCGTTATTCTGGCCCCCGCCGGTTCCGAGCTGCAGCTCTATGTCGACGACCGGATGCTCGATGATCGCTCGGGACAGATCCAGGCGCGCCCTTCCGAAGGCGCACTCGACCTTGAGGATCCGAGGCACCCGCCAGACGCCTCGCCGCTGGATCCGTCCGCTGGCAGCGCCGATCGTTGACGTGGTGTCCGGCTGCTCCGCCGGCAGCGAGGCCAGAGCCGACACGAGCTCGCCGTGCGCCTCGGCGGTGAGCGCCTGATGGAGGCGTGCGTCCAACTCCTCGTGCGAGATGAGCCCTTCGGTGTACGCCTCCTGCAGGCGCCGCACGGCTGCATCGCGGTCGTCTTCGCCGATCAGTGGCGGCGTGTCTTCCGGTAAGGGGGCCACCGTTTCACCCTACTGTCGTACCGCTGATGCGAACGCGCCAAAGTCCGCAGTGGCCAGGGCACCCGCTTCCGCCCCACCGCTGGCACGATCCCGACGCTCTGGAGCCGCCTTCGGCCTCCGAACCCGATCCCGGCTACGCTTGATCTTCGGCAACGACGTGAGGCCGGCGTGCTCCACGCGGCCCCCACTCTCCGTCGTCTGCGGGCTCACGACCATGTCGGCGCCCGACTGTCCGGTCCCGCAACGCTGCGGTCTCTCAGTCCTGGACGTACCGGACGACAGAACCTGCTCCTTGGCGGATCCGGAGTCTTCGGCGGAGAAGTCGTCGACATCGGGCTGGCCGGTCGTCCGGCCGGTGCCGCGGGAGCGCGCCAGAGCCAGACAGCCGAGGACCGTGGCGATCAGCCCCAGTACCAGGGCGATGGCACCCCCGGCCACTCCGTTGCCGGTGCCGAGACCACCGTCGGCGACGGCCAGGTTCAGCGCGCCGATGACCATGCCGGTCAGGCCCGCCACCAGGGATGCGGTGGCCCCCCTTTTCCCGTTGCCGTTGCCGAGACGACCGGCGGATCGGGAGCGGGCCAGAGCCAGCCCGCCGGTGATCACGCCGGCCAGCGACACCAGTGCGGCCACGGTGCCCACGAGCCGCCCGGCGGTCAGGTCGTAGGCATCGGCGGCGACCAACTGGACCGACGGGTCCGCGGCAGGTGCGGCAAGCACACATCCGACTGACATGTCTCCTCCTGACGACTGGATGTGGCCCGAGCATGTCCGCCGTGCCCACCACCGGTCGTCCGGCGGGCGGACGCACTTCGCGCTGCCGCCGATGGCGCACCCGGCTACCGCCGACGCGGCAGAAGCTGGGGAAATACCACGTGTGCGGTAGCCGACCGCTCGTCCGTGAGCGGGACTCGCTCCCAGCACCGCCGGACTAACGTGCACTCAGCAACACGTGCCAGGTTGTTCGCCTTCGCCGACGTAGCCAGCGGAGAACACCCCCGCACCCGCGATCCGCAGCCCCTGCTCGCCACCACCGCACACCGGGAGGTGTGACCGTGACCGCACCGGACCAACGCGCCTGCGTCCGCTCCCTGGCCGACGACGTCCAAGCAGCCGTCGACTGAGCCTGACGCGTGCAGACCGCGGTCACACCCGCTCACGCATGACACTGCGCAAGCCCCCGACCACGCTCGGCGATCAGCCAACGGAACGCAAAAAAGCCCAGGTCACAAGCTATGAGACCTGGGCTTCTCGGAGCCGCCTTCGGGATTCGAACCCGAGACCTACGCATTACGAGTGCGTTGCTCTGGCCATCTGAGCTAAGGCGGCGCGCTGTCCGCACTATGGTGCGATCAGCAACGTCGGTAAGTCTACACAGTTTCCGGGGTGCTCCGTACCAGCCCTCCACGCACCCCGGAAGACACGCGTGATCAAGGTTATGAGCAGCGCTTTCCTCGGGTGGGCGGGGTGCCGTCGAGGAGGTAGGTGTTGATCGCGGAGTCGATGCAGGCGCTGCCGCGGCCGTATGCCGTGTGACCGTCGCCGTCGTAGGTGAGGAGTCGTCCCGAGGACAGCTGGGAGGCGAGGGCCTGGGACCAGCGGTAGGGGGTCGCCGGGTCGCGGGTGGTGCCGACGACGACGATCGGGGCCGCCCCCTTCGCCTCGATGCGGTGCGGGATGCCGGTGGCCTGCACCGGCCAGTACGCGCAGCCCAGCGCCGCCCAGGTCAGGAACCGGCCGAAGACCGGGGAGGCCTTCTCGAAGGCGGGGAGCGCCTGTCGCACCTGGGCGGGGGTGGAGAACGCCGACGGGGCGTCCAGGCAGTTCACGGCGGCGTTGGCGGAGATCAGGTTCGCGTACTTGCCGTCCGCGCCCCGGTCGTAGTAGCCGTCCGAGAGCGCGAGCAGGCCGGAGCCGTCCCTGTCGTCGATCGCCTGGGTGAGGGCCTGGCGCAGACGGGGCCATGTCCGCTCGTTGTACATCGCCGCGACCACCCCCGTCGTCGCCAGTGATTCGCCGAGCAGGCGGCCGCCCGAGTCGCCGGCCGGGATGGGTTTCGCGTCGAGCCGGGCGAAGAAGGCCTTCAGGTTCCTGCCCACTTGTGCCGGGCTCGTGCCGGCGTCGCCCAGCGGGCAGTCCACCTGCCGCACGCAGTCCTTCGCGAACGACCGGAACGCCGTCTCGAACCCCGCCGCCTGGCCCTCGTTGAGCTTCCGGGCGGGCAGGGACGGGTCCATCCCTCCGTCCAGGACCAGCCGGCCGACGCGTTCGGGGAACAGGCCCGCGTAAGTCGCCCCGAGGAACGTCCCGTACGACGCCCCGAGGTATGTCAGCCGCTTGTCACCCAGCACCGCCCGCAGGATGTCCATGTCCCGGGCGGCCTCGACCGTCGAGACGTGGCGCAGCAACCGCGGGGAGTGCGCGCCGCAGCCGTTCGCGAACCTCTTGAAGGCGTCAACCAGTTGGGCCGTCTCCCGGCGGCTGTCGGGAGTGAAGTCCGTCTGCGTGTACACGTCCATGCGGCGTCCGGTGAGGCAGTGGACCGGCTCACTGCCGGCGACGCCGCGCGGGTCGACGGCCACCAGGTCGTAGCGGGCGCGGACCGGCGCCGGGTAGGTGATGCCGGCGTACGACTGCAGGTAGCGGACGGCCGAGCCGCCCGGACCGCCCGGGTTGACCAGCAGCGAGCCGAGGCGCCCGCCGGGACGGGTGGCCTTCTTGCGGCTGACCGCCAGCCTGATGTCGCCCGCGTTCGGCCTGGCGTAGTCGAGCGGCGCCTTCATCGTCGCGCACTCGAAGTCCCCTTCACCGCAGCTGCGCCAGGTCAGCTTCTGCCGGTAGTACGGGGCCAGCGCGGACGGCGTCGCACCGGGCAACGCCTGGAGTGCGGGCGTCCCCGACGTCGCCGTGGCCCCTGTCGCCGCGGCCGCCGTCGTCGAGGCCGCCGATGTCGAACCGCCCAGCGAGCAGGCCGAGATGAGCAGCGCGGAGGCGAGGAGGAAGCCGGGGGTCGTGCGCAGGGGTCGGTTGCGGCGGACGGGACGAACCTGGGTGGTCGTGCCGCTGGAGGTCGGCCGGGGGCAGCTCCTGATGTACATGACCGCGATCGTAACTCTGCGCGACCATTTGGTCACCATTCGCAAGCGGAGTGACTCGTACGGGTGACGGCGTCGATGTGCCGGTCCGCCATATGGCCTCACTCCGCCGGGCCTCATCCCCGCCGGGCCCCGTCCCCGCCGGCCCTCACCCCGCCCGCAGCGCCATCGTCATCGCCTCCACTGCCAGCAGGGGAGCCACGTTCCGGTCGAGGGCGTCGCGGCACGCGGCGATCGCGTCGATGCGGCGCAGCGTGGACTCCGGTGTGGTGCCGCGGGCGAGACGCTCCAGGGTGTCGTGGACGTCGGTGTTCGCGAGGGCTACGCGGGAACCGAGCTGGAGGGCGAGGACGTCGCGGTAGAAGCCGGTGAGGTCGGTCAGGGCGAGGTCCAGGCTGTCGCGCTGGGCACGCGTCCGCCGGCGCTTCTGCTTGTCCTCCAGGTCCTTCATGACGCCGGCGGTACCTCGCGGCAGGCGCCCGCCCTGCGCCGCGCCCAGCGCCGCCTTCAGCTCCTCGGTCTCCTTGACGTCGAGTTCCTCGGCGAGTTGCTTGGACTCCTCCGTGGCGGCGTCGACCAGTTCCTGTGCCGCCTTGAGGCAGCCGCCGATGTCCTCGACGCGCAGGGGCACCTTGAGCACGGCGGCCCGCCGCTCACGCGCCCGCGGGTCGGTGGCCAGACGGCGGGCCCGGTCGACGTGGCCCTGGGTGGCGCGGGCCGCGGCGGCGGCCCTGTCCGGTTCGACGCCCTCACGCCGTACGAGCATGTCGGCCACCGCGTCCACAGAAGGCGTGAGCAGACTCACATGGCGGCAGCGGGAGCGGATGGTGGGCAGAACGTCCTCGAGCGAGGGGGCGCACAGCAGCCAGACCGTGCGCGGAGCCGGCTCCTCGACGGCCTTGAGGACGGCGTTGGCCGACTTCTCGTTCAGCCGCTCGGCGTCCTCGACGAGGATGATCTGCCAGCGGCCGTTCGCCGGCGCCGTGAACGACTTGCGGACCGTGTCCCGCATGTCCTCGACGAGGATCTGCGAGCCCACGGCGGCGACCGTGCTGACATCGGCGTGGGTGCCCACCAGGGCCGTGTGGCAGCCGTCGCAGAAGCCGCAGCCGGGGGTTCCGCCCAGCGCGCGGTCCGGACTGACGCACTGGAGGGCCGCCGCGAAGGCCCGGGCGGCCGCGGTGTGCCCGGCGCCGGGCGGGCCCGTGAACAACCAGGCGTGGGTCATCTTCGACGCCTCGGGCGGCGGAGCGTCCGCGGCGGCCGAGGTGACGATCGCGTCGGCGTCCCGGGCGGCGGCCTCCAGCTGCGCGCTCAGCCGCTCCTGGCCCACCAGGTCGTCCCACACGGGCATGCGGCACCGCCCCTTCCGTCACGCTCTGCCTTGCCGCCACCCATTGTGCGCGAGGCCACTGACAGCCGAGGCCGGACCGGTGGCCACCCGGGCTGGACCGCGGTCGCCGCCCGACCGGTGATCAGCGCCGCCGTCCGCCCCTGCCACGGCCCCGGCCGCCGCGGCCCCCGCCGCGCCCGCCGTCGTCCCGGCTGCCGTCGTCCCGGCTGCCGTCGTCGTCGTACGCCTCGCGCGGTCCCAGCAGCTCGTCCGCCAGGGTCGGCAGGTCGTCCAGCGGGGTCTCCTCCGCCCAGTCGGAGCGGGGACGGCGGCGCGGGGCACCCTCGGCGTCCACCTGGGGCAGCTCACGCGTACGGTCCTCCGGGCCGCCGGGAGCCGACCGCTCGTCCCGGAAGAAGCCGGGCGGCACCCGGTCCGCGGGGTCACCCGGGCCACGCCTGCTGCTCGCCGGAGCGGCGCCTTCCTCTCGTACGGGAGGAAGTACCGCCGTCTCGTCGGCCGCACCCGGCGGGACCGGAGGAAGCACCGCCGTCTCGTCGGCCGCACCGTCCGGCACCGGGGGCTTGCGCAGCACCGTCGTGTCGTCCGCGGCACCCGGGGGCACCGGCGGCTGCGGCAGCTCGGCGGTCGTCTCCGAGTCGGGGCCGACGGGGCCGTCGGACTTCTCGGGTCCGCCCGGCCGCACCGGCGGCAGCACGGCCGTCTCGTCCACGGGACCGCCGGACGCGTTCGTCGGTGTCACGACCGGTGTGGGGACCGTCACCTCGTTGTCCGGCCCCGGTGCGGACGAGGACGCGCTCCCGGTCGGCTGTTCACGCGACCCGGCCGGTTCCGCCGCCGCACCGGTGCCCTTGGTCGTGTCCGTCCTGGGCGCCGCCGCGGCCGACGCGGCGGCCGCGGCCTCGGCCGCCACCCTCCGCGCCTCCTCGGCCCGCAGCAGCGCCTCCTCGGCCTTGCGCTGCTTCTCCAGCCGGCGCGCCTCGGCCTCGGCCCGCAGCCGGGCCTCCTCCTCGGCCTGCCTGCGGCGACGGTCCTCCTCGGCCTTGCGGCGCGCTTCCTCCTCGGCGCGCGCCTTCTCCTCCGCGAGGAGCCGGGCGCGCTCCTCCTCGGCCCTGCGGCGCGCTTCCTCGGCCCGCTGCCGGGCCTCCTCCGCCTGCCGCTCGGCCTCGCGCCGCTGGGCCTCCTCCAGTTCGCGCCGCTTGCGCTCCTCCTCCTCGGCGCGCAGCCGCTCGAGCTCCGCCTGGCGCTCGCGCTCCAGGCGCTCCTCCTCGGCCTTGCGGGCGGCCTCTTCCTCGGCCTTGCGCCGCGCTTCCTCCTCGGCCTTGCGGCGGGCCTCCTCCTGGGCCTTCACCTCGGCCTCGGACAGCGGCAGCATCATGTCGAGCCGGTGCCGGATGACGGTGGTGACCGCCTCGGCCTCCTGGCCCGCGTCCACGACCAGGTAGCGCCCCGGGTCGGCGGAGGCCAGCGTCAGGAAACCGGACCGCACGCGCGCGTGGAACTCGGCCGGCTCCGACTCCAGCCGGTCCGGCGCCTCGGTGAACCGCTCGCGGGCGGTCTCGGGCGAGACGTCCAGCAGCACCGTCAGATGCGGCACGAGGCCGTTCGTCGCCCAGCGGGAGATGCGCGCGATCTCGGTGGGCGACAGGTCGCGGCCCGCGCCCTGGTAGGCCACCGACGAGTCGGTGTAACGGTCCGAGATGACGACGGCGCCGCGCTCCAGGGCGGGCCGCACGACGGTGTCCACGTGCTCGGCGCGGTCGGCGGCGTACAGCAGCGCCTCCGCCCGGTGCGACAGCCCGGCCGACGACACGTCCAGCAGGATCGACCGCAGCCGCTTGCCCACGGGGGTGGCGCCCGGCTCACGCGTCAGCACGACCTCGTGCCCCTTGGCGCGGATCCACTCCGCGAGCGCCTCGGCCTGGGTGGACTTCCCGGCTCCGTCGCCGCCCTCCAGGGCGATGAAGAAGCCCGAGGCGGCCGGGGCGACCTCCGGCTCGTCCCCGCCCCGCAGCGCGTCCAGCAGGTCGCGCCGCAGCGGAACCCCGGAACGGTCGTCCACCTTGGCGAGCACCAGCGCGGCCACCGGCAGCAGCAGCGCACCCACCAGCATCAGGGTGAAGGCGGCGCCCCCGTGCGCGAACACGAACTTGCCGTTCTCCAGCCGGTGCGGACCGATCAGCGCCGCCAGCACGGGGGCGATCACGGCGCTGAGCGCCACGAAGACCCGTACGACCGCGTGCAGGTGCTCGGTCGTCCGCGTCCGGCGGAAGTCCTCGGCCTCCTGGTCCAGCAGCGCGTGCCCGGTGTTCGCGGCGATGCCCGCGCCCACGCCCGCGAGGGCGAGGATCAGGATCACGCTGGTGACGTCCGGTACGAGCCCGGCGGCGAGCAGCGCCACGCCGGTGAAGGCGATGGCCAGGGCGAGCAGCCGGCGGCGCGACAGCGCGGGCAGCACCGACGGCGCCCTGCGGATGCCGACGACGACGCCACCGGTCAGCGCGACGACCAGCAGCCCGAAGGTGACCGGCCCGCCGCCCAGGTCCTTGGCGTGCAGCACGGCGACGGCGACCGCGGCGGAGACGGCGCTCGCGACGGCCGCGCAGGCCAGCACCAGGATCGTGATCGCGCCGGTGCGGCCCTTGTCGGCGCCCGTGCCCGCCTTGGGGCGGCGCAGCCCTTCGAGCGGCGACCGCGCGCGGGGGGTGCGTGTGCCGGGCAGTTCGAGGAAGACCAGGACCGAGAGGGACGCGGCGAACAGTCCGGCCGCCACGTACGAGGCGAGTGCCGCCTGGTGCTGGCCGAACCAGTCGATTCCGGCGCCCAGCAGGTTGTTGAGCAGCGCGACGACGACGAGGCCACCCGCCGCGAGGGGCACGGCCACGAATCCCGTACGCAGGGACAGGCGCCGCAGCGCGTCCATGTGGTCCGGCAGCGGGCGCACGGTCGCGCCCTCCAGCGGGGGCGCGGGCAGCAGCGCGGGCGCCGCGCTCTCGCGGCAGACCGTCCAGAAGCGCTCGGCGACTCCGATCACGAAGGCGGTCACCAGCAGGACCGCGAGCGCGTTCGGCGGAGTCCAGTCGATCCACAGCGGGGCCACGATCAGCAGCGCGGCGCGCAGTCCGTCCGCGCCGACCATGGTCCAGCGGCGGTCGAGCGGGCCCTCCTGCGACGTGAGCGACGTGAGCGGTCCGAGGAGGACCGCCCCGAAGAGCAGTGTGGCCAGAACGCGCGTGCCGAGGACGGCGGCCACGGAGAGGGCGACCCCGCGATAACCACCGCCGAACGAGCCCTGGTCGATCGCCGCCTGGAACGCCAGCAGCACCAGGACGAGCAGGGCGAGGACATCACCGACACCGCCCACGAGCTGCGCACTCCACAGCCGCTTGAGCTGCGGCTGGCGCAGCAGCGCGCGGACGGCGCGCTCACGGGAGTCCGCGACCAGGGCGTCGTCGGGGGCAGGGTTGTGGGCCGTTGGCTGCTCGGCTCGCGTCATCTCTCTCTTCCGTCCGGAGAACCGTCGGATCCCTCTAATGGGCGATGGTACGCGGGCCCTCCGTCGCGCCGGACTGGCCAAGTCGGGCCCTTGGGCGGGGTACCCGTCTCTGGGCGGTCGACATTGAAGCAGAAAACACCCTCTTGGGGAGGGCCGGGCTTTCATCCCGTGGCGAGAGCGGAAGCCAAGCTTCACAACGCTTCCACAAGTGGGCCCCGGCAGCTGCCGGGGCCCACTTGCTCTGTGTACTCGACATCGGGTCGCTCGGCGCCGGACTGCTCGACGCCGGACCGACGCGGGGGCCGCTCGGCGCCGGGCTGCTCGACGCCGGACTGCTCGACGCCGGACCGACGCGGGGGCCGCTCGACGCCGGGCTGACGCCGGACTGCTCGACGCCGGACCGACGCGGGGGGCGCTCGGCGCCGGGCTGACACCGGAGCCGCTCGACGCCGGACCTGACACCGGAGCCGCTCGGCGCCGGGCTGACACCGGGGCCGCTCGACGCCAGACTGCTCGACAATCGCAAGCCGGACGCCGGACCGCGCTACGCCGGACCGACGCGGGGGCGCTCGGCGCCGGGCTGACACCGGAGCCGCTCGACGCCGGACCTGACACCGGGGCCGCTCGACGCCGGACTGCTCGACAATCGCAAGCCGGACGCCGGACCGCGCTACGCCGGACCGACGCGGGGGGCGCTCGGCGCCGGGCTGACACCGGAGCCGCTCGACGCCGGACCTGACACCGGAGCCGCTCGGCGCCGGACTGCTCGACAATCGCAAGCCGGACGCCGGACTGCCCGACACCGGATCCACTCCGCGTCGGATTACTCCCCGTCGGGCGCCTTGGCCGCCGCCTTCTTGGCGGGAGCCTTCTTCGCGGCGGTCTTCGCGGCGGTGCTCGCGGCCGTCGTCTTCTTGGCGGCCGTCTTCTTCGCCGGGGCCGCCTTCTTCGCGGTCGTCTTCTTCGTGGCGGTCTTCTTCGCCGCCGCCTTCTTGGCCGTCTTCTTGGCGGGCCCCTTCGCCCGCTTCTCGGCGAGCAGCTCGAACCCGCGCTCCGGCGTGATCGTCTCCACGCTGTCGCCCGACCGCAGGGTCGCGTTGGTCTCGCCGTCGGTGACGTAGGGACCGAAGCGCCCGTCCTTGACGACGACCGGCTTGCCGCTGACCGGGTCCGCGCCCAGCTCCTTCAGCGGCGGCTTGGCCGCGGCCCGGCCACGCTGCTTGGGCTGGGAGTAGATCTCCAGCGCCTCTTCGAGCGTGATCGTGAAGAGCTGCTCCTCGGACTGCAGCGACCGCGAGTCCGTGCCCTTCTTCAGGTACGGCCCGTAGCGCCCGTTCTGCGCGGTGATCTCCTGGCCCTCGGCGTCGGCGCCGACGACACGCGGCAGCGACATCAGCCTGAGCGCGTCCTCCAGCGTCACCGTGTCCAGCGACATCGACTTGAACAGCGAGGCTGTGCGCGGCTTGACCGCGTTCTTGCCCGTCTTCGGGGTGCCCTCGGGGAGCACCTCGGTGACGTACGGGCCGTAGCGGCCGTCCTTGGCCACGATCGTGTGACCGGTCGACGGGTCGGTGCCCAGCTCGAAGTCGCCGCTCGGCTTGGCGAGCAGTTCCTCGGCGAGCTCGACGCTCAGCTCGTCCGGGGCGAGGTCGTCCGGGATGTCCGCGCGCTGGTGGTTGTCCGTGTCCTTCTCGCCGCGCTCGATGTAGGGGCCGTAGCGGCCGACCCGGAGCACGATGTCGTTGCCGACGGGGAACGACGAGACCTCGCGCGCGTCGATCGCGCCCAGGTCGGTGACCAGCTCCTTCAGGCCGCCCAGGTGGTCCCCGTCGCCGTTGCCCGCCTCGGCGGCGCTGCCGTCGCCGTTCGCTCCCTCGCCGAAGTAGAACCGCTTCAGCCACGGCACGGCCTGCGCCTCACCGCGCGCGATGCGGTCGAGGTCGTCCTCCATCTTGGCGGTGAAGTCGTAGTCGACGAGCCGCCCGAAGTGCTTCTCCAGGAGGTTGACCACGGCGAAGGACAGGAAGGACGGCACCAGTGCCGTGCCCTTCTTGAACACGTAACCGCGGTCGAGGATCGTCCCGATGATCGACGCGTACGTCGACGGGCGGCCGATCTCGCGTTCTTCGAGCTCCTTGACCAGGCTGGCCTCGGTGTAGCGGGCCGGGGGCTTGGTGGCGTGCCCGTCGACCGTGATCTCCTCGGCGCTCAGGGCGTCGCCCTCGCTGACCTGCGGCAGCCGCCGCTCGCGGTCGTCCAGCTCGGCGTTCGGGTCGTCGGCGCCCTCGACGTAGGCCTTCAGGAAGCCGTGGAACGTGATCGTCTTGCCGGACGCGCTGAACTCGACGTCCCGGCCGTCGGCCGCCGTACCACCGATCTTGACAGTGACGGAGTTCCCGGTCGCGTCCTTCATCTGGGAGGCGACCGTCCGCTTCCAGATCAGCTCGTAGAGCTTGAACTGGTCGCCGGTCAGCCCCGTCTCGGCCGGTGTCCGGAAACGATCACCCGAGGGCCGGATCGCCTCGTGCGCCTCCTGCGCGTTCTTGACCTTCCCGGCGTACGTACGCGGCCGCTCCGGCAGGTAGTCGGCGCCGTACAGCTGCGTGACCTGGGCGCGGGCGGCCGAGACGGCGGTGTCGCTCAGCGTCGTCGAGTCCGTACGCATGTAGGTGATGTAGCCGTTCTCGTACAGCTTCTGCGCGATCTGCATCGTCGCCTTCGCGCCGAAGCCGAGCTTGCGGCTGGCCTCCTGCTGCAGCGTCGTCGTACGGAACGGCGCGTACGGCGAGCGGCGGTACGGCTTGGACTCGACCGAGCGCACGGAGAACCGCGTGTTCTCCAGGGCCGCGGCCAGGGCCCGGGCGTTCGCCTCGTCCAGGTGGAGCGT
The DNA here is from genome assembly GCF_055572015.1 of Streptomyces sp. NPDC030840. Lineage (NCBI taxonomy): Bacteria > Bacillati > Actinomycetota > Actinomycetes > Kitasatosporales > Streptomycetaceae > Streptomyces > Streptomyces sp. NPDC030840. The sequence goes on along the minus strand of NZ_JBVIEE010000027.1, from coordinate 72,696 downwards.
GTTCGCGCTCTTGAGCTGCCCGAGCGAGTCGAAGTCGCGGCCCTGGGCGACCCGGCGGCCGTCGACCGTGGTCAGCCGTGCGACCAGCGAGGACGGGTCGGACGGGTCGCCGGCGCGGCCGGTGCCGAAGGTGCCCGTCAGGTCCCAGTACTCGGCGGAGCGGAACGCCATGCGCTCACGCTCCCGCTCGACCACGAGCCGGGTCGCCACGGACTGCACACGGCCCGCCGACAGCCTCGGCATGACCTTCTTCCACAGGACCGGCGAGACCTCGTAGCCGTAGAGGCGGTCGAGGATGCGGCGGGTCTCCTGGGCGTCGACGAGCTTCTGGTTGAGCTGGCGCGGGTTGGCGACGGCCGCGCGGATCGCGTCCTTGGTGATCTCGTGGAACACCATCCGCTTGACCGGGATCTTGGGCTTGAGAACTTCCTGCAGGTGCCAGGCGATGGCCTCGCCCTCGCGGTCCTCATCGGTGGCGAGGAAGAGCTCGTCCGAGTCCTTCAGTAGGTCCTTGAGCTTCTTGACCTGGGCCTTCTTGTCGGCGTTGACCACGTAGATGGGCGCGAAGTCGCGCTCGACGTCCACGCCGAGGCGGCGCACCTCGCCCGTGTACTGCTCGGGCACCTCCGCGGCGCCGTTCGGAAGGTCACGGATGTGCCCGACGCTCGCCTCGACGATGTAGCCGGGGCCGAGGTAGCCCTTGATCGTCTTCGCCTTGGCAGGCGACTCGACGATGACGAGTCGGCGGCCGCCCTTCGCGGTCTCGCTGGTCGGGGACAACTTCGCTCTTCTCTCCGGTCGACGCTGGGGGCGCCCCTGGGGGGCCACGGGGATCTGACACCTTCTGACGCTGCGGAGTGTGACGGTACATCCCGCCCCCGTGTCAAATGACCGAAGTTCATAACGGCCACTCGAACGGTATGCCAATGTATCGGTTAAGCATCACAGTAGCCCGGGGGGCACGAATGAAGGCTACGTCCAGTTGGTCGCTCTCGCCCGAACTTGCCGAGGCCATGTCACTGGGAGTGGCCCCCGAGGACTGGATCGGCCGGCGACGCCCGGTCTGCTCGTACGCCCGGACCAGCGAGAACAAGCAGGAGGGCGCGGGAGCCGGGCGCCAGCACCTGAACAACAGTGCGGCTGCCAGGCAGCAGGGGCTGGCTGTCGTTGCCCATTACACGGACAACCACTTCACAGCCGGGGACCCGGCGGTGCGGCGGCCTGCCTTTCTGCGCATGATCCAGGACCTGAGGGCACGGCGAACGGCTGAAGGAGCGCCGGTCGTGGGCATCGTCGCCGTGGCCGCAGACCGCGTCTACCGTCTCCCCGTGGACCGTCGGCGCACCCTCGGAGCACTGGCCCTGGACGACCAGGGCTGCTTCTACGCGGTGGACGAACAGCGGTACGTCCCCCTCACCGGCGTACCGGACCCCGAGGGATCAGCCTCGGCCGTGGATGACGAGGCTGCCGGAACCCGGCACCGTACGGCCCGCTCGGTCCGGGACAGGGCCAGGGAGGGGAAACAGTCGGGTGGCCACAGGCGCTTCGGCTGGCTGGCCGGGGACAGGTCGCTCGACCGGCCCCACAACCACGAACTGGACCCCGTGGAGTCCGCCTACCTCCGCAAAATGATCGACATGATCCTCTCGGGTCAGCCGAGCGAGGCGGTCAGCGGATGGCTCAATCGCGAGCAGGTGCCCACCGTGCGCGGTGGACGCTGGACGGGGAACACCGTCCGGAACATCGTCAGTAATCCGGCTGTCTGCGGCTATCGCATGCTGGACGGTGAGCTGGTGACCGATCCGGCCACGGGCACCCCGGTCGTCGGTGACTGGGAGACCATCGCCACTCCGGCCGAGTGGCGCCGGCTCACGGCGCTGTACCCCGGCTACTACCGCGTCGATTCCGCCACTTTGAAGGGCGATCCCGCCCGCGGGACCAAGCGCAGGAGCCCGGCTCCGGACGCCTCCCGCAAGTATCTTCTGTCCGGAATCCTCCTGTGCGGCAAGACCGACGCGCAGGGACGGATCTGCGGTTCGCGGATGGTCGGCAACCCTCCCGGAAGGCCGACCGGGCACCCTGCCTACGCGTGCAAACTCCCCGCCTGCCGTGGTGTTGCCCGGCGAGTCGATCTGGTGGACCGAGCCGTCGAGAACCAGGCACTGAGACTCCTGGTCAACAGGTACGGTGCGATGCGTCCGGCCGTGCGGCCCTGGCCCGGCGAAACGGCCCTTGACGCACTGCTGGAGAGGAAGAGACTGCTCAAGCAGCAGTACGTCCAGGGCACCGTCGCCCCTGCCGACTTCTTCGAGTTGCTCCCGGAGCTCGACGCACGGATCGCCGGGTGCCGACGGGACAAGGAGACCTTCGAAGAGGAACAGCGGGCGGACAACGCCCTGGCCGGCATCACGCACGAGCGTTGGCAGGAATTCGACCTCGCCGAGAAGCGTGCGGCCATCCTCCGGGTGATCGAGTCCGTGGTGGTGAGACCGCTGCCCAAGGGACGGGCCACCCACGCGCCCTTCGATCCTTCGCTGCTGGAGTTCGTCCGCCGGTAGGGTCCCGTCCGCGCGTCGTTCTCCCGACAACGGCCTTCCTGCAACTGCCTTACTGCAACTGCCTTACTGGAACTGCCTTCCGGCGACTGCCTTACTGGAACTGCCTTCCGGCGACTGCCTTCCTACAGCTGCCCGAAGCTCCAGGCGGCCAGCGCCAGGGCACCGGCTCCGACCAGTGTCGCGACAGCCACCGAGAGCGTGGGGCGCACTCCATGGGCGACCGCTTCCCGGTGCCGCACCCTGACTCCGGTCCACAGCAGCAGGCCCGATCCGAATACCGAGAACACAGTTCCCGCGAAGATCGCCGGTGCGGTTTCCATCTCTCCCCCGTGCCCTGCGTACTCGGTGCCTCCGGTCGAGGAGGCTCGCACCCCGGGGAGGCCGAAAGACGAACTCCTGGTGAACATCGGGCAGTCCATCGGGCAGTCCTGGGGGGCCGCTCGTCAACGGTTCCCCCCCACCACGTGACATCACCTCGGGCTCAGGCAGGCCCCACAGGACTCAGGCCGGTTCGAGGAAGCCCTGCTGCACCAGCAGCCGGATCTGCGCCGGGGTCCGGTCACGCAGCAACACCGGGTCCTCACCGACGAGTTGCGCGATGGCGTCGAGGATCCTGCCCGCACTGAGCGTGCCGTCGCACACGCCGGCGAAGCCCGCGCCGACCGTGTCCACCTTGGTGGCCCGGCGCATGCCCCGGTTCTGCCGCAGCACCACGTGCTCGGGGTCCTCCGCGCCCGGCAGCCCGACCTGCTCCTGGACGATCTCCTCGACGAGCCTGAAGTGCCCGGTGAGCAGGGCCGCGTCGTCATGCCGGCGCAGGTAGTCGAGGCGCTCGAAGTGCGCGCGCACCGTGTCGCCGAGCGGCTGTTCGACCGGATGCGGCCACTCCTCCACCGTGATCGACGGCTCGGCCGCACCTGTCTTCCGCAGGGTGATCCAGCCGAACCCGACGGCCCTGACCTTGCGCGCCTCGAACTCGTCGAGCCACGCGTCGTACCGCGCCTGGTACTCGGCTGTGTCCCCGCGGTGGTCGCCCGCGTCACGCAGCCACAGCTCGGCGTACTGCGTGACGTCCTGCACCTCGCGCTGCACGACCCACGCGTCGCACCCGCGCGGCACCCAGGAGCGCAGCCGGTCCTGCCAGTCCTCGCCCTCCACGTGCTGCCAGTTGGCGAGGAACTGCGCGAACCCGCCCTCGTTCAGCCGCTCCCCCGCCTGCCGCACCAGCGCGCGGCACAGGTCGTCGCCGCCCATGCCACCGTCCCGGTACGTGAGCCGGGCTCCGGGAGAGATCACGAAGGGCGGGTTGGACACGATCAGGTCGTACGTCTCGTCGTCCCGCACCGGCTCGAACAGGGAGCCCTCACGCAGGTCGGCCACCGGGGCGCCGGACAGCGCGAGGGTGAGCGCGGTGATGTGCAGCGCGCGCGGATTCACGTCGGTCGCCGTCACCCGGGTGGCGTGCCGCGTGGCGTGCAGGGCCTGGATCCCGGAGCCGGTGCCGAGGTCGAGCGCTGAGCCGGCGGGGGTCCGTACGGTGATCCCGGCGAGCGTGGTGGACGCCCCGCCCACCCCGAGTACGACGCCTTCCTCACGGCTGCCGATGCCGCCGGCGCCGCCGACCGCGCACCCCAGGTCGGACACGATGAACCAGTCCTCGCCCTCGGGTCCGCCGTAGGGCCGTACGTCGACGGTGGCGGCGAGGTCGTCCCCCGAGTCCCCGGCGTGCCCGCCGGCGCGCACCAGCCAGCCGCTCTCCAGGCACGCGTCGACCGGCAGCACGTCCGCCACGCGCGCGGACGCCACGGGCTGCTGCAGGAGGAACAGCCGCGCGAGCGCCTCCAGCGGCGAGTCCCCGCGTGTCGCCCGCAGCGCCGGCACGGTCTCGCTGCGGGCAAGCGCCGCGTACGCCGGAGCACCGAGCAGGTCGAGCAGCCCGTCGGCGGTGAAGTCGGCTCGGATCAAGGCGTCCCTGAGCCGCGCGGCGACGTCGGGGCGGTCGGTGGAGGGCAGGTTGGGCAGGCTGGAGTTGCTCACGGTCCCATTGTGTCGGCTACCGCGGACATGGCACGTACACCTGTGGACAACCGCCTGTGGACAACGCATGCCGAGGGTCCGGCACGCGCGCGTACCGGACCCTTGCGAGGCTGACGAAAGATCGCCCTCGGGGTGAGCGGCCAGTTCGAGATCGGCCGGCCTGAGAACGGCCGGCCTGAGAACGGCCGGCCTGAGACCGGTCGGCCTGCGATCAGTGTGCCTGCGATCGTCGGCCTCGGACCGGTCAGCCTGCGACCGGTCGGCCTGCGACGGCTTCCACCTGGCGGTGGCCGTCAGCCCTACGCCACCGCAGACGTCAGCCGCGTCAGCTCTTGGTCGACGGGGACGAGACGGCGGCGGCCTTGCAGCTCTTCTGCTGGGCCATCGCCTTGCCCACGTCGCCCTCCTCCAGCTTGGCGAGCGCGTCGCTGCCGCTCTTGCTCAGCTTCTCCAGTTCCGTGGCGACGTCCTTGAGGCCGTCGGCGAACTTCGCCTGGTCCTTGGTGTCGAGGGCGTCCGACTTCTTCTTCAGCTCGGCGTAGGCGGTGGAGAGCGTGTTGAGCTCCGATACCGCGGCCTGCAGCTTGGTCTTACCGTTCTCGACGTCCGGCGCACCGGCCTTCTGCACGGCGGTGGCCATCGCCTTGTAGGCGTCGGAGATGTCCTGGAATGCCTGGGAGTCCGCCTTCTGCACGGCCTCCGGTGCGCTGTCGTCGGCGGTCTCCTGCTGGATCGCGGCATTGGCGGCCGTGATCTTCTTCGTCTGCGGCTGCACCGCGTCGCAGACCTGCTTGGCCCAGGAGTTCAGCTTTTCGCTGTTGTCGTCGCTGCTGCATCCCGACAGCGCCAGTACCAGTACCGCACCGCCGGACAGTGCGGCCGCGAGCTTCTTGTTCACCGGATTGGTCCCTTCCATGGCTCTCGGCCCCGGAACATACACGGCGAACGAGCGACACCCCTATTTGATATGACCGTCATCATATGGATTGGAGTGATTTACACCAGACGAGATAAGGCTCACGAACAGGGCGCGCACACGGCAGAGCGGGCGGACGACGCGCCAAAGCGCGCCATCCGCCCGCCCGTTGGCCGACGTGAAGCCGGCCGTCGTACCGCCGCCTACGAAACCACCGCGGGATCCGCCGACTTGGCCACCCGGTCGGAGTTGCCTTCGTCACCCACGGCGATACCGCGTCGCTTGGACACGTACACCGCGCCGACGATCACGACGAAGGCGAGAACCGCGATGAGCACGCGGAGCCCGACGCTCTTGTCCTCGCCGTAGGAGAACTTGACGACCGCGGGCGCGATGAGCAGCGCCACCAGGTTCATCACCTTGAGCAGCGGGTTGATCGCGGGACCCGCGGTGTCCTTGAACGGGTCGCCCACGGTGTCGCCGATGACGGTCGCCGCGTGGGCCTCACTGCCCTTGCCGCCGTGGTGGCCGTCCTCGACGAGCTTCTTGGCGTTGTCCCACGCGCCGCCGGAGTTGGCGAGGAACACCGCCATCAGCGTGCCCGTGCCGATCGCACCCGCGAGATAGGCCCCCAGCGCGCCGACGCCGAGCGTGAAGCCGATCGCGATGGGCGCCATGACGGCGAGCAGACCTGGTGTGGCCAGCTCCCGCAGGGCGTCCTTGGTGCAGATGTCGACGACCCTGCCGTACTCGGGCTTCTCGCTGTAGTCCATGATCCCCGGCTTCTCACGGAACTGCCGGCGCACCTCGTACACGACCGCACCGGCGGACCGCGAGACCGCGTTGATCGCCAGCCCCGAGAAGAGGAAGACGACCGCGGCGCCCGCGACGAGCCCGACGAGGTTGTTGGGCTGCGAGATGTCCATCATCAGGTTCATCGGCGCGCCGGCCCCGGAGACCTTCTCGCCCACGTCGTTCGCGGCCGTGAGGATCGCGTCGCGGTACGAGCCGAAGAGCGCCGCGGCCGCGAGGACCGCCGTGGCGATGGCGATGCCCTTGGTGATGGCCTTGGTGGTGTTGCCGACGGCGTCCAGGTCGGTGAGCACCTGCGCGCCCGCGCCCTGGACGTCGCCGGACATCTCGGCGATGCCCTGCGCGTTGTCGGAGACCGGCCCGAAGGTGTCCATGGCGACGATGACGCCGACCGTGGTGAGCAGACCGGTGCCGGCCAGCGCCACCGCGAACAGGGCGAGCATGATCGACGTACCGCCGAGCAGGAACGCCCCGTACACGCCGAGGCCGATCAGCAGGGCCGTGTAGACGGCCGATTCGAGACCGATGGAGATACCGGCGAGAACGACGGTGGCCGGACCCGTGAGGGAGGTCTTGCCGATGTCCCGCACGGGGCGCCGGTTGGTCTCGGTGAAGTAGCCGGTCAGCTGCTGGATCAGCGCGGCCAGCACGATACCGATGGCCACGGCGACGAGCGCGAGGATCCGCGGGTCGCCGCCCTTGGCGACGATCGCCGCGTCCGTGACACCGTCCAGGTCGGCGTACGACGAGGGCAGGTAGACGAAGACCGCGATCGCGACCAGCGCCAGCGAGATCACCGCGGAGATGAAGAAACCGCGGTTGATGGCGCTCATCCCGCTGCGGTCGGTGCGCCGCGGGGCCACGGCGAAGATGCCGATCATCGCGGTGATCACACCGATCGCGGGCACGAGCAGCGGGAAGGCGAGTCCCGAGTCACCGAACGCCGCCTTGCCGAGGATCAGCGCGGCGACGAGGGTCACCGCGTACGACTCGAAGAGGTCGGCCGCCATACCGGCGCAGTCGCCGACGTTGTCGCCCACGTTGTCGGCGATGGTCGCGGCATTGCGCGGGTCGTCCTCCGGAATGCCCTGTTCGACCTTGCCGACCAGGTCGGCGCCGACGTCGGCGGCCTTGGTGAAGATGCCGCCGCCGACACGCATGAACATCGCGATGAGCGCCGCGCCGAGACCGAAGCCCTCCAGGACCTTCGGCGCGTCGGCCGCGTACACCAGCACCACGCAGGAGGCGCCCAGCAGACCGAGCCCCACCGTGAACATGCCGACGACGCCACCCGTGCGGAAAGCGATCTTCATGGCTTTGTGCGAGACGGCGGTGAGATCCTTTTCCGGCTCTCCAGGCGCCGGGGTCGCCTCACGCGCCGCGGCTGCGACCCGCACATTGCTGCGTACGGCCAGCCACATCCCGATATAACCGGTGGCCGCCGAGAACGCGGCGCCGATCAAGAAGAACACCGATCGGCCGACGCGCTGATTCCAGTCGTCCGCGGGCAACAGCATGAGCAGGAAGAACACGACGACGGCGAATACGCCGAGCGTGCGCAGCTGCCGGGCCAGATAGGCGTTGGCGCCTTCCTGGACCGCCGCCGCGATCTTCTTCATGCTGTCGGTGCCTTCGCCCGCCGCGAGCACCTGGCGCACCAGGACTCCCGCGACCGCGAGCGCGGCCAGCGCGATGATCCCGATGGCCATCACGATGAGCCGATTGTCGTCGGTCAGTACTGCGGCTGCGAAGGTTGTGGGGTGATCAATCTGCTGAGGGGTAGAAAGCCCCGCCATTCGTCCTCCTTGACGCTTGGGCTGAGCTCAAGATGTGGACGGATTCTAGGGAGCGGAACCTGATCAAAACAGTGCGCGGCAAACGGAATTAGCCTTCACGTGCCCTGCAGCAAATGATCGCGCGAACCACAGAGAACCCGAAAGGGGTAATACCTCAAAACCGTTTACCGCCGACCGTTGATCAAATTATCGCCCCAATGATCGTGAAGCAATTCACGAAATCGCTCCGCACGATCACTTTAGAGGCGTTCGCCGGCGCCCGGACATGCCGAAGGGCCCTACTCAGTAGGGCCCTTCGGGTCACACGACGATGTGCGGCGAGGCAGGCGTCAGGAGAGCGTGGCCACCGGCGGCGTGGTCGGCCAGCTCATCCGGATCTGGCCGCCGTGCTCGTCCGCGGTGACCTCGACGTCGTCGACGAGGCCGCTGATGACCGCGAGGCCCATCTCGTCCTCCTCGGCCTCCACGTCCGCGTCCTCGTGGGCCCCGTGCGTCGTGCCGCCCGGCACGGCGCGCGGCGCCTCGTCGCCGACCTCGATGGAGAACTGTTTCTCCTCCTCGATCAGCAGCACCCGCACCGGCGCCGAGATGCCGCCGTTCTGGTGCAGTCCGACGGCCCGCGTACAGGCCTCGCCGACGGCGAGCCTCACCTCGTCGAGGACGGCCTCGTCCACCCCGGCCTTGCGTGCGACGGAAGCGGCCACCAGACGGGCGGTCCTGACATGTCCTGGGACCGCGCTGAAGCGGAGCTCAACGGTGGCCATGCATCCCCCTCGGAACTACGGGCGTGCTGTCAGGGGGCCGGGCCGTCGCGGACCCGGTCCCCCTCCTGTTGTCTCAGCCGTCATGGGCACAGGGCCCACCGACGGATCAGTCCGTCGCCGCCACCGCTTCGTCGACCGAGGTGTGGATCGGGAACACCTTGGTGAGACCGGTGATGCGGAAGATCTTCAGAATGCGCTCCTGGTTGCACACCAGGCGCAGCGAGCCCTCATGGGCCCGGACACGCTTCAGGCCGCCCACCAGCACGCCGAGCCCGGTGGAGTCGAGGAAGTCGACGCCCTCCATGTCGACGACGAGGTGGAAACTCCCGTCGTTCACCAGCTCGACCAGCTGCTCGCGCAGCTTGGGCGCGGTATATACGTCGATTTCGCCACCGACCTCGACGACCGTACGATCGCCGACGGTACGGGTCGACAGGGACAGGTCCACGGATCCTCCAGCACCTTGCTAATCGAGCGGTCGCCCCTCGGGACACCTCGGCGGAGCCCCCAGGACGGTTCGCCAGCCGCGATGGCATTCAATCACTTACCGGCAGGCGTGCACGACGCCTTCAGACCATTGTCCGTCACGCCAGTGACACACTCGGTGCCGATGGCCAAGAATCACCGATCCGATCGATCCCCGACGGACGCCGCCTCCCGCCCCGCACCGGGGGCGGTACTGGACCGTCTCGCCTCCGCGCCGGGCCGGGCTTCGCGCATCACTCATACGGAGCACTTGCCCCCGCGTGAGGGCCGCCATGCCGTCTGGCCCGACCGGATCCGCGCGGAAGTCATCGCGGCCGTACGGGCCAGGGGCATCGAACACCCCTGGGCCCACCAGGCACGCGCCGCCGAACACGCGCTGGACGGCGAGTCGGTCGTCGTCGCCACGGGCACCGCCTCCGGCAAGTCGCTCGCCTATCTCGTGCCGGTCCTCTCCGGCCTCCTGGACGGCTCCGAGGCACCCAGCGGCCGCGGAACCACCGCCCTGTACCTCGCCCCGACGAAAGCTCTTGCGGCGGATCAGTGCCGATCGGTGAAGGAAATTTCACATCCGCTCGGGTCTTCGGTACGCCCCGCCGTCTACGACGGCGACACCCCCGTCGAGGAACGCGAGTGGATCCGCCAGTACGCCAACTACGTCCTCACCAACCCCGACATGCTGCACCGCGGGATCCTGCCCTCCCACCCGCGCTGGTCCTCCTTCCTGAAGGCCCTGAAGTACGTCGTCATCGACGAGTGCCACACCTACCGCGGTGTCTTCGGCTCCCACGTGGCCCAGGTACTGCGCCGCCTGCGCAGGCTGTGCGCCCGCTACGGCGCCTCCCCCGTCTTCCTGCTGGCCTCGGCGACCGCCGCCGAGCCCTCGGTCGCCGCCTCCCGGCTCACGGGCGTGCCGGTGGTCGAGGTGGCGGACGACGCCTCCCCTCGCGGCGAACTGGTCTTCGCCCTCTGGGAGCCCCCGCTCACCGAACTGCACGGCGAGAAGGGCGCGCCCGTACGCCGTACCGCCACCGCCGAGACCGCGGACCTCCTGACCGACCTGGCCGTCCAGGGCGTCCGCTCGGTCGCCTTCGTACGGTCCCGGCGCGGCGCCGAGCTGATCTCGGTGATCACCCAGGAACGCCTCGCCGAGGTGGACCGCTCCCTCGCCCGGCGCGTCGCCGCGTACCGCGGGGGCTACCTCCCCGAGGAACGCCGTGCCCTGGAGCGCGCCCTCCACTCGGGCGAACTCCTCGGCCTGGCCGCCACCACAGCCCTGGAACTGGGCATCGACGTCTCCGGCCTGGACGCCGTGGTGATCGCCGGCTACCCGGGCACACGGGCATCCCTGTGGCAGCAGGCGGGCCGGGCCGGCCGCTCCGGCGAGGGCGCCCTCGCCGTCCTGGTCGCCCGCGACGACCCGCTGGACACGTTCCTCGTGCACCACCCGGAGGCGCTGTTCGACCAGCCGGTCGAGTCGACGGTCCTCGACCCGGACAACCCGTACGTCCTCGCCCCGCACCTGTGCGCCGCCGCCGCCGAGATCCCCCTGACGGACGACGACCTTCCGCTGTTCGGCTCCGCCGCCGAGGGCCTGCTGCCGCAGCTCGAGGCCGCGAAACTGCTCCGGCGCCGCACCCGGGCCTGGCACTGGACGCGCCGCGAGCGGGCCGCCGACCTCACCGACATCCGCGGGCAGGGCGGACGGCCGGTCCAGATCGTCGAGTCCGGCACGGGGCGGCTCCTGGGCACGGTCGACGCGGGCGCCGCGCACACGACCGTCCACGAGGGCGCGGTCCACCTCCACCAGGGCCGTACGTACCTGGTGCGCGAACTGGACCTGGACGACTCCGTGGCCCTCGTTCAGGAGGCCGACCCGCCGTATTCGACGGTCGCCCGCGACACGACGTCGATCTCCGTACTGGAGACGGACACCGAGGTCCCCTGGGGTGACGGCCGCCTGTGCTACGGCTCCGTCGAGGTCACCAACCAGGTCGTCTCCTTCCTGCGCCGAAAGCTGATCACCGGTGAAGTGCTCGGTGAGACGAAACTCGACCTCCCTCCTCGTACGCTGCGCACCCGTGCCGTGTGGTGGACGGTCACCGAGGACCAGCTCGACGCAGCCCGGATCAACCCGGAGATCCTCGGCGGCGCCCTCCACGCGGCCGAGCACGCGTCGATCGGCCTGCTGCCCCTCTTCGCCACCTGCGACCGCTGGGACATCGGCGGTGTCTCGATCCCGCTGCACCCCGACACGCTCCTGCCGACAGTCTTCGTCTACGACGGCCATCCGGGCGGCGCGGGCTTCGCCGAGCGCGCCTTCCACACGGCCCGCTCCTGGCTGGCCGCCACCCGGGAAGCCATCGCCTCCTGCGAGTGCGAGGCCGGTTGCCCGTCCTGCATCCAGTCCCCCAAGTGCGGCAACGGCAACGATCCACTGCACAAGCGGGGAGCGGTGCGGCTGCTCACGGAACTGCTGCGGGAGGCTCCGGAGGGCTGAGCGCCGGGGTCCGGGGTGTGGACTTCGTGGGTGTGTGTGGGGTGTGAGGTTTGGGGTGTGAGCTCTGGATGTGGGTGTGAGCTGTCGATGTGGGTGTGAGCGTGGGTGTGGGTGTGAGCTGTGGGTGTGGGGTGCCGGGATCTGAGGCGCTGGGGCCCAAGGTGCCGGGGCGTGAGGTGCCGGGGCGTGAGGTGCCGGGGCGTTGGGCGCCGGCATGTCGCGTGCCGGCTGTCCGGGTGTGACCGGCCCCGGCGGTCCGGCCCTGGATCTGCTCTCCGCGCTGAGCAGCCCTCTGCCGGACGCAACCGTGACATCCGAGGTGTCGCCCCTGATCGCGCACCGCACGAGCCGGGTCTGCTGGGCCCGCGCGACCCGCTTCGCCGTGGCGCACGCCCCGTCCGTACCCTCCGCCCAGTGGTCGGCGGCCGCGAGCGCCGCGAGGTCGGCCGCCCCGGCCGCACGGTGCCGGATCACCACCGCCTGACCCATGGCCAGCAAGACCCCGAAGATCACACACAGCACGGCGATGGCACCCACGGCCCAGACAGTGGCGGACCCACGGTCGGAACGACGGCCGGTCCGAAGGCCGGGTCGAGGGCCGGGTCGAGGGCCGGGTCGAAGGCCGGGTCGAAGGCCGGTCCCGCGGTCCGCCCGGCAATCGGCCCGGAGACCGGGGTGTGGGCCGGTCCGGAGACTGGTGCGTGGGCCGGTCCGGAGACTGGTGCGTGGGCCGGTCCGGAGACTGGTGCGTGGGCCGGTCCGGCGTGCTCCGGCTGTCTTCCGCCGTGGCTCACGGATCGGTCCGCTCAGGTCCCGCGCCAACGTCCCTCGGCATCCTGCGGCGCCCATCACCCGGTCACCCCCACCGTCTCCTCCGCGAGTGCCACGGCCTCATGGCTCAGGTCGAGACTCAGGGCGTCAGGACCGGGCGGGCTCGCCGCGACCACCACGTGCACCAGGTCGCCCTCACGGCTCACGGTCACGCGTGCTCCGTCGGGCGCCAGCCGACGAACCATCGCCACGACCGCGTCGGGCGGATCCTGGCGGGCCGCCGCCCGAGCCCCCGCTCTCGCCGCGTCCACGCACTGGATGTGCGCGCACGCGGCGAGCAACGCCCACACCAACGCCATCGCGAACAGCACCAGCACCGGCAGGACGACCGCCGCCTCGGCGGTCACGAAGCCATGGTCACGGCCCCGCTCGACGGCCGCTCGCCACGGCTCCCGGCCACCACCACCCCGTCGCGCGGCCCACCGCTCAGGCCCCACCGTCGAGCGCCCTCTTCACGATGTCCTGCAACTCCGCCTGCACCTGCCCGCTGGTCACCACCTTGTAGAGCACCGCGGCGAAGGCCACCGCCGCGATGATGCCCACGGCGTACTCGGAAGTGACCATCCCCGCGTCCCTCGGCGCCTGGCGCACCCTCCGCACCAGGGCACACATCCGTCCTCGTACCGCCTGTACTGCCCGTACCGCCTTGTGCATCTCAACCCCCGTAAGGATCCGTTCCGTCACTTGTTTCCATCAGTTGCGTCCGTTGGTTGCGTCCGTTGGCCACGTCCGCTGGTTACGTTCATCGCCGGTGCTGCCTCTCGTGCCGTCGTCGCCGGTCCCCGTCATCCGCCGCCCCCTTCCAGCAGCCCGTCGGCGAGACCGATCACCACGGGCAGCACCCCGATCGCGATGAACGCGGGAAGGAAGCACAGCCCCACGGGTGCGGTGACCATGACGGCCGCTCTGCGGGCCCGCTCGGTCGCGGCGCGTGCCCGTGCGGCGCGGGCCTCGGCCGCCAGTCGGGCCACCGGGGCGGCGGCGGGTACGCCCGACTCGCCGGCCCGCTCCAGGAGCCGCGCCAGGGGGCCGGCGCCGGGCAACGCGGCCAGGGCTCGCCATGCCTCGGCCGGTTCGCCCCCGAGCCGCGCCTCCGCCGCACCGCGGGCCAGGCGCTCCCCGACGGGCCCTCCGAGGGCTTCGCCCACGGCCCGTGCCGCCGCGACCGGGCCTGCTCCGGCGGTGATGCAGGCGGCCAGCAGGTCGGCGGCGAGAGGGAGTTGGCGCGCCACCCCGGCAGGGTCGTGCTCCTTGTCCCCGTTCTTGTCCTCGTCCGCCGTTCTCCCCGCCACAGCGCCGCCCCGTTGCCGCTGCCACCACCAGAGCCCCCAGCCGGCCGCCAGTCCCAGCAACAGGCCCACGAGGCCGCCCACCAGCACCCACCCGGCGCACACCACCCCTGTGACCGGCAGCCACCGCCGTACGGCGTCCCGTACCGCCGTCCGCCGCGCCGGCGGCACACCTCGCAGGAGCAGCACGGCTCCCAGCCGTCTGCGCAGCCTCCGTTCGCGCCGAACCGTGTCGAGGGACCCGAGCAGCCACCACAGTCCCAGCGCCCCGCACACGAGCGTCCCCAGCCTGTGGACAACCTCCGCGCTCATGCCTCCTCCGCTCCCCGTACGATCCGCAGCGCCCACCACAGGCCGGTGCCCTCGAGCACTCCGCCGACCAGCAGGCAGCCCAGCCCGGCGGCGCTGTGCAGCACCACGTGCAGCGGGTCGGCGCCCAGTGCGGTGCCCAGCAGCAGGCCGAGCACCGGAAGGCCGGCGAGCATTACGGCCGTGGACCGGGCTCCCGCCAACTGGGCGCGCAGGTCGGCCCGCTGGTCCCGCTCTGCGCGCAGGGCGCCCTCCAGCCGGTCGAGCCCGGCCGCGAGGCCCGCGCCCCGGTCCACGGCCACCCGCCAGCACGCGGCCAGTCCGAGCAGCCCCTCGCCGCCCGGCTGCCGTGCCGCGTCCGCGAGCGCGCCCGGCACGTCCCCGCCGAACCGCGCGGCCGCCAACACCACCGCCTGCGCCTCGCCGAGCCCGCCCGAGTCCCGGGCGGCCCACAGCAGCGCCTCACCCGGCTGTCTGCCCGCGCGGACCTCTCCGGCGAGCGCCCCGCAGAGCGCGATCACGGCGTCACCGCACCGCTCGCGCGCCCGTTGTGCCTCGCGGGCCCGGCGTGCCCGGCGTAACAGGGGCACCCCGAGCGCCCCGGCGAGCACCGGCAGCACGGACGCGCCCAGCACGCCGATCACGGCCCCGAGTGCCGGCGCCCACCACTCGGCCGGCAGCCGCCGCACGCGCAGGGCCGCCCTCTCCCAGGGGAGCGGTCCTACCGCGCCGCCACCGGCGAGCAACAGTTGCGCCCTCCGGGTCCCGGCACGCGGTCCGGCCAGGAGCCAGGCCGCCGCTCCGGCGCACGCCCCGGCCGCCCCCGTCAGCCCGGCCGACAACTCGCTGACTCCGGTCACAGCGCTCCGCTCCCTTCCTGGAGCAGCCCTCGCAGCCGCTCCCAGCCCCGCTCGTAGGCGAACGCCCCGGCGCCCCACCGCAGCGCGGGCACCGTCACCACCAGTCCCGAGTGATCCCGCTCCAGCACGTGCACCTCCGCGATCCGGCGCCGCCCGTCCCGGTCGCGGACGAGATGGAGGACCACCGACAACGCGGCCGCCAACTGGCTGTGCAGCGCCGCCCGGTCGAGCCCCGCAGCCGTGCCGAGCGCTTCCAGCCGTGCGGGCACCTGGGCCGCGGCGTTGGCGTGCAGGGTCCCGCAGCCGCCTTCGTGACCTGTGTTGAGAGCGGCCAGCAGGGACACGACCTCGGGCCCGCGCACCTCTCCGACGACCAGCCGGTCGGGCCGCATCCGCAGCGCCTGCCGCACCAGGTCATGGAGCTCGACGAGCCCCACGCCCTCCTGGTTGGCGGGCCTGCCCTCCAGCCGCACCACGTGTGGGTGCTCGGGGCGCAGCTCCGCCGAGTCCTCGGCCAGCACGATCCGCTCACCGGGGTCGACCAGGCCAAGCAGCGCGCTCAGCAGCGTCGTCTTGCCCGTCCCGGTCCCGCCGCTGATCACGTACGACAGGCGGGAGGCGATCATGGCCCGCAGCAGCCGGTCTCCGCCCGGCGGTACCGTCCCGGCTCTCACGAGTTCGCCCAGAGTGAACGCCCGCGGTCGTACCACCCGGAGGGACAGGCAGGTCGAGCCCACGGCCACCGGGGGGATCACCGCGTGCAGTCGCGTGCCGTCCGGCAGGCGTGCGTCGACCCACGGGCGCGCGTCGTCGAGCCTGCGGCCGGCCACCGCGGCCAGTCGCTGCGCGAGGCGTCGCACGGCCGCCGCGTCCGGGAAGGAGACCTGCGTCAGCTCCAGGCCGCCGCCCCGGTCCACCCACACCCGGTCGGGTGCCGACACCAGGACGTCGGTGACCGAGGGGTCGGCCAGCAGCGGCTCCAGCGGCCCGCTGCCGATCAGCTCGGAGCGCAACCGCTCGGCAGCGCCCAGGACTTCGGCGTCCCCGAGCACCCGGCCCTGCTCCCGCAGAGCCTGTGCCACGCGCGCGGGTGTCGGTTCGGAGCCGCTCTCGGCGAGCCACTGCCGCACACCGTCCAGCAGCTCGCAGTCGCTTCCCGGCACCGGGTCCCAGCCGCCGCTCATGCCGCCTCGCCCCCGGCCAGCGCCCGCTCCCAGAACGTCGCGCAGAAACGCGCGAGTGGTCCGCGCGCGGCTCCTCCGGGGGGTGCCCCGCCGTCCAGAAGGCCCGACTCGGCGGGTACTTCGCCCGCCAGGGGCAGCCCGAGGAGCCGGGCCACCTCGCGGTCGTCGAGGCCCGGCGCGTACGGGCCCCGCACGGCCACCCGCAGATCGCGCAGGACCATCCCGAAGGCGGACGCGACCCGCGCGGCCGCGGCGACCGCGCGCAGTTCGGCGGGGACCACCAGCAGGCCGAGATCGATCTGGGCGAGGGCCTCGGCGACGCCGTCGTCGATCCGGCGCGGCAGGTCGACGACCACCGCGCCACCACGCCGCCGGCCTGCCGCCAGGACCGCTCGTACGGCCTGGGCCGGAATGGCTACGGCGTCGCCGCGGTCCCAGCTGAGAACCCTGAGGGAGTGCAGTTCGGGCAGCGACTCCTCCAGGGCTCCGCCGCCGACCCGGCCGCGTGAGGCGGCGAACGCCGGCCAGCGCAGCCCCTCGGCGGCCTCACCGCCCAGGAGGACGTCGAGACCGCCGCCCAGCGGATCCGCGTCCACCAGGAGGGTGCGCCGGCCCTGCCGTGCGGAGGTGACCGCCAGCGCGCAGGCCAGCGTGGACGCTCCGGCGCCGCCCCGGCCGCCGATCACCCCCACGGTCAGGGCGGGTCTGCCCACGCCTTCGGCGACGTCGGCGATGCGGTCGACGAGCCACTGCTCGCCGTCCGGCAGCACCAGCACGTGGTCGGCGCCGATCTCGACGGCCCGCCGCCAGACCCCGGAGTCGTCCTGGTCCCGGCCGACCAGCACCACCCCTCTTCGGCGCGAGGCGCCACGCACGCGCCGTGCCGCGTCGTCGCCGACGAGGACCAGCGGCGCCGCCTCCCAGCCGCCCCTGTCCTGTGGCACCCCGTGGTGGACCTCGGGTCTGGCTCCTGCGGCCGCGCACAGACGCAGCAGGTCGTCCAGCAGTTCCGCGTCCTCGGTGACGATCAACGGCCTGCCCTGCCGCCCCTCGGCGGCGGGCGGCAGTTCGTTCGCGATGGCTCCCGCCACGATCTCCAGCCCCCTTCGCTGCTCCTCGCACGGGGCTCGCGCGGCCTCTGCCGCCCCGCGATTCCCGCCCGTGGTGAAGTCCCGTGTGAAGAACCGGCAACCGGCCTCCATATGCAAGGCCGATAGGAACCGGCCAAACGCGCACCAACAAACCGATCAGGCCATGAACTCGCCGGAGCGGTGCGCGCTGGAATCACGGTGCAGCGATCCCGGAAATCGTGTGGATCTTGGTCGATAACTGTGGACAAGACGAGAGTTGTGAATATCGCCGTCACTCAAACAGGGGACGCCTGCGCGACTTCCACAGCGCAGCGCGGTGACTACTCACAGTGAGGGATCATGGGCCGGCCCCGGGAAGGCGCCGCGCGGCCACGAGAGGGCCGACCGATCAGAGGAGAGAGGAGGGAAAACGCACCCGGACATGCGACGACCCCCGCCGGGGGGGAGAGCGGGGGTCGTCCCCACGGCCGACTCGGGGGGGAGGAGTCGGACCGGGTTAGCACGGTCGCGAACGATCCGTGACTTCCATGGTGTACCCGAGAGCCTTCTCAGGCAAACCCACACGCCCCACACTAGCCCGAATGGCGGGCGCATATGCTCGGGCTCGTGGAAAACCACTCCTTGCCCCGCACAGCAGCCTTCTTTGACCTGGACAAGACGGTCATTGCGAAGTCGAGCACGCTCACGTTCAGCAAGTCGTTCTACCAAGGCGGTCTGATCAACCGCAGGGCCGTCTTGCGTACCGCATATGCCCAGTTCGTCT
Source organism: Streptomyces sp. NPDC030840 (assembly GCF_055572015.1). Taxonomy (NCBI): domain Bacteria; kingdom Bacillati; phylum Actinomycetota; class Actinomycetes; order Kitasatosporales; family Streptomycetaceae; genus Streptomyces; species Streptomyces sp. NPDC030840. Next base: position 54,502 of record NZ_JBVIEE010000027.1, on the reverse strand, counting down.
TCCTTGCGGGCGGCGCCGACCATGACCAGATGGAGCGCATGCGTGAGTATCTGTCCGCACTGTGCCGTGGCTGGAACGTCCAACAAGTGAAGGAGATCGTCGCCGAGACCCTTCACGACCTGATCGATCCGATCATCTACGACGAGGCCGCCTCTCTGATCGAGGAGCACCACACCGCCGGGCGCGACGTCGTCATCGTCTCCACGTCCGGCGCGGAGGTCGTCGAGCCGATCGGGGAGCTCCTGGGTGCGGACCGCGTCGTGGCGACCCGCATGGTCGTGGGCGACGACGGCTGCTTCACGGGCGAAGTGGAGTACTACGCCTACGGCCCCACCAAGGCCGAGGCGATCAGGGAACTGGCCGAGTCCGAGGGGTACGACCTGGCGCGCTGCTACGCCTACAGCGACTCCGCCACGGATCTGCCGATGCTGCAGGCCGTCGGGCATCCGCATGCCGTGAATCCGGACCGCCCGCTGCGGCGTGAGGCCCTCGCGCGCGGGTGGCCGATCCTGGACTTCCACCACCCGGTGCGACTGAAGCAGCGACTGTCGGTGCCGCCGCGTCCCGCGCTCGTGGCGGCCGCCGCCATAGGCGCCGCGGCGGCCACCGCCGGGCTCGTCTGGTACGCGAGCCGGCGCCGTCCGACCGCCATGTGATCTCCGGTGTGCTCTTCAGCGACCATCCGGGCGCCCGTTTAACACCCGTTAACGCCTCTTTGAGCCCAAAAAGTAAAGAACCGCGGCCGGGGCTTCCGCTTGCCCTGGTGCTGGAGTACAAAGGATGCAACGGCCCGCGAGACCAAAGGACATCCGAAAGGATCACCTTTAACAACGCATTTTGGCCCCACGGACCGAGCATGGACATCGGGCACCCACGCGACGTCGACCCGTCGATTACGGGCCAGCCGCACCAGGTGACGGGCAACAGTTCCCGACCTGATGGGCAATACATCGAGGACGCTTGGTAACCCGGTGAACATGCCAGCGGCGGTACGAACACTCGTACCGCCGCAACCCTGTTCAGGCCCTCTTCACGAGGGCCTCTTCCCTGTCGGCACCCTGCGGAGCTACGCCGCCCCGCGCTGCAGAGCCTCGCACACCGCCGTCGACTCCCGGGCGCCGAGTTCCACCGCCCTGCCGCAGTGGGCGATCCAGGCGGCCATGCCCTCCGGGGTGCCGGACACGTACCCCTCCAGGGCCGCGACGTAGGCGGCGCGTCCGAGTTCCGCGTGGCCGACCTCCGCGGGACAGACGGACTTGGGGTCGAGTCCGCTGCCGACCAGGACGATGCGCTCGGCCGTGCGCGCGACGAGGCCGTTGTGGGAGCCGAACGGGCGCAGGGCGAGCAGTTCGCCATGGACGACGGACGCGGTCACCAGGGCGGGCGCCGAACTCCCCGCGATGATCAGCTCCGAGAGCCCTTCGAGTCGGCCGGAGACCTCGGCGGCGCCCGGCAGATCCAGTTCGACCAGCGGTTCGTCGACCGGTTCACCGTCCTGACGCGGACGCCCCACGCGCGCGTCGTCGTCGGCCGCCGCCACCAGGTGCAGCCGGGCCAGCACCCGTAGCGGCGACTGCCGCCAGATGGACAGCAACTGACCCGCCTCGGCGGTCAGCCTCAGCGCGGCACCCATCAGCCGGGCCTCGTCGTCACCGCTGAAATCGGTGCGGCGCCGCACCTCTTCGAGAGCCCAGTCGGCACCGGACAGCGCGGCGGAACCACGCGCGCCGCGCAGTGCCGCCTCGGCGGTGATCTCGTTGCTGCGGCGGCGCATGATCCGGTGGCCGTAGACCCGGTCCACGGCCTTGCGCACGGACTCCACGGACTCGGCCACACCGGGGAGCTCCCCCAGGGCGGCGAGCGGATCAGCGGTCGCGCCTGTCGTACTCATGAGTACGACACTACGCGTCCCCCTCCACGCGCCTGTGAGCACCCGGCATCGCGAAGCCCTACCGGCCGGCCGCCGGAGCGCCGGGTACGCCCTTCGGGGCGGGTGCGGGTCCGTCCGCGAGGAAGGCGGCCCAGCCCTGTGCCGGCGCCTCACCGACTTTCAGAGTGCGCAACCTGTCCAGGGTGTCGGGATTTTGGGCGTCCAGCCAGTCGGCTAGCTCCCGGAAGGAGACGCAGCGCACCTCGGCCTTCGTGCAGACCGTCTTGATGGTCTCCTCGACGGCACGCATGTAGGCACCGCCGTTCCAGGACTCGAAGTGGTTGCCGATGATCAGAGGCGCGCGGTTGCCGTGGAAGGCGCGCTCGAAGCCCTTCAGCAGGCCGTCACGGAACTGGTCGCCCCAGTAGGCGTGCTTGGCCGGGTCACCGGCGCGCGCCCCGGACTGGTTCGCGTAGAAGTTGTAGTCCATGGTCAGCGTCTCGAACGCGCGGCCCGGGACGGGGATGAGCTGCATCGACAGCTCCCACAGGCCGTTCTCCTTCCGGGGCCAGACCTGCTCGGCCACCCCGCTGGTGTCGTAGCGGAAGCCCAGCTCACGAGCTGCCTGCATGAAGTTCTCCTGCCCCTCTAGGCAGGGTGTGCGGCCGCCCACGAGCTCCCTGTCGTAGTCGAAGGGCAGCGGCTCCTCCTCCACCAGGCCCGTGTTGGTCTTCCAGGACTTCACGAAGTCCTTCGCCTGGGCGATCTCGCTCTTCCACTCGGCCACCGACCACTCGCCCACTCCGCCCCCGGGGCCGCAGAAGTGGCCGTTGAAGTGGGTCCCGATCTCATTGCCCTCCAGCCACGCGCCGCGCAGCTGGGCCACGGTGTCCCTGACACCGCGGATGTCGTTGAAGCCGATGTCGGAGCGTCCTGGCGCGTGCCGCGGCGGCCGGTACAGCTCGCGCCTGGCTCCCGGCAGCATGTACACGCCGCTCAGGAAGTACGTCATCGTCGCGTTGCTGGCCCTGGCCACCTCTCGGAAGTGGGAGAACAGCCTCTGGCTGTCCTCGCCCGCGCCGTCCCACGAGAAGACCACGAACTGCGGCGGCTTCCGGCCCGGCCCCAGCCGTTCCGGTCCGGGCCGGCCGGGACGGGTGGGCTGAGGACCGGTGTACGCGGTGGAACCGTCACCGATCAGGCGTGCGGCGCGCTTGGGCGCCGGGGCCGGAACGGCCTCCTTCGCGCTGTACGCGCCGTCCCTGGAACCCGTGCCCCCCGCGCGGGCGCCGGTGTCGCCGGTCGAGCAACCGGCGAGTGCCGTGGAGCAGGCCGCCGCGAACGCGACACCCGCGGCGATCCTGACGGTGGCGACCATCACCGGCCCACCTTCTTCCTTCGGTCGGGCAACGCTTCGAGGGAGTTCCGTCGCGTCAGCGAAAGGACGCGCCGGCTCCGCCAGGGAGACAAGGTCACACGATCACAGGAAGGAATTTATATGACAAGCCGATGAAAATCATCATTCACTCGACAGAGCGATCTACTCACCCATTTGCCGCTTTTAGCGCCACTCCTCCTTTACTCTGCATTACGATTCGTTTACCGATTGTTGAGATATCCCGCCGCTGCACGCCGTGACAAACGGCCGCGACCCGACCCCGCCAGAGAGCGGGGACCACCTGTTCCGCGACCGCGCCACCCCGGAGGAGACGGGAACCATGTCAGCCTGCGTCCCCACACGCGCCGAAGACCCGACTCGGGCCAAGCCCGCCCACCCACCCCACAGCCCCCCGTCAGGCCCGCGACGCCCGTTCCGTATCGCGGGTGCCGATGTCTCCGCGTCACTCGCGGTCTTCCTGATCGCGCTGCCCCTGTCCCTCGGCATCGCCCTCGCCACCGGCGCGCCCCTGCAGGCGGGCCTGGTCGCCGCCGCCGTCGGCGGACTCGTCGCCGGGCGCCTCGGCGGCTCACCGCTCCAGGTCAGCGGTCCCGCCGCCGGGCTCAGCGTCGTCACCGCCGAGCTCATCCAGCGCTACGGATGGCGGACGACCTGCGCCATCACTGTCCTCGCCGGACTCGCCCAGCTCGGCCTGGGCTGTCTGCGAGTGGCCCGCACGGCGCTCGCCGTCAGCCCCGCGATCGTGCACGGCATGCTCGCCGGCATCGGCATGACCATCGCCGTCGCCCAGCTGCACATCGTGCTCGGCGGCACACCGCAGAGCGCGGTCCTCGACAACCTCCGGGCTCTGCCCGCCCAGTTGGCGAACCTGCGTCCGGACGCCGTGACGGTGAGCGCGCTGACCCTCGCCCTGCTGTTCGCGTGGCCGCGGCTCCCCGGGCGCGCCGGCCGGGCGCTGCGCGCGATTCCCGCCGCGCTCGTCGCGGTCGCCGTGGCCACGGCGACCGCCTCCCTGGCCGGGCTGAGCCTGCCCAAGGTCGACCTGCCGTCCTGGCGCAGCCACGCCCTGGCCGGCATGCCCGAAGGGCCGGTGCTCGGGCTGGTCGCGGCCGTCCTCACCATCACGCTGGTGTGCAGCGTCCAGTCCCTGCTCGGTGCCGTCGCCGTGGACAAGCTGGCCGCGGGGCGGGCAGGCGTGGCCCGCTCGGACCTGGACCGGGAGCTGCTCGGCCAGGGCGCGGCCAACATCGTCTCGGGATCGCTCGGCGGTCTGCCCGTCGCCGGAGTCGCCGTGCGGAGCTCGGCGAACGTGCACTCCGGCGCCGTGAGCCGGAACTCCACGATGCTGCACGGCGTTTGGGTGGTGGTGGCCGCGCTGCTGATGGTCCCCGTGCTCGAGCTGATCCCCCTCGCGTCGCTCGCCGCCCTGGTGATGGCCGTCGGTATCCAGATGGTGTCCCTGCTCCACATCCGCACGGTCACCCGCCACCGAGAGGTGCTGGTGTACGCCGTCACCACGCTCGGTGTCGTCCTCCTGGGCGTCCTGGAGGGCGTGGCCCTGGGGATCGCCGTGGCCGTCGGTGTCTCGCTGCGCCGCCTCGCCCGCACCCGCATCACGCACGACGAGAGAAGAGGAGTCCAATACGTACGGGTCCGGGGCCAGTTGACGTTCCTCGCGGTTCCCCGCCTCAGCCGGGCCCTGCACCTGGTGCCCCCGGGGACGGAAGCCGTCGTGGAGGTGGACGGTTCGTTCATGGACCACGCTGCGTTCGAGACGCTGCAGGACTGGCAGAAGACGCACACCGCGCAGGGCGGCGCCGTCGAGATCACCGGGCGCGCGGGCACGCGTATCGCGGAACCGACCGGCGTCTCCGGATGCCGGTGCCGCCCCTGGACGCCCTGGCGCAACCACCACTGCGAGGACCCGGATTCCACGGCGCCGGGCGACCGGCAGAGGGACGACAATGACGGTTCCGGGCGACCGAGCGGCCACCGGTTGGCGCGCGGCATCAGCGCGTTCCAGCGGAACACCGCTCCCCTGGTGCGCGGTGAGCTGGCCCGGCTCGCGCGTGAAGGACAGCGGCCCGCGCAGCTGTTCCTGACCTGCGCGGACTCACGACTCGTCACATCGATGATCACCTCCAGCGGCCCAGGAGACCTCTTCGTCGTCCGCAATGTGGGGAACCTGGTGCCCCCGCCCGGCGAGGAGAGCGGCGACGACTCGGTGGCCGCGGCGATCGAGTACGCGGTGGACGTACTGAAGGTGCGGTCCATCACGGTCTGCGGGCACTCCGGCTGCGGAGCGATGCAGGCTCTGCTGAACGCGGAGCCAGGAGGCGCCCGGACGCCGCTCAAGCGGTGGCTCCGGCACGGGCGGCCCAGCCTGGAGCGCGCCTCGGACATGGGACGGCCCGGCGCACGGCTGGCGGGACGGGCACCGGCCGACGCGGTGGAGCAGCTCTGCCTGACCAATGTCGTCCAGCAGCTGGAGCACCTCCGGGCGCACGAGTCCGTGGCGCGAGCCCTCAAGGAGGGGGCGCTGGAGCTGCACGGGATGTACTTCCACGTGGGCGAGGCGCAGGCGTATCTGCTGACCGGCACGGACGGGGCGGAGGTGTTCGAGCACGTCGACGCGTTCGAGAAAGTGAGTGTGGTGGAGGACCTGCACCGTTCCGCATAGCTGCGGGAGGACTTCCCGGGGAGAGAAAGTGCGCGGTCCTGGCGCGACCGACCGCGCACCGCGATGCGGTCGCCTCGGCCGGGCACCCCCGGATCCGCTGTTCCCCGGCCCGTGCGCAGGCGGGGCCACCCTGGCGGGTGAACCCCGCACACGCTTCGTCCGTGAGCATGGGTGGGCCCCGCTGGGGAGCCACCCACCCACAGGTCTAAACCAATCGGCCGACGGCCCTTGTCATCGGGGGTCCGGGTCTGATGAGCTGTGGCCCGGGACACAACGGACACCCTGGGAAAGGGAGATGTCGTGAGCAACGAATCCTTGGCCAACCTGCTGAAGGAAGAGCGCAGGTTCGCGCCTCCCGCCGACCTGGCCGCGAACGCCAACGTCACCGCGGAGGCGTACGAACAGGCCAAGGCTGACAGGCTCGGCTTCTGGGCCGAGCAGGCCCGTCGGCTGACGTGGGCCAAGGAGCCGGCCGAGACACTGGACTGGTCGAATCCGCCGTTCGCCAAGTGGTTCAAGGACGGCAAGCTCAATGTGGCGTACAACTGCGTGGACCGGCACGTCGAGGCAGGACACGGCGACCGGGTCGCCATCCACTTCGAGGGTGAGCCCGGCGACGGCCGCGCCATCACCTACGCCGAGCTCAAGGACGAGGTCTCCAAGGCGGCGAACGCGCTGCTGGAGCTGGGCGTCCAGGCAGGTGACCGGGTCGCCGTCTACATGCCGATGATTCCTGAGACCGCGGTCGCGATGCTCGCGTGCGCCCGTATCGGCGCCGCGCACTCCGTGGTCTTCGGCGGATTCTCCGCGGACGCGCTCGCGACCCGTATCCAGGACGCCGACGCCAAGGTCGTCATCACCTCCGACGGCGGTTACCGCCGCGGCAAGCCCTCCGCGCTCAAGCCCGCCGTCGACGACGCCGTCGACCGCGTGGACAACGTGAAGCACGTCCTCGTCGTCCGCCGCACCGGCCAGGAGGTCGCCTGGACCGAGGGCCGCGACGTGTGGTGGCACGAGATCGTGGAGCGTCAGTCCGCCGAGCACACGCCCGAGGCGTTCGACGCCGAACACCCGCTGTTCATCCTCTACACCTCGGGCACGACGGGTAAGCCGAAGGGCATCCTGCACACCTCCGGCGGTTACCTCACCCAGACGTCGTACACCCACCACGCCGTCTTCGACCTCAAGCCCGAGACCGACGTGTACTGGTGCACGGCCGACGTCGGATGGGTGACCGGCCACTCGTACATCGTGTACGGACCGCTGGCGAACGGCGCGACGCAGGTCATGTACGAGGGTACGCCGGACACCCCGCACCAGGGCCGCTTCTGGGAGATCGTCCAGAAGTACGGCGTCACGATCCTCTACACGGCGCCGACGGCGATCCGTACGTTCATGAAGTGGGGCGACGACATCCCCGCGAAGTTCGACCTGTCCTCCCTGCGCGTGCTGGGCTCGGTCGGCGAGCCGATCAACCCCGAGGCGTGGATCTGGTACCGCAAGCACATCGGCGCGGACACGACGCCGATCGTGGACACCTGGTGGCAGACCGAGACCGGCGCGATGATGATCTCGCCGCTGCCCGGCGTGACCGAGACCAAGCCGGGCTCCGCGCAGACGCCGCTGCCGGGTATCTCCGCGACCGTCGTGGACGACGAGGCGAACGAGGTGCCGAACGGCGGCGGTGGCTACCTGGTCCTCACCGAGCCGTGGCCGTCGATGCTGCGCACCATCTGGGGAGACGACCAGCGTTTCCTCGACACCTACTGGTCACGGTTCGAGGGCAAGTACTTCGCCGGTGACGGCGCCAAGAAGGACGACGACGGCGACATCTGGCTCCTCGGGCGCGTCGACGACGTGATGCTCGTGTCCGGCCACAACATCTCGACCACCGAGGTGGAGTCGGCCCTCGTGTCCCACCCGTCGGTCGCGGAGGCGGCCGTGGTCGGCGCGGCCGACGAGACCACCGGGCAGGCCATCGTGGCGTTCGTGATCCTGCGCGGCACGGCCGCGGAGACCGAGGACCTGGTGGCCGAGCTGCGCACCCACGTGGGAGGAGCTCTCGGCCCCATTGCCAAGCCGAAGCGGATCCTCCCCGTGGCGGAGCTGCCCAAGACCCGCTCCGGGAAGATCATGCGGCGCCTGCTGCGTGACGTGGCGGAGAACCGGCAGCTCGGTGATGTGACGACGCTGACGGACTCGACGGTGATGGACCTGATCCAGGCCAAGCTGCCCGCCGCGCCATCGGAGGACTGACGGCAGCGGGCTGAGTTCGTACGGCCCGGACCCGGACGGCCCGGATCCGGACGGCCCGTATCCGGACGGCCCGGATTCATACGGTCCCGAGGGGGCACCCGGCATCACACCGGGTGCCCCCTCGGCGTCCCGCCCATAAGTCGTCACGTCGGTTCACCCGGAATGCGAGCTTCACGGAAATGATCCCGCCACACCTTAGGTAGGCTAAGAAACCCGTCAACAACGGAAAAGATCCTCTAGGTGCGCCGGGAAGTCTGGTCGGCATGCGCTGCGCCGTGCCCACCGACCGGAGGTTCCCGCCATGACCGCCCCCCGCCCCGCCACCAGCACGCGCAAGTTCCTCGGGCGTCTGTCCCTGCCCGAGCGGAACTTCGTCGCGGAGGCGCTACGAACGGAGACGGTCGGCGGCGTGCTGCTCCTCGCGGCGGCGGTCACAGCGCTGATCTGGGCCAACGTGCCCGCACTCCACGACAGTTACGAAGCCGTGCGCGACTTCCATCTGGGGCCTGGCACGCTGGGTCTCCACCTCTCCGTCGAGCACTGGGCCGCCGACGGACTGCTCGCGGTCTTCTTCTTCGTCGCAGGCATCGAACTCAAGCGCGAGATGGTGGCCGGTGACCTGCGGGACCCGAAGGCGGCGCTGCTGCCCGTCGTCGCCGCGCTCTGCGGGATGGCCGTACCCGCCCTCGTCTACACGCTCACGAACGTCACCGGCGGCGGCTCACTAGTCGGCTGGGCCGTACCGACCGCCACCGACATCGCCTTCGCGCTCGCCGTCCTCGCTGTCATCGGGACCTCGCTGCCCTCCGCCCTGCGGGCCTTCCTGCTCACACTCGCCGTCGTCGACGACCTGTTCGCGATCCTGATCATCGCCGTCTTCTTCACCTCCGACATCGACTTCCTCGCGCTCGCCGGGGCCTTCGCCGGCCTGGCCGTCTTCTGGCTGCTCCTCAGGAAGGGCATCCGCGGCTGGTACGTGTACGTCCCGCTGGCGCTCGTGATCTGGGGGTTGATGTACAACAGCGGTATCCACGCCACCATCGCCGGTGTCGCGATGGGGCTGATGCTGCGCTGCACGAGGCGCGAGGACGAGGCCCACTCCCCCGGCGAGCACATCGAGCACCTCGTGCGGCCCCTGTCGGCGGGTCTCGCCGTGCCGTTGTTCGCCCTGTTCAGCGCGGGTGTCGCGGTCTCCGGCGGTGCGCTCGGCGAGGTGTTCACCCAGCCCGTGACCCTCGGTGTCGTCCTCGGGCTCGTCGTCGGCAAGGCGATCGGCATCTTCGGGGGCACGTGGCTGACGGCCCGTTTCACCAGGGCCTCGCTCAGTGAGGACCTCTCCTGGCCGGACGTCTTCGCGGTGGCTTCGCTGGCCGGCATCGGCTTCACCGTCTCCCTCCTCATCGGCGAACTCGCCTTCGAGGGCGATCCGGAGCTCACCGACCAGGTCAAAGCCGCCGTGCTCATCGGCTCCCTGATCGCGGCCACGCTCGCGACGGTGTTGCTGAAGATACGGAACGCCAAGTACCGGGCGCTGTGGGAGACCGAGGAACGCGACGAGGACCTCGACGGCATCCCCGACATCTATGAGCAGGACAACCCCGCGTACCACCTGCGCATGGCCGAGCTCTACGAACGCAAGGCCGCCGAGCACCGGAGGCTTGCCGAAGTGGCGGGCAGGGCAAGCGATGGGGACGACGGTCCGGCATGATCTGACAGGACCGTACAAAACCGCAGGCCTCCCCTGGACCGTACGAACCGCGCGCGACGAACCGCCCAGTCGCGCAACGGCCTTATAGTCCCGGGGGTGCCGAGGACGCTGAAGAGGAAGAGGGAGACTCCGATGAGCGCACCCGACGGCAGCCCGGTCGGCGCCGAACGCAGCATCGGCCAGTTGTTCGCCACGGCGACCACCGAGATGTCCGCGCTGGTGCACGACGAGATCGCGCTGGCCAAGGCCCAGCTCAAGCACGACGTCAAGCGCGGCGCGGTGGGCGGCGGGGCGTTCGCGGCGGCCGGCGCGGTGCTGATTTTCTCCCTGCCGATGCTGAGCTTCGCCCTCGCGTACGGCATCCGGACCTGGAGTGACTGGAACCTCGCCGTCTGCTTCCTGCTGTCGTTCGTGGCCAACGTGCTGGTCGCCGGGATCCTCGCGCTGATCGGCGTCGCCTTCTCCAAGAAGGCCAAGAAGGGGAAGGGCCCGCAGAAGGTCGCCTCCTCCGTGAAGGAGACGGCGGGCGTCCTGCAGAACGCCAAGCCGCACCCCCGTCGGCCCAGCCCGTCCGACGGCCCGGTCGATGCTGTGGCACGCTCGTCCTCATGACGGACCCCGCCCCCTCTTCGGACACTGCGGCATCCCCGGCCTCTTCGGCGTCCTCCGACTCGCCGACCTCGCCGACTTCGATGGCCTCACCGTCCTCACAGTCCTCACCGGCCGGTGCACCCCTCGGGGCCCATGCGGCCTCCGGACCCCATGCGGCGCCGCCGGCCTCGGTCGTACGGCCGGACGTGCCCGGTGCGAAGGTGGCGCACCGGGACCTCGCGGCCAACGGGGCGCGCTTCCACATCGCCGAGCTGGGTGACGGACCGCTGGTCCTGCTGCTGCACGGTTTCCCGCAGTTCTGGTGGACGTGGCGGCACCAGCTGGTCGCGCTCGCCGACGCCGGCTACCGGGCCGTGGCGATGGACCTGCGGGGCGTCGGCGGCAGTGACCGTACGCCCCGGGGCTACGACCCCGCCAACCTCGCGCTCGACATCACCGGGGTCGTACGCTCCCTGGGCGAGCCCGACGCCGCGCTGGTCGGCCATGACCTCGGCGGATACCTGGCGTGGACGGCGGCCGTGATGCGCCCCAAGCTCGTACGGCGGCTCGCGGTCGCCTCGATGCCGCACCCCAGACGCTGGCGCTCGGCCATGCTGCGGGACGCCAAGCAGACGGCCGCCGGCTCCTACATCTGGGGCTTCCAGCGGCCGTGGATCCCCGAGCGGCAGCTCACCGCCGACGACGGCGCCCTGGTGGGCCGGCTGGTACGGGACTGGTCGGGGCCGCGGCTGCCGGACGACGAGGCCGTGGAGACGTACCAGCGCGCGATGTGCGTCCCCTCGACGGCACACTGCTCGATCGAGCCGTACCGGTGGATGGTCCGCTCGATGGCCCGTCCGGACGGCATCCAGTTCAACCGTCGTATGAAGCGCCCGGTCCGCGTGCCCACCCTGCACCTGCACGGCTCGCTCGACCCGGTGATGCGCACCCGCAGCGCGGCCGGTTCCGGAGAGTACGTGGAGGCCCCGTACCGCTGGCGTCTGTTCGACGGTCTGGGACACTTCCCGCACGAGGAGGACCCGGTCGCGTTCTCGACCGAACTGATCAACTGGCTGAAGGATCCCGAACCCGATCGGTGACCGACCCGATGCGCGGCACCCGCACCGGCCCGTCGACACTCCGGTCACTCCGGTCACTCAGGTCAATCAGATCAATAAAGTCACTCCGGAACTCCGGAACTCCGGCGCTCCGTCACTCCGGCACGAACACCTGTCCTACGAACAGCCACATGCCTGGCGCATAGGCCAATTGAGGGCCTCGGGCGCGGTTATCGACCTTGGGGCGGGGGCACACGTCGGGGTATGGGCTGGACGCACGACTACAGTGACGCAGCACGCAACCGCCGCTCCGCCGCGGGCCTGAACTCCCACCAGAGGGGTGCCCCGCAACTTGCGGGCACTGATCCCCGGCTGGGCATTCCGCGCATTCTGCGCCGCCGGGCCCGGTGGGTCTCGGCCCGGCTGCGCCACCCGCGCCCCTGATCCGTTCCGACGCCGTTCGCGCCGGTCCGACCGGCCGCCGGTTCAGTGACTGTTCGCCTGCGGTGACTGTTCGCCAGCTCGGTGACTGTTCGCCTGCTCAGTGACTACAGGGCGCAGCTGTCGCTGTCCACCTGCTGGTTGGCCGTGCGGCCCTGGGCGATGTCCTGCTGGATCTCGTCCACGGTCAGCGCGTACCCGGTGTCGGGGTCGTCGAGGGACTTCGCGAACACCACGCCGTAGACGTCGCCGTCGGGCGTGAGCAGCGGTCCGCCGGAGTTGCCCTGGCGGACGGTCGCGTAGAGCGAGTACACGTCGCGGTTGACGGTGCCGCGGTGGTAGATGTCGGGGCCGTTGGCGTCGATGCGGCCCCGCACGCGCGCGGGGCGCACGTCGTACGCGCCGTTCTCCGGGAAGCCCGCCACGATCGCGCTGTCGCTGCTGGTGGCGTCCTTCGCCGAGAACTTCAGCACGGGCGCGTTCAGGTTGGGCACGTCCAGTACGGCGATGTCGCGCTCCCAGTCGTAGAGGACGACCGTCGCGTCGTACCTGCGGCCCTCGCCCCCTATCTGGACGGTGGGCTCGTCGACTCCGCCGACCACGTGCGCGTTGGTCATCACGCGGCGCTGGCCGAAGACGAAGCCGGTGCCCTCGAGGACCTTGCCGCAGCTCTCGGCGGTGCCCATGACCTTGACGATGGACTTCTTGGCCTGCTGGGCGACCGCGCTGTTCGCCAGCTTCGGGTCGGGCGGCTCGACGTTGGTGATCTTCTCGTTGGAGAACGGGCTGAAGACCTGCGGGAAGCCGTTCTGTGCGAGGACCGAGGAGAAGTCCGCGAACCACGTGTTGGCCTGGTCGGGAAGGGCGCTCGACACGCCGTGGAGCACCTTGGAGTTGCGCACCTCCTTGCCGAGCGTCGGCAGCGTCGTCTGCGCGAGCGCAGAACCGATCAGCCAGGCGACCAGGAGCATCGCCACCACGTTGACGAGGGCGCCGCCGGTGGCGTCGAGAGCGCGGGCCGGGGACCAGGTGATGTACCGGCGGAGCTTGCTGCCCCAGTGCGTCGTGAGCGCCTGGCCGACGGACGCGCAGACGATGACGACGATCACCGCGACGACGGCGGCGGTCGTGCCCACCTCCGCGTCGTTGGTCAGCGCGTCCCAGATGACCGGGAGCAGGTAGACCGCGACGAGGCCGCCCCCGAGGAAGCCGATCACCGAGAGGATGCCGACGACGAAGCCCTGGCGATAGCCCACGATCGCGAACCACACGGCGGCGATCAGCAACAGGATGTCCAGCACGTTCACTGCTTCACGCCTCGCCTCGTCACCTTGCTGACCTCGTGGTCGCCGATCCCCGGCCGGAGGACGGGCCCACCGCACAGCGGCACACGGGCGCGGCGTCCCCCGGAAAAACACAGCACGGGTGCCACCCTGTCATGCGCGCCAGTCGAGCGGGACCTGCTTGTCCCGGTCCCAGGGCCGCTCCCAGCCCGCGAAGTGCAGCAGCCGGTCGATGATTCCGGCCGTGAATCCCCACACCAGGGCCGATTCGACCAGGAATGCCGGGCCTGCGTGGCCCCTGGGGTGCACGGCGGTCGCGCGGTTGGCGGGGTCCGTGAGATCCGCCACGGGAACGGTGAAGACACGGGCGGTCTCGTTCGGATCGACGACTCCCACCGGGCTCGGCACCCGCCACCAGCCCAGAACGGGAGTGACCACGAAGCCGCTCACCGGGATGTACAGCGCGGGCAGCACGCCGAACAGCTGGACGCCGCTCGGGTCCAGCCCCGTCTCCTCCTCGGCCTCACGGAGAGCGGCCCGCAGCGGCCCTTCGGCCTTCGGGTCGCCGTCCTCGGGGTCGAGGGCGCCGCCGGGGAAGGAGGGCTGGCCCGCGTGCGACCGCAGCGAGCTCGCCCGCTCCATGAGCAGCAGCTCGGGCCCGCGCTCCCCCTCACCGAACAGGATGAGCACCGCGGACTGCCGGCCCGCGCCGTCCACCGGCGGCAGGAACCTGCTGAGCTGTGGCGGCTGAACTGTCTCGACGGCGTGGACCACGGGGTCCAGCCAGCCGGGCAGGCCGTCCTTGCTCAGCACCAGCCGCCCGTTGTGCGTGTTGCTCGCGTGCGTCATCGCCACCCCCGTCGTTCTGCCGATCCCAACGCGCACGCCACCGCGGATCGTTCCGCGGGTCCCTCGTGTGGGTGTCCTGCCGTGCGGGTGCCGTACGGGTGTCCCGCCGTACGGGCTGTCATCCGGCCCCCAGCGCGGGTGCAGGGATACCGCCCGCGTCCAGGTACGCCTGCGGGGGCTTGAGGCGCTGGCCGGGGAAGCCGCCCTTCTCGTACTTCAGGAGCTTCTTCGCCTTCTCCGGGTCGGTCTCGCCCTCGCCGTAGGCCGGACAGAGCGGTGCGATGGGGCAGGCGCCGCACGCGGGCTTGCGGGCATGGCAGATACGGCGGCCGTGGAAGATCACGTGGTGCGAGAGCATCGTCCACTCGCTCTTCGGGAAGAGCGCGCCGACGGCTGCCTCGATCTTGTCCGGGTCGGTCTCCTCGGTCCACCGCCAGCGCCGGACCAGCCGCTGGAAGTGCGTGTCCACGGTGATCCCGGGCCGCCCGAAGGCGTTGCCGAGGACCACGAAGGCGGTCTTCCGGCCGACGCCGGGCAGCTTGACCAGGTCCTCCAGCCGCCCGGGCACCTCGCCGCCGTGATCCTCCACGAGCGCCTTGGACAGCCCCATGACCGACCTGGTCTTGGCGCGGAAGAAACCGCACGGCCGCAGGATCTCCTCGACCTCCTCGGGGTTGGCCGCGGCCAGGTCCTCAGGGGTCGGGTACTTCGCGAAGAGCGCCGGCGTCGTCTGGTTCACGCGCAGGTCGGTGGTCTGGGCCGACAGGACCGTGGCCACGATCAGCTGGAAGGGGTTCTCGAAGTCCAGCTCCGGGTGGGCGTACGGGTACACCTCGGCGAGTTCGCGATTGATCCGGCGGGCGCGGCGCACGAGCGCGGTGCGCGACTCGTCCTTCGGGGGCTTCCTGGCGCCGCTGCTCCCAACGGCTTTCCCGGCGGGAGCGGCTTTCCCGGCGGGAGCGGCTATCCCGGCGGGAGCAGTCTTCCCCGCCGGAGCGGTCTTCTTCGCGGCGGCCTTCGCGGTGGCCTTCCGAACGGCCTTCCCAGGGGCCTCCTCAGCAGCGGCGGGCCTCGCGGCCGACCCCGCCTTTGTCGCCTTTGCCGTTTTCTTCGCTCCCGCCGGACCCTGTTCGCCCACAGCGGAATCGCGACGTACAACCACCCGCCCAGCCCCCTTGGCCTGTGCTCTCACCGGCGATTTGGACACCCGGCCAGCCTAAAGCCCGCCACCGACATCCGCCCCGGGCCCAGAAGATCGGCCGCCAATTGGACCCCTGCCGGGCACGGGGGCACACGTGTGCGGCATCCTTGTGACAGATCACACTGTTTGGACCGTCCGGCAAAATGGGGAGCACGGTCCCCTGGTACGACGGGGAGCAACATCCCCTGAGCAGGTCGACAAGGAGAGAACTCGTGGACGACGTTCTGCGGCGCAATCCGCTCTTCGCGGCGCTCGACGACGAGCAGGCCGCGGAGCTCCGCGCCTCCATGAGTGAGGTGACCCTCGCGCGCGGTGACGCCCTGTTCCATGAGGGCGACCCGGGTGACCGCCTGTACGTGGTCACCGAGGGCAAGGTCAAGCTCCACCGCACGTCCCCCGACGGCCGCGAGAACATGCTGGCAGTCGTCGGGCCCGGTGAGCTCATCGGCGAGCTGTCGCTGTTCGACCCGGGCCCGCGTACGGCGACGGCCACCGCACTCACCGAGGTCAAGCTGCTCGGCCTCGGCCACGGCGACCTCCAGCCCTGGCTGAACGCCCGGCCCGAGGTGGCCGGCGCCCTGCTGCGCGCGGTCGCCCGCCGGCTGCGCAAGACCAACGACCAGATGTCCGACCTGGTGTTCTCGGACGTCCCGGGCCGCGTGGCCCGTGCGCTCCTGGACCTCTCGCGCCGCTTCGGCGTGCAGTCCGAGGAGGGCATCCACGTCGTGCACGACCTCACGCAGGAGGAGCTGGCCCAGCTGGTCGGCGCCTCCCGCGAGACGGTGAACAAGGCCCTCGCCGACTTCGCCGGCCGTGGCTGGCTGCGTCTGGAGGCCCGCGCGGTGATCCTCCTGGACGTCGAGCGCCTCGCCAAGCGCTCCCGCTGACTTCCGGTACGCGGACGGGGTCCCGCCTCTTCGAGGGGTGGGGCCCCGTTCCGGTTTCCGCGGCGGGCAGGGACCGCGCGGAGAAAACCACCTGCTCACCAGCCCCACCAGGGGCACAGTGGGCACATGGCCGAAACAGAGCACCCCAGAGGGCTCGACAGTCAGGGCTACAGAGGTCTCGACAGTCAGGGCTACATCGAACGGGAGGGATCCCTCGGGCGGATCCCCCACGCGTTCCGCCCCGTGGTCGCCGCCGCACGTGACCGGATCCTCGACATCTTCGGCGCCCGCCTGCACAGCGCGTACCTCTACGGCTCGGTCCCCCGCGGCACCGCGCGCGTGGGCCGCAGCGACCTCGACCTGCTCGTCGTCCTCAACGAGGAGCCCGCGGACGCGGACCGTGCGGACGCCCGCGCCCTCGACGAGGCACTCGACAAGGAGTTCCCGCAGATCAACGGCTCCGGCACCCTGCTCCTGAGTCGTACGCGGGTGCTGAGCGACCTTGAGCGGCACGACGCCGGCTGGTTCGTCGCCTGCCTGTGCACGCCTCTCCTGGGCGAGGACCTCGCCGAGTTCCTCCCGCGCTACCGCCCGGACTCCCTCCTCGCGCGCGAGACCAACGGCGATCTCGTGCTGCACCTTCAGCGCTGGCGCAGGCGGATCGAAGAGCTGGAAGAGGTGGCCGGGGGCGCGTCCGCCGACGCGGCCACCGACGACGCCCTCCGCTCCCTGGTCCGCGGCGCCTCCCGCCACCTCGTCCGCACCGGATTCACGCTGGTCATGCCCCGCTGGAACGGCTGGACCAGCGACCTGCGCGAGATGGCCGACGTGTTCGGGCGGTACTACCCGGAGCGTGCCGCGCAGATGCGGTCGGCGGCGACCGTGGCGTACGAGCCGAGCGCCGACCTGGCCGCCCTGCACTCGTACGTGGACGACATCGGGCCATGGCTCGCCGAGGAGTACGCGCGCGTGCACGGCGTCAGGGCACCGCGCCCCTGACGCGGGCGTCAAGGCACCGCGCCCCTGACGCGGGCTCCCCGGAAGCCCGCATCGCTGAAGACCCCGGCAGCGGCCCGGCGTCAGATCAGTCCGTGCTCCGAGAGGTAGTCCAGCTGCGCCCGCACCGACAGCTCGGCCGCCGGCCACAGTGTCCGGTCCACGTCCGCGTACACGTGGGCCACGATCTCGCCCGCCGTGCGGTAGCCGTCCTCGACCGCCGTCTCGACCTGGGCGAGCCGGTGGGCCCGATGGGCGAGGTAGAACTCGACGGCGCCCTGGGCGTCGTCGAGGACGGGGCCGTGGCCCGGGAGGACGGTGTGCACGCCGTCGTCGACGGTGAGTGAGCGGAGCCGCCGCAGGGAGTCGAGATAGTCCCCGAGACGGCCGTCAGGGTGGGCCACGACCGTCGTTCCGCGCCCCAGGATGGTGTCACCCGTCAGGATCGACTGATCGGCCGGGAGATGGAAGCACAGCGAGTCGGCGGTGTGCCCGGGCGTGGGGACGACCCGCAGCTCCAGCCCGCCGGCGGTCACCACGTCGCCCGAGCCCAGTCCCTCGTCCCCGAGCCGCAGTGCCGGGTCCAGCGCGCGCACCTTGGTCCCCGTCAGCTCGGAGAACCGTGCCGCGCCCGCCGCGTGGTCGGGGTGCCCGTGGGTGAGCAGCGTCAGCGTGATCCGTTTCCCGGCCTTCTCCGCCGTGTCGACGACGTTCCGCAGGTGTCCGTCGTCCAGGGGCCCCGGGTCGACGACGACCGCCTTCTCGGAGTCGGGCTCGGACAGGATCCAGGTGTTCGTGCCGTCCAGGGTCATCGCGGACGCGTTGGGAGCGAGCACATTGACCGCGCGTGGTGTGGCGAGGCCCGACAGGACCCCGCCCCGGGGCTGGCCGGGAAGTGCGGCGGCGTCCGTCATACGAGGGCCTCTTCCAGGACGGTGCTCATGCGGAGGTTCCCCCTGTCGGGATGTGCTTGGTGAACTCGTCGTGACCGGGCCAGGACAGGACGATCTCGCCGTCCTCCAGGCGTGCCTCGGCCAGGACCGGAGTCATGTCACGGCCGGGCGCGGCGGCCAGTGCCTCCGCGGCCGTGGCGTACGGGGCGAGCTGGCGCAGGGTGGCGATGGTGGGCGGCATCATCAGCAGCTCGCCCTTGTCGTAGCCCTCGGCCGCGTCCTGGGGGCGGATCCACACGGCGCGGTCGGCCTCCGTGGAGGCGTTGCGCGTGCGCTGGCCCTCCGGGAGGGCGGCCACGAAGAACCAGGTGTCGTAGCGGCGGGGCTCGAACTCCGGAGTGATCCACCGGGTCCACACACCGAGGAGGTCGGAGCGGAGCACCAGTCCCCTGCGCTCCAGGAACTCCGCGAAGGACAGGTCACGGGCGGCCACGGCGGCGCGGTCCGCCTCCCAGTCCTCTCCCGTCGTGTCGCCGACCACGGAGTCGGCGGTCGGGCCCGCGAGGAGGACACCCGCCTCCTCGTACGTCTCCCGGACGGCCGCGCAGACGACGGCCTGGGCGCCGGTCTCGTCGACCCCCAGCCTGTCCGCCCACCACGCGCGCGTGGGGCCCGCCCAGCGGATGTGGTGTTCGTCGTCGCGGGGGTCGACGCCACCGCCCGGGTACGCGTACGCGCCTCCGGCGAAGGCCATGGAAGCGCGTCTGCGCAACATGTGCACCACGGGGGTACCGGCAGTGTCCTTGAGCAGGATGACCGTGGCCGCCCGCTTCGGGACGACCGGGGTGAGCGTGCCCTCCGCCAGCGCCCGGATGCGTTCCGGCCACTCCGGTGGGTACCACTGACCGTTCGCCTGACCGTTCCCCATGGCCGGAGGCTATCCCGTAGCGCGCTGATGTTCGAGAGGCAACAATCGCCTGCCCCGGGGACCCGGATTACGAACCGATGCTCCTGGTCACGCGTCTCCCGCCACGAACGCTCGCGTCACGCACGCCCGCGTCGCGGACGATCCCTCCACGAACGCTCACGCCGGGCACGGCGCGGCTCGCGCTGGAGGCGTCGGTCACTCCTCCGTCAGCTCCACCTGGATCTCGACCTCCACCGGCGCGTCCAGCGGGAGCACGGCCACGCCGACGGCGCTGCGGGCGTGGACGCCCTTGTCGCCGAGGACCTCGCCGAGCAGTTCACTGGCGCCGTTGAGGACGGCGGGCTGGCCCGTGAAGTCGGCGGCCGAGGCGACGAAGCCCACCACCTTCACCACACGCGCCACGCGGTCGAGGTCACCGGCTACGGACTTGACCGCGGCGAGCGCGTTGAGCGCGCAGGTGCGGGCCAGGTCCTTGGCCTCCTCCGGGGTGACCTCGGCGCCGACCTTGCCGGTGACCGGCAGCTTGCCGTCCACCATGGGCAGCTGGCCGGCCGTGTACACGTACACGCCCGACCGCACGGCGGGCTGGTACGCGGCGAGCGGCGGGACGACCTCCGGCAGGGTGAGTCCGAGCTCGGCGAGCTTCGCCTCGACGGCGCTCACGCCTGCTTCTCCCGCTTCAGGTAGGCCACCAGCTGCTCGGGGTTGTTCGGCCCGGGCACGACCTGGACGAGCTCCCAGCCGTCCTCGCCCCAGGTGTCCAGAATCTGCTTCGTGGCGTGGACGAGCAGCGGCACAGTTGCGTATTCCCATGAACGGCGAGAGTCAGCCATGACAACACCCCAGGTGGTAAGCGGTATGAATCTTCACGCAGCAGGCTACACAGGGCAGTCATACGGGCGGGTCAACGGCAGTCGGGCCAGCCCTGCCAGGGGCGGGACGCACTGTGGTGCGGTCACTATGACGACGTCGGCGTCTCTGCCCGCAGCGGAACCGAGCGACCTGATTTCGAGCACTTGCTCCGTCACTGCCACATATGCCGACGATGCCGGATCTCCTCGAAGCAGGCCGACGAACCAGCCGCCATTCTCAGCGCGGCGGGAGTGTCGCTGTGGGCGAGTTCTCCCTCTCTCCCCCCCCGAAATGCCGGCGCAACTCCCTCAGTAATTCGCGACCAGCAAGATACGCGCTCAAGAACTGGTTCAGCGGTTGTCTCAGCAGGTCAGGCGTGCGCCCATGGCCAGGCCTCGGCTCTGCCGGCCGTTGCGGGACCAGGCACGGGATCTTGAGACCACGAGCAGCCCATGACAGGGTCATGCCGCATGATCGATGAATTCGCGAAAGGCAACCTGCACGGGAGACTGCGGCGGGACCGCAAGGCGCTGCTCTGGAAACTCGACGGCTTGTCCGAATACGACGCGCGCCGACCTTTGACAGCCACCGGGACCAACCTCCTCGGCCTGGTCAAACACGTGGCCACCGTCGAGGCCAGGTACTTCGGCGAGGTCTTCGACCGCCCTTCCCCGGAACCGCTGCCCCGGTGGCAGGACTCCGACGGCAGCGACCTGTGGGCGACCGAGGGTGAGACCCGCGATCAGATCATCGGGTTCTACCGGCGCGCGTGGGAACACTCGGACGCGACGATCAGCGAGCTTCCCCTCGACGCCCCCGGTCACGTGCCGTGGTGGCCGGAGCCTTATGCCGACACGAACTTGTTCGGCGTCATGGTCCATGTCCTCGGCGAGTCCATCCGGCATGCCGGGCACGCCGACATCCTGCGCGAGGGCCTCGACGGCCGGACCGGATTGCGCGCCGAACACGAGCAGCAGATCGACGAGGAAGCCCGTGCAGCCTACTGCGCGAAGATCGAGCAGGCCGCCAGGACGGCCGCACCCATCAAGGCTTAGTCACTGCTGAACTCTGAGAACCTGCCGCCGCGTTGCCACCGACGTTACGTTCGGCACGTCGCCCGCCACCGCGCATCGCCGCTTCACGGTATGAACCGAGGCCCACGGGACCTCGGCGATCCTTGACGCGCCAGGGTGAGGACTGCTGCGGCGATGACGGTCATGCGCGAAGAGCTCACTGCGGCGAATTCTGTGCGCGCAGAGGACACTTCCACTTCGCTGCCGGACAAGCGCCGTTTGCATGAACCTGTAACTTCCGCGGGCACGGAGTCTGTCTGCGACTGACGGTCTCGCGCACCGTTTCAGGGAAGTGAGTCATGATTTCTCAGGCCAAGGCATTCGGTTTTGGCATGCCGTGGGAGTCGTTCTACAGACCACGGTGCTGGTGAGGAACCTGCGGGAGAACTTCGACACGACAGCACGCCTCCACGCCGAGTACTTCGGGGAGCACCGGCCCGCCAGCACGGTCATGGGCGTTTCGGAATTGGCACTGCCGGGCCAACTCGTGGAGATCGGCGCGCTCGTGCGTCTCGACGTGAAGCCATGGGCGAGATCCACAGCACTTCACTGACAGGACCGGTGACGACCTGGATGTTCACACCGTGCAGGCGGTGCCCGGCGAGTGGGTCTGGCATGTACATGAGGACCACGGCGGGTGCGGGGGGTGCATGAGTGTCTCGGCGCCCACGGAAGGTGCGCCGAGGTAAGCGGCTGTGGGATGCCTACCGGCTCAAGCGGGTGAGCGACGCGGTTCCCGTACGGGACGGCTCACAGGCGCTGTGTGCCTCGTAAACGGGCCCCGGGCACTTCCCACCCCCGAGGGCGGCCGGGGCTCTCCCGTGCCCGCAGAGAGCCGCTGAGGACAGCCCGGCAAGGCTCACGCTCAGCTGGCCGGTACCGCCCCGTCCGTGCGTACGACCCTGGTAGCCGCTGGCCAGAGCGCTGCTGCGCGTGCCTCCCGGGTGGCGGTCAGATCATGTATTCCCACGTGATCACGTGGCCGACCAGCCACTGCCCCGCGCGGCTCATCCGGCCGACCGCAGCCGCGTTATCCACAGCCTCCCGCGTGGCCCGGACGCGGACTGGTTAGGCTCGAAGACGTGAGCAGGCTCCAGGTCGTCAGCGGCAAGGGCGGTACCGGCAAGACCACGGTCGCCGCAGCACTCGCGCTCGCCCTCGCGACCGAGGGCAAGCGCACTCTCCTCGTGGAGGTGGAGGGCAGACAGGGCATCGCGCAGCTCTTCGAGACGGAAGCGCTGCCGTACGAGGAACGGAAGATCGCCGTTGCTCCGGGCGGCGGCGAGGTGTACGCGCTCGCCATCGACCCGGAACTGGCCCTTCTGGACTACCTCCAGATGTTCTACAAACTGGGCGGCGCCGGCCGCGCCCTGAAGAAGCTCGGCGCGATCGACTTCGCCACGACCATCGCGCCGGGCCTCAGGGACGTGCTCCTGACCGGTAAGGCGTGCGAGGCGGTGCGCCGCAAGGACAAGAACGGCCGGTTCGCGTACGACTACGTGGTGATGGACGCGCCGCCCACGGGCCGCATCACCCGCTTCCTGAACGTGAACGACGAGGTGGCGGGCCTGGCGAAGATCGGCCCGATACACAATCAGGCCCAGGCGGTGATGCGGGTCCTGAAGTCCCGCGAGACCTCGGTGCACCTGGTGTCACTCCTGGAGGAGATGCCCGTCCAGGAGACCGTGGACGGCATCGCCGAGCTGCGCTCGGCCCGGCTGCCGGTGGGCCGGATCATCGTGAACATGGTGCGTCCCGCCGTACTCGACGGCGACGACCTGGAGTTCCTGCAGGCCGCGTCCCGTTCCTCCCTCGCCAGGTCGCTCTCAGCAGCCGGGCTCGGCGGAGCGCGGCGCGGCGGGAACGCCGAGCGGCTCGTGGAGCCGCTGCTGGAGCAGGCCGCCGAGTACGCCGAGCGGCACGCCCTGGAGCACGAGCAGCGGGCCGTGCTGCGGGAGCTGGCCCTGCCTCTGCACGAACTCCCGCTGCTCGCCGAGGGCATGGACTTGGCGGGCCTGTACGAACTGGCCACGGAACTGCGTCAGCAAGGGATCTCATGAGTCCGGACCCGGCCTCCACGCACAGCTCGGCCTCCACGCACGACTCGGCCCACCGCCACGACCCGCACGACCCGCATAGGGCGATCGACTCCACGCGCGCCCTGGCGGTCGATCCGCTGATCGACGACCCGAAGACCCGCATCGTGGTGTGCTGCGGCTCCGGAGGAGTCGGCAAGACGACCACCGCGGCGGCCCTGGGCCTGCGCGCCGCCGAACGCGGCCGCAAGGTCGTGGTGCTCACCATCGACCCGGCCCGCAGGCTGGCGCAGTCCATGGGCATCGACTCGCTGGACAACGTGCCGCGCCGGGTGAAGGGCATCGACGACACCTCCGGTGGCGAACTGCACGCCATGATGCTCGACATGAAGCGCACCTTCGACGAGATCGTCGAGGCGCACGCGGACCCCGAGCGGGCGGCCGCCATCCTGAGCAACCCCTTCTACCAGTCGCTCTCGGCGGGCTTCGCGGGCACGCAGGAGTACATGGCGATGGAGAAGCTGGGGCAGCTGCGCGCGCGGGACGAGTGGGATTTGATCGTCGTCGACACGCCGCCGTCGCGCTCCGCGCTGGACTTCCTGGACGCCCCGAAGCGGCTCGGGTCCTTCCTGGACGGGAAGCTCATCCGGGTGCTGCTGGCGCCGGCGAAGGTGGGCGGGCGCGCGGGGATGAAGTTCCTGAACGTCGGGATGTCCATGATGACGGGCGCCCTGGGCAAGATCCTGGGGGGTCAGCTCCTGAAGGACGTTCAGACGTTCGTAGCGGCCATGGACTCGATGTTCGGCGGGTTCCGTACGCGCGCGGACGCCACGTACAAGCTGCTGCAGGCGCCCGGCACGGCGTTTCTCGTGGTGGCGGCTCCGGAGCGGGACGCGCTGCGGGAGGCCGCGTACTTCGTGGAGCGTCTGGCCGCGGAGAACATGCCGCTGGCCGGTCTGGTGCTCAACCGGGTCCACGGGAGCGGCGCCGCCCAACTGTCCGCCGAGCGGGCGCTCGCCGCCGCGGAGAACCTCGACCTCGCGGTCGACCCCGCCGAGCATCCCGACTCCACGGACCCCGCCGCTCCCACGGATGCGGGCGCTCCCGCGGACCCCGGCGCTCCCGCCGCGGCTGAGCCGGCCACGACCGGTCTGACCACGGTCGACCCGGTTGACCCGGTCGCCGCGGAAAATCTTGCCGATCCCCGCATTGTCGATCAGATGGACGGGAAAGTAGGACTTCGTAACTCTCCCGACACGTACGACCGTTCAGAATCTCCCGCATCCGAGGGTCACGAGTCCGAGGTTCCCGCACCCGAAGCAGGCTCCCCCGCCGCAGACCGGGCCACCGCGGACCGGACGGACCGGACCGTCGACCAACTCGCCGCAGGACTGCTGAGGTTGCACGCCGAGCGTATGCAACTGCTCTTCCGTGAGCAGCGCACACGCGACCGCTTCACCGCGCTCCACCCCGAGGTGGCCGTGGCGGAAGTGGCCGCGCTGCCTGGCGACGTCCATGACCTCGCGGGGCTGCGGGACATCGGGGACCGGCTCGCGGCCATACGGCCGGAGCTTCCCACAACCGGCGCCTGAGCGTCCGGTACACAACCGGTTCGGAGACCTACGCAGACCTGGCACGCATCAGCCTGGTCCGTAGAGACCTGACGCAGTCTGGTCCGTGGAGACCGACGCAGTCTGGTCCGTGGAGACCTGACCGCGAAGACCTGGGGCACCCGGAAGTCGGCACACCTGCCCGACGCGCCGACACCGCAAGGCGCCCTCAGTACATCCCGCGGTGAACTGTACGAACTCCACGCCGTCCGTGATGACGGACATTCCGGCGGACCATGCGTGGACGACGAGACAACGAAGACCCGGGAGCCGCCCTCAACAGAGCCGCCCTCAGCCCGTCCAGCCGGCCCGCTCAGCTCACCGCCGCGTAGTTCTCGTACACCTCTTCCTCGTCGAGGGGCAGCAGGCCCGCGCCGCGCTCGTACTCCGTGCGCGCGGTCTCCAGCAGCCTGCGCCACGACGTGACGGTCGGACGCCTGCGCAGCAGCGCGCGGCGCTCGCGCTCCGTCATGCCTCCCCACACGCCGAACTCGACGCGGTTGTCGAGCGCGTCGGCCAGGCACTCCGTGCGTACCGGGCATCCGGTGCACACCGCCTTGGCCCTGTTCTGCGCTGCTCCCTGAACGAACAGTTCATCCGGATCGGTAGTGCGGCAGGCAGCCTGCGCACTCCAGTCGGTTACCCAGCCCATACCGGCGCCGTCCTCTCCCGAATCGAGGCTCCCCCACGGCGGCAGCGGCATATTCACCGCCGCCAGTTGAGGACGTTACGGAAGGTGGGCACGGCGCAACACCCCCTTCGGGCCCAATCTTGAATGGCCCGAACGGACTATGGGTAAGCGGCAGATCACCCGCGGGAGTGACCTGAGGACATACGTGACTTTCCCGCCAAACGGGACAGTTGAGCCGCGCCACAACGGACGCCAGGTGACACACGAGGCGGATTCGGACACGCCCCCGGAAAAAAGTGGGGAGAACGTCGGAACGATTCGGGTTCGCCAGACGTACTTGATACGTGGGCCTGCTGCTGTGACAGCCGAGAGCAGCTTAGGCCAAGGCATATACGTGTGTCCGGCGAATGAGAACGTAGGCTGCCTTCATGCCAAACAAGCGCTCGGGCGGTGGCCTCTCCTCAACGCAGCAGGCCGCCAAGTTCCTCGGAGTCAGCGTGCTCGCAGGGGCCGTCATGGCGGGCATCGCGCTGCCCGCGGTCGGCGCCCTCGGGCTGGCCGCGAAGGGATCGGTCGAAGGTTTCGACGAGCTCCCCTCCAGTCTGAAGCGCCCGCCGCTGAGCCAGCGCACGACGATCCTCGACAGCAAGGGCGGTCAGATCGCGACGGTCTACTCGCGTGACCGCACGGTGGTCGAGCTCAAGGACATCGCGCCCATCATGCAGAAGGCGATCGTCGCGATCGAGGACTCGCGCTTCTACGAGCACGGCGCCGTCGACCTGAAGGGCGTCCTCCGCGCCCTCAACAAGAACGCGCGGAGCGGCGGCGTCGAGCAGGGCGCGTCCACGCTGACGCAGCAGCTCGTGAAGAATGTGGCGGTGGAGGAGGCCGGCGACGACCCGACGAAGGTCGCCCAGGCCACCCAGCAGACCCTCGGCCGCAAGATCGCCGAGCTGAGGCGCGCGATCCAGCTGGAGGAAGAGCTCGGCAAGAAGCAGATCCTGGAGAACTACCTCAACATCACGTTCTTCGGGCAGCAGGCGTACGGCGTCGAGGCCGCCGCCCAGCGCTACTTCTCCAAGTCCGCGAAGAACCTGGACCTCGACGAGGCCGCGCTCCTGGCCGGCCTCGTCCAGTCGCCGACGCGTTACGACCCGATCAACGACGAGGCCGAGGCGAAGAAGCGGCGCAACGTGGTGCTGCAGCGCATGGCCGAGGTCGGCGACATCACCCGGGCGCAGGCGGACAAGGCCCAGAAGGCCCCCCTCGGACTCGACGTCAGCAAGCCGAAGAACGGCTGCATCACGGCGGTCAAGGGCGCCGGCTTCTTCTGCGACTACGTGCGCGAGGTGTTCCTGAGCGACCCGGTCTTCGGCAAGACGAAGGAGGCCAGGGCCAAGATCTGGAACCAGGGCGGCCTGACGGTCCGGACGACGATGGACCCGCAGGCCCAGATGTCGGTCCAGAGCTCGATCAAGGAGCACGTCAAGCAGAGCGACCCCGTGGCGACCGCCGCAACGATCGTCCAGCCCGGCACCGGCAAGATCCTGGCGATGGGCCAGTCGCGCCCGTACGGCACCGAGGCCAAGAAGAACGAGACGGCGATCAACCTCTCCGTCGACGAGGACATGAACGGCGGCGCCGGTTACCAGCCCGGTTCGACGTTCAAGCCGATCGTCGCCGCGGCCGCCATCGAGGACGGCATGTCCCCGACGAAGCGGTACTCGTCGCCGTACGAAATGGCCTACCCGAGCCCGATCGCGACCTGCGGCGGCAAGAACTGGGTGAACACCGACGGAGCCAAGCTCACCAACGAGAACAGGTCGGAGGTCGGCCCGTACGGCATGAAGGAGGCGACCGCGAAGTCGGTCAACACCTACTACGTGCAGCTGATCGCCGACATCGGCATCTGCCCGGTCACGAAGATGGCCAAGGAGATGGGCGTCAATCGCGCGGACGGCGGCAAGATGGGCCAGAACCCGTCGATCGCCCTCGGCACCCAGGAGATGTCACCGCTGACGATGGCGAACGCGTACGCGACCTTCGCCTCGCGCGGCATGTACTGCACGCCGATCGCCATCGAGTCGATCAAGCAGCGCGTCGGCGGAAAGACGAAGTCCCTCACCGTCCCGAAGTCGACCTGCCACCGCGCGATGTCGGAGACCACCGCCGACACGATCAACACCCTGCTCAAGGGCGTGGTCGAGGACGGTACGGGTACGCAGGCGGGCCTCGGCAGCCGCCCCAGCGCAGGCAAGACCGGTACGACGGACTACCGCTACGCGGCCTGGTTCGTGGGCTACACACCGAACATGGCGGGCGCCGTCTGGGTCGGCGACCCGGCGCACAAGCGGCGCATGGTCGACATCACCATCGGCGGCGTCTACCGCTCCAAGGTGTACGGCGGTGAGGTCCCCGGCCCGATCTGGCGCGACATGATGGCCGGGGCCCTGCAGGGCTGGGAGGCGCCCGACTTCAACCTGGTCAACATCCCCGACGACCGCAAGCGCGACCGTGACCGCGACCGGGATGACGACAACAACGGAGACGGCAACGGGAACGGCAACAGCGGCGGCCTGATCAACGGCGGCACCGGCGGTGACTTCCCCACTCCGTCCTTCTCCATCCCGGAGAAC
Source organism: Streptomyces sp. NPDC030840 (assembly GCF_055572015.1). Lineage (NCBI taxonomy): Bacteria > Bacillati > Actinomycetota > Actinomycetes > Kitasatosporales > Streptomycetaceae > Streptomyces > Streptomyces sp. NPDC030840. The sequence continues at coordinate 26,624 of NZ_JBVIEE010000027.1, read as the reverse complement.
TTCTTCCAGGGCCAGGGGAACGGCGGCAGCAACGGGAACGGGAACGGCGGGTTCGGCTGATCGGGATGATCGGGATCAGCAGGTCGTAGGCCGTGGGCCTGACACGGCGGTGGGGGTGCCCCTTGTTGCAAGGGGCACCCCCACCGCCGTACGGGGACCGGGCCCTCGCGGGCGTGCTCAGCAGCCCGCGAGTGCTCGACCGAGCCGCGACGTGCTCAGCCGCCCGCGAGGAGCTGCTTGACCACTGCGGCGACGCGGCCGCCCTCGGCCTGACCCGCCACCTTCGGGTTGACGATCTTCATGACCTGGCCCATCGCCCGCGGGCCCTCGGCTCCGGCCGCCTTCGCCTCCTCGACGGCCTGGGCGACGATCTGCTGGAGCTCCTCGTCCGACAGCTGCTTGGGCAGGTACGTGGCGAGGACCTCGCCCTCCGCCTTCTCCCGCTCGGCCTGCTCGACCCGGCCACCGTGTGCGAAGGCGTCCGCGGCCTCACGCCGCTTCTTCGCCTCCTTGGTGATCACCTTCAGGACCTCGTCGTCGGAGAGCTCGCGCTTCTCCTTGCCCGCGACCTCCTCCTTGGTGATCGCGGCGAGCGTCAGCCGGAGCGTCGAGGAGCGGAGCTCGTCGCGCTCCTTGATCGCGGCGTTGAGGTCTTCCTGCAGCTTCGACTTGAGCGTGGTCATGGGGTTGATTGTCGCAGGTGCGCAGGGGAAGCCGCCCGATGATTACGGGGGCGGTCGAGGTAGCGGCGAGGACGGAACGGAGTGGTGGGGCTTTCGCCCCCCCAGCCGTCGCCCGCGCGGACCGCCGTCTCTCCCTCTTTCCCCCCCGGGTCTCCACCTCGACCGCTCCTGCCACAGGGAACTTGGAGCCGCCCTCGACCGGCCGCGGTTGTCCACAGGCTGCGCGAGGTGTCGTGCGGGTCTGACACGATGGGCGTATGCGAGCGCGATACGGAGTACCTCTGGGGATCGCGGCGGCGGGCGCCGCCGGTCTGGTCTATGCGGCGGGGTTCGAGGCCCGCTCCTTCCGGCTGCGCCGGGTCACGGTGCCGGTGCTGCCGCCCGGCATGCGGCCGCTGCGCATACTCCAGATCTCCGACATCCACATGGTGAGCGGACAGCGCAAGAAGCAGCGCTGGCTGCGTTCGCTGGCCGGGCTGCGCCCCGACTTCGTCATCAACACCGGCGACAACCTGTCCGACCCGGAGGGCGTCCCCGAGGTACTCGACGCGCTGGGCCCGCTGATGGAGTTCCCGGGGGCGTACGTCTTCGGTTCGAACGACTACTACGGCCCGACGCTCCGCAACCCCGCCCGCTACCTGCTGGAGAAGGTCCAGGGCCGCCACGGCCTGAACGGCAACGCGCCGGCGGTGGGCGTCGTCCACAACCCCTGGGAGGAGCTGCGTGACGGCTTCGACACGGCGGGCTGGCTGAACCTCACGAACACCCGCGGGACGCTGAAGATCGACGGCATGCCGCTGGAGCTGACCGGCCTTGACGACCCGCACATCAAGCGGGACCGGTACGCGCGCGTGGCGGGCGGTCCCTCAGAATCGGCCGACTTCTCGATGGGCGTGGTGCACGCCCCCTACCTGCGCTCGCTGGACGCCTTCACCGCGGACGGTTACCCCCTGATCCTCGCCGGCCACACCCACGGCGGCCAGCTCTGCATCCCCTTCTACGGCGCGCTCGTGACCAACTGCGACCTGGACACGGACCGGGTGAAGGGCCTTTCCACACACACGGTGGACGAGCGGACGGCGTTCCTGCACGTGTCGGCGGGCTGCGGCACGAGCCGCTACACGCCCGTCCGGTTCGCCTGCCCCCCTGAGGCATCGCTGCTGACGCTGGTGGAACGGGAATGAGGCACGGGCGCGGAGCCCCGGCAGCGGCGGCCCCCTGACGGGGGGCACTGGCACTGGGGCACGGGGGCGCGGGGGCGCAGGAACACAGGGGCACCTCACAGGGGCTGCCGCCCCTTGGAGTCCTCCAGCCTCCCGGGCGTCCCCGGGCGTCCCCCAAATGGAGTGCCCCATTTAGCCGCTTTCGTGCCACGCGACCTAGCGTGAACACATGACCGCACCGATGCCCCGGGACATTCCCGATCTGCCCGCGATACCGGGCATACCCGCGCCGCTGCAGTCCCCCGTTCCCGCCAGTGCGGTCCTGACACCGACCCGCCGGCCGGCGGCAGCCGCCTTCCGCCTGATGGTGGCGCTGACGGCGGCAGCGGGCGTGGGTATCGAGCTGCTCCAGGGCAGCCCGCTCCACGTCCTGAGCTACTTCATGATCCAGACAGGTGTGCTGGTGGCAGTGGTCTTCACCTTCTCCGCGTCGCGGGCGCGGAAGGCCCGCCGCCCCCTGGCCCCTCTGCTGACGGGCGGCACGCTGCTGTACGTCTCGATCGCGGCCCTCGTCCACCACGTGATCCTCACCAGGGGCTCGACCGCGTTCGTCCTGATGGGATCGACGCCCGGCACGGAAACCGGGACAGCGACCGGCAAGCTCGCCGCACTCGCGGACTGGCCGATACCGGCCAACCCGCTCCTGCACACGGTGCTCCCCCTCGCCGTGGCCGCGGACTGGCTGCTCCTCACCCGCCCGGCCCCCCTGCGCCCCGCCCATGCGGCGACATGGCTGCTCTACCCGCTGGTCTACCTGACCTTCACCCTCACGCACGGCGCGCTGCCCGACGGCTCGTCGGCGTCATACCTCTACCCGTTCCTGGACGTGACCCGGCACGGCTACAAGAGCGTCCTCGCCAACGCACTCCTCATCGGCCTCGCCACCTACGCCCTGGGCCTCCTCATGGTCGCCCTCGACCACCTCCGCCCGAACCCGGTCCGCCACCGCCACGGCCGCCTGGACTGGTGAGACCACCGCGACGGCCACCCCGAAAACCGGATTTCGTCTCCAGCCACCAGTGGGCTAAAGTAAACGACGTCGCCGCGACACGCAGCGACGATCGGGGTGTAGCGCAGCTTGGCAGCGCGCTTCGTTCGGGACGAAGAGGTCGTGGGTTCAAATCCCGCCACCCCGACAGCTGAAACACCAGGTCAGGGCCGGTATTCCTTCATGGGAGACCGGCCCTGACTCATCTCTCGGGGCCTCTGGGGAGTGAACGGGGAGTGGATCAAGGAAATCCACTCCCCCGGCTTCACCCTTGGCGCGCTCTCAGCAAGGCATCGAGCGCGCGCACCGGCGACCGCGGGTGCATGGCGGACCGTGCCGCCAACGACTCCTCCCACTGCTCGGTCAGCTCATCCATGAGCCGATTCCTCATCCGCGCGGTGATGTGCGAGTAGCGCGCCTGCACCGAACCGTCCTCGTGCCCGAGGCGCTCATCCATGAGCTTGGGCGGGATTCCGAGCTCCTCCATGACTGTCTTGTGAGTGTGCCGGAGCCCATGCGGAGTGAGGCCTCGTGCGATCGGAAGCCAGCACGCGTCCGCCCTGCCAGAGGCGTTCCGGCCCCGCGCCGGCACTCCCGGCCAGGGGTCCGCCATCACCGGCACAGGGCGCGCCTCCTGGGGGGCCTTCTTCGGATACCAGCCTGTCGCTGCCGGCTGGAACAACCAGGTCGCAAATCCGGTCCGCCGCCAGTGCGCCGCCGTCTCTGTTGACTGGCCCGCACGGACGTAGCCGAGTTCCGCGATGGCTGTCTCCACCCTGCTCCGCGTCCGCTCCGCGACCGTGCCCGGCCGGTTCAGCACGTTCGAGACCGTTGCCGCAGAGACATCGGCGCGGCGGGCGACGTCGACCAGCTTTGCGCCGACGTGCCGGGCAGCGCCGTTGGCGGGACCGTGGCCACGGAACACGTAGGCGTGCTCGTGGCACGGGCAGGGTGCGGACTCGGTCCGGGCGATATGGCTTGCAACCAAGCCGGACAGCCACTTGGGCGTGTCGATGGTCCGGTAGGAGTCGTCCTTGGGCGGGCAGCGCTCGAACTCCCCAGAGTCGAGTTCGTAGAGCTGCCACTCCACCCGCACCGAGGCGGGACGGACGAACTTGCGCTCTAGCCCGACGATTTCGCCCCATCGCATGCCGGTATAGCCCTTCAGCACCACGGCTACGAATTCGTCGTCACGGCCAGACAGAAGCGAAGCGCGCTCGGCTGTCAGCAGGATTCCGAGAGCGTCGGTCACCACCTTCTCGGGGCCGCGATTCCGGGAGCGGCCGGCACGCTTGCCTCGGCCGCGCCGCTTGGCGGCCGGGTTGGAGTCGCGAAGTCCTTCATCCACGGCGTCGGCGAGGATGAGGTGCAGCGTGCCGTGCCAGGTCTTCACGCTGGACGCGGCGTAGAGCTTCCGCTCCTTCTTCTCCCAGGCGCCGACATCCGTGGGCTGGATGTCGGCGATGGCTTTGTCCTCGAAGGCAGGGAGGAGGTGCTCCTCTATGTGCCGCTTGTAGTTCTGCATGGTGGATGCGGCCAACTCCTGTGCCGCGTACCAGCGGTTCACGTACTCGCCGAAGGTTTCCTTACCGGCGTTCGGGTCGCGATAGCCGACCTCTCTGACCTTGGCCTCCGCGTCGTTCGCTGCCTTCGCGGCCTCGCGCTTGGTGGCAAATCGGATCGTGGCGCCGTTGGCGTCCACCACGGTGCGGAGCACGCCGGGTGCAATCCAGTACCGGCCTCGGTAGTAATCGGCGCGCTTCTCGCCGTAGCCCATGGTTACCTCTCGCGACAAACGAGGGGTGGAGACCATGGCTGGCCTCCACCCCTCGTGATCGGCTCTTCTATCAAGCGGCGTTCCGTGCGCGACGCGGACGGCGCGCACGGAGGCTCGCTACTGGTCGTACCGGCTGCGCCAAGGTGCGGCGCCGGGGTACGGCTTCGCCCTCGATGGCGCTTGCCGAGTTGGGCCGCTCTTCAAGGATGTGGAAGATCTCTCGAACGTGATCGCTGGTAAAGCGGTACCCGCCACCGCTCCTCAGGAAGGGGATGCGCCGTCGGCGGACCTGTTCCTTCACCCACCACTCCGAGCACCCCAGTGACGTCGCTACCTCCGCCGCCGAATAGCTCAGGGGAAGTCCACTCTCCTTCGGCACCTTCGTGACTCCTCTCTGCCTTCTGGGGAATCCGCAACATCCGCCACGCCGCAACATCGCTGTTCAGCGGCCTGCATTTGTGACGGATGCCGTTTCTGTTGCGGATAGGTGCCGCCGCGCGTGTACGCGGCGGCACCTCTGAGGTGCGGCCGGTCAGCCAGCGATGTGGAGTTGACGTGTGTCGGCTTCCGTGAGCATGTGGCGGGTCTCGGAAGGGCCTTCCGCCACAGATTCAACCCCGTTGACCTGGAATGTTGCGGATGTTGCGGATGTTGCGGATTCTCCGGGGTGAGGGGGGCAGTAGCGGGCCCAGGCGTCGCTGAGGTCCTCCGCGTAGTAGCCCTTCGGGGTCGTGCTGCCGACACGGATTCCGCGGGGCTTGATCGGGGTGTTGTCGGGGCGCACGTACTGGCTCAGGAGCTTGGACAGGGCGCGTGCGGTGAGCGGCTTGCTGCTCTGTCCGTCCTCGCTCAGATCGGACCACGGAGCGTCATCGAGCTGGAGGAGAACCTCCAGGATGGCGGCGGTCGGCATCCGGTCCACACCGCAGAACACACGGTCACGCAGGTCCGTGAGCAACTTGACGCCCAGGGATGCCTGGTCGCCCTCGGAAGCGGCCTTGATGAGCGCGACGCACGCGGCGCGGGCTCGCGCGGGCCAGTCGCCACCGGCCGCGTCGGCGACCGCCAGCAGCGGCTCCCACACGTCGGCGGGCCGGTCCGTGACGCCCTCGGGCATCTCCGGCCACGCCTCGGCGATCTCGTCGTGGATGGTGGCGGTCCACTCGGCGAGCCGGTCGCGCAGGGCGTGGCCCTGCTTCTCGTGGACGCGGCGCCGGTAGGGCTCGCACGTCTCGTTGGGGGCCTTCTTGCGCATGCGGATGATGACCGACCTGGTCAGGATCGTGTCAGGCAGGGAGCCGAGTCCGGCCATGGCGACCGCGCAGAACGAATCGAAGAAGCCTGCCTTCTGCTCGGAGCCTTCTCCGACGCAGCGCAGGGACTTGGCGCCGCGCCGGTAGCCGGAGTTGAGGAACCCGCGGACCTCTTCGTTCCCGCCGGCCTTGGGGCCGAACACGGTGTCGATCTCATCGAACAGCACCGTCGGCGTTCCCGCATCGGCCGCCACCAGTCGGAACAGTGCGTTGGCGGATGCGTTGACGGTGGTCGCCGCGCGCGGGGTGAGCGTCTCGATGATCTCCAGCGCCCGCGACTTCCCCGATCCCGGTTCGGGACTCAGAAACGCGATGCGAGCCGTGCCGTCGAGCGCGTCCATCAGGTGGGCGTGCGCATCCCAGAGTGTGACGGCGACGTAGGCGTGTTCGGTGGGGAAGACGTTGAACCGGCGGTGGAACGCTTCTACCTCGTCGAGCAGGGCCGCGCCGTCGATGGACGGCTCAGGCGTGCTGGTGCTGGTCATGCGGCGTTCCTCCTTTCCTGGGTGGTGCGGAGCGGGCAGGTGTCGCGGTGGGCTTCGTGGTCGGTAATCAGGGCCAGCACCTTGCGGTGGCCGACGGCGCTGCGGTCCCGACCGCACAGGCACTTCGAGGTGGCGGTGGGGGTTGCGCCGCGGGGCGCACGGATGTGGAGCCAGGCCATGGGGAAGCGGCCGTCACCGCGGGGCGGGGCGGTTGCCTGCCGTGCGAGGGAAAGGGCTGAAAGGACGGCCTGGCGGCCGTCGTCCTTCGTGCCACGGCCCGATCCGGGGCCACCCTCAGCCGGGCGGACACGGCGCGGTGTAGCGGACGTGGGCTTTTCAGGGGCGGGGCGGGGGCTCACGCGGCCTCCCTGGGACGGGCGGTGCGGATCGACCAGTCCAGAGCACTGCGGATCGTCGTGCGGCACTCGGCCGCCGGCAGTCCGGCCGCCTCGCCCGCCCCCTGAAAAGCCTCCTCAACCAGGTCTCGGGGGATCTCGCCCCATGCGACGAACCGGCCCAGGGCGCGGGCGCCCGCCAACAGCCGGTTGTTGCGCCCGCCCTCGGCCGTCTTGGCCACGGCGTCCGTCTCCCGTGTCAGGGCGGCTTCGGCGCGGCGGGTGGCCTGTCCGGGGATGAGCAGCGGGGCGGGCGCCCGGTCGGGTGCGGGTGGGGTGGTGAGGTGGTGCAACAGCCAGTCGGGCAGGGGCGCGACCGGTGCCGGGTGGGTCACCTCGTATTTGGCGCCGCTGATGATGCTGCCGGGGGCGACGACGTGTCCGCCCCACGCGCGGGTGTCGACCAGCGCCGCGAGTGAGCCCGCGCTGTTGGTCAGGTGGTGGCCCGGCGGGGCGGTGAAGTACAGGTGTTGGCCGCCGGTGGGCGTCCGCACCGTGTAGGTGGTGGGCCATGACTGTCCGGCGCGCTCGCAGAGCGCAGCGAAGTTTGTCGCGCCGCCAGGCGCGTCCGAACTGCCCTTTCCCTTGGGCACGTCCAGGTCGACGACGACCAGGCCGGACGGCCCGGTGGCAATGCCGACGTTGAACGGGTGCGCGCCCCATGCGGCGTGGATGCGGTCGGGGTCGGTGGTGGCGCGCTGTTCCGGCTTCAGGTGCCCCTCGGCGCACTCGCCGGCGCGGGGGCAGGCGTCTTCCCCGTGCAGTGCGGGCATCTTGCCGCCGGGCCGCAGCGGGATCACGGGCCAGCCGCGTGCGGCGGCTTGAAGCGCCGCGGTGTGCAGCGCGGATCGGCCGTCATGCGTCATGCTGGAGACCTCCAACAGGTCTGTTGTGGACTGGTTGGCCGGGGCGACCGCAGATCTTTGGCGAGACGGGCGGTCGCCCCGGGCGTTGCTAGAACGGCGGCTTCTCGCTGAACTGCGAGTCCGCCGGGGTGCCGGTCGCGGCCCACGCGTCGTCTCCGGCCGGGGCGGCACTGCTGGTGCGCTTGCCGTTGATCGTGACGGTGGTGAAGCGCAGGGACGCGCCGATCTCGTCGACCTCGACGGCGAGCATCGAGCGGTTCTCGCCTTCCGGGGTCTGCCAGTCGTGCTGACGGATGCGCCCGGACAGCACCACCCGAGAGCCCTTGGTCAGGGAGTCGGCGACGTGTTCGGCGAGGGTGCGCCAGGCGGCGCAGCGGAAGAACGTGGAGGTGCCGTCCTTCCACTGGTTCGACTCGCGGTCGAAGGTGCGCGGGGTGGAGGCGACGGTGAACTTCGCGAGTGCCTGGCCGGAGGCGGTGAACTTCAGTTCCGGGTCGGCGGTCAGGTTGCCGATGATGGTGATCGGGGTCTCTCCGAACGACATGGTCACTCGCTTTCGGGTGTGGCGGGCCGGTGGTCGGCGGTGAAGTACAGGCGGATGCGCTTGCCGTCGCGGGTGGGGTACTGGCGGGCCGGGCCGGTGCGGAAGACGGCGGCCAGTGCCCGGCTGACGCGGTCGGCGTCGTCCGGGGCGCAGATGACGCGGATCTCGAACACGAATCTCTCTTCCGGGTTCAGCGCTTGGCGCGGGCGAGCTTGAACGTGATGCCGCCGCCGATGCCGATGGGCCCGGCGGCGCCCGCGATGACGGTTGCGGCGTGGGCGGCGGCGTCGAACAGCGCGCACAGGGCGGCGACCAGTCCCCAGCAGCCCGCGACGGTGGCTCCGGCGATGGCGAAGGGGATCAGTAAGCGGCGCCACGGGATGCCGGTACGGGCGGTGTCGTTGACGACGATGACGACCGGCTGTCCGGTGGCTTGTGCGCGGCGGTAGTCGTCGGCGGGGATGTGGTGGGCGAGGTGTCCGGGCGGTTCGCGGTGGTGCATGTGGTGCTCCCTTCCGGCCGTTCCGGTGGACATGGAAGGCGCCCGCTCCGGGGTGTCCGGGCGGGCGCCTGTGGTGACGGTGTGTGGTTGTAGTGGCTACTGGCTAGTGGCTACTGGCAAGCCGAAATAGCCTGTTGGCGGCCCCTGGTGGCCAGTAGAGGGCTGTTCTACTGGCTAGTGGCAAGTTGTCACTAACCAGTAGTCGGTAGCCGTGTGTGAGCGGTTCTAGGCGTGATCGGGGTGGACGTAGACCGAGTGCGGTCCGTTGTCCCGGTAGACCAACTCGCCGCGCGCGGCGGCGGCTTTGAGCGTCTCGCGCACCGCCTGCCGGCTCCGCCCGACGTGATCGGCAACGGCCGACGGCTTCATGCCCGCCGCGCCCGCCTCACGGATTGCCGCGATCGCGTCCGCGAGCCATTCCGGCCCACCCTCGGCCCCCGGCTCCGGCTCGGGTGCCGATGACCTGTCCTCCCGGAGGGCGGACAGGTTCAGCCCCGGACGCTCCGGCCGCTCCCGCTCGGGGCGGGTCTCCGTGGTGGAGCGGGTGGGTTCGGAGGTGGTGCCGAACTGTTCGTCGATCTCGCGCATGAACGCGTCCGCGAGCCGGTCCGCGTCCGACCGGTCCGCCTGCTCCGTGTGCGGCTCGCGCAGGGCGGTCAGGTTCAGCCCGCGTCGCGGCTCGCCCTCGGTGCCGTCGTCGGCCGTGGGGAGGACGGGGGCGCGGTTGGTGTCGTGCATCCAGGCGATGCGGTCGTGCGACCAGCGGCGCGCGTAGTCCTCCCCGGCGGCCTGAGCGGAGACGGCGTCGAGGGTGGGGTGCCGTTCGCTGGTGGCGGCGACGATTTCGCGGATCTGGCTGGGCAGGATGCGCCAGCACTTGAACAGCCCCGCCGGAGACTCCGGTGTGCCCATGAACCCGGCGCCTTTGTAGGGGGCCTGGTCCACCTTCAGCCCGCGGCTGCCGGGGAACAGCTTGGTCAGGTCCATGCCTTCCTTCTCACCCCCCGTGAGCGCCACGCGCACCTTGGCCTCGCGGCGAATCATGAGGTTGCCCAGCACGGAGCCGGTGGAGCCGAGCGCGGTCAGCACGGTGCGGATACCCATCGCGCGGAGCATCCGGATTACTTCCAGGATCTTGGAGGCGAGTTTCTTCAGGGTCTTGTCGGTGCTGGTGAGGATCTCCGCGCCCTCGTCGATGACCAGCATGATCTGTGGGATCTTCGGCCCGATTGGAAGCAGGTCGGTGTCCTCGCGGGCCATCAGCGCCTGATAGGAGATCTTGCGCTGTTTGCCGATCCGCAGCACCGCATCGAGCATCCGGTGCGCCTCGTCGACCGTGCCCGCCAACCAGTCGACACCGGGCCGCAACTGGCGCTCCCCCTCGGCCGGCTGATGCTGGAGTGCGGGCAGCACCCAGGACAGACCGGCGGAACCGGCGTTCAGGTCGATCACGAACGTGAGCACGTCGACCGCGCGGGCGAACCCGGCGAGAATCACGTGAACCATGTTCGTCTTGCCCGATCCGGTGGGCCCGACGACCAGCGCGCACTGTTCCCGCAGGTACGTCTGAATCTGCTCCGCGTTGGAGCGGTAGCCCCACGGGATGCCGGTGTGCAGCGAGAGCGGGGCGTAGTCGGCCGGGTAGGTGGTCTCGGTCTCCAGCACGTTGACCGTGGCGACATCGATCAGAGTGCGGCCCTGGTGGATGCCGGGGTTCGCGGTGGCGGTGCACCCGTGGGGAAGGTGCGCATCCGCCGACAGGGCTGCGGAGTGAGCCGCGATCCGGTCGTACGTGGTGGCACCGGGCAGTTCGGCATCGATGGTGAAGCCGGTCCCGGCCTCCCACTTCTCCACCGCCAGCACACGCACAGTGACCCCGCACACGCGCTGGATCCGGTCGATCCACTCCGCGGCGATCTCCCGCCGCTCCGCCGACAGCACCTCCGCGATCTGCCGCTGTTCGGCCGCGATGGCTTCCTCTTCGCGGGCCTCCTCGTAGAGGTTCGTCGACCGGGTGGCCGCACCGATGCCAACGCCGATGGTGGCGAGCGAGCCGAGCGCGGCCCACGTCAGCGGGCCGTTCGTCATCGCCCACGTCGTCCACCCGGCACCGACGAGCCACGAAGCGGCGCGGGCGGCGATGGTGCGGCCGGCGTTGCGCAGCCGGATGCCGGCGGCGGTGTGGCCGATGGCTCCGGCGGCGCCGACGGCGAGCGCCCAGCCGGGGGGCATGCCGGCGGCGGCGCCGGTGGTGGCGACGGCGAACGCTCCGGTCGTGGCGGACAGGGCGCCGGTCACGGGTCCGTGACCGGCCGCCCAGTCCCACACCGGACCACTCACGGCCTCCGCCTGCTGCTTCTTGCTGTTCTTGGTCATGGTGGCCTCGGTGGTTGCCATGGTCAGACGTTCCAGCCCTTCTCTGCCTCGCTGCCGTTGCGGGGGTCCTCGTGGCGGGCGATGTCCTGCTCGTGGACCTGCCGGAACAGCGGCACGAGGGTCTCGGCCGCGTCGACACCGTTGAGCAGTGTGCGGTGGATGTCGTCGAACCCGTCGGCGACGTCCTTCTCGAAGGCGAACTCTTCATCTGAGCGTTCGGCCAGGATGCGGAAGGTGTTGGCCACGCTCTGAAGTGCCAGGGGAAGGTTCTCGATCATCGTGAGGACCTCCATGTTCCCGTCCGGCTCGTAGGAGCGGGCGGCGTTCTCCATCTCGGCCGCGGCCTCTTCGAACTTGAAACCAGACACGTGAATAGCCTCCTGACCTGCCGTGGGGGTGGTGGGAATGAGGCGGGCGGGACGCTCCACCCGGTCCTTGATCTCGTTCAGGTCCTGCGCCGCAGCGTCGGCCGCGGCTTCCTCGCGCCCCCGCTCCAAGCGGATCTGCTCGTCACGGGCCGCACGCTGCTCGCGGGCGGACTGCATGAGGCGTCGGTACAGGCGGCGCCCGGGGTGCATCAGCCACCGCCAGCCGAGCTTGCGCCCGAGCGGGGTGGTCAGGCAGCCCAGCACCCCCACGGCACCGCCGGCGAGCGCGGCAAGCAGGCGGCGCCCTTGGAAGCGGGCCGCGGACTTCAACAGGCCCCGGCGGGCCTTACGGCGGGCGGGCGCCTTACGGACTGCGGCGCGCTTGGCGTCGACCTGCCGGTCGGCCGCCCTGTCGCGGGCAGTCCGGGCCTTGTTGACCAGGCCCCGGACGCCCGAGCCGGTCTTGCCCGCCGTCCAGCCCAGCGCGCGGCGGGCACGGCCCTGACCGGGTGTCTTGGCCGCACGACTGGCGGCGCGGGCGTCCCGGCGGGCATCCGCTACACCACGCCGGTTGGCGGTGGCCTGCTGTCGGGCGGCGGAACGGGTCGGTGTCTGCGCCCGGTTACCCGCACGCAGCGCCCGCACCTGCCCTACCCGTCCGGCGCCCGAGCGCGGTCCGGTGGAACGTCCACCCGTTGACCGGCCGGCGGGGCCGGTGGGGCGGGAACGGTGCTTGCCCGCACCCCGCATTCCCGACGAACCGCCGAATGCTCCGCTCGAACGACCGGCACCGGTACGGGACTTGCCGCCCTTGCCGCGCCCTCGCCCGCCGGTCGCGGTGCTGCCGGACGTGCCAGACCGGGCGGGCCCGCGGCCCGTACGGAGCGCACCGCGCTGGCCACGCGAGGCTGTGCCGGTGGCGCGCCGCTCGCGCGCGGAACGCCGACGGCTGGAGACGGCGGCGGACACTCCGACCACGGCGGCGCCACCGGCGGCCACTGCCAGGGCGACTGGGCCACCGCCGACCAGGGCGACGGCACCGACCGCGCCGACGGCGCTGTTCGTGCCGGACAGGGCCAGCGGGAGCACGGGGATACCGCCCGGCGTGTGCGCCACCGTCCGTGCCTCGGCAGGGGCGGTGGTCTGCTCGCGGGGCGGGGACGGCTCGGGGGGAGGTGTGGGGGCAGCCGGAGCGGCTACCGGTTCGGTGCTGACTTCGGTCATGCTGAGGACCACTCCTCTACGAGGGGGAGCAGAGACCCGGACGCGTGCTTTGGACGGCTTGGCGTCCGGGTCTCTGCGTCGGAAACAGTGCTGGCTACAGCCCGTTGGGCTCCAGCGAGAAGAACAAGACCGTGGCCCCCCGCAGGGACGGGTGGCTCGCGGTGAGTTCGGCGTAGATCTCCTGGTAGGCGTCCTGGCGGGTGCCGCCGGGCCGCGGGATGTAGGTGCCGGACCGCGTGGCGGATGCCAGCCCCGGTTTCTCCACGGACATCACCCAGAAGTGCGTGCCCTGCCGGACGGCGCGCGTCTCGGTCTCAGTCGTCACTGCGGTGGTGTCGTTCACCTCAGAAGTTCCCTTCCGTATCCATGGGTTGTCGGGCGGTGTGCTGTCGGCGGCGAGTGCCGCCGGTGGTGACGGGTCAGCTCGCCGGGTCTGCTCGCCGGGTCTGCGAGGGCGCCGCTCGCCGAGGCTCACCGGGTCTGCTTCACTGGTCTCGACTGCTTCCGGCAGTCGCAACGAGGGCCAGCCCAATTGCCGTGGGCTGGCCCTCATTGGTGTGTGCCGGACGGCGACTTACTGCTGTGCGTCCTCCGCCTCGATCAGCGCGGCGTACGCCTTGCGCACCCGCTCTTCCTTCGCCGAGAAGCCCGCCGCGCGGTACGCGGCCAGCGCCTTGCGGTAGGACAGCGGGGGGTTCTCGGAGTGGCGCAGCCACCGCAGCACGACCGTGAGCTGTTCCTCGCTCAGCGGCTCCCCCGGCTCGGGGGTGTCGACGCCGGCCACCGCGGCCACCGCGGCCAGAGCCGGCCAGTCGAGCGGAGTGTGTCCCTGGCCCTGCGGCGCGGGGAGTTCCGGCGTGGGGGACACGGGGCCGACCTGCGGGGACACAGGGGACACACCCGGGGACACACCCTCCTGTGTCCAATGGCCCAGTACCCGGGCCAGGTCCTCGTCCGAGAACAGCGCGGGAACCTCCTGCGGGCGGTCGTCGACCGGGTTCTTGGCGGTGAGCTTCGTCAGCTTCTTGGATGCCTCGTGGCGCACCTTGTGCGCCTTGCCGCGGGCCCTCTGTTCCTCGCCCTCCAACGCGGCGGCCGTGGTGTGCCGGTCGGCTTTGGCGCGGGTGACCGCGCGGCCGATCGCCACCTGGTCCCGCGTTGCGCTGCGCACCGCGTCGATCTGCGCCTGCGCTGCGGGGGAGATCCGGGTGGCCTCCCGCTCCACCGCCATGATCAGCGTCGCTTTCGCGGCGGCTGGAACCACCGCGCCGATGACTGCGACGACCGCTGTGGCGTACAGCAGGCCGTGGGTGAACAGCACGCCGACAGAGGTGACCAGGAACAGCCACCCCAGAACGGCAGGCAGGGCGCCCTTGGAGCCCTGGCGGCGGTGGGCGGTCTCCATGGCCAGCGCGTACAGCCACACCGCGTCGTAGATGCCCGCCACGGTGTAGGCGAGCGGCTCCGGCGCCTGGTGGGCGAGGATCTCCCCCACCGCGTACACGGTCCAGCCAAGCGACAGGCCGGTCAGACCGGCCGGCAGACTCCAGTGCACCGCCTTCCGGGCGGTCTTCTTCCAGTCCATGTGATCACTCCTTGTTCTGCTCGTCGGGGTAAGCGCACAGCACGCACATGCCGAGCGAGGTGGGGATGCAGTAGCTGTAGACGATCTGGCACTTCGGGCACGTGCGGCGGGCCAGCATGGCCAGCGCGAGAGCGCCCCACTTGCGCGACGTCATGGGCCGTACCTGCTTGGCCAGGTCCTCGCGGTAGAAGTAGGCCACCCGGTAACCCCTGTGGCGGTTGTAGCGGACCACCTGCGCGGTGACCGGCTGACCGCCGGGCCGTAAGCCCTTGGCGCGGAGCTGTCGGCGAGTGAACAGGCCGTCCGGGGCCATGTGCCAGGGGTAGGTGGGGATGCCGAAGCGGGCACCGGTCGGGTCGTAGCACTTGGCGTAGGCGGCGGGCATCAGGCTGCCGCTCCGCTCAGTGCCGGGTCGGGCATGTCGGCGTAGGCCACCAGCTCCACCAGGGCGCCCGCGTACTCGACGGACGCATTCAGCACGCGCGTACGGCCGCCCACGCCCTGCGTGCCGTGGTCCACGGCGTCCGCGGCGATGCCCAGGGCTTCGCGCCACGCCTCGAAGTCGGCTAGGCCGTAGTGGAAAGCCAGCCTCAGCCGGTCCGGATAGATGGTGGAGACGTCCACCATCGGCGCCGGCAGATGCCCGAAGTCCGCGGCCAGCAGGCGCAGCGCCCGCAGCGACACGGCCAGGTCATCCAGCGTCAGCCCCTCGCTCATGCCGCAACCCCCCGGCGTACCGGACGGCGGCTGGCGGGGCGGACCAGCGGGACCACGTTGAACAGGTCCGGGTGGTCGTCGACGACCCGCGCGGCTATGCGGATCAGGTCGTCGGCGAGGCTGCCGAACTCGGGGTCGGCGAGGATGTCACGCGCCGCGTCCAGACGCGCCGCGCGCTCCTCGTCGCTCTCGCCCTCCACCCCGAGCCACAGCTCAACCGGGGTGCCGAGCGCCAGTTCCGCGAACTCCGATGCGGTGACGGCCTGATGACCGGCAACCATGCACTTCATGGGGGCTCTCCTCACAGTGGAACGGCCCGCACGCGCCCGGAGGTGTCTCTACGGGGCGTGCGCGGCCGCGGAAAGGAACCGCACCAGATGCGGTGCAGTGGGACCAGCGATAGTCCTCATCAAGCGGGCAGGCCACCGACGCGACGCCGGCGCCCTGCCCGCATGACGAGTGACGGGGAAGCCCGTCACTGTCGTCTCGCGGCTCCGTACGCGCCTTGCTCCCTTCCCTTGGACGGCGCGCGGTCACCGCGCCACTCAGTCGTTACTCGCTGAGTGGATGCTCCCTGGAATGGCTACCTGACATGGGCCGGGTGCAGCCCAATCAACGGGGTCCCCGCCGATCCGGTCCCTGGGTCCACGCCCGAGGGTCAGACCAACGGCTTAGCCGATGACACCGATCGATCCGTGAAGACGACGGACTTTTACGTCTCCCCTGCCGCTCGGGCCGCGTGTAAGCGGGTCCGGCGGGGCCCCTGCCGCGTGCGGCAGGCGTGCATCGGTTCCACACACCGTCAATGCGTGGTGTGTATTACCTACCACTCACGTTGGCAGAAGGAATCTGCGCCGTCAACCCGTGGTTTTCGACTCGGAACCGCCGGCCCCTCCGTGCGGTGGTGGTTCAACTGTCGCCAGACGGCGAGCACTTCGGGAGCGTGTACTTGGGGGTGCACTCGTGCACCCCCACGTGCAAACCCTCTGCACCCTGGCCCTGACCTGCGTAGAGTGACGATGAGGCAAGCTGGAACTACGGCCGCTCTCTGGGGGTTCCATGGCAGACCCGAACGCCAGGCTGCCCGCGCTCATGCAGGAAGCCGACTTCTCCCACAAGTCGCTTGCTCGCGCGGTGGTCGCCGCTGCCGCTCGGTCAGGTGCGGACATCACCTGCGATCACACGTACGTCACCAGGTGGCTCAAGGGCTCCATCCCGCGCGGCAGCATGCCGCAGTTCATCGCCGACGCGATCGGGCGCAAGCTGGGACGTCAGCTCACGATCGATGACATCGGGATGGGCGACGCGGCAGTGGCCGCCGTACGGCCTGAGCTGGGGCTTGACTTCGCCGACAAGCCGGAGAGCACGGCCAAGACTGTGACCGACCTTTGGCGTGCCGACCTGGCCGACGCTGAGACGCTGGTTCGCGCACAGCCCGATTCTGCGGCTTGGAACACCGCTTCCCTACGCTGGATCGTGGCCCCTTCGGACAGAGAGCTGACGCGGTCGGGCAACCGGGCGGTCGGCGCCGTGGACGTGAACATGGTGCGGTCGACAGCGGACGCGTTCAGCATGCTCGACGGCAAGTTCGGCGGTGGCCACGCCCGGCGGGCACTGATTCAGTACTTGCACACGGATGTCCGGCCGATGCTGGACGGGACATACTCCGATGCCGTGGGGAAGCAACTCCACTCCGCTGTTGCCGAAGCGCTGATGCTCGCCGGATTCATGTCGTACGACAGCGGGTTGCACGGCATCGCACAGCGGTACTTGATCCAGGGCCTACGCATGGCACAGGCGGCCGGTGACAGGCTTCTCGGCAGCAGCATTCTCTCCGTGATGAGCCATCAGGCGACGTTCCTGGGGCGGTACCAGGATGCGGCGACCCTCGCCCGTGCTTCATACATGGGCTCGACTGGCAGCCTGGGGCCAAGGATGGCGGCGCACCGCCTCGCGATGGAGGCACGGGCCCTCGCCCGTCTCGGGGATGAGCGAGGCTGTGACCTCGCCCTTGCGGAGGCAGAACGCAAGCTCAGCCAGAGCACCTCCGATAGCGACCCGCCGTACATCGCCTACTTCGACGACGTGGAGCTGGCAGCGGAGATAGGCCACTGCTTCCGCGACTTGGGGCGCTCCCTCGCAGCTACGGAGCGCGGCGCGGGCTCCATCTTCGGCGACGGCCTCAACATCCGGAGTGACTTCTTTGCGACGATGGTGCAGGCAGAGTCATACATCATCCACGGTGAGATTGGCCGTGGCTTTGAGTTCGCCCTGAGTGCGCTGCAACTCGGCGAGGGGTTGAAGTCGGCACGCTGTGTTCAGTACGTGCGTGAGTTCCAAGGGCGCGTCACGGACGGTATGAGGCGGGCCACGGAGTTTCGCGAATTCGAGGCACAGGCCCGCGGCTTCCGCCTCTGGAAACAGGTAGGACGTTTCTAGAACGGCGCCCAGTCTCGGCGAGAGCCACCCGAGCGTAGGCTTTCCACCCGCTTCTCAACTTCTTCGGCCGCGCGCGGATTGGTGCCAGCGTTCTGCGAGAGCCACGTAACCATTAGCAGTTCGCGGATGCTCCGGAGAACGGTGTACCCGGACCATTCCCGAACGTCGAACCCGTAGCCAGCGACGAAATCGGCGTACTCGTCTTCAGTGTGCCAACCAAAGCTGTCGTAGTACATGGCTGTCTGCATGAGGTCCCACTCTCGGGGGCCCGTGACGAACCCGTCCAAGTCGATGACCTTTGGACGCCCGGCCGCGTCACGCAGGACGTTGCCGACGTTGAAGTCACCGTGCAGGTGACCCGCCGGAAGCGCGAACCGAAGATAGCCGTACTCGGCCGCCAAATCGTCGGCCATAGACCGGAGAAACGCACGAGTGCCGTCTGGGATTGCGGCACGCTTCAAGCGCTGCGCAACCTTGTCAAAAGGCTGAAGGGGCGGGAGCGAAAAAGGCGGCGGCTCCAATTTGTGAAGCCGCCGCAGCAGTACACCCATTTCGCCTGTACTCGCGTACGTGTCTCCGTCGGAGAGACCTTCCCAGAACGTCACCGGGTGTCCCTGAACGACGACCGGTTGTTCGGCCGTCGTGACGAGTCGTGCCGCCGGGTACCCCTCGGCCGCGAGCCATTCCGCTACGGCCACTTCCCTCCGCACGGAGGTGAGCCGATCCGGACTCCTGCCGACCCGGGAGACGATATGGCTGCTGTTCAGGCGGAATACCGCGTGATCCCCGAACCGCAGCATCTCGATTCCGTCGGGGTCCACGTCCGCGACCTCGCACGCCTTGCGCAGGATGTCGCCCGCCGCATCGGCGTCGAATTCGGTTCGTTCGGTCGTCGTCATGCCGTCTGAGTCCCCCGTCCGACGGGCAACGCACGGACTTCCCGCCCCCGTGCGGCCCCCTTGCCGATGAGTCCTTGCCCCTCCATCTGCGCGATGGCGGAACGGACGGCCGTCCGGGACGCTCCGAACCGCGCGCACAGCTCCTTCTCGGTGGGGAAGCGGTCACCCACCCTGACCCCGTCGGCCCGCAACAGGTCGGTGACCTTCTCGACCAGCGGCCGGCGGTCGCCGCTCCCCGCCACGAACCATCCGGCGCCCTGTACCGACTCGATGACGCCCTCAGCCTTGAGCGCGGCAAGTGCTCGCTCGATGGTGCTGCGGCTCACGCTGTACTCACTCACGAGGGCCGACTGAGACGGCAGCGCCTCAGCGATCTCGCCCTTCCTGATCTTCTCGCGGAGAGATTCCGAGACCTCCAGGTACGTACCTCGCGGACTGCCCTGCGGCACGTGGCCTCCCCTTCCTCGACCTCGCCGGCGACCCGGTGGCGCCTCACAGTCTCCAGCTTCCCACGTCCTACCCAACCGAACGATGGGCTTGTCCTTCCCACCCCGAGCTGCATGAAGGACAACCGCGGGAGCCACTCAGAGTGAGTGGCTCCCGCGGTTGGGGGTCGCATTCAGCGGGGCAGGCTACGGCTGCACAGTGATTGGAATCTCTACCTGCGGCTGCAAGATTTCCAATTGGCCGCTATAGGCCCGGACGACCTTGTTGTAGATGTCTGCGTCCCGGGATGAGATGATAGTGATCACAAGCGCGTACTCCACCTTCTCAGTGGGGACGCCGACGAGTTGCTCACTCCTTGAATGATATTTCACATCAAACACTGGTCGGAGCAACGACGAAGCTCTCTTTTTGACAGTCCTATGTTTAGTGGTCTCCCACTTATGCGCCCCCTTCCGCAAATCATTCTCGGGCAAAAAGTCGCTCGACCTGAAGAACGAATCGGTCTTCGGGTGCATGCTGTCTTCGTTGCTGAACTTTTCCGCGTGCGGACGAAATACGGGCTCGATGGCACTAGCCGTGTACGTACTCGGGCTGCGCGAGTCGGTTGGGGAGTTGATGCAATACGTGGCGCTAATTTCGACGTTGCCCGTCCTTACGTCCTCGGGTAGGGGAATGGGCATTCGCATCGTCTGGCCTGGCTCGATTTCCCCCTGGTACAACACGCGAACCGAGTTTTCGGGGCAGATCACGAAGGCGTCGATCTCATCAGGGACCCTTCCCCAGCCAGCCTCTTCGACAGGCATAATGCCACGTTCGGCACAGTGTACGAGTAGAGCCCGAAGACCAAGAGGCTTAATGTGTCCGCCGAAGTGTGCTCGGATCCCCGCGGCCATCCTGAGTGTGGCTGGGGCTGCGAAGCTAGTACCCATCGCCGACAATGGAACATCCGTCCCATTGCCCGGCAAGAAGATGAAGGGCTCGTACTGGGTGCCTCCGAAACTTAGAACGTCCGGTTTCACCAAGCCTGGTGAGCGGCCTGGGCCGATTGCACTATATACGGCTCGATCCCAGTTCTTTAGTTTGCTATTGGCGGATCCGACAGCGAGGGCGTTTACACAGTCGGATGGCACCTGGACGCGGGCGTTGCCCGAGGCCCAATCGTGGTTTCCGTTATTTCCGGCTGCTACGGTCATGAAGGTCTGCCCATGGGAGAGGTACTCGTCCAGTACCGCCGTCCACGGGTGTACTTCATCGTCCTCGATAGGGAGCTCCGGGCCGAGGCTAAGGTTTACGAAGTCGTAGTTCTTCTCCTCCAGCACATCGCGGATGCGATTTAGTGCTGTGTAGAGGGCATAGGAGTCCTCCTCTGCGTCGTCGAGAATCCGATAGTGGTCCACGTTGTTGAAGGGCCGCGGTGCGGCCTCTCCCGGAGTCAGGCAGCCGAAGAGGGCGGCTGACGTCACCATGTGGCCGTGACCGACATACTCTTCCACGGCTGCGCCTACCCCAGGTACATCGAGAGAACGAGCCCATCGGCTCATAGGCCCGCTTGAGAGTAGACCGCCGTCGAAGATGGCCATGCGGATGGAACTGTCGACTACGGGCTCATCCGGCACCTCAATCGGAGGCAGTTCGCCTACCGGGAGACTTCGCTCGATGGGATGCAGCGTACGGAGCTTCGGCATCGGCCGAATAACTCGGAGGAAGGAGAACTTGCTCAGCTCCTCCAGTTCCTCCGCGTGAGCGGTAACAGGCATAAAAATCAGCCCAGAGACCGGGATGCTCCTGCCGAGGTCGGCCGATACGCCGCACGCGCGAGCCCAGCGCTGGAAGGACCGAACGATAGCGTCGCGGTCCACACTTGGAATGTGTAGACCAACCTCGAAAAGCGATGAGGCGTGAGGGAGCGGCATCGTCCCGCGCTGCTTATCCGAAGCGTCCGGGGCGCGGAATGCTTCGAGTTTCTGCAGGGGGGATCCTTCTGGGAATGCGCCAGGTGACTCAAGTCGCTCAGCCAGGAGCGAAAAAGAATCCCGCTGCCCGGAGATAAATAGCTCTGCCGTATCCAACTCCACGGGTTCGCCTTGCCGTGTCCACTTTTCTGGGGTGATCTTGGCACCCCGGGCTCCAATATACGAAAGCCCGTTATCCCGAAGGAAGTCACCGGGATGGTAAGACTTAGCGACGAACTGGGGGTGCAGAGTGACGAGGCCTACTGTCTTCCCTGACGGGCAGGCTTCATCTGGCAAGGATTCAAATGTCCGTACTGCTGTCTGGACTTGTGGGAGGAGCCGCTGTCGAGCCTCCTCCGCGGTGTATGGCAGTTCGGGCGCTGTTCCGCCCGAAGATGGTGTCACTCTCTCGACGAGACGCTCGCCGTGTCCGAGTAAGAAGTTGCGCTCCCCAGCCACATTGCCCCCCTAGCCCTACTGCTCTTGGTCCGCACGCTGCTTGCGTCGAATCGTGTCGCGGCTGACGCCCGTCAACTCGCTAGCCCTCCTCTGTGAGAGGCTCCCATCTTGCACTAGATCAAGTGCTACTTGAAGACGCTCGACATGGTTCATTTGCGCCAGACGTTCCTGTCCCATACCCAACAGGACATCGAACGTATGTTCGCCACCTAGGGCCGCCTTCCTGCGAGCCGTCATAACGAAACGCTCCGCATCGGCGAACGAGGAACCCTGCAGAATCCTCGCGAGGAAAGCGGTGTTCCTAGGTGCCTCATTTCCACAATAATGGAGAAGCGCTTCCTCTAGCTCGACCGGACCGGGCAAGGGGAAGTTAACTACTAGGTCGAATCGCCGCCATACTGCCGGATCCAAGAGGTCAGCATGATTTGTGGCAGCCAGCAGGAGTGAGCCGGAAGGCCAGTCATCAATTTCCTGGAGAAGGACCGTAACAAGCCTCTTCAGTTCCCCAACTTCGGCCATGTCGTCGCGCCGCTTGGCAACTGTGTCGAGTTCGTCTAGGAGCAAGACCGAAGGACTCGATTTCGCGTAATCAAGCACCTTCCGAATGTTTCCTCCGGTTCGCCCGAGGTAGCTGCTCATTACGGAGGAAAGGTCTAGAACGAGCAGCGGGAGCTTCAGTTCGTCCGCAAGCCAGCGGGCAGCGAGGGTCTTGCCAACGCCGGGAGGGCCAGTGAACAGACCGGTGCGACTCGGCGTTAGGCCCTGTCGTGCGAGCCGGCCGGCGCTCCGATGTTCGTCACGGAGTTGCTCCACGGCCGCTCTCACCAGTGGAGCCAAGACTGGGCGAACCGCCGGCCCGAGTTGCTCCGCTCGGATCAGCGGCAGGCGGCTGTCGCTGTCGAGAGGGAGGGAGGCGGCGTTTCCGAAGCCACGCAAGGGCGTCTGTGCAGTTGGAGCAGAACGCAGCAGCTCCCGAAGAGAGCTAGCAAGCGCTTCGTTCGATCGTTGGTAACGGCGGGCCATGCGCTGAACCAGGGTCTGCACGTCCTGTGCCCGCCCTGCCATCGCAACCCTTGCTAGGTGGACTAGATCTCGTTCATACGTTTCAAGTTCGCCCATGGGGCTCACCAATGTCCTCTCTACCATGAGGAACAGCCTATAGCCTGGTGGCCTAAAATTCATTGATCTGGTGTCAACTAGTCCACCTGGCATCCTGATACCAGTCTCTCGGATGGCACTGACAGTGACAGCACGTCTGCCCGGGCTTGACCCACTTGTGCGGGATACGGCTGTAGTCGAGATACGGCATCGCCAGCTGTGACGCTCATTGGGTGGTGTAGTAGTGAGGCTCTCAGGCCGCGAAAGGCCCTCCGACTGGGGGGGGGGGCGCCTCGTTGTCCTGGTCTTTGTCCAGCGCACCGACGGCCGCCACCGTTCACCGCCGTACGCGCACCCCATCTGACCTGCCGTGTGAACCCCCGCGGACGCCCCCGTATGGCCACGCGGACAGTTGGAAAGCGTGGGGGAGTTGGCAACCGAACGACAACGCTGCAGATGTGCGTGCCAAGCCCCAGGGCCCAGGCGTGGTCCAAACGACAGGCCCTAGGTGCCGTTGTCCACCGTGGCCGGAAGTGCCGGCCTTATGTCTGCTCCTCTTGCAACGACTCTCGGCACTTCTCTCTCAGCTCGTTGAGATGAACCTCTACTGGCCACCCGTAGAGCAAGGGGCCGCGTTCCCCGATACTGCTCCGAGCCTCGTTGATGGCATCGATCGCCGCGGCATGCAGTGCTTCCGCTGTACTGGTGATGTCTGGTGGTGCTTCGAGGCGCAGGGCGTTCAGCGCCTGGTCCAGCTCGGCCATGAGTGTTGCATTGGCTTGAGCTCGTCTTCGCATAGGCATGCCGACCGTGTTCAGGTGGCCGATCAACGTTTCTGCGGCTGTGAGGTAGGCGGTGTAGGTCTCGCGGCGGATCTGCCGCAGCCATTGTTGGTGGGCGCTTTGGCGTTGCCGGTCTGCTTGGTAGCGGGCACCACGGTAGGTAATGCGGGCGCCTGTCCAGGCTCCCGCAGCTCCAATGAGCGCCCCGCCGAGGGCTCCGATCAGCCCAGCAATTCCTGCATCCACGAGGATGCACTGTAGATCAGTGCCGGACGGGCTTCCGGCGATTCGGTCAATGCAGAGACGTGACCGCCCAGGCCGCCGCCAGCTACCGGTGCGACCGGTGGGGGCGTCAATCTTCGGTGGCAAAGATCAACTTTCGATGGCACAGGACACAGACCCCTCAAGGAGGACAGGGGCACTCCCACCCCTAGAATCGAACGCATGTCCGATCTGTTGTCGTCCGAGCGCCTCGCCAAACTGCGCGCCCTCGAAGAGTGGCTCGCTTGGCAGCTGCGAGATACCCGGCGCAGGATCGAGCAGGTCGCGGAGCAGGTGCGGGCCACGGACGGATACGTCAGCGAGCAAGACCGGCGTGCAGGCAAGCCTGTTGGGGTCACCATCCATGCCGCCGACTGCGCCAAGATCCACCAGCCGGTCACCACCTTCGACGCCACCAAGGCCCAACACGCACTACTGAAGGACGCGTCCTTCCACCACCCCTGCCAGCATTGCCGGCCCGACAAGCTCCCAGGGATTACGAAGGACTAGGCGGACCGTGGGCTTCCTGCCCGTCGACTTCTTCGGGATGAAGTTGTCGCGCGGTTGAGGCACGGTGCTCGCTTGGGGATCCACTTCGACCAAAATCACCCATGCCGAGGGACCCGCGCGCTGGCATGCTGACAGGTCCGAGTATCGGACGGCAGCCCCAGGGGGACAGCGTGATCGTGAACCGGCGCATCGGCAGCGAACAGCCTGAAGAGTACGACGAGTTGGAGCAGCACCTCGCTCAGAAGCTCAATGCCCCGCTTGACTGGCCCGAGGACGGTGGTCTCACTGTCAGCCACGTCGCCAGAATCGCCGCTGCTGCATCCTGCGACACCACGTATAACCAGGCTGCCAATGGTCATTTGATCGATCTGTTCGCGGCGCTTCCGTTGCCGGGAACTCCAGAAGGGAAGGGGTTTTGGGAGCGCATCCGCGACGCTGGGGGCAGCGGAGCCTGGAACATCCACCCTGCCAATATGGGCGGACCCTTCTTCGACCGGATCCATGACGGCAACGAGCGCGGTATTGCCTCCCGCGTTCTGAGCTTCCTGGAGGAGCTGACGCCGTCTCAGCGTACCGACGTGGCGGAGATCATTGGCTCAGCCCTCGACAGCGGCACCATCGGTGTCAGTGGCCGATACGGGGGCGAGCTGTGGCTACGGGACGCAGAAATGAGTGCATGGCGCGTTGCGCTGGCCGGTCGACGGGAGTTCGAAACGTCAGAGGACCGCGAGCGATTCTTCGAAGCATGGCGCCGGGCCTGACCACCTGCGGCCTAGCCTCAGTGCGGACTCTGTGGGCCATGTGCGGGCAAACACACCTAAAAACCCGAGCGGTTGACGTATCGGTGCAGGTCAGGGGAGGAAGGGCCGTGACAGTGCGACGCTCTTGAAAGCCGTTCCGGTGAGTGCCGGCGCCCACTCCCCGAGTGGACGCCGGCGCGCGTGAGTCAATCGAGCATCGCCTCATGGAGGCGTCGTGCTGTAGCAGCGAGCAGGCGCCGGAGCTTCTCCTTGTTTTCGCCGTAGGTCTTGAGAGCGTGGCAGTTCGGACACAAGGCGATCATGTTCGAAGGGACATCGGGTCCCTCCTTGGCGAGGTCTTTGACGTGGTCGACCTGCAAGATTGGCAGGCCGGCTGTGGTCAGCTCGGTGGGGTGGCCTGCGCATTGAGGGCTTTCGCACCTGCCGCGGCAGCGCTTGATGACGGCAGCTCGCGCGCTGGGGTCGCGGACGTACTTGTCGGCCAGTGTCGGCTTCTTCATCTGGCCGCGCCGCTCGGCGTTTGCCTCAGCCTTCTGCGCCAGACGCCGATACGCATCCTCGTCGCTCTCCCTGGTGGTGGGGGCTTCAAGGTCGAGGTCGCTGGGGCGGTAGTCGCCAGTGTCGTCGTGGAGCTCCCCTGTATCTGCGTCCAACGCTTCAAGTACTTCGGCAGGCCAGGTCTCCCGCTCTGGGGAGGGGACAGGAGCCATCACCCAGAGGAACTCGCGGCGGGGCAGCTTGTCTTTGCCAACGCCCCACCGCAGTCGGCGTTGCACGATCACGGCCCAGGTTTCGAAGCTGAACTGTCCCTGGAACGGCTTGTGCCAGTAGCGCAGCGGCTGGCCGGCCATCTGGTGTTCGGCCATGAGCTCGTTGCCGTCGATGAGCTTCTGGTCGCCAGACAGGCCGTCGCCCACGTAGGCGATCCAGTTGGTGTCCGGGATGCGCCCATCGGCGTAGGGGCCCTTGTCGTCGGAGAAGACGCTGAGGATGCCATCGGCAAGGCAGCCGATCCCTGCCATCTTCTGACCGCCATAGGCCCGCCAAATGGCGTCTCGATCCTTGAAGGTCTCCCCAAGCAGAGGACGCAGAGCATCTGGCCACCTGCCGGCGAGCAACTCACGGAGGCCGAAGTCTTCGAGCAAGCCTGCTGGAAGGGGATGGAAGTAGCGCAGGATCAGTCCGGCAGCCGCGGATGCCGCGGCATCCGGGTGCGAGCGGAGGAGGTTGTAGTCATCCTCGCGCAGACCGCCAAGGGGATTGACCTCGTTCAGGGACTCCAGTGTAGGGCGCCGTCCTCGACTGGTCAGGTTGAGTTCCTGCCCCTGCTCGATGGTCCACAGCTCATCGCGAACGAGTGCCCAGAACGGGTAACGGGCCCCGTCCACACCGTCTTCCACCTGTCCATGCTTCACCAGCAGCGGTGCGACAGCATCACGAGTGGTCGACCATGTCTGCATGCGAGGTGCTCCGGCCAGGGCCTGGCCGATTGCCCAGAGCAGAAGAACGGGACGGTGCAGAGCGGGGCCCGTCGCACGTCGGGCCAGCCGGACGTCTCCCACTCGCCGGTGAAAGGTCTTGGGGGGCTCCACCACGGTGAAGCCCTCCCTCTTCAGCCATGCCACTGCGTGCTTGAGGCCCCCGCTGAGCTCTGACGGCTTGAGCGCTGTCCCGAAGTCGTACCGGTACGCAACGCCAGCTATCGCCTTCGAGTCGTACAGGTTTCCCTCATGCTCCAGGAGGTAGGTAGCCGCGGCGCGGTAGCCGTACGTGTCGCGGAACGCCTCGGGGCCGATCCGGTCGTGCTCTGCAATCGCCTGCAGGATGCCTGCCCGAGTGATCTCAGAAGGTGCCATGCGCGACACCGTAGATCACGCCACTGACATTGATATTGCTAGGCAGGTTCTGGTGGTCGTGGCTCTGCCACTGACTGACGTCCTGCTGGGCTGTCTTCCAGATGTTCTGCCCGG
>NZ_JBVIEE010000026.1:0-146036 GCF_055572015.1 Streptomyces sp. NPDC030840 | reverse complement strand
GCGCTGAACGCCTTCGATATCACCTTCGACGGCCGGCTCTCAGCGGCCCGCCAATAACCCAACCACCCTGGTTACACCGTTCGTTTGACAGACCCACCTGGCCGAGCCGAGGACTCCGCACCATCGCGCCTGTCGGTCAGGTACGGATTTCCGAGGGCGGCGGTGGGTCAGCGTTTGACGCGGTTACGGATGGCGAGGACGGCGAGGCCCAGAAGGACAGGTTCGGTCAGGCGTGAGGTCATCTCGATGTAGGTGCCGGCGGTGGTCAGGTCCTGGCCGGAGGAGCGGAACACCACCGAGTTGAGTGTGATGTTCAGGGCCTTCTCGAACCGCTCGCCGGTGAACCGGTCGTCGGCGGGGTTGCGGACGGCACGGGGCTGGGCTGAGGCATACCCGAAAGACGATCGAGCGCCGCCAAGCGGTTGCCGCCTCACCGGGCGGGGGGCGGCGGGCGGTGGGGCAGGTTCGGGCGGGACCTGAACCCCGGCGGACCCGGCAGGGGGTCAGCCGGCCGGACTGCGCCGCTTCGGCGGCGGGCGCGGGCGCCCCGGTCGCGTCGGCGGCGTCGCCGGCTTCTCCCGGGGGCGGCGGAGGTCCGCGGCCGGGCGAGGCGGAGCGGAGGTGTGACGCCTCGACGAACGCACTCGGTGACGAGCTGTCCGAGCTCAGAGGCCGGGGGCCCAGCTCACCATCCCGGCCGCGCCCGCCTGCCGAACAGCAGCCCCCGTGGCTCCGGTGGCGGTGGGGTGCCGGGCCGCAGGGGCCAGGCCAGGAGCATGCCCGCGACGAAGCCGACGACGTGCGCCATGTAGGCCACGGTGCCGGCGTTCGAGACGCCCTCGCCCGACGAGTACACCGCCTGCAGCCCGAACCAGAACCCGAGCACGATCCACGCCGGCAACCGCAACGGCAGGAAGATCAGGAACGGGACCAGGACCCACACACGCGCCCTCGGGTACAGCACCAGATAGGCGCCCAGCACCCCGGCGATCGCCCCGGACGCGCCGATCAGCGGGGCGGTCGAGTCGGCGTTCGCGAGCGCGTAGCCGTACGCGGCCGCGTACCCGCACGCCACGTAGAACAGCGCGAAGCGGATGTGCCCCAGCCGGTCCTCGATGTTGTTGCCGAAGATCAGCAGGAAGAGCATGTTGCCCAGCAGGTGCGGCCAGCCGCCGTGCAGGAACATCGCGGTGAGCACCGACAGAGCGGGTGACTTGTCGTAGGCGGGCGGGCCCACCAGGCATCCGGGTCCCTGCCGGGGGTCGACGCCGACCTCACCAGTCGGCACCAGCCGCGGCATCCGGTGGTGGATAAGCTCCTGCGGGACCGCCGCGTAGTGGTCCAGGAAGGCCTGGAGGTGGCACAGCTGCGCCAGGCTGCTGTCACCCGCCACCGAACCGGCGAGGCCCGGCATGAAGAGGAAGACGAGGACGTTGGCAGCGAGCAGCGTGTACGTCACATACGGCGTGCGGCGTACCGGGTTCACGTCATGGACGGGGATGACCACAAGGGACTAGTGCCCCCTGAACGGCCCCGGAACCGCTTGTCCTCGGTAGGTGAACGCGCCCGTCGTCGCGTGCGTATCTCTCCTCGACGCCCGCGATGCGATGACCTACGTGAGGATCAGGCGATGAACGACCGAGTTACTCCTCCGATGCACGCCACGCCCGACGGTGAGGCCGAGATCGCCCTGGTGGTGCGCCTTCCGTGGGAGGACGTGGCACGGCTGGGCCAGGAGGCCGGCCGGCTCGCCGCGCAGATGCAGAGGCCAGTGACGCTCGACGAGGCCGTCAGCCACCGGTTGCGCTCCGCGCGGGCCACCGCCGCCCACGCGAAGCCGGCGGGTGAGCAGCCGCCCGCGATGTCCGCGAGCGCCTCCGTGTCGTCGTTGCCGTCGCGGCCGCCGACGGAGCAGGCTCGGCAGGCGATCGAGAGGATCAACGGAACGGCTTAGCTCCGCTGGTTGGGCGGTGGGCGCCGTTGGGGTTGCCGTCTGGTCTCGGTGCGGGTGCGTTGTGGCTGGCCGCGCCCACGCGGCGGAAGCCGCACATCGAAACAGCCCCGCGCCCCTGTCGGGGCGCTGCCCGTACCCGCGTCTACCAGCCGCTCTGGCGTACTGCTGCCGTCGCCTTGCGTGCCGCCACCAGTACCGGGTCCCACACCGGGGAGAACGGGGGCGCGTAGCCCAGGTCCAGGGCTGTCATCTGGTCCACCGTCATGCCCGCCGTCAGCGCCACCGCGGCGATGTCCACGCGTTTGCCGGCGCCCTCGCGGCCGACGATCTGGGTGCCGAGGAGGCGGCCGGTGCGGCGTTCGGCGAGCATCTTGACGGTCATGGGGGCGGCGTTCGGGTAGTAGCCGGCGCGGCTCGTGGACTCGATGGTGGCCGTCACGTACTGCAGGCCCGCCCGGCGTGCGTCCTTCTCCCGCAGGCCGGTGCGGGCGATCTCCAGGTCGCAGACCTTGCTCACGGCCGTGCCGACGACGCCGGGGAAGGTGGCGTAGCCGCCGCCGGCGTTCGTGCCGATGACCTGTCCGTGCTTGTTGGCGTGCGTACCCAGCGCGATGTGCCGCTCACGGCCGGAGACCAGGTCGAGGACCTCCACGCAGTCGCCCCCGGCCCAGATGTTCTCGTGGCCGCGCACGCGCATGGCCAGGTCGGTGAGCAGGCCGCCGTGGTCGCCGAGCGGGAGACCCGCCGCTTTCGCGAGCTCCGTTTCGGGACGTACGCCGATGCCGAGGATCACGACGTCCGCCGGGTACTCGGCATCCTCCGTGGCGACCGCGCGCACGCGTCCGTCGTCGCCGGTCAGCAGCTTGGTGACCTCGGCGTCGTTGACCATGGTGATGCCCATGCCCTCCATGGCCCGGTGCACCAGGCGCCCCATGTCGGCATCGAGCGTGGACATGGGTTCCTCGCCGCGGTTGACGACGGTCACCTCGTAGCCGCGGTTGATGAGCGCCTCGGCCATCTCCACGCCGATGTACCCGGCCCCGACGACGACCGCGCGGCGGCCCTTCGTGGCGGCCAGAGTGTCGATGAGGGCCTGGCCGTCGTCCAGGGTCTGCACGCCGTGGACTCCGGGGGCGTCGACACCGGGCAGGGGCGGGCGGACCGGGCGGGCGCCGGTCGCGATCACGAGCTTGTCGTACGGCGTCCACGACTCGGCGCCGGAATCCACGTCACGCGCGCGGACACGTGAGCGGGCGACGTCGATCTCCGTGACCTCCGTGCGCAGCCGCAGGTCGATACCGCGCTCGCGGTGCTCCCCGGGCGTGCGCGCGATCAGCTGGTCCCGGTCGGTGACGTCGCCGCCCACCCAGTACGGGATGCCGCACGCCGAGAAGGACGTGAAGTTCCCCCGCTCGAAGGCCACGATCTCCAGCTCGTCGGGTCCCCGCAGCCGGCGTGCCTGCGACGCGGCGGACATGCCCGCCGCGTCGCCGCCGATCACGACCAGCCGCTCCCGCGTACCCCTCGCACCGCTCATGCTCATGGACAACACGCTACGCGGGCGCGGCATTTCGGTCTCGCCGGATCCGTCAGTCCCGCTCGCCGCCCTCCTGCGGTCGCGCGGTCTCGGGTGCCGGACGGGCCTGCGGCAGCGGGCCCAGCGCCGACATCGCGGTCGCCTCGGCCGGCTGCCTCGGCAGCCTGGGCCGTACGACCCGCACCCACAGGAGCACCAGTACGGCGGCGCCCGCGAGGAACGGGAGCAGCGCGCCGAGCGCCATCGCGATCCAGCGGAACATGGTGACGAATGCGTTCCAGCCGCCCGCGAGCGCGTCCAGGAAGCCGGGGTCCTCGTCCTCGGCCTTCTGCACCGGCGTCTCGGTCAGCGAGAGCCTGATCGTGGCGAGGCTGGTGCGGTCCTTCAGGGAGGCCTGCTGGGCGAGCAGGGACTCCAGGTCGGCCTGACGGCTGCTCAGTTCTCCCTCCAGCGTGACCACGTCGCTGAGCTTGGTCGCCTGGTCCATCAGCTCGCGGATACGGGCCACGCTGGCCTGCTGCGACTTGATGCGGCTCTCGACGTCGACGACCTGGTCGGTGACGTCCTGGGCCTTGGCCTCGCGCTCGATCAGTTTGCCCGTGCCCTCGAGGTCGCTGAGGACCTCCTCGTACTTGTCGGTGGGCACGCGCAGCGTGACACGGGTGCGTTCGCGGCCCTTGCCGTCGCGGGTGGTGGTCTCGTTGCCGATGAAGCCCCCCGCGTTCTCGGTGGTGGTGCGGGCCGCGGCCAGGGCCTTGGGCACGTCCTTGACCTGCACGGTCAGCGAGGCGGTGCGGATGATGTGGCTCGCGGACACGTCGGGCGCCCGGGTGGCCTTGCCGTCGGCGCCGCCCTTGCTGTCGGTCATGCTGTTGGCGGCGCCCGCACCGCTCCGGTGCTCCGCGGCCACGTCGGCCTTGCTCTGGGCGGCGCTGTCGGAACCGCCGTCGCCGCCGGCGCTGCATCCCGTGACCGCCAGGGCGGCGGCGAGGAACAAGGCGGCAAGGAGCCGCACCCGTGGCCCGGAACGTCGTACGCGTGAATCGGCCATGTCGGCTTACCCCCGAGGGTCGTCGTGACTGACGTACCTTCGACGCCGCAGTGGCCCCGGACGTTGGGCACTTCCGGTTCCGAAGAGGTCACGGTCGGGACTCGCGCAGGACACCGGCTCCCGTTCCGGCGTGGCCCGCACCGGTTGTCCACCGGGCGCTCGTCCCGTTGTCGGCGGGGTCTGAGAGGGTGGACGCATGCGTGGATCAAGTGCGGGCGCGGGGCATGTCGTCGTCATCGGGGGCGGCATCGCCGGACTGGCCGCCGCGCACCGGTCGCTGGACCGGGGCGCGCGGGTGACCGTCCTGGAGGCGTCGGACCGGGTCGGCGGCAAGCTGCTGCCCGGCGAGATCGCGGGCGTGCGGGTGGACCTGGGCGCCGAGTCGATGCTGGCGCGCCGCCCCGAGGCGGTCGGCCTGGCCCGCGAGGTGGGCCTCACGGACCGCCTGCAGCCGCCCGCCACGGCCACCGCCTCGATCTGGACCCGCGGCGCCCTGCGCCCCATGCCCAAGGGCCACGTCATGGGCGTGCCCGGCACGGCCTCCGCCCTGGCCGGAGTGCTCTCCGAGGAGGGCCTGAAGCGCATCGAGCGCGACGCCGACCTGCCCCGCACGGAGATCGGCGACGACGTGGCCGTGGGGGAGTACGTGGCGGCCCGCCTCGGCCGGGAGGTCGTCGACCGCCTGGTGGAGCCCCTCCTGGGCGGGGTGTACGCGGGCGACGCCTACCGCATCTCGATGCGTTCGGCCGTGCCCCAGCTCTTCGGTCCGGCCCGCGCCCACGCGTCCCTGACGGAGGCCGTCCGCGAGATCCAGGCCAAGGCCGCCGCGGCTCAGCAGACCGGGCCGGTGTTCATGGGCGTCGAGGGAGGCGTGGGCCGCTTGCCGCTGGCCGTCGCGGAGTCGGTGCGCGCGCGGGGCGGCGAGATCCTCACCGGGGCGCCCGTGACCGGGCTGCGCAGGACCGGGGCGGCGTGGCGCGTCGTCGCGGGTGACCGGGTGCTGCACGCCGACGCCGTCGTCGTGGCCGTGCCCGCCCCGGCCGCCGCCGAGCTGCTGCGTGCCGAGGCGCCCGCCGCGGCGGCCGAGCTGGCCGCCGTCGAGTACGCCTCCATGGCCCTGGTCACCCTCGCCTACCGCCGCGCCGACGCGGCCCTCCCCGAGGGCAGCGGCTTCCTCGTGCCGCCGGTCGACGGGCGGACCATCAAGGCGTCCACCTTCGCCTCCCAGAAATGGGGCTGGATCGCGGACGAGGACCCCGAAGTCCTCGTCCTGCGGACCTCCGTCGGGCGGTACGGCGAGACGGAGATCCTCACCCACGACGACGAGCACCTCGTGGCCGTCTCCCGCCACGACCTGCGCGAGGCCACCGGACTGACCGCCGAGCCCGTCGAGACCCGCGTGACCCGCTGGGACGACGGCCTGCCCCAGTACCCCGTCGGCCACCACGCGCGCGTGGCCCGCGTCCGCGAGCACGTCGCCAAGCTTCCCGGGCTGGCCGTGTGCGGCGCGGCGTACGACGGCGTCGGCATCCCGGCCTGCGTCGCGAGCGCGTACGCGGCGGTGGACCAGCTCGGCGGTGACCTGGGCGGTGTGGAGGAGCTCACCGCCAACCCGGTGCAGAGCCTGCACGGCGGAGCGGGAGAATAGCCGCATGAGTGACGACGCCCCCACCACCGAGGCCGCCCGGATCCCGAACAAGGGCAAGCTGGCCAAGGACCTGAACGAGGTCATCCGCTACACCCTGTGGTCGGTCTTCAGGCTGAAGGACGCGCTGCCCGAGGACCGCGCGGGTTACGCCGACGAGGTCCAGGAGCTGTTCGACCAGCTCGCCGCCAAGGACGTGACGGTCCGCGGCACGTACG
Organism: Streptomyces sp. NPDC030840; assembly: GCF_055572015.1. NCBI lineage: Bacteria > Bacillati > Actinomycetota > Actinomycetes > Kitasatosporales > Streptomycetaceae > Streptomyces > Streptomyces sp. NPDC030840. Next base: position 139,631 of record NZ_JBVIEE010000026.1, on the reverse strand, counting down.
ACGTGTCGGGTCTGCGCGCCGACGCCGACGTCATGATCTGGTGGCACGCCGAGACGAGCGACCAGCTCCAGGAGGCGTACAACCTCTTCCGCCGCACGAAGCTGGGCCGGTCCCTGGAACCGGTCTGGTCGAACATGGCGCTGCACCGCCCCGCCGAGTTCAACCGCTCGCACATCCCGGCGTTCCTCGCCGACGAGACACCCCGCGACTACGTCAGCGTGTACCCCTTCGTGCGCTCCTACGACTGGTACCTGCTGCCCGACGAGGACCGCCGCCGCATGCTCGCCGACCACGGCAAGATGGCCCGCGGTTTCCCGGACGTGCGGGCCAACACGGTCGCCTCGTTCTCCCTCGGTGACTACGAGTGGATCCTGGCCTTCGAGGCCGACGAGCTGTACCGCATCGTCGACCTCATGCGCCACCTGCGCGGCTCCGAGGCCCGCATGCACGTCCGCGAAGAGGTCCCGTTCTACACGGGGCGGCGCAAGTCGGTGGCGGAGCTGGTGGCGGGGCTCGCCTGATGAGGAGGGCGGCCCCGCTGTCTCGGCCGGGGGTCCGGGGGGTGGCCCCCGGGTGATGCTGCACGGGGCGGCGCAAGTCGGTGGTGGAGCTGGTGGCGGGGCTCGCCTGATGAGAGGGGCGGCCCCGCTGTCTCGGCCGGGGGTCCGGGGGGTGGCCCCCGGGTGATGCTGCACGGGGCGGCGCAAGTCGGTGGCGGAGCTGGTGGCGGGGCTCGCCTGATGAGGAGGGCGGCCCCGCTGTCTCGGCCGGAGGTCCGGGGGGTGGCCCCCGGGTGATGCTGCACGGGGCGGCGCAAGTCGGTGGTGGAGCTGGTGGCGGGGCTCGCCTGATCAGTGCGGGAAGCGGGCGGCCTGTGCCTCCTTCGGGGTGCGGTCGTCCGGTTCCGCAGGCCTGGGCTCCGGGCGCGCGGAGCACGCCGCGCGCCGTGCCGGGAGGGTGCCCTCCAGGAGGTAGGTCTCGAGGTAGCTGTTGACGCAACGGTTGGGGCCGCCCGCGAGGCCGTGGGTGCCCGCGTCCCGCTCGGTCACCAGCACCGAGCCCGACAGCCTCCGGTGCAGTTCGAGCGCCCCGTCGTACGGTGTCGCCGCGTCCCGCTCGGCGGCCAGGATCAGGGTCGGCGCCAGCTCACCGGGGCCCGTGCGCACGTCCAGCGGCTTCTGCCGGGGCGCCGGCCAGAACGCGCACGGCAGGTTCATCCACACGTTGTCCCAGGTCTCGAACGGCGCCGTGCGCGCCAGACGGGTGTTGTCGCGGTCCCAGACGCTGAAGTCCGTGGGCCAGGGCGCGTCGTTGCACTCGACGGCCGTGTACACCGCCCCGGTGTTCTCCTGGCCGGCGGCCGCCTCCGGGTGCGGGCCTGCCAGCCGGACCAGCGGCTTCGGGTCGCCCTTCAGATACGCGGCCAGCGCCCGCGCCCGCGAGGGCCAGTAGTCGTCGTAGTACGTGGCCTGCAGGAAGGTGCTCTTCAGCTGGGCGGGCCCCACCTTCCCGCCCGCCGGCGCGGCGGCCAGCCGGGCCCGCGCTCTGTCGTAGCTCTTGCGCACCTTCTCCGCGCTGTCCCCGAGCCCGTACGTCTCGTGGTGCCGGGCCATCCACGCGCGGAAGTCCGCCCAGCGGCCCTCGAAGGCGGCCGACTGGTCGAGGTTGTTGCGGTACCAGATCTGCTCCGGAGCGGGGTTCACCGCCGAGTCGAAGACCATGCGGCGCACGTGTGAGGGGAACATCGTCGCGTACAGCGCCCCGAAGTACGTGCCGTACGAGGCACCCAGGAACGTCAGCCGCCGCTCGCCGAGCGCCGCCCGCAGCACGTCCAGGTCACGGGCGTTGTTCAGCGAGTGGTAGTGCCGCAGCCGGTCGCCGGCACGCTTCGCACAGCCACGCGCGTACGCCTTCGCCTGTGCGACGCGCTCCTTCTTGTACCGCTCCGAGGGGTGCTCCGGCGACGCCGAGGGGCCCTGCGGGAAGCGCCGGGGGTCCTGGCACGACAGCGGCGCCGAGCGTTCCACGCCACGCGGCGCGTACCCGACCAGGTCGTACGCGGCGGCGATGCGCTTCCACCCGGGGGCGTGGCCGACCAGTGGGAACGCCATGCCGGAGGCGCCGGGTCCGCCCGGGTTGTAGACGAGCGCCCCCTGCCGCGCGACCTTCCCCTTCGCCGGGCCCTTGCCCGTGGCCTTGATCCGGCTCACGGTCAGTTCGATCTTCTGGCCGCCGGGGCGGGCGTAGTCCAGGGGCACCGTGACGGTCCCGCACCGGAGGGCGGCGGGCAGGCCCTCCTCCTTGGGACAGTCACCGAACCGGATGCCCTGCCTCCGGGCGCGTTCGGCCGCGATGGCGACGCCGCGGGTCTCCGCGGCGGTGGCCCTGCCTCCGGGCCGCTGGGAGTCACCGCCGGCCGGCGCGGCCACGAGCGCGGTCAGGACCAAGGACCCGGCGGTTCCGTACAGCACGGCAGCTCTCATCGCGTATCCCTTTCGGCGCATGTCGGCGACAAAGGGGATGTTTCGGCCGGGGAAGGGGGAAGTAAAGCAACCGGGCCGCTACGGAGGCGGCTTTGCCTCCGATAGCGCCCGGTCGCGTCTGCCGGGTTCTGCTGCCGGGCGGCTGCGGGTTCGTCGTGGCTTCTCGCGCAGCCCCCCGCGCCCCTAGTCCTCCTTGGGGCCGGTGGCCGCCGGAGGCAGGCTGTAGCTCGGGGACGGAGTCACCGGGACCGGGGTGCCGGGGTCGTCGGCGGGGCCGGGCGGGGCCGGGGAACTGGTGAGGGGCGGCGGGCTCGCGGAGGCGGCCTCGTGGGCCAGGGCGTCGAAGTCGACGAACCCGGTGGCCTCCAGGACCTTGATGTGGTCGAGTACGGTCGTGTTCGCGTCGTCGGCGAGGTCGCGGACCAGGGAGTTACGGGTGGTGGCGCGGACCTGCGCGACCACGGAGAAGACCTTGCCGTGTGCCCTGCGCAGGAGGTTGGCGAACTCCCGGTCGTACTCCTCGCCCTGGGCCGTGTTCAGGGCGGCCAGCCAGGAACGCTGCTCCTCGGTGGGCTGGTTGGGCAACCGCAGACCGAGGCGCGCGGCGACGTCGCGGACGCGGGCGTCGAGGAACGTGTGGCCCTCGACGAGGTGCTCGCCCGCCGTGTGCACGGCCTCGGTGGTGCCCTTCTGCTGGGCCTGCTGCCCCGCCGGCAGCTCCCACAGTCCGGCCAGCCGGACCTTCGTGATGAACTCCCGGTCGAGACCGGACAGCGGACCGTACCGCGTGGACACGGTGGACGCGTTGAGCGTCTGGACACCGGTGCCGGAGCGGTCCGCGTACGACCAGATCGGAAAGATCAACGCGATGAGGGTCGCCGCCAGTCCGGCGACGATCAGCCCTGTCCCGCTGATCAGTCCGCTGCGGTGGGTGGATCGCATGGTGCCTCCTGCTGCGGCACCGCACGCTAGTGCGCTTCGGGTGCTGATTGACTGCAGATTGGCATGTTACTGCCCGGTCTACGCCAACCGCCGTATGAGGAGGCGAGGTTGATGTGTGTGGAAATGGGTGCTGATGGTGTACGAGAACAGGGGGGCGAGACGGGGCAAAGCAGGCGAAAGGGGAAGGGAGATCTGTGTGGGGGACACGTGTTTGTTATTCGCGGCACATCTGCCGGGAACTGTCGCCCGCCCGCACCTAGGAGAGGCCGGTGCCCGTCTACGCTCAGCGGCGGAGCAGGACCCGGCGGGTGGCGCGGGCCAGGCGGGCCGTCGGGCGCTCGGCGCGCGGAGCGGGGCCCGAGCGGTCCAGCCACCACTCGCGCAGCCGGCGCCGCACCTCGGCGTCCTCGGGGCGCCCGCCGAGCAGCAGGTGCTCGGCGAAGTCCAGCGCGTCACGGCGGTAGCCGCCGCCCATCGGGTGTCCGTGGGCGTACGCCAGGAAGGCCGGCCGGTACGACTCCCCGAGGATCTCCGGCAGTTCCGGCGCCACCTTGGCCACCACGTCCGCCCGCTTGGCCCCGAGTGCCCGCGCCTGCACCCCCAGCCGCACCCGGTCGAACCCCTCGGGCACCGGCGTCCCCGCCACCAGCGCCGAGAGCAACGAGGCCTGCGCGAGCCCGAGCCGCTGACGGGCGGGGTCCGTGGAGGGCGCCGTGTCGCCGTGACCGGCTTCCAAGGTCTCCGAAGGTTCCGGAGTCACCGGAGTCCCCAGGGTCGCCGAAGTCTCGGGGGTCTCCGAGGCCCTTTCGGTCTCCGATCCGGTCCTGGCCGCGGAGGCCCGCCGTACCGTGTCCCGGATCTCGGCCAGCTCCCGCTCCAGTTCGGCCGGCTCGGGGAAGTTCTCGTCCCGCTCCAGCAGGACGCCCGGCGGGGTGACCCGCGAGGCGAGGTCGGCGAGGACGTCGAGGACCGGCCGGGGGACGGGGTGGGCGTGGCTGTCGTGCCAGACACCGTCACGTTCGAAGCCGCCCGCGACGTGGACGTACGCGATGGCCTCGACCGGGAGTTCGTCGAGGGCCTTGGACGGGTCCTCGCCCCGGTTGACGTGGTTGGTGTGGAGGTTCGCCACGTCGATGAGGAGCCGGACGCCGGTGCGGTCGGCCAGCTCGTACAGGAACTGGCCCTCCGTCATCTCCTCGCCCGGCCAGGCGATGAGGGCCGCTATGTTCTCCAGGGCCAGCGGCACCGGCAGGGCGGCCTGCGCGACGCGTACGTTCTCGCACAGGACGTCGAGCGCGTCCCGCGTGCGCGGGACCGGGAGAAGGTGTCCGGCCTCCAGCGGGTCGGACGCCGTCAGGGAGCCGCCAGCCCGTACGAAGGCGATGTGCTCCGTGACGAGCGGTGACCCGAGCGCCTCCGCACGCTCCGCGAGCGCCCGCAGCCGGTCCTCGGCGGGACGGTCCGCACCGCCGAGGCCGAGCGAGACGCCGTGCGGGACGACCGTGACGCCGCGCTCGCGCAGCCGCGTGAGCGACTCGGGGAGATGACCCGGACAGACGTTCTCGGCCACGACCTCGACCCAGTCGATCCCCGCGCCCGTCCGGTCCCCGCTCCCGGCCATGCGCTCCACGGCGTCGGCGATCTCCGGCCGCCACCCGATCCCCGTCCCCAGCTGGTTCATCCTCGTCCCCTCCTCGGTCACGTCGGTCACGGCCTCACCAGGACCCTGTGGGTCGTCTCCCCGTGGCGGACCTGTGTCCCGGCCGTTCCGGCGTGCCTTCAGTCATGACCCTGGCACCCCGGGCCGAACCCCTCGGAGGGGACCTTCAGAGCAACATTTGAGCTTGCGGCGCTTTTCTGTTCTTCCGGCCGGCTGCCGGCTCACGGCCGGTTCGGGCTACTGGACCGCCGGTTCGCCCTGGTCGTCGTTGAGTTCCTCCGGATCCGGGCGGCTGGTGTTGACCACGCCGGGCTCTCCCGGTGAGGGCGACGAACTCACGTCGGGGTCGGTGCTCGGCTCCGCCGCGGGCGCCGAGGCCGGCGAGCGTCCGGGGACCGGCGGCGGCGGGCCGGTCGGGCTGGCGGTCCCGGTGACCGAATTCATGGCGATCTCCTCGAAGTCGACCGCTCCGGTCTTCTCCAGGACCGTGATGTGGTCGAGCACGGTCTGGTTGGCGTCCGAGGCCAGCTGGCGGACCAGCGTGTTGCGGGTGGAGTTCCGTACCGCCGCGATGGCCGGGAAGATCTTGCCGTGCGCGGCCCGCAGGCGCATCGCCCACACCTTGTTGTAGTCCGCGTCGCTGGCGTTGGTCATCTCGTCCAGCCAGCCCTGCTGGTCGGCGTTCGGCTGGTTCGGCAGTTCGACGCCCAGCTTCGCCGCGATGATGCGCACCCGCTTGTCGAGGTCGGTGTGACCGACGATCAGGTGGTTCGCCGCCTCCTTCATGACCGCGTCGGAGGAACGCTCCAGCGCCTGCTGGCCGGCCGGCAGCTCCCACAGACCCGCCAGGCGCACCTTGACGATCAGGTCGCGGTCGGCCGGAGTCAGCGGCCCCCACTGCGTGGTCACCGTGTCTCCGGTGGGTATGGCCGCCTGCGCGGCGGCATTGCGCTGTGGGTACGAGTACACCACTGGATAGGCGAGTGCGCCGATCGTGCCGGCGATCGCCAGGGCGACGAGGACAGAGCCCTTGGAGCGTCGCAAATGAGCCTCCCGGAGGAAACCAACTGGTCGTTGGGGAACTGTTGCTTGGCCAGTGCCAAGAGGTACGTACGAGCCGGTCGGCATGTTCAACCGGCCGTGATCGGCCGTGTGGCCGGTGACACGTGAGAGCGGTGGCGAACCCCCGTCCGTGGCGAGCCCGGTCGGGGACCGGCCGGTTCCGTGGCCGACGGGCCTCGCGCGCACAGCCGCCACCGGCCGGAACACGGGGAACACGGGGAACGCGGGGAACACCCACCGGCCCTGCCGTCCGCCGGACGCCGTCGGCCCGGGCCGCGGGGCCGGGCCGACGCGGACGCGTCAGATCGTGCCGTTCGCGATGGCGTCGAAGTCGACCTCTCCGGTCTTCTCCAGCATCGTGATGTGGTCCAGCACGGTCTGGTTCGTGTCCGAGGCCAGCTGGCGCACCATCATGTTCTGGGTGTTGTTCCGCACCGTCCCGATGGCCGGGAAGATCTTGCCGTGCGCCGAGCGCAGGAGGTTCGCCCAGGTGCGGTCGAACTCCTCGCCCTGGGCCTGTTCCATCTGCTGCAGCCAGCCCTTCTGCTGCGCGTTCGGCTCGTCCGGGAGCTCGACGCCCAGCTTGGTGGCCACGGTGCGCACCCGCTGGTCGAGGTCCTTGTGACCCACGATCAGGTGGTCCGCGGCCTCCTTGACGGACTTGCTGTCGGACTTCTGCATCGCCATCTCGGCAGCGGGCAGCTCCCAGAGCCCCGCCAGCCGCACGCGGACGATCAGATCCCGGTCGGAGGCGGTCAGCGGACCCCACTGTGTGTTCACCATGCCGGCCGCCATGTTCGCCTGTGCGGTGCCGGACCGGTCGTCGTAGGACCACACCGGGAACGACAGCGCCCCGACGGTGACGACGAGGGCCGCGCCGGCGATGATCGAGGCTTTGACGCGCTCCAAATGAGCCTCCCCTGAGGAACCAACTGGTCGTTGGAAACTGTTGCTTGGCCAGTGCAGGGAGATACGTAAGGAACGGCTGTGTTGTTCAGCCGTGTCAGTCGGCCTGTTTCCGCCTCAGCGCCGGGTGGTCCGCCACCACCGTGCACGAACCCGGGGCGATCTCCGTGAAGCCGGCGTCCCGGACGACCGGGAGGCCGGAGGCGGTCAGCCGGCGCCAGTGGCCGGGGGCGGGGACGCGGACGGAGAGGGGGAAGCCGGCGTCGCGCCAGGCCGCGCGGTCCGCGCCGGACAGTTCCCACCAGGCCAGTTGGGCACCGTGGCCGGCCTGAGCCATGGCCTTGCCCGCCGACATGCCGGTCTCCGGGCTCATCCACAGGACCGGGGCGGCCGGGTCCGCGTCCGCCGGGGGTTCCGGGTCGTCGAGGTCCGTGCCGGAGACCTGCAGGCGGGCCAGGTCCTTGGGCCAGCCGTCCAGGGGGACCGGCGGGAAGACCCGTACCTCCGCGGACTTGCCCGTCACCGTGATCCCGGGCAGCGCCTCGGCCCGGCGCCACTCCGCGCCACGCGCACGGCGGACCACCTTGCGGATCCGCGCGTCCTGCCAGTCCCGCATCGCCCGCGCCCACTCGCCGTCCCCCAGGGACCGCTCGTCGCTCAGGATGACCAGCACCGCGCGGGCCGCCGTCTCCAGCGCGTCCGTACGGGCCGGGGGAGCGGACCGCTCGATCCGCACCACCAGCGGCAGCACGAACTGCGGCGCCTCGTCACGCGACGCGGACTCGACGCGCAACGGGCTGTCCTGCGAGGGACCGTCCTGCGACGGGCTGTCCTCAGGAGAACGGCCGTTCACCGATCCGTCCGCCCCTGTGCCGTCCGTCACTGCGCCGCCGTTCACCGAGGTCTCTGCACGCGGGTCACTGGTCACGCACCCCAGTCTGCCAGGCGGAAGATCCGTTCCCCTGCGCGCGCCCGCACATCCGTACGAGGATGGGACGCATGGCACGTGAGGCACCGGAAAGCGAACGGCAACGGCTGCGGCTGGAGGGCGTCGGCCGCCGCTACGGGCGACGCGGCCCCTGGGTCCTGTCCGGCGTCGACCTGGAGGTGGCCCCCGGCACGCTGATCCGCGTCGAGGGCGCCAACGGCACAGGGAAGTCCACGCTGCTCCGCCTCCTCGCGGGCCTCGACGCGCCCACCGCGGGCCGGGTCGTCGGCCGCCCGCGCACGGCGTACGTACCCGAACGCTTCCCGTCCGCGCTGCCGTTCACCGCGGCCGACTACCTCGTCCACCTCGGCGCCGTCCACGGCCTGTCCCGCGCGGAAGCAGCCGACGCCGCCGACGAGTGGCTGGAGCGATTCGGCGCCGCCGAACACGCCCGGACACCGATGTCGGAACTGTCCAAGGGCAGCAGCCAGAAGGTCGCCGTGGCCCAGGCCCTGCTCGCCGAACCGGAGTTGCTGGTCCTGGACGAGGCCTGGACCGGCCTGGACGAGCCGGCCCGCGGCGAACTGGAGCGCGCGGTGATCGAGCGCACGGCCGCGGGGAGCGCGGTGGTGTTCGTCGACCACGACCCGCGCCGGCTGGCGGGGCGGCCGGACGCGGTCTACGCCGTGGTGGGCGGCGCCCTGGAGCCCCGTACGGGGAAAGCGGACGCGCATGCGGACGGTCCCCACGTGGTCGTCCGGGCGCGGGGCTCGCAGGACGCCGCCGTACCGGCCGAGGTCACGGAGCTCGCCACGGCCGTCGAGGAGCAGGCGGGCGGCACCCACCGGATCACTGTCCCGGAGTCCCGCTCGGACGCCCTGCTCAGGGCGCTGCTCGGGGCCCGGCCGCCGTGGCACGTGGTGAGCGTCGAGCCCGAGCCCGAGCCGGTGCGGGGCGTCGTGCCCCGGCCGCGCACACCCGAATCCGTCGAGACCGAGAGCTCCTGATGACCGCGCTCCTCCGTTACCAGGCCGCCCTGCTCCTGCGCTCCCAGCGGGCGCTGCCGCCCGTGATCCTCTACACGGCGGTCCTCGCGATCGGTGTGCAGAACGGGCAGCCCGTTCTGGACTCGCTCGGCTGGACCGCAGCCATGGTGCTGCCCGTGGCCGCCTGGCTGGTCCGCATCTGCGCCACCAACGAGCCCGCGGCGGCGCGGAGCTGTGTCGGCGCGGCGGCGGGCCCCGAGCGGGCGCACCTGGCGTGTGTGACCGTCGCGCTGGTGGCGGCCGTGGCACTCGGGGCCGTCGCCACGGTCTTCGTCACGTTCATCAGCGACGCGACGAGCGCCGACCACCGGATACGGGTGCCGGCGCTGCAGGCCGGTGCCGCGGGAATGCTCGCCACGCTCGCGTGCGCGCTCCTCGGCACGGCCGTCGGCGCGCTCACCACCCGTCCGCTGCTGCGCTCGCCGGGGCGGGCCGTTCCCGCACTGCTGCTGGGCGCGCTCCTGGCGCTCGTCGTCACGGGTTCTCCGGCGCGGGCGGCGGTCAGCGCGCTGGTCAGCGGCTCGCGGGAGGGAACGGTCCCGGTGCCCGTGCTGCCCCTGGCGGGCGCCGCGATCCTCGCGGCGGCGGCGATCGCGGTGGCGTGCGCGCTCACCACCCGGCGCTCTTCCTGAGGGCCGGCGCGTCGCGGAGAGTCCGTACGTCTCTTTCCGGTCACCCCGAGCAGGCCGTGCGCTCCGCCTCCCGCCACTCGCAGACCGGGCACAGGGTGACGCCCTTGTACGACTCCGGGTACTCGGTCGGCTCCCGGCACAGCACGCACTCGGCGTAGGGCGGGCCGTCGGCCCGGGGCGGGTGGGTGTCCTCCGCCCTGATCGTGCAGTAGTCGCTGTCGCTCATGTGGCCAGCGTAGGCCGGGTGGGGCGGCACGTTCACAGCTCCCGCTGGTCCAGGGGCCGGGTCGCCGGGCCCTGCACGACCTTGCCGTCGATGTCGAAGCGGGAACCGTGGCAGGGGCACTCCCAGGTGTGCTCGGCGGAGTTGAAGGCGACGAGGCAGCCGAGGTGGGTGCAGCGGGCGGACAGGGTGTGGAGGGTGCCGTTGTCGTCGCGGTGGACGGCGTAGTGCTTCCCGTGGGCGCGGACGACGCCTCCCTCGCCCCGCCCGATCTCGTCCACGGACGTGACGTGGCGGATCCGGTCGGCCACGAAGTGCCGTACGACGTTGGCCTGGTGGCGCAGGAACGCGGGTGCCTCGCGCACCGTCGAGCGCAGGCGGCGGGGGTCGTACAGCTCCGCCCACGGCGGCCGGTCACCGGTGATGAGGCCGGCGAGGAGCCGGCCCGCCATGATGCCCCCGCTGATGCCCCAGCCACCGAAGCCGGTGGCCACGTACGCGTGCCGGGCGCCCGGGTGCAGGAGGCCGACGAGTGGCACGGTGTCGGTGGAGTCGTTGTCCTGTGTGGCCCAGCCATGGGTCAGGTCGACGCCGGGGAAGCGCTCGCGGGCCCAGCCGGAGATCCGCTCGAAGCGTTCCGCCGGGTCGCCGGTGCCGGGGGTGAAGGACTCGCCGGTGACGAGGAGGAGCCGTTTGCCGTCCTCGCCGTGGGGCGCGGTGCGCACGGAACGGAGACCCTCGTCCGGCGTGATGTACATGCCGCCGGGGTCCTGGCCGGCGTCGATCGTCCCGGCCACCACGAGCTCGCGGCGCGGGGCGAGCCGGGTGAAGAGGAGGGCCCGGTCGAAGACGGGGTAGTGGGTGGCGACGACGACGTCACGCGCGGTCACGCTCGCGCCGCCCTCGGTCGTGACGCGGCAGGGCTCGCCCTCCTCCAGAGCGACGGCGGGTGTGTGCTCGAAGAGCAGCCCGCCGTGCCGGGTGAGGTCGTCGACGAGGGCGAGGAGGTACTTCCGGGGATGGAACTGGGCCTGCCCGGTGACGCGCACGGCCCCCTCGACGGGATACGGCAGCCCCGTCGCCGTCCCGGTCACGTACTCGGCGGGCAGCCCGGCCTCCCGTGCCGCCTCCGCCTCGGTACGGACGTCCTCCACGCGCTCGGGGCTCTGCGCGTACGTGTACGCGCTCCTGCGCTCCCAGTCGCAGTCCGCGCCCAGGTCGTCGATGATCTCCCCGGCCCGGTCGACGGCCTCGGCCTGCGAGCGCGCGTACAGCCGGGCTCCCTCGGCGCCGCGGGTCCGGAGCAGCTTTCCGTACACGAGTGTGTGCAGGGCGCTCACCTTGGCGGAGCTGCGGCCGGTGACGCCACCGACGATCCGCCCGGCCTCCAGTACGGCCACGGTTCGTCCGCTGCGGGCGAGCTCCCAGGCGGTGCTGATGCCGGCGATGCCCGCGCCCATGACGGCCACGTCGACGGTGAGGTCCTCGTCCAGGGGCGGGTACGCCTTCGTCGGTGCGGTTTCCATCCAGTACGAACCCCGTGTCTCGTCCATGGGGGCCGAGTACCCAGGTGCCGCCGGGCAACCGGGTGGGGCGTCTCGTCTGCCGGGTTCCTGTCGGTGGCCGGGTGCGGGTGTGGGTGCGTTGTGGTTTCGTCACGCCCACGCGGCGGAGCCGCATACTCGACACAGCCCCGCGCCCCTCAAGGGCGCGGGTCGGATTCAGCGCCACGGGCCCGTCACCGCGAACGTCGTGCCCGGGGTGTAGCAGTTGACGTACATCGTGCGGCCGTCCGGGGAGAAGGTGACGCCGGCGAACTCGCCCCACTCCGGTTTCTCGGGGGTGCCGATGTTCTGGGCGTTGCGGGCCATGGCGTAGACCTCGCCGCGGCGGGTCACGCCGTAGACGTGCTGGGCTCCGTCGCCGTCCTCGCAGACCATCAGGCCGCCGCTGGGGGCGAGGCAGATGTTGTCGGGGGACTCGCCCGGGAGCTGGACGTCCGTGTCCGGGCCGAAGACGATCACCAGGGTGAGACGGCGCCCGGCCGGGTCGTAGCGCCAGATCTGGCCGTAGTGGTCCGCGGCCGAGCCCTCCGCGCTGCGCGCGAAGGACGAGACGAAGTACACGCTCGTACCGCCCCAGTAGCAGCCCTCCAGCTTCTGCGCGTGCGTGATGCCCTTCGGACCGAAGTCCTGCAGACGGATGGGGGTCCGTACGGCGAGCGGGTCGGGGACGTCCACCCATTCGACGCCGTCGAAGGTCGCTCCGGTCTCCTGGATCGAGGAGAGGTCGGGCACGCCGGGTACGCGCATCGCCTGGAGACGGCCACCCGCGCGCAGGGAGCCGAGCCCGCCCCGCGGCTTGTCGGGGAGGAACCGGTAGAAGAGGCCGAAGGGCCTCTCGAAGGCGTCCTCGGTCTCGTAGACGATGCCGCGGCGCGGGTCGACGGCGATCGCCTCGTGCTGGAAGCGGCCCATCGCGGTGAGCGGTACGGCGCCGCTGCGGTGCGGGTCGGCGGGGTCGACCTCGAAGATGAAGCCGTGGTCCTTGGTGTAGCCGTTCGTGCCCGCCTTGTCCTCGGTTTCCTCGCAGGTCAGCCAGGTGCCCCAGGGGGTGGGACCGCCCGCGCAGTTGACGGCGGTACCGGCGATCGCGACGCGCTCCCCGACGACGGCACCCCGCCGGTCGAGCGTCAGAGCCGTGCAGCCGCCCTTGCCCATCGGGTCGTACGTCAGGCCCTCGACCGTCGGGACGCCGATCCGGCCGGTGACGCGGTTCTCGTGGTTGCGGACCAGATGGACCTGGCCGTGTCCGCCGGCGAAGGCGGCCATGCCGTCGTGGTTGCTGGGCACCTTGCCCTCGCCGGAGCGGAGCGGGTCGCCCTCGCGGGACAGGACCCGGTAGCGGAATCCCTTCGGCAGGTCGAGCAGACCGTCCGGGTCGGGGATCAGCGGGCCGTAACCGGAGTGGCCGAGGCCGCTCTGCGCGGCGGCCGTGCCCGCGAAGAGTTCGGAGAGGGCACCGGTGAACGCGATGCCCGCTCCCAGAGCACCGGAGCGGGCCATCAGCTGACGTCGTGTCACTGACATGAGGGGACCTTCCTGCTGGCGGACAGGATGTGACCCGCCTGTGTGTATCACGCGGCTCCGGTCCCGTGAACCACGCGCGTAGAAGCTGTCACTCCGCTCTCGGTGGTGTCACTCCGTCAGCCTCGGGCCGCAGGGGGGTGACCTCGGGCGGCGGTGCGGCGGCGGGTCGTACCTCCGGCGGCCTGCCGTCGGACGACTGCGCCTCGGGCGGCTGCTCCTGGTGTGCCCGCTCCAGGAACCGCAGCAGTTCCACGGGGAAGGGCAGGACGAGCGTGGAGTTCTTCTCGGCCGCGACCGCGACCACGGTCTGCAGCAGGCGGAGCTGGAGCGCGGAGGGCGTGTCGGCCATCTGCTGGGCCGCCTCGGCGAGCTTCCTCGACGCCTGGAGCTCCGCGTCCGCGTTGATGATGCGGGCCCGCCGCTCACGGTCCGCCTCGGCCTGCCGGGCCATCGAACGCTTCATGGACTCCGGCAGCGAAACGTCCTTGATCTCGACACGGTCGACCTGGACGCCCCAGCCCACGGCCGGGCTGTCGATCATCAGCTCCAGTCCCTGGTTGAGCTTCTCGCGGTTCGACAGCAGATCGTCGAGGTCGCTCTTGCCGATGATCGAGCGGAGGGAGGTCTGGGCCATCTGGCTGACGGCGAAGCGGTAGTCCTCGACGTTGATCACGGCGCTGACCGCGTCGGCCACCTTGAAGTAGACGACCGCGTCGACCCGGACGGTCACGTTGTCCCGGGTGATGCCCTCCTGCGCGGGCACCGGCAGCGTCACGATCTGCATGTTGACCTTGTGCAGCCGGTCGACGCCGGGAACCACCAGGGTGAAACCGGGTGTACGGGGCTGTCCGAGGAGCCGTCCGAGCCGGAGCACCACGCCGCGCTCGTACTGCTTGACGACCCGTGCGGCCGCCGCGAGGTACAGAGCTCCGGCGGACCCCACCGCGACGGCCGCGGTCACCAGTGCCTCGATCATGACGACCCCCTTTCGGCGCCGTCGTTCAGTGTGCGGTCGTGTTTGCCGCTTATGCCACGATATGCCCGAGGGGGTGGTTTCTACACCGCCGTGGCGGCTTGGGTCTGTGGGGCCCCCACACAGAACCCGGCAGACGAGACGCCCAAAGCGACGGGGCTGTCGGTGGCGCACCCAGCGTCACCGACAGCCCCGTCCCCAAAAAAGGACCTACAGGCTCACCGTCTCCGGCGTCACCCTCACCGGCTCCGTGTCCGGCGCGCTGTGGCGCTCGGCCCAGTTCTCCAGGGCCGTGCGGCAGGCGTGGTCGAGGTGGTGGAGACCGGAGAGGTCCACCTCGATCGGGCGGTCCTGGGGCAGGGCCTCCAGGCTGTCGAGGATCTTCGGCAGGCGCAGGAAGGTCGCGTTGCCCGACAGGTACGCCTGGATGGGCCCGGCGCCCTTGTCGATGACCTCCAGCTTGACGTGCGAGGCCTCCCACGCGGTCTTGACGACCGAGAGGGCGAGGCCGATGAGGACGCCCTCGAACATGTTCACCGCGACGATCGACACGGCGGTGACGACGAGGATCAGCGCCTCACCGCGGTGCGCCCGCCACAGCCCGGCGATCCCCTGGAAGGGGATCAGCTTCCAGCCCGCGTGGACGAGGATGCCCGCGAGGGCCGGGATCGGGATGAGCGCCAGCGTGGACGGCAGCAGCGCGGCGAAGAGCAGCAGCCAGACGCCGTGCATCACACGGGAGGCCTTCGTCTTCGCACCCGCGGCGACGTTGGCCGAGCTGCGCACGATCACCGCGGTCATCGGCAGCGCGCCGAGCGCACCGCACACCGCGTTGCCCGCGCCCTGGGCCATCAGTTCCTTGTCGTACTCGGTGCGCGGCCCGTCGTGGAGACGGTCCACGGCCGCGGCGCTGAACAGCGACTCGGCGGACGCGATCAGCGTGAACGCGATGATCGTGCCGAGGATGCTCACGTTCGCCAGCTCGCCGAAGGCGTCGAAGCCGGGCGGCTGGATGGAGTCCAGCAGACCCTTCACCTCCACGGTGGCGACCGGAAGGCTGAAGGCGAGGGAGGCGAGGGTGGCCAGCAGTACCGCGGCGAGAGCGCCGGGCACCGTCTGCGCCTTCTTCGGCAGCCGCTTCCACAGCACCATCACGGCGATGGTGCCGGCGCCGATCGCGAGCGAGGTCAGCGCCGCGGTGCTGCCGAGGGCCTCCACGGCCGCGCCGGGCAGCCCGGCGATCTTGCCGATACCGGAGGCGGGGGCCTTCAGCCCGGCCGCCGCGTACAGCTGGCCCGCGATGATGACGAGGCCGATGCCGGCCAGCATGCCCTCGACGACGGACACGGATATCGCCCGGAACCAGCGGCCCAGCTTCAGGGCGCCCATGGCGAGCTGGAGCAGACCGGCGGCCAGCACGATGACGCCGAGCGCGGGCAGCCCGAACTCGTCGACGGCCTCGAAGACCAGCACGGTCAGACCGGCGGCGGGACCGGACACCTGGAGGCTGCTGCCCCGCATGAGGCCGGTGACGATACCGCCCACGATGCCGGTGACGAGTCCGAGCTCCGCCGGGACGCCGGAGGCGACGGCGACGCCCACGCACAGCGGGAGGGCGACGAGGAAGACGACGAGCGAGGCGGCGAAGTCCTGCCTCAGGTAGGGGAACTTGGTCAGCACAGTCGTTCCCCCGCTCACAGGGACTCGAACGAGTCGGTGTGAGCGCGGTGTTCGCGCACGGCCCCGGTGTGCACCTCGTAGTACCAGCCCCGCAGGCGGAGCTGTCCCGCCGTCAGACGCTGTTCGACGCACGGGTAGGACCGCAGGCGCAGCAGCTGCGTCAGGACGTGGTTCTGCACGGCCTCCGCGACCGTGGGGTCGGCCGGGTCGTCGCACTTGGGCTCGTCCGCGGCGTGCGAGAGCCATCCCTGCACGGCGGGCACGGCGGCCAGGTCGTCGCCGCGCACCAGCGCGCCGACCGCACCGCAGTGCGAGTGACCGCAGACCACGATGTCCTGCACACCGAGGACCTCCACGGCGTACTCGATGGTGGCCGCCTCGCCGGTGGGACGGTCGGAGCCGTAGGGGGGCACGATGTTGCCGGCGGTGCGCAGTTCGAAGAGCTCGCCCGGCCGGGCACCCGTGATCAGGGCGGGGACGACCCGGGAGTCGGAGCAGGTGATGAACAGGACTTGGGGGGACTGGCCTTCGGCCAGCCTGGCGAACTCCTCAGGGCGCTGTCCGAACGTGCGGGCGTTGTCGATGAGGGGCTGCATGATGTGGTGACTCCTCCTGGCGCGCCACGGCGGCGCGTCGGGCTGACAAGACAGAGTGTGGGGGGAGGGACTCTGCTGCTCAGCAGCGGAAGACCTGGAGTGCGGCCGGGGTGTGGGCCGTCCGCGGTCTCGCCGCACTGTGGTGTGGCGGGACATGTGCGACGGGCTCGTGGGCGGACGCCGGATCCTCCGCGCGCAGCGGCCGCTCGGGTGCCTGGGGCACCGGCGCGGCCGTGCGGGGCCGGTCGTTCCTGGGCAGGGGCACGATCGGGCCCCTGGAGCCCTCGCACTCGCGGTGGGTGACGACCTCGTCGCGCAGAGACTTACCCGTGAGTACATTTCCGGGCGCGGCCTCGATCTTCGCGTCCCGCCCGTTGTGCGCGGATGCGAAGGGGGTCGTCAGAGTGGAGAAAGGGAGGCAGAGCAGGACGACGGCGATGAGCATCATTGCGCTCCGAACCGTCTTACCTTGCAACATGTGCCTCCCCCCGGATAGTTGGCGGTCTTTTCGGCGCGTCAACAGTTGGTCAACGGCGGGTCAAGAGGAACGTTAACCCGGCGAAGTTGTTTGCAGGGTTAACTTAACGTTTCCTGCTGAAGAGAGCCTGAAAAGCGAGGCAATCATGGCTTGAACTAGCCCTTGACCTCACGGAGTTCAGCACGTAGGCGACCTGAGGGCAGCGCGCGGCAGGGCGTGGCGTGGCGCGATGTTGGCGTGAAGTGGGTGTGAGGCGGGCCGTGGTGCCCGGTGAGCGCTCGGCGGCCGGCCGCCCGGTTCGGACCTCGACGGCGCTTTGGTCGCCGGGTTCAGTGTTCGACGAGCCCCTTGGCGGCCGGGCTCAGTGTTCGACGAGCCCCTTGGCGTCGCGGGCGAGCGCGGTCAGGCGGGAGATGGCCCGGAAGTACTTCTTGCGGTAGCCGCCGTTCAGCATCTCCTCGCTGAACAGCTGGTCGAAGGGCAGTCCGGAGGCGAGGACCGGCACCTCACGGTCGTACAGCCGGTCGGCGAGCACGACGAGCCGCAGGGCGGTCGACTGGTCGGGCACGGGCCGCACGTCGGTGAGGCACACGGCCTTCAGGTCGTCCGTGAGGGCGCCGTAGCGGCTCGGGTGGACGCGCGCCAGGTGGTCGAGGAGCTGCGGGAACGCGTCGAGCGAGGCACCCGCGGTGGCGTAGGCGGCCTTGGCGACCTGCTCCTCGGAGTACGGCGCCGGGGCCTCGGGCAGCCCGCGGTGGCGGTAGTCCTCGCCGTCGATGCGCAGGGTGCGGAAGTGCGCCGACAGCCCCTGGATCTCGCGCAGGAAATCGGCCGCGGCGAACCGGCCCTCACCGAGCTTGCCCGGCAGGGTGTTCGACGTGGCGGCGAGCGCGACACCCGCGTCGACGAGCTTGCCGAGCAGGGTCGAGACCAGCACGGTGTCGCCCGGGTCGTCCAGCTCGAACTCGTCGATGCACAGCAGACGGTGTCCGGACAGGGTCTGGACCGTCTTCTGGAAGCCGAGCGCGCCGACCAGGTTCGTCAGCTCCACGAACGTGCCGAAGGCCTTCAGGGCCGGCTCGGCCGGGGTCGCGTGCCAGAGGGAGGCCAGCAGGTGCGTCTTGCCCACGCCGTAGCCGCCGTCGAGGTAGACGCCGCGCGGACCGGTGGGGAGCTTCTTGGCGGCCTTGCCGAAGCCGAGGAGCCGCCGCACGCCGCCCGAGCCGCCCTCGGGCGCGCCGCCGAGCCCCGCCGCGAAGCCGCTCAGTACCCGGACGGCCTCCGTCTGGCTGGGCTGGTGCGGGTCCGGGATGTACGTGTCGAAGCGCACCGAGTCGAAGCGGGGCGGCGGCACCATCTCGGCGACCAGCCGGTCCGCGGGGACGTGCGGCTCACGGGCGCACAGGGACAGCGGGGCCGCTTCGGGTATGCGGCCAGTTCCGGACACGGCTGTGGTGAACGACGACACGGTTACCGAGTCTAAGGGCCGTGCCACACTGCACGACATGCGACGCCTGTTCCCTGTGACCGAAGAGACAGCGACCCGACGGCTCTCCGGCGCGTCCGGCGGGGGCACGGACGCGGACCAGGACGCGGCCGC
Organism: Streptomyces sp. NPDC030840; assembly: GCF_055572015.1. Lineage (NCBI taxonomy): Bacteria > Bacillati > Actinomycetota > Actinomycetes > Kitasatosporales > Streptomycetaceae > Streptomyces > Streptomyces sp. NPDC030840. The sequence goes on along the minus strand of NZ_JBVIEE010000026.1, from coordinate 121,333 downwards.
CGAGCAGGACTGGAGCCTCGACGAGCTGGCCGAGGCGTACGCCTATCCACCGGCGTCCCCGGGCGCCCCCGAGCCCTGGCTGCGCGCCAACATGGTCTCCACCCTCGACGGGGCCGCCCAGCACGACGGACGCTCCCAGCCCATCTCCAGCGCGGCCGACATGCGGATCTTCGGCACGCTGCGCGGTCTGGCGGACGTGGTGCTCGTGGGCGCCGAGACGGTACGCCAGGAGGGCTACCGGCCCGCCCGCGCGCGTGAGGCCTTCGCGGCGCGCAGGGAGGCCGCCGGGCAGGCGCCCGCGCCCGCCGTCGCCGTGGTCAGCGCGAGCCTGGACCTGGACTTCTCGCTCCCCCTGTTCACCTCGCCCCTGGTCCCCACGCTCCTGCTGACCGGCGCCGCGGCGGCCCCCGACCGGGTGGCCACCGCCGAGAAGGCCGGCGTCCGGGTCGTGATCGCCGGGGACGGCATGGGGGTGGAGCCCGCCCGGGCGGTACGCGCCCTCGCCGACCTGGGGCACACCCGGCTGCTCACCGAGGGCGGGCCGCGGCTGCTCGGCCAGCTGGTGGCGGCCGACGTGCTGGACGAGCTGTGTCTCACGGTCGCCCCGATGCTGACGGCCGGGGACGCGCAGCGCATCGCCGGGGGCCCCTCCGTCGCCGTACCGAAGCGTTTCGAACTCGCGTCCCTCCTGGAGGAGGCCGGGTTCCTGTTCAGTCGTTACCGTCGAACCTGAGGGGCTGCGGGCGGCGTGCCGTTCCGTTTCGGTTCCGCTGGGCACACTGGACACCCGAGTCCCCGTCCCAGAAGGAGAAGGGCGCCTGTCGTGTTCACGAGCGTATTGATGATCGAGAAGGCCCTGACGTCCGCCGACGTGGAGTTCGTCACCACGCTGCACGGCGACGAGGCCGTCTCCTTCCATGTTCTGCTCCAGCCCCGCGGCGACCAGGCGGACCGCCTGCTGAGGGCCATCGACGACCTCGCCCTCGGCGAGCTGGACGAGGCCGCCCGTGAGCGGGAGACCCCCGAGGGGGACGAGGCACGGGAGCCCGGGCAGCGGGCCCTGGAGGTGTCCCTGCGGGCCCTGCGCGGGGCGGGGCAGGGGGCGGAGGGGCGGCTGATCGAGGACCATCCGCTGGACGCGTTGAAGTCGCTGGTCGACGAGGTGGGGGCCGACGAGGTCATCGTGCTGACAGATCCCCACTACGTGGAGGAGTTCTTCCACCGGGACTGGGCGTCCCGGGCACGGCACAAGGTGGGGGTGCCGGTGCTGAAGCTGTTCTCGCACAGCAAGGCGTAGCCGCTCCGCTTGAGTGGGCGGTTGGCGCCGTTGGGGTGCCTCTTTGTTGTCGGGTGCGGGTTTGTCGTGGCTGGTCGCGCAGTTCCCCGGCCCCTGACGTGGGTGCGTGCGGCCCTGGGCATGTCAGTGCGCCATTGCGTACGCAATAGGCTTGGGGCGCGCCCCCACCGCAGGGCGCGCCCATCGTCGTACGCACCCCTGGGAGAAACTCGCATGGCACCCGGACTTCCCTCCGCCATGGGCCGGCCGCACTTCATCGGGATCGGCGGGGCCGGGATGTCGGGGATCGCGAAGATCCTCGCGCAGCGCGGGGCGAAGGTCGCGGGCAGCGACGCCAAGGAGTCCGCGACCGCCGAGGCACTGCGCGCGCTCGGGGTGACCGTGCACATCGGGCACGCGGCGGAGCACCTGGCCGACGACGCGAGCTGTGTGGTCGTGTCCTCGGCGATCCGCGCCGACAACCCGGAGCTGGCCCGCGCGGCCGAGCTGGGCATCCCCGTGGTGCACCGTTCGGACGCGCTGGCGGCCCTGATGGAGGGCCTGCGGCCGATCGCGGTGGCGGGCACCCACGGCAAGACCACCACGACCTCGATGCTGGCCGTGTCGCTGGGCGAGCTGGGCCTGCGGCCGTCGTACGCGATCGGCGGCGACCTCGACGCCCCCGGATCCAACGCCCTGCACGGTGAGGGTGAGATCTTCGTCGCCGAGGCGGACGAATCGGACCGCAGCTTCCACAAGTACGCGCCCGAGGTCGCCATCGTCCTCAACGTCGAGCTCGACCACCACGCCAACTACGCCTCCATGGACGAGATCTACGAGTCCTTCGAGACGTTCGCCGGCCGGATCGTGCCCGGCGGCACGCTGGTGGTCTCGGCGGACCACGAGGGTGCGCGGGAGCTGACGCGGCGACTCGCCGGCACGGTGAGGACCGTGACGTACGGGGAGGCCGAGGACGCCGACGTGCGGGTCCTGTCGATCGTCCCGCAGGGGCTGAAGAGCCAGGTCACCGCGGTCCTGGACGGCGTGGAGCTCACCTTCGCGGTCTCCGTCCCCGGGCGTCACTACGCCCTCAACGCGGTGGCCGCGCTGGCGGCGGGCGCGGCCCTCGGTGTCCCGGCCGCGGAACTCGCCCCGGCACTGGCCGCGTACACGGGCGTCAAGCGCCGCCTGCAGCTGAAGGGCGAGGCCGCGGGCGTCCAGGTCATCGACTCCTACGCCCACCACCCCACGGAGATGACAGCGGACCTGGAGGCGATGCGCGGGGCCGCCGGCGAGGCCCGCATCGTGGTGCTGTTCCAGCCGCATCTGTTCTCCCGCACCCAGGAGCTGGGCCAGGAGATGGGCCAGGCCCTTGCCCTGGCGGACGCCTCCGTGGTCCTGGACATCTACCCGGCCCGCGAGGACCCGATCCCCGGCGTGACCAGCGAGCTGATCATCGAGGCGGCGCGGGCCGCGGGCGCGGACGTCACGGCGGTCCACGACAAGGACGCGGCGCCGTCGGTGGTCGCGGGAATGGCGAAGGCGGGTGATCTCGTTCTCACCATGGGCGCGGGTGACGTCACGGACCTGGGCCCGCTGATCCTGGACCACCTGGCGAAGTGAGGGGTTGAGCTTCATGTCGTACGACGTCGAGAAGCCGGACGAGCAGTGGCGTGCGGAGCTGACCCCGGCCGAGTACGCGGTCCTGCGCCAGGCCGGCACGGAGCCGGCCTTCACCGGTGAGTACACCGACACCAAGACCAAGGGCGTCTACTCCTGCCGTGCCTGCGGCGCCGAACTCTTCACCTCCGAGACCAAGTTCGCGTCCCACTGCGGCTGGCCCAGCTTCTACGACCCGAAGGACTCGGACGCCGTGGAGCTGCTGGAGGACCGCTCCCACGGCATGGTGCGCACGGAGGTCCGGTGCGCCCGCTGCGGGTCGCATCTCGGACACGTCTTCGAGGGCGAGGGTTATCCGACGCCGACTGATCAGCGTTACTGCATCAACTCGGTCTCGCTGCGGCTGACGCCCGACGCGGACTGACACCGGCTCGCACCCGACCGGACGCCCGGCTGGAACCGATACCACCCCGCACGGCCCTCGCGTTCGCCGGCCGTGGTGTGTCGTGTGCCCGCTGTGGTCACTGGGGCGAACGTCGATCAGGCGTGCGGCCATGGGGCGCGGTCCGGCGTCCCATGGCGTACATCCCCTACGCGCCTTGCCGCCACCGACCCCCTGGGATATGCGGATGTTGTGTCCATCGCATAGTCCCTTTGATGCGCGATGTGGCCTAATTGGGGCGGCTCGGCCAGGTGCCGCACGAAACGGCACGGAACCGAGACCGGTACGTCCTGTCCGGGGGAGACGGGACGTGGGGGAAGTACCGGAGCGCGGGGGGTTCCATGGTCAGTACCGCAGTGCCGGAGCCTGGGCCGACCGGCCGGAATCCTGGCGGGCTGGCCGCGGAGTTGCGCGAACTCGCCACCGACCCACGCGTGGCCGTCCACCGGGTGGCACTCGAGGAACTCGCCGAGGGGATCCTGACGCCAGGTGACCTGGCCCGGTGGGCAGGTACCGATCTGGTCGCCGCGTACGCGGCCGGGGACTCGTTCCTGCCCGCCGCCCCTGTGGCCAAGGCCCGGGCCGGCAGGAGCGCCGCCCTCTCCCAGGGCCGGCCCCGGGGCTTGAGGGGCCGCTTCGCGCGGGCCGCCCGTGTCCTGGCCGGATCCACCGGTGCGCTGGTGTTCGTGCCCCTCCTGGTCACCTGGGCGGGGCTCGGAGCGGCGGCCTGGGCCTACCAGAGGATGCGCGCCGAAGGGAAGGGAGACGGACAGACCTTCCTCGCGCTGTGGCAGGAGGGGTTCGCGGGTCATCTGGCGGTGCCGCTCCACTTCGACATGCTGGTCGGCTACACCGTCACCGCCCTGAGCCTCCTGGTCCTCGCGACGATCCTGCGTCACCGTCACGAACGCGCCGAGGAAGCCTCCGCCCGCGTGCTGGCGGCCCGGCTCGCCGGCGCACTCGTGCAGGTCCAGGGTCTCGCGGCGGAGGCGGCCCACGCCACCCCCCAGCGTTTCGGAGAGGAACTGCGGGGCGCGGCACAGAACCTGCGCTCGCTGGGGAAACTCGCCGACAGGGCACAGCGGGAGACCAACGGCCTGATCGCCGAGGCACGCGCGACCTCGTCGCTCACCCAGGCCGCGGCCGAGGCCCTCGGGCAGGGCATGCGCGAGTTGCAGTCCGCCGCCGAGTCCGTGGCCCGGTCCACGGACAGCGTGTCCCAGGCGGCGGCAGAGGCCCATCGCGGGGCCCAGGTGCTCTCCGGCGAAGTCGGCAAGGTGCTCGACGGTATGGGCCACGGCGTACGGCAGGCGGCGGGCAACGCGGCCGAACGGCTGGCGGAAGCGGCGGCCGAGGCGGTGCGCCGTATCTCGCAGGCGGCAGAGGCGGCCGCGGAGCGCGAGGAGACGGCGGCGTCGCGGAGCGCCGAACTGCTCGACCGCACCGCCCGGACGATGGACGGCACGTTCGGTTCCGCGCGGGCCTCGCTGGAATCGGCGGCGGGTGAACTGGCCTCGGCGGTTCAGCGGCTCGACGGCAGCGTCGCGGGGCTGCCCGCGGCGTTGGAGGTCTCCGCGGCGGACGGCGCGGAGCGGATCGGGTGGGCGTACGACCAGGCCGTCGTGGCCCTCGCGGCGACCCTGCGCGAGGACGTGCGGGCGGCGTCCGCCGAACTGGTCGCCCACGTCGCGCAGTTGCGGGAGCTCGGCCGACTGCGCGAGGAAGCCGCGCAGGCCGCCGACCGGGGCCGGGCGCACACCGAGGGCGAACTGCGCCACGCCACCGAGGAGTTCCGGGTCACCATGGGCCAGGTGGCGGGCCTGGTCCACGACGCGGCGGACCGGCTCACCCGGTCACTGCCGGCGCCGGTGGGCGCGGCTGGGGCGGCGCCCCCCGTGTTCGCCAACGGTTTCGACCGCACGGAACGACGGCCGGTGAGCACGGACGCACCCCACCACGCGGCAGGCGACGACGGCGAGGACCACGGGGACCCGAGGAAGCAGGGGAGCCCCGGGGGACACGAGGATCGCGCGGACCACGGGGAATCCGAGGAAGGCGACGAACACCGGGAAACCGCCAGGCCGGTCCCGTCTCCGGACACGCGTTCGGCGAGCGGTGCGGCCGGCGGCGGAGAACCGGAGGACGCCCCCGTGGCCGTGGCCGTGGCAGGTGACAGCGGCCCGGCGGTCGACCCGCCCGACAGCCCGGGGGAAGCGGTCGAGGCCCCCGGTGAAACGGTGCCGGAGGGCGCGCGGTCCGGGTCCGACGTGCCGGGGCGGGCGGAGCGGTGACGAGCCGGCGGCCCGGAGTGGGCATGACGCAAGGGGCCGGCTGGCTCTTCGCCGATCTCCTGCTCGTCGTCGTGCTGATCGTGCTGGGGAGCCAGTGGAACTCACCGGCCGGCAAGGGCGACGAGGCCGATGCGCCGGGGCCCTCCACCTCGGCGCCCGGCGTCGTCGCCACCACCCCCGCGGCACAGCCGGGCCTCGACCCGGACAGCGAGGAGTTCGACGTGTCCCTCGACGCCGTGGCGCTGGTGGCCGGAAAGGCGCCGGCCGTGCGGGCCCTGCGCGCACAGGTCGAGAAGGGCATCGAGAAGTACCCGGGCAGGACGGCGGCCCTGGTGATCGTCTGGGGCACGGCGGGCTCCTGCCGCACCTGCCCCGTCACGGACCAGGCCAGCCGCACCTACGCGCACGCCGTCGCCACCCGGCTGACCGGAGTCGCGCCCGGCTTCTTCCCGCCGTACGACGAGGACATCATCCGCAGCTACCGGAACACCAGTTCGGATCGGAAGCCGGGGACGGCCACCATCGAGCTGTTCTTCCTGCGCACCCGACCTGCCTGAACGCCCCATCAGCCCCGGCTCCTGTCGCCGGTCGTGCCGTCGGAACCCCGTCTCCGCCGTCCGGCCGTACCCGCTCACGCTACGAGGAGGACGACCTCTTGACTTCAGCACACGGCCTGGCCGGTCTGCGCCGGTTCGCCGACGAGACGCGCACCATGCTGCAGCGTCAGGAGATACCCGGAACACCCGACTCCCACGAGACCTACACCGCCGTCGTGCGGCTGCTCAGGGAACTCCAGGACCGGGTGGACAAACCCGTCACCTTCGGAGTGGTCGGTGAGTTCACTGTCGGCAAGTCGCTGCTGCTGGGCTCCCTGCTGGGCCGGCCCGACCTGCTGCCGGTCGAGGAACGCAAGTCCACGGGCAACATCACCGTCCTGCGGCTGCGCCAGGCCCCGGCCGACGGGGACGCCCCCGCGGACACGGAGACGGCCGGGGCGGCGTCGGACACGCCGGGAGCGACCCGGGCCGGCCCGATGGCCGAGGTCCACTACCTGAGCGAGGAGCGGCTGGGAGCGTGCGTCCGCTTCATCATGGACGAACTCGCGCGCGGCATGGACAAGGAGCACAAGGTGCTCGGCGCGGGCCACGTCCTCGGCGGCTACGACCCGTTCACCGATCCCCGCGGCTGGGGACCGTTCGACCAGTGGGTCAGCTGTCTGTGGCCGCCGACCGGCCCGGACGCGCCCAAGCCGGTGGTCGACCCGATCCAGATCTCGGCCACCCACGTGGCCGCGGCCACGGAACTGTGCCGCATCCGTGACGCCTACCTGAGCCAGAACGGCCTGCTGGGATCGGTACGGCACGTCAGCTCCAAACTCGTGCGCGAGGCACTCGACCACGGCACCGAGGAGCGGATCCCCAAGAGCCGGCCCCGGCCCCGGATCGAGCCCTTCGGCGCCGCGGAGGTGGAGACGCAGAAGGAGGCGCTCGCCCGCAGCTTCATGCTCATCGAGCGGGTGGTGTTCGACGTGTACGTCGCGCCGGACCACTGGGACCTGCACCAGTTGCTGGACGACCACCCCCTGCAGTTCCTCGACTTCCCCGGGCTCGGCGGGGCGGGCTCCTACGGACGGGACACCCACCTCAGCCGCAGTGAACTCGCCGAGGTGCACACCATCCTGGTCGTGCTGGAGGCCCGCAGGCCGGGCCGGCGGGGGGTCGAGGACCTCTGGGGAATGCTCGTCCAGGACGGACGCACTCCCCAGGCGCTGTCCCAGGCCGCGCTGGTCGCCGCCAACATGTTCGACAGGGTGCTGGTGCCGACCCTGCCGGACGTCTCGCTGCCCAAGGACGAACTGCTGCAGCGCAGCGACGCCCTCAACGGCATCCACGTGCACGCCGACAAGTTCGTCAAGGGCCGGGAGAGCGCGGTCGTACTCACCTCCTCGGTGGCCGCGATCCGGCGCTACGGGCTGCCGTACGCCGACCTGTCGCAGAAGACCAGGGACGAGATCGAGGACGCCCTGCACAAACTGGACCAGGGCGAACAACCCCGCTGGGAGAGCACCGCGGCCCGCTTCGAGGAGGCCGACCCGAACGGCCCGTGGGCGCGGCGGCTGCGCGACGCCGACGAGGACGGGGGCATCCGGGCCCTGCACCGGCTGGTCGAACGGCATCTCAGGGCGAACGGCGTCGCCCAGAAGCTGGAGCGTGCCGAGGCGTCCCGGGGCAAGCTGTGGCAGGCGCTGCTCGCCCTGCAGTACCAGGTACGGCAGGAGCTGTCCGGCGCCGAACCGGGCGCGGCCGAGTACGACGAGCTGAACGCGAGGCTGCGGGACTACAGGTTCCTGCTGGACGCGCTGCTGGCACGGCTCCAGGACCTGCGGGGCCCGCACGGGCCGGCCCGGGAGACCACTCCCGGCACGGAACCGACGTACCCGGACGGGCTCCCCGGCACGCTTCCCTCCGCGGTCCTCACGCTTCCGCCCCCGCCCGCACTGACCTCGGCGGCGGACGAGGTCAGACGCGAGGTGTACGAGTGGACCGAGTGGAAGCAGCTGCTGAGGCGTGCCCGCAGTGACAAGAAGGGCCTGGTCACCAAGAGCAGGAACCCCGCGTCCGCCGAGTCGGTCCTCAAACCGATGCCGGGACAGACCGCGGCGCCCGCGGTGACCGACTCCTCGGCCGACCACTCCAGCGCCTACATCACCAAGTTCGCCGCCCTGGTCACCGGCCGCGCGGAGAAGGACGTCGAGCATCTGGACGAGTGGCTCGAGAACTGGCAGCAGGCATGGTCGGACGCCTTCGCGGACCTGCGGGCCTGGTTCGAGGAGCCGGCCACCATGCCCCTGCTCCGGGAGGCCTTCCTCACCCACCTCGGGGACCCCGCCCAGGTCGACCACCGGCTGTCGCTGCTGTGGACCGCGCTGGACCCCCGGTACGTGGTGAGCGGACTGGGCCGGCAGCACGAGGCCCTCCCCGAGGGCGAGGAGGACCTGGCGGCCCGGTTCCCGTTGCAGCCCGACCACGCGCTGCCCTGGCACCACCTCATGCCGGACCTCGACCCGATGACGGAGAGCCAGGAGCGCCACCCCCTGATCGTGACGCAGTTGCGGCAGTACGTGGCGGACGCGGCGGCCGCCATGGTCACCTCGCGGCTCAACCGGCTTCTCACCCCACGCCTGGACGCCCTCATCGCCTACTACGAGGAGGCGGCCCGGCTCCTGCCCGCCGAGGACGACCTGCGTCCCCCGCGCCGGCCCCTCGACCCCGGGGACCCGCGCGACGACGGCGACGACGACCAGGGGCCCGCCGCCGGCACCGCCCCGGACGGCCCGGACGGCCCGGACGGTTCCGGGGGCCACGGCCGCCAGCCCATCGACGAACTGATCAGCGACTGGAGGAACGCCTGATGGCCGCCCCGCACCTGACGTTCCGTGCTCCCGACTCCGCCACCGTGCCCGACGGGCACGTCGCGGTCACGGGGCACCGGTCCTTCTGCCTCTACGAGCACGAGGGCCGCTATCCGCTGCCGGTCGTCACGCTCAGCCCGGACCACGAGCCCGGCAGCTCCTACCTCAGGGTCCAGCTGCCCGGACGGCTGAGGGTGTACAGCACCGCCGGCACCGAGCTGCCGCCCGGGCTCGCCAGGGCGCTGCAGGTGGCCTGGTCCTCCGACGGTGACGCCAGCCGGCCCGTGATCGGCGATCTCGACCTGGTGCGGGAGGCGGCGATCGAGACCGTGCTGGTCCACCTCGCCCCCCGGCCCCGCGACGCCGCTCCGCGCGCCTACGGCGAGTCGCTGTTCGTCGATGTGTTCTGGGAGGTCGACGTCCAGGGACCCGAAGGGCACACCACCGTCGGCAGCAGCGTCATGCTCGAGTTCGCCGCGCCGGGCGTGGCACCGGAGTCGGCGCCGATGGGTGAACCGGAGCCGGAGTACCTCCCGCTGCGTCCACCGTCGGCCGACCACTTCCACGAGTTCGTGGTCGTCGACTTCGGCACCACCGCCTCGACCGTCACCCTGCACAGCGAGGGCAAGGTGGAGCGGCACCGGATCGACCAGGACCAGTGCGCCACGCTGGGGAGGTTCCTGACCGAGCTGATCGCGGCCGGCACCGAAGGGGCGCCAGGTGCCGCCGGTCCCGGGCCGTTCCGGGACGTTCCCGCCGAGTGGCGGGACGCCGTCCTGCCCCTGCTCGACCGGAAGGTGACACTCCGCGGTGCCACCGAGGAGACGATGACCGGCCGTGAGGCCCTGGCCCTGGTGGACGAGGGCAACGAGGACGCCGTCTCGGCGCTCCAACTGGAGGTGGAGCAGGAGTTCTCCACGGGCAGCAGGGAACTGCGCGCCTGGCTGGCGCCCCTGCTGCACGCCGGCTACACCCGGACGACGGAGACACCGGCGCTCGGACTGCACGGACTGCGCCCGGTGCCGTTCGTGGGCGAGAACAGCCGGACGACGTTCGCCCCGCCCAGCTCGCTGGTGGAGGTCGAGGGCGCGGGCGGCGAGGAGGAGGCCGCTCTCCCGGAGAACCGCGCGTTCCAGCTCGGGGGCGGACCCACGGCGATCACCGGACTCAAGCGTCTGGTGACCCGGGTGAAGGTGCCGCCGGTACCGGGCAGCGACCTGTCCGCGATCCATCTGACCCAGCATCTGTACCTGCGGCTGGTCGAGGCCGCCGAACGGCTCACGGCGGACAAGTCCCGTCCCGGCAGCACCGTGCAGACCGTGATCGTCACCTACCCGACGACGGCCCTGCCCGAGGTACGGCAGCGGCTCGGCGAACTGGTCGGGAAGGCACTCGGCGCGCCCCTGGTCATCACCGCCTACGACGAGGGCCTCGCCGCCGGACTGTTCTTCGTCATGCGGGAGCTGGCGGGCAACCAGAACCTCGGCCTCGAGGCCCTGCGCGCCCGGTCGCGCAGGGTGACCCGGACCCTCCCACCGGACCCGGGGACCGGACAGAGCCGCACCCTGCCGGTGTCGCCGCCGACCTGGCAGCGCACCATGCTGGTCATCGACATCGGTGGCGGCACCACGGACATCGCGCTGCTGCAGCTGGACCTGATCGACACCACGCCCGAGCTCCCCGACGAGGAGCGGACGGTCTCGGGGCGCCGCTACCGGCTGGAGCCGCTGCTGCTCGCCTCCACCGGCCACGAACAGCTGGGCGGTGACCTGCTGACCCTCCAGGTCTTCTACTGGCTGAAGGCGGTGCTGATCGACGCGCTGCGCGACGACGCAGAGGACGACGGGGAGGCCGGACCCGGTCCCGCGCGGCGCACCCTGGCCGCACAGGTGGCCGACCAGGCCGCCCGCTGCCTGGAGACGATCGTCCACCCGGACGTCAAGGAGACGCTGGACAGCTATCTGCCGACGGCCTGGGACACCTCGCTGCCGGACCACGAACAGACCAAGGAGCGTGACCGCTTCCGCGATCTGTGGCGGCTGGCCGAGGAGAAGAAGCAGGCGCTCGGTGCGGACGGCGAACGCACCGTGGTGCTGGAACCCCACGAGGTCGCCACGATCGTCCAGGGCCCCCCGGAACGGCTGCGTACCCCGTCCAGGGCGATCCCCCTGGACTCCGCGCAGTTCGAGAAGCTGATGCTGCCGGTCCTCCAGCGGGCCGCCGAGATGGGTGCCGATCTGGTCCGTACGACGTTCGAACGCCAGCGGCAGAACAACGAGGAGGCCGCGAAGGAAGGCGGGGAGACCGGCCCGGAACCCGTGCTCGACCAGGTGGTGCTCTCCGGCCGGACCAGCAGCATGAAACTCGTGGGCAGCACGGTGACCGACGTGCTGTCACGGGCCGACTCGGGGACCCGGCTGAAGTTCGGCTGGGTGCCGACGGCCCTGTCCATCGAGACCGAGTACGCGAAGCAGGCGACGTCCCTCGGCGCGGCCTGGGCACACAACGTGCGCAACCGGTGGCGCGTGGGTGAGACGGTGCGCGGCAACGGCCGGGCCGCCCACCAGCGCATGACCGATCTCGACATCGAGACGCGCGGACTGTTCTCCAGCCTGCCCTGCGACCTCGGGCCCCTGGCCGCGGCGAAGCGCCCCGTGGTGCTGCTGCGGGCCGGCGAGCCGTTCGTGGAGCTGGACGAACGGGGCACGCTCGGGGTCAGGTCCCCCCGGTGGAACCTGCTGCCGAGGCAGGTCGAGCTGCACCGGATCACCTCCGCCTCGCGGTCCATCCAGTGGGGAACCTTCGATCTGGCGCTCGCGGCGCGACGCGAGCGCATCGACCTGTCGAAGCCCGTCTGGCATCCGCAGCGCGAGGACGGTGTGCGGTACCTCATCGAGGTGGACCAGGAGCTGAGGCCGCAGATCCTGCTCTGCAACGGCGATCCGCACTACTACGTGGACGGAACCCGCCCCCACCTGAGGCTCGCCGAACTCATCGACGGCGCCTTCTTCGACGCCGACCTGGGGCGCTGCCGGCTGCCCGGGCGTCTGTGCGTCACCACGGAGAGCGGCGGGCTCGCCGAGGTGTTCCCCCAGCCTCCGCCCGGCGGTGAGGACGACTACTTCGACCAGTCCTTCCACCCCGACGCGGACACCACCCAGCGCCCGGTTCCGGGCCGGATCGCGTTCCTTCCGGTGCCGCCCATCGGAGGGCAGTACGAGTTCCATCTGGACAATGGCGACGGCAACCCCAGGCGGCTCGACGTCCTGAGCGTGCCCGACGCCGCCACCCACGGCCGTCAGCGTCGCCACACCGCGACGCTGGACGCCCGCGGTCATCTGTCCGTCTACCGGGGGGAGGTGCCGTTCGCCCCCGCGCTGAACCTGCGCGACGTCGAACGCGAGGCCGGCCGCGTGCACCGGCGGGCGATGGACAGGGGCCGCCCCGACTTCATCGACGAGTGGAACCCCTTCACCGGAGCGCACTGATGAGCGAGATTCCTCCGCCCGCGGCGGCACCGCCCACCCTCGAAGAGGCGGTGTCCGGTTTCGAGGCCACGGTACGGGCCCTGCTGGCCCACGACTCGCGGTGCCGTGACGTCTTCATCGAGGCGCTCAAGGACTTCCACCGCGCCCTCGGCGCCAGCCCGGCGTACGACGCCAGGTTCGCCGGGGACCCGACGGACACACCCCGCTGGCATCTGGATTCGGCCGCCCTCACGCTGGGCTGGCTCATCCACAAGCTGCAGGAGGAACCACGGGCCGCCGCCCCACCGGCCGGGGAGCCGGAGGCGGCCGCCCTCCCCGTGCAGGAGGCGGTGACGGTCACCGACGCCTCCGAGGAAGGCACCGACGGTACGGGGGACCCACCGGCAGACACGGAGCGGACGGACCTGAAGGGGGAATCGACGGAGGACCGGACGGAGGACCCGAGGGAGGACCCGACGGAGGACCCGACGGAGGTGACGGACGACGCGGAGGGCCCCGGACACGGCGAAGAGGTCCGGCACACCGCCGGGAAGGCCGCCGGGCGCGGAGGCGGGGAAGCCGTGCCGTCCTCCGCGGACCGGCTGGTCGGGGCGCTGGCCGGGATCCACGCCGAGCTGATGAAGATCCCTCAGCTGGACTCGCCCATCGACGCCCTCGTCCCGAGGGGCGAGTCGAGCACACCGCCGCCGGCCACGGCGCACGACTACTGGCGCCAGTCGTACATGGCCCTGCTCCGGCTCCCGGACAGACAACGGCGCGAGTGGCACCTGAAGCTGACGGACGCCGCGCGCGGAGGCGGCGGCGCGGTCCACGTCCCGCGGGAAGACGCGCTCGACGATCCCGAGGTGCTCGTGCCCGAGCTGCCCGGTCACCACATCGAAGTGCGGCTCAGCCTCCGGCCGGAGCCCGAGAAGCCCCTGCCGTCCCGCATGGAGGACTACATCACCGAGGCCGCGGGACTGCGGGGCGCGTCGGCCGGTGCGGACCGCCGCTGGTGGGCGCTGCGGGCCCACCACGCGCTGAGGCTGGTCGGCCTGGACCCGTCGCTGGTGTTCCGCTGGAAGGGCTTCACCTACGCCGGGAGCGACGACTACTTCCGGAAGACACTGTGCGAGCACCTGTCCCTCTGGGCGACTTCCGCCGGCGCGCAGCTGGACGCCCGGAACAGGTTCAGGATGCTGCACGACCTCGACGGCGTGATCGGGTCCGTCCTGCATTCCACGCCCGCGGCGCATGACAGCTGGTGGTGGCGCTGGCGGGCCGCGCCCTGGCAGGCGATGGCCGATGCCGCCAGGAGCACGGGCGTCGACTTCCCCCGGAACGTACAGACGCTGACGGGCAGGCAACTGCGGGAGCGCACCGACGAACGCATGGATGTGAAGGGCCGCGCCGGGCCCTCGGTACCGGTCCTGCAATGGGTGCTGCTGGCACCGGCCCGCACCCACGAGGGGATCGGGATCGGAGCCGTCGTCATCAAACCCGAAACGGCGCGGGGAGCACGATGACCGCCGTCCACCCGTCCGTACGCGCCCGGTGGGCCCCCGCGCTACGGCTGCTGTCCCGGACCGCCGCCGGGCGCATGGGCGGGGCGACACCGCAGCTCGCCGCCGACATGGCGGCCCTCGACGCCGAGGACGCCCCGGTGCGCCTGGGTGTGCTGCGCCCCGGCCCCGACCCCGGGGTGGTCGGGCTGCTCACCGGAGACCTGGACGCCACGGGGGCGGCGGGGCCCGCTCGGGCCGAGGTGCTGCCGCTGTGCCACGTGACGGACGGGGGCCCCGCGCGGCTGTCGATCGGTCCCGGCCAGGCAACCGTGCTGGAACGACTGGCCGGTCAGGCCCGCGACCGGGAACTGCCCCCGGCCACCCGGGCCTGGCTGCGGACCTGCCGCCGGACGGGACAGCCCTGCTTCCCCGCGCCCGGCGACGACTTCGGCGGTCCGCGGGACGCGGCCCGGGCCTGGCGGCGCGTCCAGGACCTCGCGGCGCACACCATCCGGTCCGGCGCGACCGCGACGAGCGACGCGGAGGCCGTGGAACCGCTGTTCGCCGAGCCGGTGGTGCGGCGCGGCGGGCACACCGGGCGGGCCCTGCTCGGCGACGAGCCGGGGCGCGTCGAACTGGTGGACATCCCGGCCCGGCTGCCGGGCGACGGCGCCGACGCCTCGGGCGCCGTACGGCGGTTGGCCGGCGCGTGCCACGCCGTCCTGGTGCTCTTCCCGGCGGCCGACGTGTCCACCGGCCCCGGCCCGCGAGCGCGGCACGGGCGGACGGTGCCGGACCGGAACGGCACCGTGACCTGGCTGCGTGCCTGGGCCGAGGTCCTGCGGACCTACCCGAACGGGCCCGCCACCGTGTACCTGGCCCTGTCCCGTTCACCGTCCGACGCCGTGCCGATGCCGGAACTGGCCCAGTGGCTGAGCGGGCGGCTGCCCCTCGTACTGGGTACGCCAAAGGCCCGGCCCCGGGTGTACGCACTGGCCGTGGCCGAGGCGCAGCAGGTGACGCGTGTTCTGGCCCGGCCGGAGCACGGGCCGACGGCAGTGGTGGAACAGGCGCGTGCGCATCGGGGCGCCTGCGGTCTCGAAGGGCTGGCCGACGGCGTGGCCGCGCTGGTGCGGGAACGCGTCGGAAGGCTTCCCGGGCTGACCCTTCGGCGGCTGTCCGCCGCTTTCGACGACACCCGGATGATCTGCCGCGACACGGCGCTGTCGCCGGACGGCGCGCCGTCCGACGCCACGCGGCTGTGGCACTGCCTGGAGACCCACGCGGTGGGTCTTCTCGCCACCCGCGCGGCGCGTTCCACGGACCGGCGCACCGCGGTGGCTCCGCGGCAGCCGGAGGGCCGGTCCGAACGCCCACAGGAGGAACATCCATGACCATCGTGCTCAGTGTGCTGCTCGTCCTGAGCGTGGGCGTGATCGCCCTGCTCGCCCGCAGCCGCCCGCGCAGGGGTGGGAACACCGCCCAAAGGGCCGTGACCGAGCGGGACCGTGCCCGGCGGGACCGGGCCGAGGCCCTCGCACGCCTCACCGAGTCGACGCGGCAGGCGGACACCGCCCGCACCGACGCGGACGGCGCCCGGGCCGCCGTGAACGAGGCCCGGGCGGCGGCGGACCGGGCTCGCGCGCAGGAGAACGGGGCCCGTGCGGAGGCGGCCCGGGCCCGTGAGGAGGCGGATCTGGCGCGGGCGGAGGCCGCGCGTCTGCTGGCGGAGGCGCAGGACCTGCGGGCGCGGACCGCACAGGCACAGCAGGCGGCCCGGCACGAGGCGGAGGCCGCGCGCCGGGCCCGGGAAGAGGCCGAGGAGAGCCGCAGGGAAGCGGAGGAGAGTCGCAGAGAGGCCGAGGAGAGCCGCAAGGCAGCGGAGGAGACCCGCAGGGAGGCCGAAGAGACGCGCAAGGCTTTCGAACCCATGGACGACGATCCGGACTGGGTGCAGTCCGAGCTCGACGAGATGCGGCGGCTGGCGGCGGACGGTGGCGCGCTGCCGCCGCTCGCCGAAGCCGACCAGCCGACGTGGGGCATTCCCCAGCAACTCCCGCTCAGTCCCGACGCCACGACCGACAGCGTCCTGGACGGAGCGGACCTGGGCGCGCTCGTGGTCCGGGCCGCCTCGGTGTGCGGCGACGGGCACCGCAGACGCCAGCAGCACCGCCGGGACGCGGTGCTGCTGCGGTTGCCGGTGGGCATGGGGCAGCCGACCCTGTTGAGCGCCACCGCGGCGGGCGTCCCCGACGGGGCCTGGTCCCAGTCGGCGGCGGCGCACGCGTGCCGGGCGCTGCTCGCCCAGGTGCAGAACCACGCGGCTGTTCTCGGACCGTGGCTGCACGAGGACGCCGTGGCCGACATGCCGGGTCCGGTCGCGGCGCTGCGCCTGGCGCTGAACGACGTGGGCCAGGCGATCCGGGTCGAGGCGAAGGGCCGCGGCTGGGTCTCGGACCAGGGAAAGCCCGACGACCGCGCGGTCGGTGTGGCGCTCACGGGTCTGCTGTCGCCGCTCGGCGACCGCGGGGCGCGTACCCATCTGGCGTTCGGCGTGGGTGACGGTCTCGTGCTGCGGCTGCGTGGCCGCACCTGGTCGCAGGTGTTTCCGGTCGACGAGCCGGGCTTCGACGCGGCCGAACTGCTGCCCGTCCGAGGGGCACCGGTGCGCTGGGCCGCCGTGGACACCCGGGAGGGCGACCTGCTCGCGGTGTGCACCCGGCCCACCGCCCGGCTGTTGCTGCACGAGGTGACGGGAAGCTGGTTCGCCGAACGCTGGACGGCGGGGCAGCCCCGGCTGACCTCGTTCCTGCTGCAGGTGAACGCCCGGATCCGGGCGGCCGTCGAGGACCGGACGCTCGTCTGTGTCTGGGACCACGGGTACGCCACGGAGGCGGCCCGGGCACGTTCCGCGGCGGGCGGGCAGCGGTGACTTCCGGGCGGTTTCCCGGCTGTTCTCACCGGATCGCCGGGCCGTCCCCTCCCACGGGGCCGTCCACCCCGTACTTCAGACGCAGTTCGTCGGCCTCGGCGTAACGCCCGTCCCGGTCGAGGATCTCGCTGAGGGTCTCCGCCGCCGTACGGCTCGCGGCATGCACGGGCAGCCTGTTCTCCAGGCAGCGCTCGAACGTCGCGAGCCCTTCCTTCCCCAGGGCCACGGCATCCACGTACGACTCCAGGTCGGCGTGATAGCCGGCCAGGTTCATCAGGGAGACGGCCAGCCGGGAGCCGAACGCCTGGAAGTTGTCCTGCGCGAGCCTCCGCCGGATGCCGACCGCGCGGTTGCCGTGGGACAGGGCCGTACGGAGCCTGCCCGATCTGGCCAGGGCGCGGGCCAGTTCGCTGTGGGCCTGGCTCTGCTCGGGCTCCAGACCGTGGCGGTGCTTGACGAGCCCGTCCAGGATCCGCACGGATTCCCGGCCCGCGGTCACCGACTCCTCCAGCCGTTCCTCGGCGACGAGCAGCCCGCCCAGCAGGGTCAGGGTGCCCGCGAGATCGGCGAGGTACCGCGGCTGGTCCCGCTGGAGGACCCGGAAGAGCTCCACGGACTCGGAGGCCGCCGTGACGGCGTCGGTCCACCGCCCCGCGCGGTAGCGGATACCGGCGGCATTGCGCAGGGCGTAGGCGAGTTCCGGCCGTACGCCCGGTGCGTCACCGGCCGAGCGCAGCAGCCGCAGGGCCTCCTCCACGGTCTCGGACGCGGTGTCCGTCAGGTGGACCATCGCCTGGCACTCCGCGTGGGTGGCGAGCGCACGGCCCAGGTCCCGGGTGTGGGCCGCCGCGTTGCGCTCGACGAGACGGCGCCACACGGCCACCGCGCTGCCGCTCTCGCTCAGCGCCTTGTCGCGTCTGCCGGTGCGGCTGCTGAGCCGGGCCCGGCGCTCGTGCAGCCGGGCGAGTTCGGGGCCGGAAACGGCGTGCTCCGCGTCGTACTCGGTCAGCCGTTCGGCCAGTGCGTGGGCGCCCACCTCCAGGTCCACGCCGCGCTCGGCGGGAATCCGGGAGCGGACGAGCCGCAGCAGGTCCTCGTTGTCGGTGGCGAGGTCGGCCAGCGCGGACAGGACACCGCCGCCGGCGGCGATGGCCAGCCCGGGGTGTTCCTCCAGCAGGGGGTACAGCTGCCCGTGGGCCACGTGCGCCCACCGGCGGGAGACCTCGATCAGGGTGGTCAGGGCGCGCCGCGTCCACGGGGGCGGATCGCCGGTCGCCGCGTCGGGTGCGAGCAGTTTCGTCACGAACGTCTCGGCGGCCGGGTATACCGGGTACTCCAGGCCGTGCCCCGGGATGGTCAGGGCCAGGAAGTCCTCGCCGAGCCGATCGGGGTAGAGCGGTTCGAGGACCGGGTTGCCGCGGGAGCCGCCCCGGGGCCGGTAGGGCACCGGATAGCACAGGGCGTGGTCGTGGGTGAGGTCCTGGCTCTTGCTCGCTGACAGTCCCAGGCGCCGCAGCGCATCCTCCCCCTGGGCGTACGAGGGCAGTCCGCCGGTCAGTGTGGCCACGAACACGGCGATGTCCATGTGCCTCGACTCGGGGTTGCCGCGCCGGCGGTCGATCAGGCCCCAGTGCAGCCGCTCGCGCCCCAGCAGGTAGCGCGAGACGTCCAGGGGGTCCGAGGGCGCCTCGTCACCGTCGAGTTCGGCCAGCACGGAGACCAGCGCGGCCATGTGGATGGTCAGCACCAGGTCGTAGGCGGGCAGCCGCCAGTCGTGTCGGCGGGGCGTGCCGGGCGGGGTTCCCGGCGCGGGCGTCGAGGGACCGCCCGTGCCGTCCGGTGACCGTCCGAGGACGGCGGCGAAGCAGGCCCGGGCCAGCTCGAACTCCTTCGGGCGCTGCGCGGGCTCGGGGGAGTGCGGTCCGAGGCGCCAGGTGTCGCAGGTGACACCGTGCTCGGTGAAGAGGGTCTCGACGTTCTGCCACCAGACTCCGGGGTGCCGGGCCAGCAGCAGGATGCGTACCGGCGCGCCCTGGACCTTGTGCACCAGGTCCAGCAGCGTGACCAGGACGTCGGCGTTCCACCGGTCGGCGTAGTCGACGATGATCAGTACGCCGCGCGAACCGCTCACCCGCAGCGTGGCGCTCTCGCCGTCGGCGGTGACGCCCGGCAGCCGCTCGTCGGTGAAGGTGCCCGACCGGTCCGGTGCGGCCGGGTCGGGAGCGGCCCAGACGGCCCAGCCGTCCTCGCGCCAGGTCCGGGCGAGGTGGTCGGCGAAGCGTGTCTTGCCCTGGCCACCGCCGCCTTGCAGCAAGCGGATGCGGACGCGGCTCCCCTGGCCACGCCAATCCAGGAAGACGTCCTGTTCGTGTTCACGTCCGTGGAAGCCGACCACGCCGTTGCCGGCCTTGAGCAGCAGACTGGGCTGGGCGCGCGCGTCGGCGCCGCTGAGCGGGCTGCGGGCGCCGGGCCAGGGGACGAGACGGTAGGTGCCGCCGCTGCCGATCCGGACGTCGTGCCCGGCGACGATGACCACGCTGTGGTCCCTCGCGTCGATGCTGTTCCAGCGGGTGCCGCCGGCGCTCGTCCACTGGGTGCCACCGTGCGTGCCGCGGACGTGTCCGTCACCGGGGTCCGCAGTGAAGGCGCCCGCTCTGTCGTGGGTCAGCCGCGGGTGTTCCAGTAGATGTTCTCTCCTGCCACCGCGGCCTGGCCATTTCCCGAGACGCTCAAATTGTTCACGAGGGTGACGACCTTCGCGCGCTGGTCCGGATCGGGCAGTCCGGGTGCGAGGTTCTCCCGGATCAGCCGCAGCACCTCGTCACGGGTCTCGGGGCCGGGAGCGTCGCGCAGCAGGGCGTGGAACAGACCCCGCCAGTCCTCTTCCAGCTCGCTGCCGCGGAGCTCGGCCGCCGGGTCGGAACGCACCCGCTCCGCCTCGTCGGTGGCCTCGTCGAGAGCCGCCTGGATGACCCGGGCACGCCGGGGGTTCACCCGCTGCCACACATCCAGCACCGCGTCGCGCGACGCCGCCCAGGCGTCCCCCATGATCGCGGCCACCAAGGCCGTCGCGGCTGTCGTCACCAATGGATCCATGGAATCCCCACCCCCGAGTGATGCCTTCAATCGGAACATTAGCCCAATTCCTGTTCTATGAGCACTCTTTGACGGTTTGTTCTCAGGCAGCGACGCAGAAAAAGTCCGTTGCGGCCGGGCTGTTCGCCGACCGACAGTTGTCCCATGACGACAGCCACCCCCCTTCCGCCCGGCCTGACCGTGCGCCCGGCCACGCTCGACGACGCGGAGGCGGTGTGCGCGCTGCTCAACGAGGTCGATCTCATGGAGATCGGCCGGGCGGACACCGGGCTCGCCGAGGTCCGGGCGGACCTCATCCATCCCGAGGTGGACCTGGAGCGCGACTCGTGGCTCGTGTTCGAGGGCGAGCGGCTCGTCGCGTACGGGCTGGTGTGGGACGACTCCGGCGGTGAGCGGATCGACATGGACCACTACACGCTGCCCGGCCGGACACAGGCCGCCCTGCACCTGTTCGACCTGATGGAGGCCCGCGCCGCGCGGCGGGCGGCCGGCAACGGGGCCGAGCGGGCCGTGGTGCACCTGCACCTCAACATCGCGCCCACGATGGACCTGGACGCCCTTCGGGGGCGCGGGTGGCGGACGGTCCGTCGCTACAACGTGATGGAGCGGCCCCTCGACCGGGCCGCCGATAGGCTGCCGTCGCCGCCCGACGGCGTGACCCTGCGCCCATGCCTCGCCGAGTCCGACCGCAGACAGGCCCACGCGCTGCTCCAGCAGTCCATGGTCGACCACTTCGACTTCCAGCCGCGTACGTACGAACAGTGGCTGGACGACATCGACGGCGGCTCCGCCGACTGGTCGCTGGTCTGGATCGCGCACGTCGACGGCCTCGGCGACGCGGGCCTCCTGCGCAGCCACAACGAACGCGCCTCGATGGCATGGGTCGGCAACCTCGCCGTCCTGCGCGAGGCCCGCGGCAAGGGCCTCGGCAGTCTCCTCCTGCGGCACGCCTTCGGGCACTACGCGGCGCTGGGACGCGACCGGATCGGCCTCGGCGTGGACACCGACAACAGCAGCGGGGCCCTGGCGCTGTACGAACGGCACGGCATGACGCTCGACTACGCCGTGGACACGTGGGAGTTGGTCCGCCCCGTCGGGGACCGGTCCGTCAGCGGATAGTGGCAGGCCGTGTGGCGGCCGGGGACGTCTCCGTCAGACGGGGGCGTTCCACCGCGCACCGGTCCCGGGCGTACGGGCAGCGGGTGTGGAACGCGCAGCCGGCCGGCTTGTCCACCGGGTTCGGCACGCCGCCGGTGAGGACGACGCGCTCCCGGCGCTCCGTACCCGCGGCGGCCGTGCCGTCGTCGATGTCCGGTGCCGCCGACATGATCCGGGACGTCCTGGCCCGGGTGCGGGGGACGGAACCGTCCTGACGGCTCACCCCGAGGGCTCTGTTACGGTGACGAGCATGTCGAGCCCCGAGTCGGACAGGCGCCGGCCACCGGTCGTTCCGGTGGCTTCTTCCCGCGCGCGCTGAGGAGTTGAGGCCTCACGGCCTCTGACGATCCGTCAATTCCTTTGGGCTTCAGCTGTCCGCGCGTCGCCACCGGGCTGCCGTTCTCCGGCCTTCCTGTCCTTTCGACGCGGTGCGTGGAGTACTCATGCCCATCCCTCTCTATCTGCTCGGCCTGGCCGTCTTCGCCCAGGGGACGTCCGAGTTCATGCTCTCCGGTCTGGTACCGGACATCGCCGGTGATCTGCACGTGTCCATCTCGGCCGCCGGCGCGCTCACGTCGGCGTTCGCCGTGGGAATGATCGTCGGGGCGCCGCTGATGGCGATCATCGGTCTGCGCCGGCCCATGAAGCGGACGCTGCTGGTTTGCCTGGCCGCCTTCATGCTGGTGCACGTCATCGGCGCGCTCACCACCAGTTTCGCCGTCCTCCTGGCCACACGGGTGCTCGGAGCGCTCGCCAACGCCGGGTTCCTGGCGGTCGGCCTCACGGCGGCGACCGGCATGGTCGCGCCCCACCTCAAGGGGCGGGCCACGTCCGTCCTGCTCGGCGGGGTCACCCTGGCGTGCGTCGCGGGCGTCCCGGCCGGTGCCCTGCTCGGCCAGCTCTGGGGCTGGCGCGCGGCGTTCTGGGCGGTGGCCCTCGCCTGCGCACCGGCCCTGCTCGCCGTGGCGTGGTCGGTGCCGGACACCTCGCCGGACGACCCGGCCACGGCACACGCGCCCAGCGCCCGCCGCGAACTGAGGGTGCTGCGCGGGCCCCGGCTGCTGGTGACGCTGAGCGTGGGCGCGCTGGTGAACGCGGCGACCTTCTGCACGTTCACGTACCTCGCGCCGCTCGCCACCAGCGTGGCCGGGGTGGGGGAGGCGTGGGTGCCGGCCCTGCTGGCGCTGTTCGGCATCGGGTCGTTCGCCGGGGTCACCGTCGCCGGACGGCTGTCCGACGCCCGCCCGGCGCTGGTCCTCGTCCCGGGTGGACTCGCGCTGCTCGCCGGCTGGTCGCTGCTCGCGGCGGCGGCGGGCAACCCGGCGGTGGTGGTCGTTCTCGTGCTGGTCCAGGGGGCGCTCTCGTTCGGGGTCGGCTCGACCCTGATCACACGGGCGCTGTACGCGGCGACGGAAGCGCCCTCGCTGGGCGGCTCGTTCGCGACCGCGGCCTTCAACGTGGGCGCCGCCCTCGGCCCGGCCCTGGGCGGCCTCACCATCGGCGCGGGCCTCGGCTACCGCTCCGCGGTGTGGACGAGTGCCCTGCTCGTGGCGCTGGCGTTCACCGCGGCGGGCCTGGCCCGGGGGACCCGGGGCACGAGGGTGCTGAGCTGAAGGTGCCGACCTGACGAAGGGGCGGGCCGCCGGCGCGGTGTCCGGCGGCCCGCCCCGGGGAAGGCGGCCAGCGGCCGCCGGCTGACGCAGGAGGTGTCGAGGCGGTTACAGGCCGCCGCGGTCCCTCACCGCCGTGCCATCGGGCTTGCCGCGCCCCGGTCGCCTGGGCGCACCGCGCCCGTACGCCCGCCTCGGGCGCGTCACACCCGCCGTCTACACTCGTCCCGCAAACGGCTGTTCGACCCAAGGCCGCAGCAGCCGTCCTCCTCGATTCCGAAGGATGTCCGGCGCTTTGATACGGATCGATTCAGTCACCAAGCGATACCCGGACGGCACGGTGGCGGTCGACAGACTGTCGCTGGAGATACCGGACCGCTCGATCACCGTCCTCGTCGGACCCTCGGGCTGCGGGAAGACGACGACCCTCCGGATGATCAACAGAATGGTCGAGCCGAGCGAGGGCACGATCCTCGTCGACGGCGTCGACATCCAGAAGCAGCCGGTCAACACCCTGCGCCGGTCCATGGGTTACGTCATCCAGAACGCCGGCCTCTTCCAGCACCGCACCATCGCCGACAACATCGCGACGGTGCCCCGCCTGCTCGGCTGGAGCAAGCAGAAGGCGAGGGCGCGGGCCGCGGAGCTGATGGAGCGGGTCGGCCTCGACGCCTCCCTCGCCCAGCGGTACCCGTACCAGCTGTCGGGCGGTCAGCAGCAACGCGTCGGCGTGGCCCGGGCGCTGGCCGCCGACCCGCCGGTGCTGCTGATGGACGAGCCGTTCTCGGCCGTCGACCCCGTCGTCCGCAAGGGACTGCAGGAGGAACTCCTGCGGATCCAGGGTGAGTTGGGCAAGACAATCGTCTTCGTCACCCATGACATCGACGAGGCGATCCGGCTGGGCACCAAGGTCGCGGTGATGCGTACCGGCGGCCGTCTCGCGCAGTTCGCCGAACCGGCCGAGCTGCTCAGCGACCCGGCCGACGCGTTCGTCGAGGACTTCCTCGGCGACGGCCGCGGCATCCGGCGGCTGTCGTTCTTCCCCTCCGCGGGCCTGGAACTGCTCACCGGCCCGGTCGTCGCGACCGACGCCACCGCCGAGCAGGTCGCCGCCCGCGACACCGCCGGGGCGCCGTACCTCCTCGTCACCGACGGCGACGGCAAGCCGCTCGGCTGGAGCGAGCCGGGCGACCTGCCGGGCGTGGCACCGGAGCGACTCCTGTCGCACGGGCGGCCGTTCGTCGCCGGTCAGGACTCCCTGCGGGTGGCCCTCGACTGCGCGGTGCTGTCGCCGACCGGCTGGGCCGTCGCCGTGGACGGCGACGGAAGGGCCGTCGGCGTCGTCTCGCAGGAGACGATCGGCGAGGCCATCCGCGGCGCCCACGCGGCGGGCCGGACGGTCGGAGCCGCGAACGGGTCGGGAGACGGCGCGATCCGCCCGGAGGACAGCACGGACCGGAAGGCGGACCTCTCCGGATGAGCGGGTTCTTCGACATCCCCAGCGACCTCCAGCACAGCTACTTCGGGCTGATCGGGCTGCACCTGAGGGAGGCGCTGCTGCCGGTGCTGGCCGGACTGGTCCTCGCCCTGCCGATCGCCCAGCTGTGCGTACGGCTGCGCTGGCTGTACCCGCCCGTGCTGTGGGTGACGACCGTGATCTACGCGATCCCCTCGCTGGCCTTCTTCGTCGTCCTCATCGACTACACCGGCCAGACCGAGCTCACCGTGATGATCCCGCTGACCCTCTACAGCCTGGTGGTGCTCGTCCCCGCCATCGTGGACGCGGTCCGCTCGGTGCCGCGGGAGACCCTCGCCGCCGCCACGGCCATGGGGTTCGGGCCCCTGCGCCGGTACGTCCAGGTGCAGTTGCCGATCGCCGTGCCCGCGATCATCGCCGGACTGCGCGTGGCGACCGTGTCCAGCATCTCCCTCGTCAGCGTCGGCACGCTCATCGGCAACCAGGGCGCCCTCGGCAACCTGCTCGCGGACGCCATGTTCTACCACCGGCCCGAGCTCGCGGTGACCTCGGTGGTCACCACCGCCGTCCTGGCCATCCTGGTGGACGCCCTGCTGGTGCTCCTGCGCGTTCTGCTGACGCCGTGGATGCCGCGCCGCACGCCCACGAAACCGAAGGCCGAGCAGCCCGACCCGGCCGCCCTCGCCCTGGAGGACACGGCCCGGTGAACGTCCTGCACTTCGTCAACGCCTTCTTCAGCGACAGCGCCCACTGGCACGGCTACGACGGCATCCCCACCCGCGTGTGGGAGCACATCCAGTACTCGCTGCTCGCCCTCGTCATCGCAGCGGCGATCGGCCTTCCCGTCGGGCTGGTCACCGGGCACACCGGCCGGGGCGGCAACACCCTCGCGTTCATCGCGACCGCCGCCCGCGCCCTGCCGAGCTTCGGTCTGCTGGTGCTGCTGTTCGTGCTGATCGGGCTCGGCATGCTGCCCGTGATGATCCCGCTCGTCGTGCTCGCGATCCCGCCCATCCTCGTGACGACGTACGAAGCCGTGCGCTCGGTCGACCCCTCACCGGTCGACGCGGCCCGGGGCATGGGCATGCCGGAGAGCAGGGTGCTGTTCCAGGTCGAACTGCCCGAGGCGCTGCCGCTGATCCTGAGCGGCCTGCGCTCGGCCGCCATCCAGATCGTCTCGACGGCCACCATCGCCGCGTACGTCAGCTTCGGCGGGCTCGGCCGGTACATCGTGGACGGTCTCTACCAGCGCGACTACGAGAAGGTGGTCGGCGGCGCCACGCTGACGGCCCTGATGGCGCTGGCGACGCTCGCGGTGTTCTGGGCGGTGTCGCGGATCGCGGTGTCGCCGGGGGTGCGCAGGAGCGGCTGACGGGCGCGGCGGCGCCGTCCCGGCGAGGACCGTGTCAACAGGCGCACCAGCGGTCGCGGTTGCTCTACCGCCGTTACTCGGTTGCCGAAGCGAAACGGTGATCAGTCCGTACTTGACGCGATGTGATTGATCCGGCTGGATGGGAGCAGAAGCAAGAAGAAGTTTCCCGTGAGCCCCGCAAGTCCCGAAAGCCCCGCAGACCGCGCGAGCCCCGCACACTGTGCATACCCCGCCCCCTCAGCCCCGGAACGGAATCGTGACTTCTACCGCCCCCAGACGCAGGTCCCTCCGGAGGCACCCCGCTGCCGCCGCCGTCGCGCTCGCCGCCACCGCGGCCCTGCTGGCGGGCTGCGGTTCCTCCGACGACAAGGCCGACAACCCGCTGGACGACAAGGCCTCCGGCGGCACCGTCGTCGTGGGCTCCAACAACTTCACCGAGAGCATCCTGCTCGCCGACATCTACGGCGAGGCCCTGAAAGCCGAGGGCATCAAGGTCACGTACAAGCACAACATCGGCAGCCGCGAGACCACGTACGGGCTGCTGAAGAACGGCTCCGTCACGGTCCTGCCCGAATACAACGGCTCGCTGCTGGCGTACCTGGACCCGAAGGCGGAGCAGAAGTCGGCCGAGGCCGTGAACGCCGCCGTCCAGGCCAAGCTCGACTCCAAGCTGACGCTGCTGGAGTCGTCGCCCGCCGAGGACAAGGACTCCGTCACGGTCAACGCCGAGACAGCCAAGAAGTACGGCCTCACCACCGAGTCCACCCTCGCGGACCTCAAGGACGCCGCCCCCGACCTGGTCATCGGCGGCTCCCCCGAGTTCCAGACCCGTCATCAGGGCCTGAAGGGGCTGGAGGCGGAGTACGGACTGAAGTTCAAGTCCTTCAAGGCGCTCGACGCGGGCGGTCCGCTGACCCAGGCGGCGCTGAAGAAGAACACCGTGCAGGCCGCGGACATCTTCACCACGGACCCGACCATCACCAAGGAGAAGTTCGTGGTCCTGCAGGACCCGAAGAACCTCTTCGGGTTCGCCAACGTGACCCCGCTGGTCAACAAGTCCGACCTCCCCCAGAAGGGCGTCGACGCCCTCAACGCCGTCTCGGCGAAGCTCGACACCAAGACACTCCTGGACCTCGACTCCCAGGTCCAACTGGAGAACAAGGACCCCTTGGACGTGGCCAGGTCCTGGCTGAAGACGGCGGGCCTGAGCTAGTAGGACTCCGTTGGGTTGTTCTGGTTCTCAGGTGCTGGCTGGTGGTTGATGCTCTGGGCAGGGGACGGCGGCAGGTGGACGCGGAATCCACGAGCAAGCCGTCGACCCGGCAGCCCTGACGGTCGGCACCGGCCCCTACCGGCACTCAGCGGCAACGGCCACCCGGCACGAGAAGACCGGTGAGTTCGGCGATCACCTCCGCTGGACGGCTTGAAGTAGCGGTGGACGTTCCAAGTCATCCTGGCCTGCACAAAAGGCACGCTCACCTTGTCATGTCAGGACCCGACACAGCTTCTCAACACGGACGGAGGTGGCATGCCGGCCCAGCACCCCGGAATGCGGGGGCTGTTCCTCCTGGTGGAGACGGTCCCGTCAACCGCGGGGGGAATGCGACGCGCGCCAGGTCCGAAGGCCCGACGGGCGGCTGCCCGCGCCGTCGCCTCCGTGATGGGCGGCTGGTTCTGCTCATCGGCGACGGTGGTGCTGGCGCGGGACGCGTGAAGGATTCCGGGCACCGTCAGCCTGCCTGCCTGCCCGCCGCGCCCGATCGAGGCAGCCGCAGGGTGAAGACGGATCCGGCTCCGGGTGTGCTGGTGACGTCGACCGTTCCGCCATGGGCGCGTACGAGCTGGAGGACGATGGAAAGCCCCAGGCCGCTGCCTCCCGCGTGGCGGCTGCGTGACTTCTCGGCACGCCAGAACCGCTCGAAGAGCATGGGCAGGTCATCGGCGTCGATGCCGGTGCCGGTGTCGGCCACCTCGATGACGACATCCTCACCGTCCACGTACGACGAGATGGTGACGCTGCCGCCCCGCCCTGTGTGGCGTACCGCGTTGGACACCAGGTTGCCGACGGCCTGGCGCAGTCGCGCGGGGTCGGCGATGAGCTGGACGCCGTCCTCGCCGCCGACCGTCAGCCGGATTCCCGCGGCGTCCGACGCGACCCGGTGCGCGGCGGCCACGTGATGCAGAATGTCGCCGAGCCGTACGGCTTCGGGACGGATGCTCAGCTTGCCGGCGTCGGCCGCCGCCAGGTCCTGGAGGTCGTCGATGATGTGCTGCAGCAGCAGTGCCTCCTCCAACAGGGAGGAGACCAGAGCCGGGTTCGGCGTGGCGATGCCGTCCTCGGTGGCCTCCAGCCCGTTGCGGATGTTGGTGAGGGGGGTGCGCAGTTCGTGGGCGACATCGCTGACCATGACCTTGCGCTGCTCCTCAAGGCGCTCCCGGCGTTCGGACATCTCGTTGAACGCCTGCGCGAGGTAGCCGATCTCGTCCTTCGTGCTCACCGGCACGCGCCGGTGCGGTCCGCTCGGGTTGCGTGCGGCGTCCGTCAGCGCCCGCAACGGGCGTACGAGCCGGGAGGCGATCACAGCGGTCACGCCGACGGTGAGTACCAGTACCAGGCCGGTGACGCCGATGATGCGGGTGCGGTTTCGCGCGGAGAGGTCGAACAGCGGTGCGTCGGTGCCGCCGGGAGTGGAGAGGTACAGCAGAGCGGCCGGTGCCACGTAGGTGCGCAGCTGCGCGCGGCGGCTTTCGGCGACGCAGTCCTCTATGACGTCGGTGTACTTGTCGGGCAGTTTCGTGGCCAAGGAGAAACCCGGCTCGACCCTGACCGCGTACTGGGGAGGCAGCGGCAGGTCAGGGTGCCGGGCGGCCAGGCAGGCAGCGGTCATGGTGTTGAGGCGGGCGAGGGGTTCGCGTTCGGTGGCGGTGGGCTGCTCGAGCGGGAGGTAGCACGCGTCGGACCCGGCGAGTGCGACGGGGTTGAACTTGACGGCCGGACGACCACTTGGGCGGTCGACGCGTTGAGCGTTGATCCCCCGGTCGCGCAGGCAACGGACCTGTTTGTCCGCCCGCCGGCGCAGTAAGGAGCGCTCCGCTCCGGGCAGCTGATAGGGGCCCGTGGCACGGGGATCGATACCGTCGCCGCCGACCGGGGCGCCGCTGCCGTGCAGCAGCCCCTGGCCCGTGCGAAGCGGGTCAATGACCGCGGAGGCCGTCGAGGGCGGTGGTGCGGCGGAGGCGGCGGAGTCCGCTATCGGGCGGCGGTTCTTCGAGGTCAGGACGACACGGCGTCCGGTCCGTTCCGCCAGGTCGCGTACGAGTGGCTCCACCCCGTCCCAGTCGCGGTGAACGGCCGCGTATCCCAGCAGTCGGTCGTAGACACTGGCGTCGTCGGCAAGGACCTGGCCCTGTTCCTGCTGGATCGCCCGGGTGGTGGTCTGCACCGCCAGCCAGGCGGTGGCGCCGATCGAACACACGGCGACCAGCACCGAGGTGGCCATCAGCCGCGCCAGCACGCTCTTGCGCAGCGGCACCCCGCGGCGGGGGAGCCGTGACCCCTTACGGCGAGACATGGCCGCCGCTCTCCGCGTGCCCCGTCCGGCCGTCCGCCAGCTTGTATCCGACGCCGAAGACGGTCAGCAGGTGGACCGGCCTCCGCGGATCCGGTTCGATCTTCTTGCGGAGGTTTCCCACATGCACATCGATGATGCGGCCGCTGATGTAGCGGTCGGAGCCTCGGGTCATTTCCAGGAGTTGCTCTCGCCGGAACACCCGGCCGGGCTGACCGGCCATCACGGCCAGGAGAGCGAACTCGCCGGGGGTGCAGACAACCGGCTGCCCCGCCATGAAGACCTCGTGGCGGACCGGGTCCACGGTCAGCGGGCCGACGCTCAGGATGTGGCGGTCCGCCGACGTGGCCTGGCGGGGTCTGCGTAACAGGGTCCGGATCCGGGCCATCAGCTCGCGGGGACTGTACGGCTTGGTCATGTAGTCGTCGGCACCCAGATCGAGGCCGCGTAGGAGGTCCTCCTCGGTGGAGCGGGCGGTCAGCATCAGCACCGGAAGATCCGTCTCGTACCGGAGAATGCGACAGACCTGCAGTCCGTCGAGGAGCGGCAGCATCACGTCCAGGACCAGCAGGTCAGGCGGCCGACGGCGGACCTCGTCGAGCGCGGCGAACCCGTCATGGACCTCGCTGGCCGTGTGACCGGCGTGCTCCAGATACTGGCGGATCACCTCGGCCTGCTTCTTGTCGTCTTCGGCGATCAAGACGTGTGCGCACATGGGTCGACCATAAGCCGCGCTCAAACCGATCAGTCAGGATCCTGATGTCGGCCTGTCCAGATCTTCATATCTGCCGTTCATAGTTGCGGCCATGTCGAACCTCATCTGCGGGCTGTGGACAGCCCGGCCGCCGCGCCTGCCCGCTCTCGCCCTCTCCGCCTCGTTTGCCGCTCTCGCCCTGATCACCGGCTGTGGTGGCGCGGGGGCGGGCGATGACAGTGGCGACAAGTCCGGCGTCGCCTCGCTCGACGACCCTGGCGACAAGCCGGGGAAGGCCGGTTCAGCGGACGAGAAGGAAACTGCTTCCGGTTCAGAGGAGGGTGTTCAGCTCCGGCTGGACAGCTCACAAGACGAACAGCGACTCGTCAACAATGCCTACTCGGCCTGCCTGAAGAAGAACGGTGTGCCCACGTACTCGAAGACGGGAAACGTCGAGGACCCCGGACACGCATGGGTGTATCCCGAGACCAAGTCGCCCGCCATGCGCGATGCCGCGGAGGCCTGCAAGGCCAAGAAGCCTCTTCTGCCGCCGGAGCTGGTGAAGGAAAAGAACCCGCACTATATGGACGACTTCCGCGAGCAGATCAAGTGCTTGAACAAGCGAGGAGTCAAGGTCAAGGGCCTCCCGGACGGAAGCGGCTACAACTACGACGGCTCACTGCCTCCCGACTATGTCCAGATCGAGAATGAGTGCAAGCTGGAGGCGTTCAGTGACAGGAAGTAGCCGAGCAAGCAGGCGAGCACGTGGGGGAGTTGCCTCGGAACCCGGCGAAGGTACGCCCGCGAGGGGCCCGCGGCGGTGGGTACTCGCCCTTTCCGCCGTCGCTGTGGCTGCGGCAGGTGTCGGTGCCGCGGGGTGGGCCGCCCGGGACAGCGGGGCGGACACCGGGGCCAAGAAGACGACGAAAGTACATGCCGTCGCCGTGGCCAGAGCGGATCTGTCCCAGGAGATGGAGCTGAGCGGCACCCTGGGTTACGGAACCCCGCTCAGCGTGCAGGGATCCGCGAGCGGCAGCGTTACCTGGCTGCCCGCCCCAGGCGCCAAGATCGAGCGGAACGAGCAGCTCTACCGCGTGGACGACCGGCCGGTACTCGTGTTCTATGGCCGTACGCCCATGTTCCGCCGACTGGACACACGTGGCCTGGTGGGCCGCGACATCAAGGTGGTCGCCGACAATCTTCGGGCGCTCGGATACGACATCGGCTCCCAGCCGGGTGTGGGCAGCACAGTCAGAAGGGCCGCCGCACCCACATCCACAGCCGAGTCCAAGCCCTCGCCCCCCAAGGATGCGCCGACGGCGCCCGAAGCACAGGCCAGCGGTGCCCCCGGCGGGCCGCAGGATGAGCCCGACGCGCAGTCGTCAGCGGCCTCCGCCCCCGAGGAGACAAAGGTGAAAGAAGGGGATGGGGTGCTCACCGCGTCTCTCATGAACGCGATCAGGCGCTGGCAGACCGCCAGGGGCGTGGCAGCGACCGGCGTGCTCGACGCGGGCGACATCGTGGTGACCGAGGGCGCCGTTCGCGTCAGCTCCGTCAAAGCCAAGCTCGGGGCCGACGCCACCGCCGGCGACTTGCTGGCTCTCACCGCGACCACCAAGTCCGTGACCGTGCCGGTGGACGCCACCGACGTCGGCTCGGTCGAACAGGGCGCCAAGGTGACGATCAAGCTGCCCGACGGCTCGACGGCGCCCGGCAAGGTGTCGGGTATCGCCACCGTCGTCCAGCCCGAGGAAGGACCTGAGGGAGCCAACGGGCCGGCCAGGGTGACGGTGACCGTCTCGCTGGACAGGGCGGGCGCCGACAAGGTGGCGGACATCGACTCCGCCGCGGTCCAGGTGCAGTTCAACGGGCAGACCAAGAAGGACGTACTGGCTGTTCCGGTAGCCGCCCTGCTGGCTCTGTCCGAGGGCGGCTACGCGGTACAGGTCGAGAACGGACCGCTCCGGCCCGTCGAGTTGGGGATGTTCGCCAAGGGCATGGTCGAGATCACCGGAACAAGTGTCAAAGAGGGCACCAAGGTGGTGACGGCCTCGTGAGTCCTCCCGCGGCCCCGCCGGTACTGGCCGTACACAACGTGAGCATGGCCTACCCCGGCGGAGTCACCGCACTGGACGAGGTCTCACTCATCATCGGCGAAGGCGAACTGGTCGCCATCGTGGGCCCCTCGGGGTCGGGGAAATCGACCCTCCTCAACGTCATGGGCACGCTGGACCGGCCGACCCACGGCACCGTGGAAATCGTCGGCCACGACATCGCCGCGCTTTCCGACCGGCAGCTGTCCGCCCTGCGTGGCCGCTGGCTCGGCTTCGTCTTTCAGCAGTTCCATCTCACCGATGGGCTCAGCGCCGCCGAGAACGTGGCCACCGGGCTGCTCTACGCCGGGGTGAGCCGCCGCCGGCGGCGTCCGCTGGCCATCGAGGCACTGGGCCGGGTCGGGCTCGCGCACCGGGTCGACCACCTGCCCCACCAGCTCTCCGGGGGAGAGCGGCAGCGGGTCGCCATCGCCCGCGCCCTCGTCAACGAACCGTCCCTGGTCCTGGCCGACGAGCCCACCGGAGCCCTGGACACCGCCAACGGCAGGACGGTCCTGGAGCTGCTGACCAGGCTGAACGAAGAGGGGACCACCATCGCGATCATCACCCACGACCGGGACATCGCCGCACAGTTGCCCCGCCGAGTGGAGATCCTCGACGGCCGGATCGTGGCCGACAGACTGATGCGGAGCCACGCATGAGGGAAGCACCGACGCAGCACACCACCCGGGAAGGCAAGGGAAGCCGCCGCCAGCCCCGAGGCGGGTCTTCCGGCCGGCGGTCCCGCCACGGGGCCGACACGGCGGGTGGTGGAAACCGGATCGTCTCAGGTACCAGGCCCGTACGGCTGGCACCGCGCGACCTGCTGGGCCTCGGACTTCTCGGCATCCGTACCCGCAAGGTCAGGGCGGCGCTGTCCGCCCTGGGCATCTCGATCGGCATCGCCACCATGATCGTCGTGACGGGGATTCCCGCCTCCAGCCAGAAGGCGCTGATGGAGGAACTCGCGGCGCTGGGAACCAACACGCTGCAGGCCGTGCCGACGCCGGGAGCCGAGCCGCCGGTGCTCCTCCCCGAGGAGTCGGTGAACATGGTCAGCCGCATCGGACCTGTCACCGTCAGCAGCGCCGTCGCCAACACCCACGCCGTCGTACACCGCTCCGACCGCGTCGACGCCGGCGACTTCAGCGGCCTGACCGTCCTGGCCACCAAGCGCAATCTACTGCAGTCGGTCAACGGCGCAGTCGGATCAGGACAGTTCCTGAACGCCGCCACCGAGAAGCTCCCTACTGCCGTCCTGGGCTCCGTGGCCGCCTCCCGGCTCGGATTCTCCGAGCTGAACCCGGACGAGCCCGCCCCACAGATCTACATCAACAAGCGCTGGTTCACGGTGATCGGGATCCTGGACCCGGTGACGCTGGCGGCCGACATCGACCGTTCGGTGATGGTCGGCTGGGAGGCGGCCGGTGACCAGCTCCGGTTCGACGGACACCCCACGGTGATCTACGTCAAGGCCAGAGAGGAAGCAATCGAGGACGTCCGCAAGGTACTGCCCGCCACCATCAATCCGCAGCTGCCCGGTGTCGTGCAGGTCAGCCGCCCCTCCGATGCCCTGGCCGCGAAACGGGCCACCGAGAACACCTTCTCGGCCCTGTTCCTGGGACTCGCGGGAGTCGCTCTGCTGGTGGGCGGTATCGGGGTGGCTAACACCATGTTCATATCCGTCCTCGAACGCCGCCGCGAGATAGGGCTGCGTCGAGCCCTTGGCGCCAACCGGGGCCAGATCAGAGGCCAGTTCCTCACCGAGTCCGTCGCCCTCTCCTCCCTGGGCGGCCTGGCGGGGACGCTGCTGGGCAGCCTGGCCGTTCTCGGTTACGCCGGCTACCAGGGCTGGCCGCCGGTCATTCCCCTGAACGCGGTCGGCGGCGGATTCGCAGGTGCGGTTCTGGTCGGCATGGCCGCCGGCGTCTATCCGTCGATCCGTGCCTCCCGGCTGACCCCCACCGAGGCACTGGCAACCACCTGAGCGAAGCTGGCCCACGCCGACGTGCACGCCTGCCGGGGTACGTCCTGCACCTGCGTGACCAGCCCCCACGCTCACCCGCGCCCGACGAACACCCAGACGTACTGCCGCGGCGCCCAACTGCGGGCGGGGGATGTCGAATCTGGTGGGTCCGGGTTCACTTGCCAGGTCGGCGGGTGGGCCGCCGAGCAGGGCGAGAGACACCTCTCCGGGGCAGTCGAGGCCCGCCCCTCGCGCAAGGCGGAGAGCAAGCCTCGCCAAGCCGCCCCGGTACCGGCCTCCTCAGCTACGAAGGCAGTCACCCCCTCCTGGGACCAGGCGCGCAGCCGTTCGGGCGTGAGATCCCGCTGCGGATGCGCGGACCGGAAGACGGTCGCGGGCCCAGAGGGCAGACCTGCTGCCTCCAGTCCTTCGAGGAAGCCGCGCTGACGGGTCCGCCGAGGCGGGCGCGTCGTCGTCCTCGCGGACGAGGACGATCCGTCGATGCCCCAACTCGGTCAGATTGCCCACGACTTCACGCGTGGCTTCGACATAGTCCGCGCCGACCCATGCCACGCCCTCCAGTTCCTCGCGGCGGCCCAGGTGCACGACCGGGAAGCCGTCCTCGACCAGCCGCCTGAGCTCCGCCCGGGGTGTGTGCCGACCGATGAAGAGACAGCCGTCCGCGAGTCGGACCCGGCTCAGGGCGTCGGGACCCGTGGCCCCCGCGCCGCCGGTGCTCGACCCGGTGAACAGCAACAGGTCGTAGCCGAGCGCCGCCGCCTCGCGCTCCACGCCGACCAGGAAGGGGTATTACGAGTGCTGCACATCGGTGGGGAACGTGGCGGTGAAGCTGAAGACGCCGAGGAGGTTGTTGCGGGCGGCGGCCAGACGTCGGGCGGCAGGGTCGGGCACGTAGCCGAGGCTGCGGGCCGTCTCCAGGACCCGCTGCCGGGTCTCCTCGGAAATGATGCGTCCCTTGGCGTCGGGCTTCGGGGGAGAACACCAGGGACACGGTCGCCTGCGACACCCCCGCGAGCCGAGCCACCTCGGCCTGCCGGGGCCGCGATGTACGACCGGCCGGAGCGGGCGTACGTCCGGGCCGGGTTCCACTCGGCCGGCTGGGCCAGGCTCCAGGTCGAAAACGGCAGGCCGTGCTCGGTGGACTTGGCGATCTTCTTGATCTCGCGCCGCTCGGGCATACTGAACGTTCTGGGCCGACCGCCCTTGTACTTGGGGTAGAGCGAGTCGAAGCCGTCGGCGTTGAAGTTGTGGATCACATCCCGGACCCGGTCCGCACTGGTGAACGTCACCTCGGCGATCTTCGCCACCGGCATACCCTGCGCGGATAACAGCACCATCTGGGCCCGCCGCCAAGTCACCACCGAACCGGTGCCTCGGCGGACGATCCGCAGCAGTCGCTGACCCTCGTCGTCATCGCATTCTCGGACTCGTACCCGTTCTTCCACTTGCACAGCTTGGCGCAGACGCGCCACCCGGACGGCGCGTCAGATCACAAGAGGGCGAACGTCGCCGGGCCTCCCCGGGGCCTAGGCACGACCTATCTGACACGACGCTGCCGACCTCAAGCCTGCGCGTGGCCGTATCGCGCCCTGGTTGAGGTCAGGTCGGGTTCGCCGAACCGGGCACGCAGAAGATCGAATGCGTGGACTTTGTCCGCGCCGAACTTCTCCACGTGCGCGGCGTAGGAGTCGGCGGTGAGGAACGTAGGTGGTGTCGTCTTGCTGTGGAACTTGTCCGCGTACATGACCAGTTGCTCTTCGATGGTCTCGGCCAGATAGTCGGCCTCGGGTATGGCGAGCTTCTGTTCGCGGATGTCGTGCCGGGTAAGACCAACTCCCGTGTGGCAGGAGCAGAAGCGGCGCAGGCGCTCCGGGAAGCCCTCCTCTTGGAGGATCTGGTGGCCGAGGACGCCATGGCGGATGTAGTTGCGGTGATCGAGCCGACCGGCTTGGTCGTATAGCCGGTAGACGCCGATGTCGTGGAGCAGGGCGCCAACACGGACGAGGTCGGCGTCGAGGGGGAGGTCTGTCTGTGCCACAAGCTGTTCGGCGATGCCGCAGACGATTTCGCAGTGGGTGAAGACGAAGTCCAGCGCCTCATGCGATGGCGCGTACCGCTCGTGCAGCGCGCGTACCTCATTGACGGTCGGAAGGATCACTCCGGCAGCGTACCTTCCCACCCACAAGCGATCGGCCGCCCAGACAGCCAGCCGGGCGCCGCGCAAGGGGTACCCCCCCGGCGGTGACAATGGGCCGACGGTGAGGACAGACCGACCCGGTTCTGGCTGTCCGACCTGCCCGACGACACCCCGGTCGCCGATGGTCCGGCTGGCAAAGATCCGCTGGCGCATCGAGCATGACTACCGGGAACTCAAACACGGCCTGGGCCTGGACCACTTCGAAGGCCGCTCCTGGATGGGCTGGCACCATCGCGCCACCCTGGTCACCGCCGCCCACGCGTTCCTCACCGAGCAGCGGCTGACCCCAAAAGCCGACACACCGGACTCACCCTCTACCAGATCCTCGACACCCTCCAAGACCTGCTGAACTGCTGGACCGGCACCTGCATCACCTGCCACCAACCCCTGCCCAGAAGGGCCACACCAAGACCAAGACAGACCTAACGGAGTCCTACTAGCGCAACCAGCCCCCGCGCCCGCTCAGGGGCGCGGGGAACTGCGCGAGCAACCACGAACAACCGGCACTCCGCAGCAAACCGAACCTCCGATGGCGAACCCCGGAACTACGCCGGCCGGACCGAGCGGAGCTCGGCCCGCGCCCGCGCCGCCGCACCGACGGCCACCGCGTCGCCCCCCAGCCGCGCCGGCATCACCCGCAGCGGATGCCCGCTGACCGGAGGCTCGTCGGCCAGCACGGCCAGGAGCGGCCGCTCCAGCAGATCCCAGGAGCGACTGACGCCCCCGCCGATCACACACGTGGTGACGTCCAGCAGCCCCGCCGTGATCAGCAGCGCACGCGCCACCGCGGCACCCGCTGCCCCGTACACGGCGAGCGCCTCCGGGGCGCCCCGTCCCGCCGCCTGGGCGACCTGCTGGGCGGTGACGGTCCGTCCGGTCCGCTCGCCGTACCGCGCGGCGATCGCGCGGCCGGACGCGAGGGTCTCCAGATGGCCACGGCCACCGCATGTGCACGGCAGATCGCCGAAGCCCGGCACGTGCCCGATCTCGCCCGCCGCGCCGTGCGGCCCCTCGTACAGCGCGCCGTCCAGCCACAGCGCCCCGCCGACCCCGGTGCCGAGGGTCATCCCCAGCACATGCCGCTCACCCGCGACCGCACCGGCCGTCGCCTCACCGCGCAGGAACGCGTTCACGTCGTTGTCCAGGAACGCCGGCACCCCCAGCGCCCCCTCCAGCGCGTCCGTCACCGCGAAGCCGGCCCAGTCGCTGAAGGAGTCGGTGGCCGTCAGGATCCGCCCCGCCCGCGTGTCCACGAGTCCCGCCGCGCCCACCCCGACGCCCCGCAGCCGCGCACCCGTACGGTCGAGCAGGCGCCGCAGGGCGTCGAGCGCGGCGTCGACCATCGCCTGCCCGCCGTCGGCCGCGGGGGTCGGCACCCCGAGACGGTCGACGACGCCGAGGTCCTCCTTGCAGAGCACCACCTGGGTGGTCGTACCGCCGATGTCGACACCGGCGACCGCTTCGGGGGCTTGCGTCACGCGGTGGCCTCCGTTCCGCCGACGATGAGGAATGCCCGCCGTTCCCCGCGCCGGCGGCGCTGCACCACCGGATACGGCACGGGCACGGCCGCGACGAGCCGGCGCGTGTACTCGCTCCGCGGAGCCAGGAGGGTCGTCATGGTCGGTCCATGTTCCTCGACGCGCCCGTCCCGCAGAACGACGACACGCTGCGCGAACTGCTGAACGACGGCAAGGTCGTGGGAGACGAACAGACAGGCGAACCCGAGATCCCGCTGCAGCTCGGCGATCACGTCGAGGACCGTCCGCTGCACACTCACGCGCACGCGCTGCAGGCGGTCACCAAGAACCGACTCTGACGTCTCGGAGTGCCTGGTCGGGCCTGGACGGTCCGATGCCCCGCACGATCGCTCTGGTCGTGTGGGGGCGGTGCCGTCCGACGCCGGATCGGGTGCCCCAGGGCGCGCCTGCCGCTCGCCACGGCGGCCGCGTCGTGGCGAGCGGCTTTTCTCCGCCAGGAGGTGCCGAACCCGTCCCGGAGCGGTCAGCTACCGTCACGCGTCGCCGCTACGTCCTCGCGCAGGGCGGGAAGGTCGCCGTAGAGCGTGGTGCCGGGGCACTCGGTGGTGAGCCAGTCACGGTGACCGCTGATCATCTGGACGTTCTTGGTGACGCCGTTGACGGGGTTGACGAAGGTGACGGCGGCCTGGGGGTCGAGGCCGTGGTAGTCCGACAGCGCCGCGAGCAGTGTGGTCAGCGACTGGCGGGCCGCGGCGGTCGGGGCCTGGTTCTCGAAGGTGCCGAGTACGGCGATGCCGAGGTTGCCGGAGTTGAAGCCGGAGGTGTGGAAGGCGGTCACCATCTTCCCGTCGGCGTTGTGCGCCGGGATGCCGTCCGTGCCCGTGTAACGACCCTCGTAGATGAGGCCCGCCTCGTCGATGAGGAAGTGGTAGCCGATGTCGCCCCAGTCGTTGGTGATCGCGTGCAGGTAGTAGTACGCACGGATGGTGGCGGCCGGGTCCAGGTCCCCGTTGGCGCCCGCAGTGTGATGCACCGTCAGCGTTTGGGCCGGGTAGTAGGTCTGCGGGGAGTTCTCGGTGCCGTCCGCCTTGAAGCGGAGGGATTCGTCGGCGCCCCAGCCCGCCCGGGTGATGTACTCGATGCCCTGTAACGACGCGGTCCTGGAGGCCACGGAGACGTTGGCGGTCGGACCGTGGACCGTGTCGATGGCGGTGGAACGTACATGGGTCGCCCCGTCCGGCATCCTGAGTTCGTAACCGGCGGCCCCGCCGGTCGGCACCAGTACGCTCACGTTCTTCGCGGGTTGCCCGGTGTCCCCGTCCGCCCCGGCCGCGCAGACCGGCTTCAGCGTCCGCCACGCGCCTGCCCTGCCGTCCTGGGCGAGCAGTCTGATCGCGGCACCGCGGTGGGCCCCGGTCCAGGTGACCCCGACGTACTCGACGGGGAAGCCCGGCTTCGCGGACCGCGCTGCCGCGCCCGAGAACGTCTTCGCCCTGGTACGGGGCACACGCTCCTGGCGCGTCGTGGCCTTGGTGGGGGCGGCCGAGGCGAGAACCGGTACCGCGGCGGCGGCTCCGGCCGCGAGGCCGGCCGCTCCGAGGACGGTGCGACGGGTCATGGCGCGCTTCTTGTGACGCAAGGACAGATCCCTTCGAAGTGTTCATGACGCGGTGAACGTGCTGTCCGGAGTCCCGGTTACCGCGCACATGGCCGCGAGACCGGGCGAAGACATCGCCACCTTGTTTCTCACCTGTCATACGAGTGGAGCGTCAGGAACGGTTGCTATGAGCTGGAGCACACGCGTCGCCACTCGGGGGATCGGGGCGGGTGTGGCCGAAGTCCGCGGCGGACAGCGGGAGTTCACGGAGGACGGCCGATCGGCGGCGGCGGGCGGCACCGACGTCGTACCCGCCCGTGCCGCACCTGGTGTTGCCCCGAGCACCGGTCCGGCGCCGACGATCGCGAGCGTGGTCATGCGCTCATCTCGGTGCTCACGGTGAGGTGCTCCCAGTCGGTGAAGTCCCGGCGCAGGGAGTCGAGCTTGCCGTGGGCGACCTGGAGGGCGGCCTTGCCGAGGAGCAGCCGCAGCGGGGGCTCCTCGGCCTCGAGAGCGGCGGTGACGGCCGCGGCGGCGCGGGCCGGGTCGCCCGGCTGGTTGCCGTAGGTGGCCAGCGTTGCCGCGCGGCGACGGCCGGCTGTTTCGGCGTAGTCGTCGACGCGGATCGCGGACTGCTTCATCGACGGGCCGGACCAGTTCGTGCGGAAGGCTCCCGGTTCGACGATGGTCACCCCGATTCCCAGGGGCGCGACCTCGGCGGCCAGGGACTCCGACAGTCCTTCCAGGGCGAACTTGGTGGCGTGGTAGTAGCCCGTGGCACCGAACGCGGCCAGACCGCCGAGGGAGGAGACGTTGACGATGTGTCCGGCCCGCCGGGCCCGCATGCCCGGCAGCACGGCCTTGGTCATCGCGACGACGCCGAAGACGTTGGTCTCGAACAGCGCCCGCACCTCGGCGTCCTCGCCCTCCTCGATGGCGGCCAGGTATCCGTAACCGGCGTTGTTGACCAGCACGTCGAGCCGCCCGAAGACATCTTCGGCCCGCTTGACCGTGCCCTTGACCTGCTCGGGGTCCGTGACGTCCAGCGGCAGGGCCAGCGCCCGGTCGCCGTGGCCGTCGACGATGTCGGCGACCGTCCGCGGGTCGCGGGCGGTGACCGCCGCACGCCCTCCGCGTTCCA
This sequence comes from Streptomyces sp. NPDC030840, assembly GCF_055572015.1. Taxonomy (NCBI): domain Bacteria; kingdom Bacillati; phylum Actinomycetota; class Actinomycetes; order Kitasatosporales; family Streptomycetaceae; genus Streptomyces; species Streptomyces sp. NPDC030840. The sequence goes on along the minus strand of NZ_JBVIEE010000026.1, from coordinate 80,919 downwards.
GGACATGGGTGGCCAGCGCACGGCCGAGTCCGGTGGAGCATCCCGTGATGAACCAGACCGGGGAAGAGGGGAGTGTCATGAAGAGCTCCTGTGAGCAGAGGTCAGTGGTGATTGCCGGTGGGGCCGTCGGGGCCCACTCGCGCCCTGCGGACGATGAACGCGTCAGGTCGGCGATGGCCTTCGCCGCGGCCTCGACGGCCGGGTCGTCGGTGACGTCGAGGAGAACCAGCCATGCGCCCGGCCGCTCGGCGGCACGCCGGCCGCGCTCAAGGTCCCGACTGCGAAGGTAGATGGTGTGACCTGCTGCGATGAGCCGTCGCGCCGTCTCGCAACCGAGTCCCTTGTCGCTCCGGTGATCGGCGTTCTCGTCATGCCTCCAGGTTCCAGCCGTGGCATGCCGTCAACCAGTGGCCTTCTCTTCCTGGGACTCGCGGTACCAGGCAGGCCGGTTGGTGGGCGGTGCACACTGGTCGGCATGGCGACAGCGGAATTCGGGAAGGCAGTGCGCCGCTGGCGCGACCGGGTCTCGCCGGAGGCTGTAGGCCTGCCGGCGGGCGGACAGCGACGCGCGGCCGGGCTGCGCCGTGAGGAACTGGCCATGCTCGCCGGGATCTCCGCCGACTACATCACCCGCCTCGAACAGGGCCGCGCGTCCAACCCCTCGGCCCAAGTGATCGAAGCCCTGGCCAGAGCCCTTCGGCTGTCGCGGACCGAGCGGGCACACCTGTTCCACCTGGCCGGACTGACCCCGCCCGGCCCGGAGACGGTGCCCGCCCACATCACCCCGAGCGTCCAGCGGATGCTGGACCGCCTGACCGGGACACCCGTGGCGGTCTATGACGCGGCCTGGACGCTGCTGGTGGCCAACCCGCCGTACGCGGCGTTGATGGGCGATCCGTCCGGATGGCGCGGCAACCAGCGCAACGCGGTGTGGCGCAACCTGATCGGCCCGGGCACCCGGGTCCGGCACACGCCGGCGTCCCGGCGTGCCCTGGAGGCCACCCTCGTCGCCGACCTGCGCTCGGCCGCCGCCCGGTATCCGGCCGATCAGCGGGTTCGGCGGCTGGTTGCCGAACTGCGGGCCAACAGCGACCGGTTCGGCGAACTGTGGGACTCCGGCGCGGTCGGCCACCACAAGAGCGCGCGTAAAACCATCGACCACCCGCACGCAGGTCCCGTGACACTGGAGTGCGACACACTCACCGTGGGCGGCAGCGACCAGCGCATCATGCTCTACACCGCCGAGCCCGGCACCGAGGACGCCGAACGCCTCGCCCTGGTCACCGTCCTCGGCACCCGGGCACTCACCGGGTAGCCGCCCCGCTCGACCCGGCGTCACACCATGGTGGCCTGCGATGCCGAGGAGGTGGCACAGGCAGGCGCGGCACTGCCAGGCGGAGGGTCTATGCGCCGGGCCGGAGTGAGGCCCAGAAGTCGGTGAGGGTTCGGGCGCCGGCGGCCGGGTCCTGGGTGAGCCACCAGTGTCCGAGGCCGTCCAGCCGTACGAGGCGGGCTCCCGCGCGGCGGGCGGCGCGGGCTCTCTGCTCGTCGGTGCCGACCGCGTGGTCCCGGGTGGCGAGCAGTGCCAGGCCGGGACGCTGTGCCGCCCGCTCCAGGTGATGGCCGAGCTCGGCCATCACCGGCTGCGCGGCCGACCGGTACAGTGCGAGCACCGCCCGGCCCATGTCCTCGTTGACGGCCGGGGCGACCTGCTCAGCCACCGTCCGGCTCATGCCCCGTTCCGCCAGGAAGGCGGCGAGCCTGGCCACCGGAGCGCCGAACAGCCCGGCGACGGCAGCCTCACCGTCCGGGCCCTGCCACCGCTGAGCGAGCTCGTGCCAGACATAGCCGGGGTCGAAGACACCGACCACGTCGCTCACCCAGCTGCGCACCAGATCCGGGCGGCTCATCGCGACATTCACCACATGCCCGCCGCCCCAGTCGTGACCGACGAGGTCGACCGGCTCTCCCAAACCCTCCAACTCGGCCACGAGCCAGGCCCGGTAGTCCTCGACCGTCGCCCCGAACCCGTCCGGCAAGGGCGCACCGAATCCCGGTGGTGAAAGGCACAGCGTGTCGGTACGAGGCAACGCGGCCAGCAGGGGCCGCCATACGGCGGCGGTCTCGGGGTTCCCGTGCACGAACACCGCGGGCGGCATCGCTCACGCTCCCATCGGCACGGTCGGCTGGAGCACCGATTCCACCAGAGCCTGGCTGCGCAGATGAGTGACCGCCTGGTATTCGGGATCCCGGATCATGCTCACGAACGCCCTGCGGTCCGGATAGCGCACCAGCGCCACCATGTCCCACGCCTGCCCGTCCTCGGCGACCAGGGCGCGCCCGCCCTCGCCCAGGTACTCCACCTGCACGCCGTACCGGGCGCTGATCCCGCCGCGGAGGGCTTCCGCGTAGCGCTGGTAGCTCTCGCGGCCGCCGTCCGGGCGGAAGCGCAGCAGGTTCAGCATCACCACCGGGCCGCCGGGGTCCTCGGCGAGCATGGTGTCCATGGCGCGATCGTCGATCTCGATCATTCCAGCCTCCTGGGTCGTCCGAGCCGTCGCCACCCTCACATACTTGTTGTTCGACACGCAAGTTTGTTTGGTAGACTCCACCGCATGGCCACCCCCCGCCGGACCCAGCGAGAACGCCGCGAAAACACCGAAGCGGCCCTGCTCAACGCCGCCGCGCAACTGGTCGTCGAGCAGGGGGTGCGCTCGCTGACCCTGGCGCGTGTCGGCGAACGCGCGGGCTACAGCCGCGGGATCGTCACCCATCATTTCGGCGCCAAACAGGCACTGCTGGAACGGCTGGCCCGCACCGCGCAGACCGGCTTCGTGCCCGGACTGAGCGGCCTGTCACCGGGCCTGGACCGTCTCCTCGGGCTCGTCGACGGTTACATCGGCGCCCTCGGTGAAGCCGGCCTGATGCACCGGGCGTTCCTGTCGCTGTGGGCGCAGGCCGCCACGGCGTCGGAACTGGCTCCCGTCTTCCGTGACCGCGACGAAGCCTTCCGTGCCGACCTGCGCGACGACGTCGCCGCCGGCATCGCCGACGGCGACGTACGCCCCGATGCCGACCCCGCCGAGGTGGCCGTCGCCGTCGTCGGACAACTGCGCGGCATCGGCCTGCAGAACCTGCTGACCCCCGAAGCCGTCCACACCGACACACTGCGCCACAGCGTCACCGACCACTGGCGGCGAGCCCTGCGCGCCCCCTGAGCCGTACACCATCCGCGCGAGCGGCGCCGGCAAGGCAGAACCGGTGCGGACGGTGACGCTGGTCACCGGCGACGAGGCCCTGCTGGACACGACCGGCAAGGTCACCGGGGTGCAGCGGGCGAAGGGCAGGAGCGGGTGCCCTCTCGGTCCGGGAGGTCGTTACCGGACACACCCGGGTGGTGCCCGGTAACGACGAACCGTGATTGACGCAGGGGAAGTTGGGCGTCCGTGACGGCCTCGCCCACACGGGCGCCTTCCCCAGGCCGATCACCACGGCCGTCGGCCGCACCGCGTACTCGACCAGCAAGCCGGCCGCAGGCCGAGGGCCTGCAGCGGACCGGTGAGGGCGGGTTGCTCCAGCAGCTGACCAAGCGGCTGCTGGAGTCCGCCCTGGAGGGCGTGCTGACCGACGTGGGACCGGTGGAGACAGCCGTGCCCCGCTCCGGCTACGGCTTGCGCGCCACCGCCCCGTACATCGCGATGTCCTCGTCCCGTATCCCCTGCTCGCCCGTTCCGTCCGGATGCCACTTGTGGACCTGGACGATCCCCGGCTCGGCCAGCTCCAGCCCCTCGAAGAACTCGTGCGCCTCGTCGATCGTGCGCAGCCGCATCGGCATGCCGCGGGCGGCGTACTCGCGGGCGACGCGGCCCACCTCCTCCGGCGCGAACTCGGCGGTGCCGATGGTCATCGCGAGGTAGCTCCCGGACGGCAGCGGCTCCAGCAGGCGGCGGACGATACCCACCGCGTCGTCCTCGTCCAGGACGAAGTGGACGATCGCGATCACGGTCAGCGCCACCGGCTTGCCCAGGTCGAGGGTCTCCCGGAACTCGGGGGAGTTCAGGACGGCCTCCGGGTCCTGGAAGTCGGCCTCGATGTACGCCGTCTTCCCCTCGGGCGTGCTGGACAGCAGCCCCTGGGACAGGGTGAGGACGATCGGGTCGTTGTCGACGTAGACGACCCGGGACTCGGGCGCCACCGACTGGGCGATCTCGTGGAGGTTGGGCGAGGTGGGGATGCCCGTGCCGATGTCGAGGAACTGGCGCATGCCCGCCTCCTCGGCGAGCCAGCGCACGGCGCGGTTCATCCAGTCACGGTTGGCGCGCATGTGGATCGGCAGCGCGGGCCACTCCGCCGCCATGGCGTCGCCCGCCTCCTTGTCGGCGGGGTAGTAGTCCTTGCCGCCGAGGATGTAGTCGTAGATGCGGGCCGAGTGCGCGTTCTCGGTGTCGATCCGGTCGGCCGGCCATCCGTTGTTGTCGGGCAAAGCCGTCCCTCCCATTCAAAGTTGCGGTTCTTCAGTGAACGCTCGGTAAAAACAAGGGGGTTCAGAGGAGGAAGTCGGCGTCACCCGCCTTCACGCCGGTCAGGAAGCTCATCATCTCGTGCGGGGTGAAGACGAGGGCGGGGCCGTCGGGGTCGGTGGACTGGCGGAGGGCGACGCGGCCGTCGGCGAGCTTCTTCACCTCGACGCAGGCACCGCCGGCGTCGTCGCTCCAGGGCTTGGACCAGCCGTGGGTGCCGAGGTCACGGGACGGCATTCCGTTGCGTATGGAGTCGTGCGAGACGCGGTGGTGTGTGGGGTGGTGCGTGTGGTGGTGCATTCAGAGCTCCTTGCGTAGGGCACCGAGGAGTGCCTCGGTCTTTCTGGCGGGCGCCGACTGGGCGCCCAACCGGTCCAGGGCCTCGCGGTAGACCACGACGTCGTCCGACTTGTCGAGGTACACCGCGCCGACCAGGCCGCTGAGGTAGACGATGTCGGGCAGTTCGGGCGCCCTGAACCGGAAGAGATGGAACGCCCCGGCCCGCATGGCGGGGTGGGGGCCGTTGCTGAACGGCATGATCTGCAAAGTCACGTTCGGTAGCCGGTTGACCTCGATCAGATGGTCCACCTGCTCCCGCATCACCTCGGAGCCACCGACCGGCCAGCGCAGGACCGTTTCGTCCATGACGATCCACACACGCGGCGGACTGGGGCGGGTGAGGAGCTCCTGGCGCCGCATGCGCAGCGCCACCCGGCGTTCGGTGTCCTCGGGCGCGGCGTGCGGGTTGCCGGCGCTCAGCAGGGCACGCGCGTACGCCTCGGTCTGCAGCAGCCCGTGCACGAACTCCGCCTCGTACGCGCGGATCTGCAGGGCCGCCTGCTCCAGGCTCAGATACGCGGCGAACCAGTCCGGCAGGACGTCACGGTAGGTGTGCCACCAGCCGCGCTTGTTGGCCTCACGGGCCGAACTCAGGAAGGTGTCGATCTCCTGCTGGTCCGTCACGCCGTACACCTGGAGCAGCTTCTCGACGTCCGGGAGCCGCAGCCGGGCGACCTTCGCGGCCTCCAGCCGGCGGATCGTGGAGTGGCTGACGCCGATCGCCTCGCCCGCCTGCTCGAACGTCATACCGGCCCGGGTGCGCAGCTCCTCCAGCTGCCTTCCGAGGATCATCCGCAGCACGGAGGGGGCACCGCCCCAGTCGGTCTCCGCGGTCACACCGTCACCCCCTCACGTTTTCACGCCGGGCCTGTCGGTCGCAGTCTGTCACGATCACCCGCCGACCGAGCCGAAGCATGCACCCAACAAATTGCAATTTTCAACTTGCCGGTTGCGAGCCGTTGTTGGCAGGTGCCACAGTGGTCGTACCGTCCACGGCCGGAGAACGAAGGTCCGAGCAGCCCCGTTGGGGGAGATGGAGCTGCACAGGGGCCTCGTCCGTGGTGCGGAACCGGCACCGAACCAGGTGCGTAGGCAGACGAAAGGCGAACGGCGATGGCTCCGCCCTCCCTCCCCCAGCCTTTGGGCCGATTGCCTGGCGAACCCCCGTGGGACGACGACCAGTCATGGCAGGACGACCGTGGTCCTGGCCGGTCGCCCGAGCACGCGTACGCCGGCACACCCGGACACCGCCGCAGATCCGAGATGTTCGGCCTGCCCGCGACGCCCGCCTCGGTGGGGCAGGCCCGGGAGCACGTGCGCGAGGTACTGGACGCGTGGGGCGCCGACCGCGAACTGTGCGACGACGCCGTCCTGGTGATCTCCGAACTCGTCACCAACGCGCTCACCCACACGGGAAGCGACCGCGTCGTGTGCCGGCTCGGCCTCGGCGGCACACGGCTGCGTGTCGAGGTCGAGGACCAGAACCGCGGCGGGTCGCTCCCCGAGCGGCGGCAGCCCGACGCCGACGACCAGAACGGGCGCGGGCTGCTGCTGGTCGGCGCGCTCTCCAGCGACTGGGGGGTCGGCGCGAGCGCCCACGGTTCGGGCAGCGTCGTCTGGGCCGAACTGGCCTGGCAGCCGGCCGGACCGGCCCCGGAGGCCGTCGGAGCTCCGTCCCGGGAGGCCGACCCGCCCGCACCGCGGGCCGAACTCCCGGGCCGCGCCGCCGAGTCCGCCTCGGGTGCCACCGCGGCCACGGAGGCGGAGACAGGTGCGCGAATCCCGAGAGGCGGGCTCCTCGACTGGGAGGCCGGGCGCGAACTCCGTGCGTCCGAGCCGCCCTCGAACGCGGTGCGGCCGGTGCCGGGCGCGGCCACGCCACCCCCGGACGGCAGCGGGCCCGCACGGGCGGCCGCGCTGACGGTCCCCGCGGCCCGCCGAGCGGCGGTCACGTCCCCCCACGTCACCCGGCCCGTCTCCCGCTCGGCCGAAGGGCATCTGCCTCATGGAACTCCGGCACACCCGTGACCTGCGGGCGCGCACTCCCTTCGTTCCCCCTCCGCGTGCCCCCCGGCCCGCGCGACTGACCCTGCCCGCCGGGCTGTCCGCCGTTCTCGGGTACGACGCGGTCGGGACCTCCCGGGAGCACGGTGAGCGGATCATGGAGTGCCTGCCCCGGGTGGGGTGCGTCTTCGCCGACGACGAGCGCTGGTGGTGGATCGTGCCCGCCGACTCCCACATCGGCGTCACCTGGCCGGCCGGCACCCGCTACGCAGTCGGCGCCCGCGTGGCCGAGCCGTCGTGGACACGCGCCCGGCCGGACACCCGGCCCGTCGGCCCGCGCCTGATCCACGCCCCCGACGGCGACTCGCCCTACACCCCGCCCATCCCGCTGTACTTCCTCACCTGCCGCCTCGCCGGCAGCACTCCGCACTGGTCACTGGGTTCCGTGAACTGACCGTTCCCGCCGTACTCTTGGGCCGTGAGCGAGAGGAACACGCCGGGGGAGCGGGGCCCTTGGCCGACGACGCGGCCGGGACGGACGGCACGGGCGACGGGGTTACGAGGGCCACGAGGGGCGAGCTGACCCACATCCCCGCCGTCCCACCGGCCACCCGCGTCATCGACTCCACCGGCGCGGGTGACGCCTTCGCCGCGGGCTACCTCTTCGCACGGAGGCCACGCAGGCCACGCGGCCACGTCTCCGGTGAGCCCCCGCGGCGGTGCGGCCTGTACGGCACCATCGCCGGCGCCCACGCCCACGCCTGCACCGTCCCGGCCACCTGACCGACCCCGTTCGGCGGGACGAACTCCTCGCCGGGGCGGCCGGGCCGGCCGCCTGACGTTCAGGGGCCGATCGCCTGACGGTTCAGGGGCCGATCGTCGCGTGGTGGGCAGTCGCCCGCTTCTGCGCCGCTTCCAGGACCGCCATGAGCACCATCGTGCTGGAGCGGCGGTCGCGGACGTCACAGAGGACAACCGGCGTGGAGGAGTCCAGGTCGAGGGCGTGACGTACCTCTTCGGGGGTGGCGTCACGGCGGCCGTCGAAGCAGTTGACGCCCACGGCGAAGGGGATCTCACGTGCCTCGAAGAAGTCGATCGAGGCGAAGCACGCCTCCAGCCGGCGCGTGTCCGCCAGGACGACGGCCCCCAGCGCACCGGCGGACAGGTCGTCCCACATGAACCAGAAACGGTCCTGACCGGGCGTGCCGAACAGGTAGAGCACCAGCTCGGGGGAGATGGTGATCCGCCCGAAGTCCATGGCGACGGTGGTGGTGGTCTTCTTCTCCACACCGGCCAGGTCGTCCACGCCGACGCTCGCGGTGGTGATCCGCTCCTCGGTCTCCAGCGGCGCCACCTCGCTCACCGAGCCCACCATGGTGGTCTTCCCCACGCCGAATCCGCCCGCGATGAGGATCTTCAAGGCGGTGGGCATGACCGGCTGGGAGCTGACGGATCTCATCCCGCACCCTCTCGACGTGTTCCGCGCCTGGCCGCTCGCTCGGCGCGGGCCGGGACTGGACAGTGATCCCCGCGCGTGGCGAGTCCGGACACCTCACGTGTCCTGCACGTAGCCGAACGGGGTCTCCTCGCGCGGCGCGGCGGACAGGTGCTGGCCGACCTGCTTGACGAGCGTGCCCATCTCGAAGGCCATCACCCCGACGTCCACCTCCTCGGAGGCGATGGCGGCGAGCCGCGCGCCCTGTCCCGCGGCGGTGACGAACAGGAACGCCCGCTCCATCTGGATGACGGTCTGCTGGACCTCGCCGCCGTGGAAGTGGCGCGCGACGCCCCGGGCGAGGCTGTGCATGCCCGAGCCGACGGCGGAGAGGTGCTCGGCGTCGCCCCGGCGTATGTCCTTGGACTTGCCGATGAGGAGGCCGTCCCCGGACAGTACGACGGCGCAGCGGATCTCCGGTATCCGTTCCACCAGTCCGTCCAGGAGCCAGTCCAGCTGGGGACCGGGTGGTACCTGCTCACTCATTCCTGCATGTTCCTCACGGTCGGTCGGCGCCGTGGGTGCGCCGGTCAGGTGGCGCGTCGGGGTGCGCCAAGTCGCGGGGGTGCCGGGGCCGCCGGTCAGCGGACGCCGGGGCCGCACGGTGGCGGCGGTGCTCCTCGGCCGTCGTCCGGAGCGGGGCCGCATGCCTCTCCGCGACCGGACTGGCTTCTTTGTGCCGCCTCCGCGCGCAGTTGCCGGGTGAGGCTGGTTCCCCGGGACCGCCGCGGCAGGACCGGGGGAGTGACCGGCGGACCGGAACGGCCCTGCGGGAAGCCCCCGGTGGACGCGCGGCCGGACCGGCCGGACTCACCGTCCTGCAGGGCGGCGGTGGCACCGGGTCCCGCGCCGAGTCCCGTGCCGGTGTCGGGCTCCGTGGCCGTGCCGGCGACCAGGTCCCCCGGCACGGTGAACGGCACGGCGAGCGATGACCGGAGATTCTGGCGGGAGGCGGACCGATGACGTGTCCGCCAGTCGCGGGTGCCTGGCATCTGATTCCTCGTACGACAGCGAAACACTGGTGATGGTTCGGGCGTGGCGCACCGTGCCCGTGATCCCCCGCGCGTGTGTTGACAGAGCCTTCGCACATGTCAGCGACCGGGTGAACCGTACCAGGCCGTCGGCCTGCCGTCAGCAGTCGCCTGGACGCAACTGACAGGGTGCGCACCGCAGTTGAGGGGCCGCCCGAAGCTGACGGAGGGTGATCACATCGAGGACTCCCCCGTCGGCGAGCCGCGCGCTCTTCGCGCTCCACCGAAGATTTCACCTGTGGGGGTATGTCGCGGATTCCGTGTGGAGTGGTGGAGTTCTTGTGGCGGTCGGCGTCTCCGGCCAGGGCTCCGGTCAGGCTGGCCCCACGGCGGAAGAAGCCCTGGTGGAGACCCCTGCGAGGTCGCTGGTCGTCCAGGTCTCCGTGGCGCTGACATGTGTGCGTGAGGCCCCGGATCGGACGCCGTGCCCGGCCGGTATGTGGAGGGTCGACGTCCGGTTGTGGATCTTGCCCTGGCGGCGATGGGCCGACCCTTGGCATGGTCCGACTGGTCGCTGACCTGGCATCTCGCGCGACACCGGGGGCCTGGACCGCCCGTTGCGCCCGCAGTGGCCCTGTGTCACCCCAACGGTCTGTCGGTGGTGTCGCTGCGTCAAGTCCCCGAAAACAGCGTGCGGTTAGGTCCCGTAATGGCTGAATCGAACCCCTGTGCGCACTTTTGGGGGTCCACAGGTCGAGACCTCTGTCATGACGCATGGCTGACGCACGTTATCTTGGCCGAAAATCAATGGCCTGCCAGTTCAAACATGGACAAGGAGTGCGAGCGTGAGGGGCGGTCAGCGCTCACCCCTCGTTACTGGCGAATCAGGGAGTGCATCCCTGGTGGTCGAGCCAGTCGCTCCCCTCGGCCAAACGTTCAGGACCGGTCCAACTCGGTCTGAAAGGTATCACAATGTGGACAACCGATCTTTCATATCTCACATTCTCGCGCCAGTCGCAACGGCTTGGGTTTCAGCCAAACCACCTAAACGATCTTGGCGTGGAGGGTCGATTTGTAGACCATATTGCCGTCGGCCAGCCCCTGCCAGGATGCACGGCCCGACGTACAGCCTCCGCGCCGCTCTGGGCGCGGTGAAGCGCGGAGAAGGGCTTGTCGTGGAACACGTCTTCACCACCCAGGACCACGAGGATCTGCGACAGCGCGTACGCGATTTTGCCGAGCGCGACGTGCGACCGCTCATACCCGAGATGGAAGCCTCCCGCACCGCGACGGTCGAACTGTCCCGGTTGATCGCCAAACAGGGCTGGATCGGAGCCACGATCGACCCGTCGTACGGCGGCATGGGTGCGGGTCACCTTGCCAAGACCATCATCATCGAGGAGCTGTCCCGGGTCAGTGGCGCGATGGGCGCCATGGTCCAGGCCTCCCAGTTGGGCGTCGCCAAGATTATTCACTTCGGCAACGAGCTCCAGAAGCGGCAGTGGCTGCCCCCGATAGCCGACGGGCAGATCCTGCCGACGATCGCCGTCACCGAGCCGGTGTCGGGCGGCTTCGTGACCGACATGGAGAGCACCGCCGTCCGGGACGGCGACGACTACGTACTGAACGGGCGCAAGGTCTTCGTCGGCAACAGCCACGTCGGGGATCTGCACGGCGTCGTGGTGCGCACCGGCCCCGGCTCCAAGGGGCTGACCGCGTTCCTCGTCGAATCGACCAGGCCGGGCTTCTCCCTCGCGCCGCAGGTGCCCTCCATGGGGCTGCACGGCTTCAGTTTCGGGGAGCTCATCTTCGACAACTGCCGCGTACCGGCGGTCAATCGCCTTGGCGAGGAGGGGCAGGGGCTCGCCGTCGCCTACTCATCGTCGGTGCTCTACGGCCGGCCCAACCTCACCGCGGTGTCCCTGGGGATCCACCAGGCCGTCTTCGAGGAGACCTCCAGCTACTGCCAGGAGGTGTTCCGGCGGAGCAAACCTCTCGGGCAACTGCCCAATGTCAAGCTCAAGCTGGGCAGGATGCTGCAGAGGCTGACGCTGGCCCGGCAGAGTGCCTACCTGGCCGCACACCTGCTGGACCAGGGGCGTCCCTGCGACGTCGAGCTCATGACCGCCAAGCTCTTCAACGTCGAGTCCTCCATCGAGTCGGCCCAGGAGGCCATGGAGATACACGCCGCCGCCGGGCTGTTCACCGACCGGCCCATCGAGCGGTACCTCCGCGACGCCCTCCACATCTACGCGCCCGCGGGCACGTCCGACATCCAGGCCCTGCGGCTGGGCGAGTTCGCCCTGGGCGAGAACAAGGGCCAGTGGTCCCAGCGCCTCGCCGACCTCGTACGCAACCCCCGCTCGGTCCCCCTGCGGACGCGACCGGAGGCCGTCGGGGAGCTCGTGTAGCGGCACGGCGAAAAGGCCGGACCATGGGGGACGGGCGGGGGATCCGGTTCAGAGGCAGATGAGCCGCGGGCACCACACACGTGCCCGCGGCTTCGCCGTGTCGCAGCCGGCCGTACTCCTTCGTCCCAGGAACACCAGCGGCCGCCCGGTCACATGCCGCGGCCCTCCGCCCGGGCCTGGATCCAGTCGGCCATCTCCTGGGCCATGCTCTTGATGATCTCCAGGCGCTGCCGGCCCCACGGCCGGGCCTCGGTGTCCACGACGCAGATCGTCCCGAGGTTGATGCCCTCAAGCGTGTCCGCCAGGGGCGCCCCCATGTAGGAGCGGATGCCGATCTCGTCCACGACCGGATTCCCGGCGAACCGCGGGTAGTCGCAGACGTCGTCGAGCACCAGCGCCGCCGTCCGCTTGACGGTGTGCGGGCAGAAGCCGTGGTCCAGACTCATCTCCCGGCCCACGGGAGGAGCCTGGTCCTGCACCGACCGCTGTTCCACGCTCACCGCCCCGGCGTCGGGCGTGTAGAGCCCCGCGAAGAACTGACGCCGGTGGTCGATGAAGTTCACCATCGCGAACGGCGCGTCGAGTTCCGTGGCGAGGCGGCGCGCGAACTCGTCGAACTCGGGCAGGGGAGTGCTCCCGATTCCGAGCTGGGCGAGCCGGGCGGCCCGGTGCGGGCCGGCCGGGTCCTCGGGGGTCAGCAGCAGGCGGTCGAGGGGCTCGTACGTGGAGTAGGGATCTGTGCTGTGCATGTGAACTCCGTTCGGGTGTCGGCTGGGTCGAGCAGGGATCAACGGAGCACGTTGGCCTCCTGCGCCCCGGAGCCGTAGGTCAGGCTGAGCAGGTGCTCGACGAGGGTGAGGAGCACGCCCGTGCTGGAGCTGCACTGCCGGGCGTCGCAGAAGACGACGGGCGCGTCGGACTTGAGGCCGATGGCCTGGCGCACCTCCTCGTCGGTGTACCTGTAGGCACCGTCGAACTCGTTCACCCCCACGACGAACGGGATTCCGCGCAGCTCGAAGAAGTCGACCGCGGGGAAGCACGCGTCGAGTCTGCGGGTGTCGGCGAGAACGACCGCTCCCAGCGCGCCGTCCGACAACTCGTCCCACATGAACCAGAACCTCTCCTGCCCGGGTGTGCCGAACAGGTAGAGGACGTGTTCCGAGTCGAGGGTGATCCGCCCGAAGTCCATCGCCACGGTGGTGGTGGACTTGTCCTCGACACCGTCGAGGCTGTCCGTGCGGGCGCTGATCGTGGTGATGACCTCTTCGGTGTTCAGGGGAGCGATCTCGCTGGCCGCCCCGACGAAGGTCGTCTTGCCGACCCCGAACCCCCCGGCTATGAGGATCTTCAGGGCGGTCGGGAAGTGGTCAGAGCCGCGCGCGAAGACCATCGAGCACCGCCTCCAAAGTCTCTCGGTTGGCGGCCGTCGCCGCCTCAATGACACGTGGCGCCCGTGCGGTGAGCGCCTCCTGCTGTACAAGGTCGGACAGAAGGACCTTGGTGACGGCGACCGGGAGTTTCATGAGGGCCGCCAGCTCGACCACCGACACGGGGGTACTGCACAGGCTGAGCACCGTGTCGTGGTCGGGGCCGAGGTCGGCGGCCGGCCGTACGCCGGTGGACATCACCAGGGTGAGCATGTCGAAGTGCGTCGAGGGCCGAGTGCGTCCGTTGCTGACGGTGAAGGGCCTGACCAGGCGTCCGGCCTCCTCGTCCAGGAACATCTCGTCCGGCTCGTCCGGCATGTTCAGTTCCCCGCCCCGGAGGACGTGATGGTCGGCCGGCGCGCGGGGGTCGCGAGGAACGGCTGCACGGCCCGGATCAGCATGCCCATCTCGTAGCCCAGCGTCTCCGTGTGCGTCGTCGCGTCCGCCGTGACCGCGAGCACGGCACCGTGGCCCGCGGAGGCCACGATGAGGATGCCGTTGTTCAGCTCCACCACGACCTGGCGGACGGCGCCGCCGCCGCCCAGGATCCGGTCCTGGCCGTAGGAACGGCCCAGTGAGTTGAGGCCGGACGCTATGGCGGCGAGTCGGTCGGCGTCGTCGCTGGCGAGATCGGCGTGGGCTTTCCTCAAGCCGTCGGAGGAGAGCAGCAGCACCTGCCGCGTACCCGGCACGGTCTTCTTCAGGTTCTCCAGCAGCCAGTCGACGTTCTGGCCGGTGGGGTGGCTATCGCTCACCATGGTGCGGTTCTTCTCCTTGAGATTGATACGAGACCCAACGCGAGTCGCCCCCCGGGCTCACGTCGGACGAGGTGCCGGCGAGGTTCATCCCCCGGTTGATCCCGGCCAGGAGGCCGGGGTTGAACCCGGGCTCCTCCGCGGCCTCGTCCTGCCGGGAGAGGGGGCCGTCCCGGAGCTCCGGCGCAAGGTGGCTCTGCGGGCGGCGCTGCGGCAGTACGGGCCTGGGCTGCTGGGACCCGTGCGGCGCGGGAATCCCGGCGCCGGCCGACCGGCCGTCATGCCGGGCCTCGAACCGGGACTGGGCCATCACGGGCCGGGGCGCCGCGGGCTGCGGAGCCACCGGCTGCTGCGGCTGCGGCTGGTGCCGCGGGGCAGCGGCCGGCGTGCCCGGCGCGGACGACGCGGCCCACGTCTGCTGCGGTGCGGCGGGCGCGGGCGCCGGACGGGGTTCGGCGGGCATCGCCTGGGCCGGTGCCTGGCCCTCCTCGGCGCCGAGGAGCTGGTGCGGGAGCACCAGGATGGCCTGAACGCCGCCGTAGATGTTCCCGGTCAGCTTGACCGCGATGCCGTGCCTGCGGGCCAGCGACGAGACGACGAAGAGGCCGATGCGTCCGTCGGCGAGCAGCGTGGCGATGTCGACGTGACCCGGGTCCGCCAGCAGGGCGTTGATGCGGTCCTGGTCGTGCTGCGGAATCCCGAGGCCCCGGTCCTCGACCTCCACGGCGATACCGGCCGTGACCCGCCGCGAGCGCAGCAGGATCTGGGTGTCCGGCTTGGAGAACGCCGTGGCGTTCTCGACGAGCTCGGCCAGGAGGTGGATGACGTCGGCGACCGCGTGACCGCGCAGCGTGCCCTCGATGGGCGGTACGAGCTTGACGCGCGAGTACTGCTCGACCTCGGCGATGGAGGAGCGCAGCACCTCGGTCAGCGTCACCGGGTTGGTCCACTGACGGCGGGAGACCGCGCCGCCGAGCACCGCGAGGTTCTCCGCGTGCCGCCGGATGCGGGTGGCCAGGTGGTCGATGCCGAAGATGCGCCGCAGCAGGTCCGGGTCCTCGACCTGGTTCTCCAGGTCGTCCAGCTCACGGATCATGCGATGGACCAGGGACTGCAGCCGGCGGGCCAGGTTGACGAAGACCTCGACCTTGTCGTGGCTGTCCTCGGAGGCGGCCTCGGTGAGCCGCGCCGCCTGGACCAGAGCCTCGCGGGCGTTGTGCTGCGCCTCGGCGAGCTCGTACACGAGCACTTCCCGCGGGTCCCCCGAGCGGGGGGCCGGGTGGGTGAACACCCGCGGATGGAGCTGCTCACCCCGTTCGAGCGCGGCGAGGGCCTCGTCGAGCGGCCACTTGCCGTTCGTGACGGTCTGACGCAACGAGGCGATCTGTCGCGACTCCCTGCGGGCCTGGGAGCGGGCGGAGGAAACGGCGGCGGCTATGCAGCCGCACCCGAGGGCGGCGGCACTCGCCACGATGCCCCAGGTGGTGGCGTCGACAGCGCCCTGCTTCAGGTGCAGGACGAGGGAGGTGACGGCGGCGGTCGCCGTCGCTCCCATGAGCGACACGGGGAGAACCGCAAGCCGGACCAGACGGGACCGCACCTCGGGGGAGGGCGCGGGCTCCGAAGAGGGGGACTTGCCGTGCCGGTTGCGGGGCGGAGGCGTCACAGGGGCCGGCCGACCGCGTTCCGGGTTTGTGTCATAGGGCGGGGGTTCAGGCATCGGAGTCCTCTCGATCAGCCAGTACGCGACAGAGTAGCGAAAGACGTCAACCATCTGACCAGCCGCTCAAGTTGCTCCTGGAAGGGATTTTCACTTGAACACGCATCAAAGGCCGCGAGGCCCGGACGTGGCTCCGTCGGCCCCTCACAGGGAGTCACCCGACGCTTCGTCATCGGGGCTGCCGACCGAGCAACTTCAGCCACGGGACCAGCGGTTCGGCCCCAGGCGAAAGTGCCGTCGCACACTGTGCACAGGGGCTACCTGTAACATTCACAGCGCGTCGACGGCCCGGTGGGTTGACCCGTGTTCCCAACTGTCCTGTAAGGCAGTCGCGTCGAGGCCCGGGAGATGTCTCCCGCGTGTGCCCGCCGCTCCTCGCGCCACGATCGGCGTCTCCCGTGAGGACACGTGTCACCGGAGCAAGAACTGCCTATGCTCTGGTCAAGATTTCGAATTTCGCGGAATGCTGGAGGGGCCAGGGTGGGGGACTTGGGTCCGGGCGGTGAGCGGTCCTTGCGGAGCGAGCTCGACCGGGGGATCGGCCACTACATGGCTTCGGTCGCGGAGCACCTGCTGACCGAAGGGCTGCCGGTGAGCAGCATCGCTGTCTACAGCGACTTCACGGACGAGGCACAGAGCCGCCATCAGAAGGACGTCGAGGGCGCGATCTACTTCACCAGCAGGTTCGAGAGAGCCCTGCTGGACGGCCCGGGGACCGCGCAGCTCCACTGGTGCGCGGTCTCCGGCTGGTGTCTGGTCCTCATCCACGGCACCCCGTACGCCGAGAGCCGGACCTTCCGCTGGCTCGGTGAAGGGCTGTGGCCCGTGCGGGAGGCCGTCGCACGCTTCGTCCTGACCATGCGGGCCGATCCCCGCAGCAAGAGCAGCGAGCGTCCGCTGTACCGCTCGCCGGGGGCGGACCTGGAAGGCCTCGCCGGCCGTCTGCGGATGTTCGTGCCCGAGGCGGGCTCCCCGGGCGAGGACGACTACCTGTACCGGTTCGCCCGGCGGCTCAGCGAGACCTACCGGGACCGGATCGGGGAGGCGCTGCTGGCGCCGCAGCAGGACAGGGTGAAGGTCGTGCTCGCCAGCGGTGAGTTAGCGGCGCTCCGGCTCATGTCGGACTTCGTCGAGGCCACCGAGGTCGTCTCCGAGGGCGGCTCCCGGGCGCTGCCTCCCGGGCCCGGCTCGCTCGCCCACCTGCTGGCGAACGACCTGACCCGGCGTGGTCAGCACAGCGACAACCCGCAGGACGCCGCGGACACCTACCGGGAGGCCCAGGACCGGGCCATCGCGGATCGCAACAGCCTTCAGCGCCTGCCCAGATGAACCCGTCCAGCCGAACCCGCGACCGGCCCTGGCCGACTGGCCCCGTCCGACTGGTCCGGTCCGACTGGCCCGTCCACTGGCCCCGGGGCCCGGGCGGCTGCCGGCAGGAATGCCGCCCGCCCCCGGCGTGCGCTCGGCTCAGCGCGAGCGGTACCGCATGTCACGGGGACTCACGCCGTACCGCTGGCGGAACGCCGTGCTCAGCGTGCTCGCCGAGGAGAAGCCCGAGGCGTGGGCCAGGTCCGTGATCGTCAGGTGCTCGCAGTCCGCGCACCGGAGACGGTCGCGGACCAGCCGCAGACGCTCCTCGCGGATCAGATCGCGCGGTGTGGTGCCCGCGCGCTGCAGGGCGAGCTGTATCTGGCGCAGCGACCAGCCCAGGGCGCGCGCCATCGACGTACCCGTGAGGCCGGGGTCACAGGCGTGCTCGCGCACGTAGCGGCGGACCATCGCCTCGACCTCGCCGAGGTGGCCCGGCGCGCCGGGCCGGTCGTCACCGGCGGCGAGCATGCGGACCAGTTCGACGACGCGGTCCGAGACGGCGTTGAACTGCGGGTCGGTGAGGTGGTGGCGCTCCTCGTACAGGTCGCTCAGCATGGAGCGCACGATCCGGCCGAGGCCCTTGGTCAGGTCGAGTCCTGTCGCCACCGGTGACTTGCGGTTCAGCGGGCCGTCCACCTCGTGGGCCGGGATGGTGAGGATGAACGCCTGGGTGTTCGCGTCCTGGAGACACTGGAAGGGCTCCCCGAACGTGACCAGCGTGCCGGTCCCCGGTGTGAGCCTGGCCTCCTGGCCGTCCTGCCGCAGCACGATCTCGCCGCGCAGGGGAAGCAGCAGACGGTAGTCCTCGTCGGGGTCCTGCCGCACCTGGTGGGGGGTCCGGCTGTACTCGATCTCGTCCGAGGCGTACTTGACGAGTTGATAGGCCCCGGTGCGCTGGCGGACGGCCTCGCCGCGGAAGTTGTCGGTGCGCGCGTACCTGAAGTCCATCCGCGGCTGGTACGTCCCGACGCGCTCGCGCCAGAAGTCGGCGCGCTCGCGAGGATTGACCTCTCCCGTGCTCCGCGACTCGACGGTGTAGCTTCCCGCGGGCAACGATCCCCCTCCGTGGTGATGGGTCCCGACGGTTTCGTACATGCTGTTCCGTACGGTTCGGCGTCGTCTTCCGTTCGCGTGCGCCGGCCGTTACCCAGGGAAACCCTAGTGGCGCCCGGTTGCCCTCGCACACCACCCGTGCGTCCCTCGGCAACTTCTCTGCGCGTCACGGAAAGTGCACGCGCCGTCGCACAACTACCGTCGACGGCTCTGCCCACTCACGCCACCCGCGGCGACTTGAGGACATGGCGACCTGTGGACGTGACGTAAGGACTTGTGACCTCATGACCGAGCCCATACCGGAGGCGGTGACCTGGGGCCTGGCCGCACTGCTGGTGGTCACTGCCGTGCTTCTGGTGCGTCAGCACGGGATCACCCGCCGGCAGCGCGGACGCGGCGCGGATCTCGCGGACGGACTGCGCGCCCGGGACGAGGCACTGCGCCACCTGCTCCTGGTCCGCCTGCCCGCCCTCGCGGACGCCCCCCACCAGCCCGCCCCCAGCCCCGTGGACTCCCGCCTCGCCGACACGGAGTTCGCGAAGGGCCTGGAAGAGATCCTCGTCCGCTTCTCCAGCGCCGTGGAGCACGCGCAGGTGCGCGCCGACCAGTCCGCGAAGGCCGCGCTGAAGGCGTCGATGCGTTCCATCCAGGCCCTCGCCAACGAGCAGCAGGTGTCCATCTCCGAGATGCAGGAACGGCACGACCGCCCCGACGTGCTGCGCGACCTGCTGGAGATCGACCACACCAACGCCCAGTTCGGCCGCCGCGCCCAGGCCATCGCCGTGCTGTGCGGCTCCTGGCCGGGGCGCCAGCGCGCGACCTCGCCGCTGGTCGAGGTCGTCCGCGGCGCGACGTCCCGCATCCGCGACTACCGCCGTGTCCGCGTCACCGGCGAGGTCGACGTCGCCGTGGAGAGCCGCGCGGTGGAGCCGGTCGTCCTCGCCGTCGCCGAACTCCTCGACAACGCGGCCCGCCACTCGCAACCGGCCACCCACGTCGAGGTCAACGTCCAGGTGGTGCACAACGGCGCGTGCGTGGTCGTCGACGACGCCGGCGTCGGCATGGACGGGCAGGCCGTCGAGCGCGCGGGCGAACTGCTCAGCGGGCGCCGCGCGGTGGACGTGACCCGCCTCGACGACCCGCCCCAGTTCGGCTTCGCCGTCATCGGGGTCCTCGCCCGGCGCTACGGCTTCAGCGTCTCCGTGGACACGCGCTCACCGTACGGCGGTGTCCGTGCCGTCGTGTTCGTGCCGTCGACCCTGCTGACCCACGTCGAGTCCACTGCCCCCGAGCCCGCGGTGACCGAGCCCGACGCGCCGCGCACGCGGGCTCCCGAGCCGGCCCCGGAGCCCGCTCCCGAGGCCGCCGCCTCCGCATCGCCCTCAGCCGCTCCCGCTCCCGAGCCCTCGCCCTCGCCCGAGCGCGAGTTCGAGCCGCGTCCGGCGGAGCCCGTGGGCACCACGGCTGGTGGTCTGCCGAAGCGCCGCCGCCGTACTCCCTCGAAGCCGGCTGCCGCTCCCTCCGAGTCCGCCACTTCCGCGTCCGCCTCCACCGCGGCGGAGGACGTTCCCGCCCGCTCGCCCGAGGAGAACGCCCGCATCATGGGCGCCTTCGCCCGCGGCACCCGCGTCGGCCGCGAGGCGGGGGAGCGCGCGGCCGACGAGGCGACGCGGGGGGACGCGCCGGCGGACCCGGTACGGCCCGGTCCCGAGCCGCGGGAGGACCGGTACGCGTTCTCGTGGGAGACCGCGCGCGAGGAGGAGCCCGTACGGGAGGCGCCGCGGTACGAGCCCGTGTGGGAGGTCCTCGAGAAGGAACCGGAGCCGGAGCGCGACACCGGAGCCCTACGACGGGACGAGCCCGCCCCACAAGAACCCGCTGAAGCCGCTACAGCCGCTGAAGCCGCGCACGCGACGCCCCAGGAAGACGAAGGGACACCCCACGCATGATCGAGCCCACGACCAACGAGCTGGGCTGGATGCTCGACGAGGTGCTGAAGGTGCCCGAGGCGCGGCACGCGATCCTGCTCTCCGCCGACGGCATGCTGCGCGCCCACTCCGCCCACATCGGCCGGGACGACGCCGAGCGGCTCGCCGCGGGGCTCGCCGGGGTGCAGTCCATCAGCCGGAGCACGGCCGAGTTCTGCGGCACCCCGGACACCCCGTGGCGGCAGACGCTGATCGAGTTCGGGCACGGCTTCGTCTTCCTCGTCGCCGCCGGTGAGGGCGCCTACCTCGCGGTGTCCACGGGCGCGCACGTGGACATGGAGGCCGTCACGTACCGCATGCACAAGCTGGTCGACCGGCTCGGCAAGGAGCTGACCAGCCCGGCCCGGGTGGACACCGGCAGCCGCGCATGACCCCCCGGCGCCGCCCCCCGGGACGACTGGTGAGGTCGTACGTCGTCACGGACGGCCGCGCCTTCCCGTCCCGCAACACCCTGGACCTGGTCACCATGGTGGTCACCGGAGAGGACCTTCCGGTCACCGGTCTCAGTCCGGAGAAGCGCCGGGTGGTGGAGCTGTGCCGGCCCGGCGCCCTGTCCGTCGCCGAGGTGGCCGGGCACCTGGCGCTGCCGGTCAGCGTCACCAAGGTGCTGGTCGCCGACCTCATGGACAGCGGCCACCTCGTCACCCGCGCCCCCTACGTCCCGGCGAACCCGGCGTCCAACATCCGCATTCTCGAGGAGGTCCTCGATGGGCTCCGCGCCCGCCTCTGACGCCCTGTCCGCCGTCTATCTGCGGCCCACCGTGAAGACGGCGGCCAAGCTGCTGGTCGTCGGCCACTTCGCGGTCGGCAAGACCACGTTCGTCGGCGCGCTGTCCGAGATCCGGCCGCTGCGCACGGAGGAGGTCATGACCCAGGCGGGTGCCCTGGTCGACGACCTGGCCGGCACGCGCGACAAGACGACCACCACGGTCGCCCTCGACTTCGGCCGGCTCACCCTCAGCGACCACCTGGTGCTGTACCTGTTCGGCACGCCCGGCCAGCAGCGCTTCACCGAACTGTGGCAGGACATGACGAGGGGCGCCCTCGGCGCGCTCGTCCTCGCCGACACCCGGCGGCTCGACCAGTCCTTCGACGTGATGGGCGTCCTGGAGGAGCTGGGACTGCCGTACGCGGTCGCCGTCAACCACTTCGACGGCACGCCCCTGCACGAGCTGGACGAGGTCCGAGAGGCCCTCGACCTGCTGCCCGAGACACCGCTCGTCCGCTGCGACGCCCGCGACCGGGAGTCGTCCACGCGGGCGCTGATCGCCCTCGTCGAGTACCTGCTCGGCCGCACCGGCACCAGCGAACGGGAGCACGCGTGACCTCCGTACCACCTGTACCGCCTGTCCCGCCCTCCGTACCGCCCCCGGGGTGCCCGGCCCACGAGCCCCTGTACGGCCCCGAGTTCGCCTCCGACCCCGGCGCCGTCTACCAGCGGCTGCGGGCCAAGGGACCGACCGCGCCGGTCGAACTCGCCCCCGGTGTCCGGGCCAGGCTCGTCACGTCGTACGCCGCCGCCCTGCACGTCCTGCGCAGCCCGGAGACCTTCGCCAAGGACCCGCGCCGGTGGAACGACCTCGCCGACGGCACCGTCCCCATGGACAGCCCGGTCGTGCCGATGATGATGTACCGGCCCAACGCCCTGTTCACCGACGGCGAGGAGCACCGCCGGCTGCGCGGCGCCATCACCGACAGCCTGGCCCGCGTGGAGCCGAACACGCTGCGCGAGTACGTCGAGCGCAGCGCCGACACGCTCATCGACCGGTTCGCGCCGAGGGGGGAGGCGGACCTGCTCGGTGAGTACGCGCAGGTCCTGCCGCTGCTCGTGTTCAACCGCCTCTTCGGCTGCCCGGCGGACTACGGGGTGCGGCTGGTCGAGGGCATGTCCGGGATCTTCGACGGGGTGGACGCCGAGAAGGCCAACGAGCTGCTGACGAACACGCTGATCGAACTGGTCGAACTGAAACGGGCCCGACCCGGTCATGACGTGACGTCCTGGCTGCTGGCGCATCCGGCGCGGCTCGCGGACGACGAGATGGTCCACAGCCTCGTCGTGCTCATGGGCGCGGGCACCGAGCCGCAGCAGAACCTGATCGCCAACAGTCTGCGGCTGCTGCTGTCCGACGACCGGTTCGCGGGCAGTCTCTCCGGGGGGAGCCTGCCGGTGGAGGACTCCCTCGACGAGGTGCTGTGGACGGACCCGCCCATAGCCAACTACGCGGTGCACTACCCCAAGCACGACGTGATGTACGAGGGCACGCTGCTCAGGGCGGGCGATCCGCTCGTCGTCAGTCTCGCCGCCGCCAACACCGATCCGGCACTGGCGTCCGATCAGCGGGCGGGCAATCGTGCCCACTTGGCGTGGAGCGCCGGCCCGCACAACTGCCCGGCGCAGAGCGAGGCGCGGCTGATCGCGGCGGTGGCGGTGGAGAAGCTCCTCGACCGTCTGCCCGACGTCGAACTCGTCGTCTCCGTGGAGGAGTTGGAGTGGAGGCCCGGCCCCTTCCACCGGGCGCTCGCCGCGCTGCCGGTGACGTTTCCGGCGGCCGCGGCGGCCGCGCCGTCCTCGGACGACGCGCCGGCGACCCGGAGCCGGCCGGCGGCGGGCCCGTACGGCTCGGCCGCGGAGTACACGCTTCCGTCGTCCGAGGTGGGGCGCCGGAGCGCGAGTGGGTGGGGGCGGTTGCTGGCGTGGTGGCGGGGGGAGTGACGGGGCTTGGGCGGGGGTTTCCTCGCCCCCGCCGCCCCTACCCGTCCCATCCTGTCCTTCGGGGGCTGCGCCCCCAGACCCCCGCATAGGCCTGACGGCCTCGTCCTCAAACGCCGGACGGGCTGGATATGCCTGGCCTCGGCTGAACCCCAAGCCCCAGCCGGTCAAAGCCCAGCACGGCCTCGCCCCCCGCCAGCAACCCGCGCGCTCCAGCCCGGCCCGCACGCTCCAGCCCCGCCGCGCACCCTTCAGCCCCTCCGGCGTTTGAGGATCGGGGGTCCGGGGGCCGGCCCCCCGAAACGGGTCCGGGGCGGAGCCCCGAAAGGACGGGGGTCCAGGGGGCGCAGCCCCCTCGGCCGGGGTCGAAGGGGCAGCGCCCCCTGAGGACGGGACGGGTAGGGGTGGCGGGGGCGAGGAAAGCCCGGCTCAGCCCAGACGGAGAACCCCCGGCTCAGCCCAGACGGAGAACCCCCGGCTCAGCCCAGACGGACCGGCAGGTGGCGGTGGCCGTTGGAGATGAAGGAGTCCACGTGGCCCAACTCCTCCTCCGCCGCCGCGAGTTCCAGGGACGGGAACCGCTCGAAGAGCGCCGGCAGCGCGATCCTGGCCTCCAGACGGCCCAGCGGAGCGCCGAGGCAGTGGTGCACGCCGTACCCGAACGCCAGATGCTCCTTGTCGGCCCGCGTGACGTCGAAGACGTCCGCGTCCCCACCGTGCCGCCCGGGATCCCGCCCGGCAGCGGCGTACGCGGCCAGGATCGGTTCGCCCTTGCGGATCACCATGCCCTCCGGACCGCCGAGTTCACCGAGGGCGAGGTCCTCCACGGCGTACCGCAGCGGCAGGCTGGCGACGGGGGCGTCGCGCCGCAGGGTCTCCTCCACGACGTCGTCCCAGGAGGCCCGCCCCGACCGCACGTGCGCGAGCTGCTCGGGATGGGTGAGCAGGGCGTGGATCGCGTTGTCGAGGAGGTTGACCGTGGTCTCGTGCCCGGCGCTGATCAGCAGCACCAGGGTGTCCAGCAGTTCCTGCTCGCTGAGCCGGCTACCGCCCTTCTCGTCGCGGGCCGCTATCAGGCCGCTGGTCAGGTCGTCGCCCGGCGACTTCCGCTTGGCGGCCACGAGTTCGCCCAGCACGGTGTACAGGCGTTCGTAGGCGGCGGTCATCTCGCCCGGCTCGGCCGAGGTGTCGAAGACGCGGTCCACCAGCTCCCGCAGCTCGGGGCCGTTCTCGTCCGGCACGCCGAACAACTCGCTGATCACCCGGATCGGCAGCGGATAGCACAGCTCCTCGCGCAGGTCGACACGTCCGGCGCGGCGCCCGGCCTCCTCGATGGTGTCGAGCAGTTCCTTGGTGATCTCCTCGATGCGGGGCTGGAGCGCGGTCGTACGGCGTGCGGTGAAGGCCTTGGAGACGAGGAGGCGGAGGCGTTTGTGCTCGCCGCCGTACGCGGTGAACATGTTCCGCACGGCGACCCACGTGAACAGCGGCCACTCCGGGGTGATCCGGCCGTCGGCGAACCGCGGCCAGTGCCGCCGGGGGTCCTTCGACACCCGGGGATCGGTCAGCAGCCGCTTCAGCAGGTCGGTGCTGCTGACCGCCCACGCCTCGACCTCGCCGGGGAGTTCGACCCGGGTCACCGGCCCCCTCGCCCGGATCCGGGCGGCCTCACCGTGGATGTCACGGCCGGTCGCGTCAATCGCTAAGGGGGTTGGCTGTCCCATCGGGGCCTCCCGGGCACTCGAACCGTCGATACGGTCCGTCACGCTATGCCACCGCAGGGTTGCCGGCGAGATCGCATGGGGAGCGCTGCGTATGAGCGCAACTTCCCTGCGCGCGCCGACAACTGCCGTGCGCGCCGCGACAAGCCGGCGGCCCCAGGCGCTCCTTACGCTCGAAGAACCCTCCGTAAGGCCGGTGAGCGCGATGACGGACCGCAGGGTTCCGCGGTGGATGTCCCCCCACAGCGCCGAGGTGCGCACCGTGCCCGCCGGCTGCTGGTGGGACGCGGTGCGTGTGCCGGCCGCGCCGGGCGTCCGGGCGCTGGCCCTGCTCGGCGACAGGACCGGCGCGGTCATCAGGGACGGCTACGGCGGCATTCTCTACTGGCTGGTCCCGCCCGGTGAAACGGTGGGCCGGCACTTGACGGGCATCCAGGTCCTCGGGCACGGCAGCCATGTGGCCGTCCCGCCCGCACGCCGTACGAAGGGTCCCGGCCTGTACTGGCAGGTCCCCCTGGTGTACGGCCGCGAGTGCACGGACCCGGCCCGCCTCCACGCGGCCCTGTCGGCGGCCCTCTCCAGCGGGCCCGCCCGCTGACTACCCTGTCGTGCCGCGGGCCCACGTACGACATCCCCGTGCCCGGCTTCCGGCCGTGGGCCGCGAGGTCGGTACGGGGATGCGGTGGGGGGACGGGCTACGGGGTGGCGGCGGGGGACGCCTGGTCGCGATGGCGGCGCAGCAGGTGCCGCTTCTTGCGCGGTTCCTGGTCCGGCAGCCAGCCGAAGGCCATCACGCTGCCGGTGAGGCCGAGCACCAGCCCGATCACGAACCCTCCGATGTTGGAGGTGAGCCAGCTGCCGACCGAGAGCAGCGCGCCGATGATCGAGTAGAACAGCCGCTGTGAGGGGTTGAACATGATCAGCAGCCCGGAGATCATCATCACGGTGGGGATCAGGTACCCGGCGAGCCCCTGCATGCCGATGTGCAGGATGACCGGAAGGGGTGCCTTCATGGTCACCAGGATCTCGGCGCCGCCCAGGGTGAGCAGCAGCCCGCCCGCGAAGGGACGGTGCCCCCTCCACTCGCGGAAGCGGTTCACTGCGGGCAGCCCTTGTCGCCGAACCTCATGTGCAGGTCGGGCAGCTTGAAGACGGCGGCGGTGGCGGCGTAGTTGTGCTGGTACAGGTCGGTGATGACGACCTTGTCCGCCTGCTGGCCGTAGACGCCCTTGGGGCCCTTCTGGTCGACCTTGTCGAAGGTGCTGGAGTCGCGGCCGATCTCGATGTTGTTGAACGCCGCGTCGCCCTTGATCTCGTCCGAGTCGATGGCGAGGTTCTTCACGCTCACCGGCTTGGACCCGCCGCCGGCGGTGAGGACGAGCTTGATGCCGCCGAGGTCGACACTCTGGCAGAGGTTCTTCAGCTTGCCCTTCTTCACGACCGAGGTGACGAC
The DNA here is from genome assembly GCF_055572015.1 of Streptomyces sp. NPDC030840. NCBI lineage: Bacteria > Bacillati > Actinomycetota > Actinomycetes > Kitasatosporales > Streptomycetaceae > Streptomyces > Streptomyces sp. NPDC030840. Next base: position 54,981 of record NZ_JBVIEE010000026.1, on the reverse strand, counting down.
GAGGACCTGGCCGCCGGTCTCACCCTGGTTGGGGCTGTCCGGGATCATCTCGTCCAGCGAGCCGTACTGCGCGAACCCGTCGCCGTCGAGCCTGTCGGCCGTGACCACGAACGGCATGCCGGAGATGGCGAACTGGACGCCGAGAGCACCCTCGGCGGTGAGGATCATCAGAGCCGCGGTGAGCGCGGTGGCCGGCACGGCCATCACGGCGGCGCGGCGGGCACGGACCCGCCCGCGTCTGCCGGATCTCTCGGGGGTGGAATCGTTGGACGCCGTGGCGTCCGTGGGTGAGGCCATGTCTGCTCCCTGGGCACTCTCAACGCGATAGGCAGGAACTCAGGCGGCACGTTGTCCTGGCGCGGACAGCGCTTGCGGCGCCTGCCCCGTGCCTCCCGACAGCACAGGAGCTTGATTGCTACGCCGCAGTAGCCAGCCAGGAAGTTACCCGTGGTTACATTCAAGGGTCAAGGTACTTGTGGCAAAGGGATGTTGGTTGTGTCCTACCTGTGAAGAGGGGGAGCGCTCTCACCTCGGCATTCGTCGTTTTCTTTCAACGTCCGCTGGCGTGAGTGATCTTGACGCTGCGTCAGTAACCTATGTGACACTCCATCAACTTGGCTGCGATGCCTTGACGTTGGCTCTTCTCCAGGTCTACAACTCTCCCTGGTTTCCCCCGGATCCGTTGGCGCCGGATCCGTCGCGCAGCGCTTTCGACATCCCGAGCTGCGCATTCCGTCGCAGTCACCATCCCCCTCCACGGCACCGGCACGGTCGCCTTCCCTCCCTCTTGGGTCGTGTCCGGCCGCTCGGCTGCCGCTGCCGGCCCGTCGCGTACGGAGAAGGCGTCACGGGCCGGCAGCGGTGCGCCACATCGCCGTGCCCCCTTTCGCGCGCACCGAGTGCACCGAGTGCACCGCCGCGCGCACCCACCCGCAGCCCTCACTTCGAGAAGAGGCACCCCCATGCGTACGAAGTCCCTCATGGCCCTCGCCGGCACCGCCACCGCTCTCGTGCTGGCGGTCGGCGCCACCCCCGCCTCCGCCGCCGACACCGTCCTGACCACCGGCAGCGCGGGCGGCGACGCCGTCGCGGTCGGCGACGAGCTCAGCGCGTCGCTCGCCTCCGGCACCACCGCCAACTTCTACTCCAGCGCCACCGGCACCAGCGGCGTCTCCTGCGCCACCTCGACGTTCAAGGCCGACGTCACGGCCAACCCGGCGGCGCCCGGCACGGCCACCGAGTCGGTCAAGGAGCACACCTTCAGCAACTGCACCAGCAACGTCGTCGGCGTCCTCGGTGTCACCAGAGTCACCGTCGACAACCTGCCCTACACGGCCGCCGTGTCCTCGGACGGCGCCGTCTCCGTGACCCCGCGCGCGGGCTCGGTCATCCAGACCACCGTGGTCCTGCGCACCCTGCTCGGCAGCATCAACTGCGTCTACCAGTCGGCCGGCATCAGCGGCACGTCGAACAACGACGACAACAGCATCAACTTCACGGCCCAGGCGTTCACGAAGACCTCGGGCTCGTCCCTGTGCTTCAGCACCGGCTACTTCACGGCGAAGTACGCGCCCGTCACCGACACCACCCAGGGCGGCGCGACGGTCTTCACCAACTGAGTCACCAACCGAGTCACCAACCGAGCCGGCGGATGCGTCACCGGCTCGGGGCGCCTGTTCGGCTCACCGGCCCCTGAGCCGGCGCGACACCAGGGCGGCGCCCGCGGCGAGCACCAGGGCCGCGGCGCCGCCCCCCGCGATCAGCGACATCGACGGGCCCGAGTCGTCGCGCGTCGCCGAGGACACCGGGCTGCCCGGCACCGCCGTCCGGTCCGCGGAACCAGCGCCCTCCGCCCGCCCGCCGGCGGCGCCGCCGGCCTCCGCGGTACCGGTGGCGGTCCCGGTCGGCTCGACGGACGGACTCTTCCCGGCGCCCGTGCCGGACGACTCGCTCCGGCCGCCCCCGTCCTTCCCGTCCTTCCCGTCCTTCCCGGCCTTCTCGGTCTTCGGGAACACCACGTCCGAGCACGAGTAGTACGTGTCCACCGTGCTGGTGTTCTGCCAGATCGTGTACAGCACCTGGTGCCCGGACCGGTCGGACGGCAGCTTCGCCGAGAAGTGGTACGCGCCGTCCGTCAGCGGCGGGTCCTTGATCTCGGCGAACGGCTCCGCCGGCAGGTCGGACCAGGTGAGCGGCTTGCCGGGGTCGTAGCCCGGCTTCGTCAGATACAGCTTGAAGGTCCCCGTGTGCGGGATCGTCGACGCGTAGGTGAGGTTCAGCTTCGCGCCGGGCGACAGGCGGGTCGAGGGCCAGTCCGCTCGGGCCAGATCGAGGCCCTTGTAGGCGGGCAGGCCCCCGCTGCACAGCCTGCCGTCCGGGATCGTCTGCCGGTCACGGCCGTTCACGCCCGCCACCCGCAGGTTGTCCCAGGCCGTGAACGGGGCCCCGTTCGCCGCCACGGCCGCCTTGCACGCCGCGGACCTCGCCTGCGCCCCGCCCTGGGGCGAGCACGCCGACACCCGGCTCACCGGGTCGGTCGGCGCGCCGTGCGCCCAGGCCGGAGCGGCGGCCCACGTCGTGAGCAGCAGCGGGGCCGTGACGGCGACAGCGGCCGTGAGCGCGGTGCGGCACGCGGGGGGACGGTGCGGCGCGTTCGTGCGAATCCGATGTTTGCGGTCCATCCGGTGGACCCTCCTCGGCCGTCGACAGGGGCGGTGCACCCCGCGGGTGATGGCGCGGTGCACCGGTTCGTACGAGCCACCGCACGCGCGCGTTCAACACCGTCCGCCGTCCCCTCACGCAGGTCCGCGGGTGGGACCGGAACCCGCACCAAAGGGGAGCCACCAGACCTATGACCGGCCAATGGCCGGGCGACGAGGGTGAGTTCCCCGTCCGATCGAGGGTTTTCCCCGTATTCACGTGGCCGGGCCGCTGCCTATCGTTCCAGCCACAGCTGACCCACAGGTAACCCCGAAGAGGTCCGCTCACGCCAGGCCCGGCCCGTAACGCCGCACCTTTCCTGCACCCCCCGCCGCTTCGACGACGAAGCGTTCCCCCGCCGCTCCCCGCTGTCCGGAGCCGGCCACGAAAGGCAAGCCCTTGCGTACCTTCTCCTCCCGTCCCGCGAGACGGAAGCTCATAGCCGTCGCCGCCGTCTCCGCGGCCCTGATGGCCGGCATGACCACCACCGTCGCCGCGGCCCAGGCGCCCGCGGGGAAGACCGCCCCCGCCGCCGGCACCGCCCCCGCGCTCGCCGGGCCCGCCGAGGCCGCGCCCTCCGTTCCCGCCGAACGCCTCATCGTCGGCTACAAGTCGGGCGCCGCCGAGGCCAAGTCCAACAAGGCCGCCTCCGCCGACGCCGAGGCCAAGGGCAAGGAGGCCGGCGAGGACCTCGGCTTCCAGCGCCGCCTCGGCTCCGGCGCCGCCCTCATCGACCTGGGCGACGACCTCACCGCGAAGGACGTCTCCGACGTCATCGCCGAGTACCAGGCGGACCCGCAGGTCGCCTACGTCTCCCCGGACCGCCTCAACACGCCGCAGGCCGACCCGAACGACACCGAGTACGCCAAGCAGTGGGACCTCTTCGAGTCCACCGCGGGCATGCGCGTGCCGGGCGCCTGGGACGTCGCCACCGGCAGCGGCGTGACCGTCGCCGTCATCGACACCGGCTACGTCACCCACTCCGACCTCGCCGCGAACATCGTCGGCGGTTACGACTTCATCGCCGACACCGCGGTCTCCGTCGACGGCAACGGCCGCGACAGCAACCCGGCCGACCCGGGCGACTGGTACAACGCGAACGAGTGCGGCTCCGGCATCCCGGCCAGTGACTCCTCCTGGCACGGCACGCACGTCGCGGGCACGATCGCCGCGGTCACCAACAACAGCAAGGGCATCGCGGGCATCGCGTACGGCGCGAAGATCTCCCCGGTGCGCGTGCTCGGCAAGTGCGGCGGCTACGACTCCGACATCATCGACGCCATCACCTGGGCGTCCGGCGGCACCGTCTCCGGTGTCCCCGCCAACACCAACGTCGCCAAGGTCATCAACATGAGCCTCGGCGGTGGCGGAGCGTGCACCTCCGCCACCCAGAGCGCCATCAACGGCGCCGTGAACCGCGGCACCGCCGTCGTCGTCGCCGCGGGCAACAGCAACGACAACGCCGCCAACTACTCCCCGGCGAGCTGCTCCAACGTCATCACGGTCGCCGCGACCAACCGCTCCGGCGCCAGGGCCTCGTACTCCAACTACGGCTCCATCGTCGACATCGCGGCCCCCGGCGGCCAGACCAGCACCGGCACCGCGAACGGCATCCTGTCCACGCTGAACGCGGGCGCGAAGACGCCGACCACGGAGTCCTACGAGTACTACCAGGGCACCAGCATGGCCACCCCGCACATCGCGGGCCTGGCCGCGCTGATGAAGTCGGCGAACTCCTCGCTCACTCCCGCCCAGATCGAGTCGGCGATCAAGTCCAACGCCCGTGCCCTGCCCGGAGCGTGCTCGGGCGGCTGCGGCGCGGGGCTCGCCGACGCGGCCAAGACGGTGCAGGCGGTGAGCGGGTCCGGCGGCTCCACGGGGGGCACCACCTTCACCAGCACCTCCGCGGTCTCGATCCCGGACAACGGCGCGGCCGTCGAGTCCCCGATCACCGTCAGCGGCCGCAGCGGCAACGCGCCCTCCGCCCTCCCGGTCGGCGTCGACATCACCCACACCTACCGCGGTGACCTGGTGATCGACCTGGTCGCCCCGGACGGTTCGACGTACCGGCTGAAGGCCGCCAGCAACTCGGACTCCGCGGACAACGTCACCACCACCTACACGGTCAACGCGTCCGCCGAGACCGCGAACGGCACCTGGAAGCTGCGCGTCCAGGACACGGCAGCGCAGGACACCGGCACGATCAACAGCTGGAAGCTGACGTTCTGATCGGCCGGGCCGACTGATCCACCCCGGGTCCCGCCGACCAACAGGACCCGGGGTCTTCCGACCGCCACCCCCCACATGAAGCGGCCGGCCGGTGCGAGCGGGCACCGGCCGGCCGTTAGCGTAGGCGCATGGAGAGTGACGGGGCCCCAGAGCCCGCCCGAGCGAAGTGTCCCGGCTGCGGCGGATCCCAGGTCCGTACGGTCGAGGAGACCTGCGCCGACCCGGAGTCCGTACGCAGCGGCCTGTCCGACCGGCTGGCGAGGCAACCCGGCGTGGCGTCCCGCGGCGACTCCTGGCTGCACTTCGTCGAGGGCGCGCTGATGACCGGCGTGGGCGCCGGCCTCGCGTACAGCGGAGTGCAGGGCGGCAAGCCGCTCTACACGATCGGCGGTTCGCTGCTGGCGGTGCTGCTGCTCGCCGGCACCGTCGTCGTGATCCGCAGCGAGGCACGCGTGCGCGGTGTCGTGGCGGCGGGGGAGGACCGCGCCGGGGAACTGTGGCGTTCGGCGTGCCACTGCTCTGCCTGCGGGTCGGTGTTCTACCCCGGCGGCACCCCCTGGCAGGGCACCCTGACAGCCGAGCAGTTCCAGAAGTACCTGTGGACCGAGGCGGGTTACGGCGATCAGCTGGAGCAGAAGGTCAAGGACGTGGACCTGCCTCCCGGTATCCCGGTACACCAGGCGGGAGGCGGCGGCCATGCCTGACGCCCCCGTCATCCACAGCGCCGATCCGGCGTCCTTCCCGCACAGCGTCCTGGCCGAGCGCCACCCCGCGCTCATCCGCAAGGTGCGGGACGCCTTCCCGTACGGCCCGGCACAGCACCGGGCGCTCGACGCACTGCTGAGGAGCGCGGTCGAGGGCGCGATCGAACCCCTGGACGGCGACGCCTGGTGGGACGCGTGGGGCGTGGACGCGTACGTGGGCCGGTCCTGGTTCGAGGTGCCGTTCCTTTGGTCGGAGAGCTACTTCTACCGCAGGCTGCTGCTCGCGGTCGGCTACTTCGGGTCCGGGCCGTGGCAGGGCGTCGATCCGTTCCGCCCGTTCAAGCTCGCCGAGCTCGACACACCGGAGGCGGCACAGGAGATCGCCGCGCTCGACCGGCTGGACGGCCGGCCCGTCGAGGAACAGCGCCGGGCCCTGCTGCACGGCTCGCTGTGGGGCAACCGGGCCGACCTCGGCTTCCGCATCCAGTCCGGCGACGAGAAGTCCGCGACCCCCGAACTCGTGGCGGACGACAGCGAGTCGCTGTGGCCCCTGCTGACCGGAGGCACCCTGGCCGTCGTCGCCGACAACGCGGGCCGCGAACTCATCCCCGACCTGCTGCTCGTCGACCACCTCCTCCGGCACGACCGCATCGGGCGGGCCGTCCTGCACCTCAAGCCGTACCCGTACTACGTCTCCGACGCCACGACCGCCGACGTCGTCGACGCCGTACGCCACCTGGTGGCCGCCGAGGCGCCCGCCGGCCGGCGCCTGTGGTCCGCCCTGACCGACGGCCGCCTCCTGCTCCGCGCCCACGCCTTCTCCTGCGGCCCGCTGCCGTACGCCGACATCCCCGGCGACCTCCGCGAGGAGTTCGCGGAAGCGGACCTCACGATCATGAAGGGCGACCTCAACTACCGCCGCCTGGTGGGCGACCGCCTGTGGCCGCCGACCACCCCGTTCGCGACACCGACGGCGTACTTCCCCGGCCCGGTGGCGGCCCTGCGCACCCTCAAGTCGGACGTGATCACCGGCCTCGACGCGCGCACGGAGTCGGCTCTCGACGCCGCGGAGGGCCGGCGGTGGCGAACGAGCGGGACGCACGCGCTGATCCAGGTGAGGCCGTGAGCCACCGCGGCCTCGGAACCGGTGACGACAGGCCCTAGGGGTCCTGACCGGAGCGCAGGAAGTCCTCCACGACGCGGAGCAGGTCCAGGGGCGCCTCATCCATCGCGTAGTGCCCTGCACACCGAAGTTCGAAGAGCTCCCCGCGCGGGTACCAGCGCATCCAGGTCTCCCGCATCAGCCCGGCCGGCAGCGCTGGGTCGAGACCTCCCGTCACCGCCAGTGCCGGTACCGGGGCGCCCTCGACCTCGGCGTGGAAGTCCTCCCCGGCCCATGAGTCCAGCCAGGCGCGGAACGCCTTCCGGTCGCTGACCGCCAGGGAGCGGGCGACCATCCGGTCCAGCCAGGTCTCGTGGCGGCGGCCGCCCGTGGTGACGTCGATGATGGTGTGCCGGTCGGGGCGAAGACGGTCTCGTACAGGCTCGTGCCGAGCAGCCGCTCCAGGCGGGCCACCAGATCCGCCACACCCGGTGTGTCCCGGGCGAGTTCGGCGTCGGTCTCGGCGAGTACGGCGGTCAGGTGGGCGATCAGCGGGACGTCGGTGAGGCGTTCGAGCCGGTCGGGCAGGATCACCGGCCCGTTGGGGGCTCTCCACCCAGGTCCACCGCTGGAGCTGCTCGAGCGGGAACGGCTCCCGCATCGGCCCGTACGGCCCCATGCCGCCCTGCTCGCACGGCCCGGCGCAGACGGGGAGCAGTTCGAAGACGGCCTCGACCACCGCGGCGATCCTCGTCTCGTCGTTGTCGTCGTCGGTCTCCGGTTCGCAGAACACGTTGTGGTGCACGAGCCTGCCGACCTCGCTGGTGGACGCCGCGGTGTGCACGTCCCGCTCGACGCGGCGGACCGTGCTCTTGTCCAGCGCGGTGCACACCTCGTCGTGTACGTAGTGCCTACCAGGACATCGGGCGGAGGGGTGGCGGGTGGGCGCACCACCATGAAGTCGAAGACGGGTTGCTGCACGCTCGAGTCGGCCATCGTGTCCCCCAAGTACGGCTGTCACTCGGCTCTCCTGGCGCCGGACACTAGGGGCGCGGACCCTGGCGACGCCTCGGGGGCGACCTCGGGGATATCCCTGGGGAGGGCGGCGGCGTGACGAGAACTCTCCGCCGTGCGGACGCCCGTACACCCGCCCTTCGAGGAAAGACTCACCCAGCACCCCCGTTCACGCGATCGTGTGATCATGTGCCGCCCCGAGGATGCCCGTTGAGGGCCACGGGTAGGGCCCGGCCATGACGCAGCCGTTCGAACTCCCGCACTTCTACCTGCCGTACCCCGCGCGGCTGAATCCCCACCTGGAGGAGGCCCGCGCCCACTCCACCGCGTGGGCGCGGGACATGGGCATGCTGGAGGGCTCCGGCATCTGGGAGCAGTCCGACCTGGACGCGCACGACTACGGGCTGCTCTGCGCGTACACGCACCCCGACTGCGACGGCCCGGCACTCTCGCTCATCACCGACTGGTACGTGTGGGTCTTCTTCTTCGACGACCACTTCCTGGAGACCTTCAAGCGCAGCCAGGACCGCGCCGGCGGCAAGGCCTACCTCGACCGCCTCCCTCTCTTCATGCCGCTGGACCTCACGGCGGACGTCCCCGAGCCGCACAACCCCGTCGAGGCGGGTCTGGCGGACCTGTGGGCCCGCACCGTGCCGTCGATGTCCATGGACTGGCGCGGACGCTTCGCCCTCGCCACCGAGCACCTGCTGAACGAGTCGCTGTGGGAGCTGTCCAACATCAACGAAGGGCGGATCGCCAACCCCGTCGAGTACATCGAGATGCGCCGCAAGGTGGGCGGCGCCCCCTGGTCGGCGGGGCTCGTGGAGTACGCGACCGCCGAGGTCCCGGCGGCCGTGGCCGGGTCGAGGCCGCTGAGGGTGCTGATGGAGACGTTCTCGGACGCCGTCCACCTGCGCAACGACCTGTTCTCCTACCAGCGGGAGGTCGAGGACGAGGGCGAGCTCAGCAACGGCGTCCTCGTCCTGGAGACCTTCTTCGGCTGTACGACCCAGGAAGCGGCCGAGACCGTCAACGACGTCCTCACCTCCCGGCTCCACCAGTTCGAGCACACGGCGCTCACCGAAGTCCCCGCCCTGGCCGTGGAGAAGGGACTCACCCCGGTGGAGGCCGCCGCCGTCGCCGCGTACACGAAGGGCCTGCAGGACTGGCAGTCGGGCGGCCACGAATGGCACATGCGGTCCAGCCGGTACATGAACGGCAGCGTCACACGCGGACCCCTGGACCTCGGCGGCGCGGTGCTGTCCGGTCCGGCGACGGTCCGCCGGGCGGGGTTCGGCACCTCCGCGTGCGACATGGGCACGCTCCTCGCCGAGGCCGCGGCGCAGCGGCTGCGGAGCCACACCCACGTGCCGTTCCAGAAGACCGGCCCGTCCCTGCTGCCCGACTTCCACATGCCGTTCCAGGTCCGCCTCAACCCCCACCTGGACGGCGCCCGGCAGCGCCTCGTGCCCTGGATGCACCGCACCGGCATGCTGAGCGAGGGCGTCTGGGACGAGGACAAGCTGGCCGCCGCCGACCTGCCCCTGTGCTCGGCCGGCCTCGACCCGGACGGCACGCCCGAGGCACTCGACCTCAGCTCCCGGTGGCTGGCCTGGGGGACGTACGCCGACGACTACTACCCGCTCGTCTTCGGCGCCCGCCGCGACCTCGCCGCGGCCAAGCTGTGCACCGAGCGGCTGTCCGCCTGCATGCCCCTCGGCGGCGAGCCGCCCCTCGTCCCCGCGAACGGCATGGAGCGCGGCCTCACCGACCTCTGGCGGCGCACCACTGCCCAGATGGCCGAGGCCGATCGCCAGGCCATGAAGGCGGCGGTGAACGTCATGACCGAGAGCTGGCTGTGGGAACTGGCCAACCAGATCCACCACCGCGTCCCGGACCCCGTCGACTACCTGGAGATGCGCCGCGCCACCTTCGGCTCCGACCTCACCCTCCGCATGTGCCGCATGGGTCACGGCCCCGCCGTCCCGCCGGAGGTCTACCGCAGCGGCCCGGTCCGCTCGCTGGAGACCGCGGCCATGGACTACGCGTGCCTCGTCAACGACTGCTTCTCGTACCAGAAGGAGATCGAGTACGAGGGCGAGGTCCACAACGGCATCCTCGTCGTCCAGACCTTCTTCGGCTGCGACTACCCGACCGCGCTGGGTGTCGTCCACGACCTGATGACCCAGCGCATGCGGCAGTTCGAGCACGTGGCGAAGAACGAACTCCCCGTGGTCTACGAGGACTTCGACCTCTCCGCCGAGGCCCGCGCCACCATGGAGGGATATGTGACGGAGCTGCGGAACTGGATGTCCGGCATCCTGCACTGGCACCGCAACGTCCGCCGCTACGACGCCGCCTCCCTCGCCCGCCGCGCCCACGGCTTCCTCCCGGACCGGGCACCGGCGCTGCCGTTCACGTGGGAGCCGCAGCCCGTCGCGCTCTGACCGCCAGGCCCGTTCCCGGTCCCACGCCGGGACCGGGAACGGGATTTTCCGGTTCCCTTTGGAACTTTTGCAACTTCTCATGCGGAAGCGGGTATTCAGGGAACTTTTGATGATGTGCCGGGGGTCTACTGAGGCAAGGGGAACAAACACGAGAACACGGGGGTGTTCAAACCTTGACCGACATCATCGAAAGGATCACCGACCGCATCACCGAGGAGGAGGCGCTCGCCGCGGGGGAGCTGGCGCCGTACGTGACACCGCTGCCCGTCCCGCCCGTCCTGCGGCCGGAGTCCGGCGACGTGCTGCGTGAGACCGAGATCGCGCTGCGCCCCACCTGGGTGCGGCTCCACCCGCAGCTGCCCCCGACCCTCATGTGGGGGTACGAGGGTCAGGTGCCGGGCCCGACCATCGAGGTGCGGCGCGGGCAGCGCGTCCGCATCGCCTGGACCAACCGCATCCCGAAGGGCAGCGAGTACCCGGTCACCGCGGTCGAGGTGCCCGTCCGCGCCCAGGGCACCCCGCCCGCCACCACCGAGCCCGGCCGCGGGGGCGCCGAGCCCGACAAGAACGTGGCGGCGCTGCCCGCCTGGTCGGTGACCCACCTGCACGGCGCCCAGACGGGCGGAGGCAACGACGGCTGGGCGGACAACGCGGTGGGCTTCGGCGACGCCCAGCTCTCCGAGTACCCGAACGACCACCAGGCGGTCCAGTGGTGGTACCACGACCACGCCATGAACATCACCAGGTGGAACGTGTACACGGGCCTGTACGGCACGTATCTCGTCCGCGACGACGAGGAGGACGCGCTCCACCTGCCCTGCGGGGAGCGGGAGATCCCGCTGATGCTCGCCGACCGGAACCTGGACACGGACGAGGACGGCCGTCTCAACGGCCGCCTGCTGCACAAGACGGTCCGCGTCCAGGAGCGGAACCCGGAGACGGGCAAGCCGGTCTCGCTGCCCTTCACCGGCCCGTACACGACGGTCAACGGCCGTATCTGGCCCTACGCCGACGTGGACGCCGCCTGGTACCGCTTCCGCCTGGTCAACGCGTCGAACGCGCGCATCTACAACCTGGTCCTGGTCGACGAGGACGACAATCCGGTGCCCGGGGTGATGCACCAGATCGGCAGCGACGGCGGACTGCTGCCCCGCCCCGTGCCGATCGACTTCACCGGCGATCTGCCCGTGCTGAGCGCAGCCCCGGCCGAGCGGTTCGACCTGCTCGTCGACTTCCGCGCGCTCGCCGGCCGGAGGCTGCGGCTGGTCAACAAGGGCCGAGGGCAGGCACCCGGCGTGCCCGACCCGGTGAACGACGTGCGGTACCCGGAGGTCATGGAGTTCCGTGTCCGCGACACCTGCGAGGAGGACACCTTCGAACTCCCGGAGATCCTCTCCGGCTCCTTCCGCTCCCTGACCCACGACACGGAGCACGGCCACCGCATGATCGTGCTGACCGCCCCCGGCACCAGGGGCGGTGGCGGTCACCTGGAGATCTGGGAGATGACCGAGGTCAAGAACGCCGGTGAGATCCAGGTCCCCACGGACGGCATCATCCAGATCACCGGTCCGGACGGCGCCACGAAGACGTACCGCCGCACGGCACGCACCTTCAACGACGCACTCGGCTTCACCATCGCCGAGGGCGCCCACGAGCAGTGGAGCTTCCTCAACCTCGCCCCGCCGCCGGTCGTGCACCCCATGCACATCCACCTGGCGGACTTCCAGCTGCTGGGGCGCGACGCGTACGACGTCTCCGGTTTCGACCCGGCGATCGGCGGCACGGTGAGGCCGATCAGGTTCAGGCCGGACACGCCCGTTCCCCTCGCACCCAACGAGCGCGGCCACAAGGACGTGTTCCAGGTGCCGGGGAACCAGATGCTGCGCGTGATGGGCCGCTTCGACGGGGCGTACGGCCGGTTCATGTACCACTGTCACCTGCTCGAGCACGAGGACATGGGCATGATGCGGCCCTTCGTCGTCCTGCCCGGGGAGGCCCTGAGGTTCGACCACGGCACGGGCCACGGCGACCACTAGGGGCACACGTTCGTAGGCCCGGGCCGCGCTGTGGCGCGCGGCCCGGGCCGTCGCGCGTCGTGCGCGACTCAAACCCTCCGGGCGGGCGCACCGGACGCGTTGGTCCAGCGTCAGTCTCACTCTTTCGTGGATCGTCGCGCCGTCGTGCGCCGGGTAGAGCTCCTCCCGGAGGAGATCGACTGATGGAACACACCGTGTTGCGACCCAAGCCCCTGCCCGGCCAGGAGCCCGGCGGCGCCGACCCGGCCGACCCGGCCGACGCGTCAGGCCCCGCCCGGCGCCCGCACGCCGCACCCCGGCGGGGGAAGCGGCTCACCACCCCGCTTCTCGCCGCGCTCGCCGCCACGGTCCTGGTCCTGACGGGTGTCGGGCTCGGCACCGTCGGCGCCACCGTCACCGGCATGGGCGAGCGGGCGGAGACGAACCAGCGGGCGGGGGGCGCGGCCGGTGAGCCCGGCCTGCGGAGGGGCACTCATCCGCACCCGGGCCACTCCACGCCCTTGTCCGGCGCCCCCAAGTCCCTCACGGGACGGAGCGGTTCGGCTCCCACCCCCGGGCGGCCCACCCTGGGCGTCGAGGTCGCCGACTCCACCGGAGGCACCGGCGCGCTCGTCGTCGGCGTCCACGTGCCCGGGCCCGCCTACACCGCGGGCCTCGTCCGCGGCGACGTGGTGCTGGCCTTCGGCGGCACCCGCGTCACCCGGGCCGCCGACCTCGCACGCGCCGTCGCCTCCGCGGCCCCCGGCAGACCGGCCGGAATCACGGTGCGGCACGCGAACGGCGTCCGACAGCAGATGACCACGGTCCCCGCTGTCGTCACCTGACCCCGACGGGAGGGACCGCGCCCTGTCGACGGCCCTCGGCCTGCGGCACGATGAGCCTCATGTTGAGTACCCTCCTCGCCTTCCTCGGCGCCTGCACACTCATCGCCGCCTCTCCCGGCCCCAGCACCGTACTGATCATCAAGCAGTCGCTGCGCGGCAGGCGCTCCGGATTCCTGACGGTGCTCGGCAACGAGACGGGCGTCTTCGTCTGGGGAGTCGTCGCCGCGTGCGGCCTCACCGCGCTGCTCGCCGCGTCGGAGCTGGCGTACGACGTCATGCGCATCGCGGGCGCGGTGGTCCTCGTCGTCTTCGGTGTCCAGACGCTGCGCCAGGCGCGCCGCGCCGAGGGACACGAGCAGACCACGTGGGAGGGCTCCGAGCAGAGCGGCTGGGCCTCGTACCGGGGCGGGCTGCTGCTCAACCTCGCCAACCCCAAGGCCGCGATCTTCGCGATGTCGTTCCTGCCGCAGTTCGTGCCCGAGGGCGCCCCGCACCTGCCCACCATGATCGGGCTCGCGGCGCTCTGGGCGGTCTACGAGACCGGCTACTACAGCACGTACGTGTGGTTCGTGGGCCGCATGAGGGCCGTGCTGTCCCGCAGCGGTGTGCGCCGGCGTCTGGAACAGGTCTCCGGGGGCGTCCTGCTGCTCCTCGGCGCCCGGCTGGCCCTGGAGAGCTGACGGGAGAGCCGACGGGAGATCTGACGGGAGGTGCCGACGCCACGCCGCAATTGGCTCGCGCACGCTGCGGCGGAGGGGCAGGATGCTGCCCGTGGACCCTGGGGAGACTCCGGACGCACGGAGGAATCGATGACCGGCACGCCCGCACCCTTCACCGCCGACGACTACACGGCCCGCATGCGGCGCGCGGCCCGGGCCGCCGGTGAGGCCGGCCTGGACGGCGTCCTGATCGCGCCCGGGCCCGACCTGGTGTGGCTGACGGGATACAGACCGCCGGAGACGGAGCGACTGACCCTGCTCGTGCTCCGGCCCGACGAGGACCCCGTGCTCGTCGTCCCGGTCCTGGAGGCGCCGGACGCGGCGAAGGCGGCCCCCATGCTGACCCTGCGCGACTGGACGGACGGCAGCGACCCCTACGAGACGGCCACCGGCCTCCTCCACCGCACCGGACGCGCCGGCCGCTTCGGCGTCAGCGACAACGCCTGGGCCATGCACCTGCTCGGCCTGCAGCACCGGCTGCCGGACACGGCCTACGTGTCCCTCAGCGAGGCCCTGCCGATGCTGCGGGCCGTCAAGGACGCGGCGGAGCTGGAGCGGCTGGCGGCCGCGGGCGCGGCCGCGGACGCGGCCTACGAGGAGATCCGGAAGGTGCGCTTCGCCGGGCGGCGGGAGACCGAGGTCGCCGCCGATCTCGCCGGCCTGCTGCGGCAGCACGGGCACTCCCAGGTCGACTTCACGATCGTCGCCTCGGGGCCCAACGGCGCCAACCCCCACCACGAGGCGGCCGACCGCGTCATCGAGCGCGGCGACATGGTCGTCCTGGACTTCGGCGGCCTGAAGCACGGCTACGGATCCGACACCTCCCGCACCGTCCACGTCGGCGAACCGGACGCCGAGGAGCGCAGGGTGCACGACATCGTGCGCGCGGCCCAGGAGGAGGGCTTCCGGGCGGTCCGGCCGGGCGCCGCCTGCCAGGACGTGGACCGGGCGGCCCGAGCCGTGATCACCGAGGCCGGCTACGGCGACCGCTTCATCCACCGCACCGGCCACGGCATCGGCGTCACCACGCACGAGCCGCCCTACATGGTCGAGGGCGAGGAACAGCCCCTGGTGCCCGGCATGTGCTTCTCCGTGGAGCCCGGGATCTACCTGCCCGGCCGTTTCGGGGTGCGTATCGAGGACATCGTGACGGTGACCGAGGACGGAGGACGCCGCCTCAACACCACGGCGCGCGAGATGGCGATAGTCGACTGACGCGTACGGTGTGCCCGGTCGCCCGCCGGTCACGCCGTACCGGCCGAGCAACCAGGAGCCCCCGACCCCACGACGGATGACGACGGCGCGACCCATGACCCAGGCACCGACCCCCACCGCGGACACCGTCCGCCAATTGGCCCGTTCCCTGCTGCCGGGCGCCGGCGGACCCGATGTGCGACCCGTCACCGAGGGCGGCGGGCACTCCACCTGGTGGGTCGGCGGCCGCCATGTGCTGCGGCTCGCCCCGGACCGGGACTCCGCCGTACGTCAGCGGCGCGAGCTGCGGCTGCGCGACCTGGTCCGCCCGCACCTCTCCGTCGCCGTCCCGGTGAGTGTCGCCCAGGGCGAGTGGGCGGCCGGTCTGACGTACACGCTCGACACACGGCTGACGGGCGGCAGCGCCGAGGACCACGACGTCTCCGCCGTCGGTGAGGACGACCTGGCCGGGCTCCTCACCGGGCTGCGCGAGGTGCTCGCCCGGCAGGCCGAGGGGCTCGGCGTACCGCGCACCGCGCCACGCTCGCTGGAGGCGCTGCGCAGAGCCGCCGTACGCGCCGCCCAGCACCTCGCCCTGGCCGACGAGTTCGATCCCGCGCGGCTCGCCCAGCTCACCCCGCCCGCCGCCGCCCAGCTCACCGCGTCCGCGCCCGTCCTCGTCCACCACGGACTGCGGGGAGATCACCTCGTGGTGACCGCCGACGGGCGGGTGCGCGGCGTCCTCGGCTGGAGCGGCGCGGTGGTCGGCGACCCCGCCGAGGACATCGCCGGCCTCGCCCACGCCGTGGGCTCCCCGGCCGCGGTGCGCGCCGCCACGCTCGCCGGGTACGGCGCCCGCCCCTGTCTGCGCGGCCTGTGGCTGGCCCGCTGCGACACGGTGATCCGCCTCTCCGAACGTGTCCAGGGCCGCGCGGCGGGCCCGCTCCCGCCGCTGCGGGAGCGGCTGCGCAGGGCGTGGGAGCCGATCCTGCTGGAGCGGGTCACGGAGCTGCGGGACGGAGTGGACGAGACGCTCTAGCGGGCCCCGCTCCCCGCTCGGGTCTCACTCCTGCGTCAGCACCACGCACGACTCACCGGGCACGCTCAGCACCCCGTCCGGCCCGGGTGCCCGCACCGGCTCCCACGCGGCCAGCACGCGTGCCTGGCGCGCGCCGAGCGGGATCTTCGCCGGCTCCTTGCCGAGGTTGACCGCCACCCGGACGTCACCACGGCGGAACGCGAACCAGCGGGCGTCCTCGTCGCAGGCGACCTTGGTGTCGGCGAGGTCGGGGTCCGTGAGGTCGGGGTGGGCGTGGCGCAGCGCGATGAGTTCCCGGTACCAGGCGAGCACGCGCGCGTGGGGCTCGCGCTCCGGCTCGGACCAGTCGAGACAGGAACGGTCGCGGGTGGCCGGGTCCTGCGGGTCGGGGACGTCTTCCTCGGCCCAGCCGTGCGCCGCGAACTCACGGCGCCTGCCGCCCCGTACCGCCTCGGCGAGCTCCGGGTCGGTGTGGTCGGTGAAGAACTGCCAGGGCGTGCCCGCCGCCCACTCCTCGCCCATGAACAGCATCGGCGTGAAGGGTCCCGTGAGGACCAGAGCGGCGGCGCAGGCCAGCAGCCCGGGGGAGAGGGAGGCCGCAAGGCGGTCGCCCTGGGCCCGGTTGCCGACCTGGTCGTGGGTCTGCGTGTAGCCGACCAGCCGGTGCCCCGCGACGCGCGCACGGTCCAGCGGACGGCCGTGCCGGCGGCCCCGGAACGTCGAGTACGTGCCGTCGTGGAAGAAGCCGCCCATGAGTGTCTTCGTCAGGGCCGCGAAGGGGGCGCGGGCGAAGTCCTCGTAGTAGCCCTGGTCCTCGCCCGTGAGGGTGGTGTGGAGCGCGTGGTGGAAGTCGTCGTTCCACTGGGCGTGCACCCCGAGGCCGCCCTGGGCGCGGGGGGTGATGACCCGGGGGTCGTTCAGGTCGGACTCGGCGATCAGGAACAGCGGCCGCTCCAGCTCGGCGGCGAGTTCGTCGACCGCCGTCGAGAGCTCCTCCAGGAAGTGGCACGCGCGCGTGTCCTTCAGCGCGTGCACGGCGTCGAGGCGCAGCCCGTCGAGGCGGTAGTCGCGCAGCCAGGCCAGCGCGCTGCCGAGCAGATACGCCCGCACCTCGTCCGAGCCCGGCGCGTCCAGGTTCACGGCGGCGCCCCAGGGCGTGTGGTGCGTGTCGGTGAAGTACGGGCCGAACACGGGCAGGTAGTTGCCGGAGGGGCCCAGGTGGTTGTGCACGACGTCGAGGACGACGCCGAGGCCCAGCTCGTGCGCCCGGTCCACGAAGCGTTTCAGTGCCTCGGGGCCGCCGTACGGCTCGTGCACGGCCCACAGCGACACCCCCTCGTACCCCCAGCCGTGCACCCCGGGAAACGGGCACAGCGGCATCAACTGCACGTGCGTGATGCCCAGTTCGGCCAGGTGCCCGAGCCGCTCGGCCGCCGCGTCCAGGGTGCCCTCACGCGTGTACGTGCCCACGTGCAGCTCGTACAGCACGGCGCCCGGCAGAGCGCGTCCCGCCCACGGCACGCGCCACGCGTACCGCTCGTGGTCGACGACCGCGCTCCTCCCGTCCGGGCCGTCCGGCTGGCGGCGCGAGCGCGGATCGGGCAGGACCGGGCCGTCGTCGAGCGCGAACCCGTACCGTGTCCCGTCCACCGCCTCCGCCTCGCCCGACCACCATCCCTCGCGCTCCGGATCGCGCTCCAACGCGCGCGTGGAGTCCTCGCAATGGAGCGTCACCCGGTCGGCCTGCGGTGCCCACACCTCGAACTGCACGGACGGCTTCCCTTCAGCGGCTGATCGTCAGGTAGCCCGTCCATGGTCCTCCAGAGACGATCATTTCGCTCCCTGATCGGGCCATTCGCCCTGCGGGACAACCCCGTTGCCGGTGGCGGCCGTTTCCCCGATTTCTGGACACCCCGGCCCTGCTGCCCGACAATCACCAGCGTGACGTCGTCCTTCGAGTTCAACACGTACCCCGCGCGCCTCTCCGACGCGGAGCGCGAACGGGCGCTGAAGGTGCTCCGTGACGGCGTCGCCCTCGGACGTCTCTCCCACGACACGTTCGTGCGGCGCATGGAGCTGGCGCTCGTCGCCCGCCGCTCCGACGAACTCGCCGCGCTCACCGCCGACCTGCCCACCGAAAGCCGCTGGTCCCGGCTGGTGTTCGGCACCGTCGAGGCGGTCTCCGGCTTCACCGTGCGGTTGCGCCGGGCCTGGCAGGCCGAGCGGCTGCCCAAGCTGCTGCTGCCCCACCCGGGCGGCGGCCACCCCCTGCGCATAGGCCGCGACCCCGCCAACGGGCTGCGCCTGAGCCATGAGACCGTCTCCCGCGTGCACGCCGAACTCAGGCGTCAGGGCGGGCTGTGGGTGCTGCGCGACCTCGGTTCGACGAACGGCACGACGGTGAACGGGCGCCGTGTCATCGGCGCGGCCGTCGTCCGCGACGGCGATGAGGTGAGCTTCGGGCAGATGGCGTTCCGGCTCGCCTCGGGCTGATCCCCAGGGTCCGCGCCGGACCGGTCGCGGACTCCCGATCAAAGCTCTGGCCTGGGGGTTACTCAGCGAGTTACTGGCATTCCCTTACCCTCCGCGGTGTTGACGTACCTCCGGAAACCGTGACTGACTGTGCGTACGCCATGCACAACAGGTGAACCGACGGCGTCACGGAGTGGAGGTGTGCCCTGCCGCCACTGCTCCGTTACCCGACCGTCGACGAACTGGCCGCCCGCGCCGCCGCCCTCGTGGCCCGGCACCCCCGGGACGCCGCACTGCGCCGCGTGGGGACCTCACGGGCGGGTACGCCCCTGTGGCTGCTCTCCGTCGGCCACGGCAGTCGGCACGCCCTCGTCGTCGCCGGCCCCCACGCCAACGAACCCGTGGGCGGCGGCACGGTCCTGCGCCTGGCGGAACGGGCCCTCGCCGACCCCCGCCTGTGCGAGGGCGCCGACACCACCTGGAACCTGCTGCTGTGCCTGGACCCGGACGGCTCCCGCCGCAACGAGGGCTGGCTGGCGGGCCCGTACACACTGCGGAACTACTTCCGCGGGTTCTTCCGCCCGGGCTTCCTGGAGCAGCCCGAGTGGCTCCCCGAGGGCGCGGACGGGGCCGTCCTGCCGGAGACCCGCGCCCTGCTCGACGTCCAGGACGAGCTGCGGCCCTTCTTCCAGTGCTCCCTGCACGGCGTGGACGTCGGCGGCGCCTTCGTCGAGCTGACCCGCGACCTGCCCGGCCTCTCGCGGCGCGTCGCGCAGACCGCTGCACGCCTCGGCATCCCCCGCGAACTCGGCCCGTACGACACCCTGTACTGGCCGACGCTCGGCCCCGCCGTGTACCGCATCCCACCGCCGCGCCGGGGCGACCTGGCCGCCGCCATCACCGAGGCGGCCGTCGAGTCCACCTGGTACCACCCGCACCCGTACGGGACGGTCACCGCGATCGTCGAGGCTCCCATGTGGGGCGTGTCGGCGGTCGAGGACGACCGGCCGCCCGCGGACGCCGACGCGGCGCTCCGCGCCATCAGCCGCACCCTGCGCCGCGACACGGCCCTCCTGGAGGGCATCCTCGCGCGTGTACGCCCCTCGGTGAGCACCGGCCCCGACGCCGCCCGCCTCCTCGCGCCCGTGGACGACTACGTACTGGTCGGCCCCGGCATCGCCGACTCCTGGGACCCGGACACCTGCGGCGCCGCCCCGCGCCCGCTGCCGCCGCTCGACACGGCCCGCCTGACGGCCCTCGCCATCTCGGCCCGCCGGGTGGCCCTGCGCACCGCGGGACTGCTGCACCAGCTCGTGACCCGCGCCGGTCAGGACCCGGCGGGGGCCCTGCCCGACCTCGACCGGCTCATCGACGAGTGGTGCGCCGACTACCGGGACGGCTACGGGGCACGGTGGATCCCGGTCGCGCGCCAGGTGGAGTACCAGTCGCGCGTGGTCGTCGCCGCCTTCGAACTGGCCGGGCGGCACACACACGCGGACTCCCATTCGGGTGAGCCGGACTGGGGTTCGCAGCCCGCCGTGCCGATTCACAGGGAATGACGCACCACACCCCGCACACGGTACGCACCGCCCTGCCGGCCGCCCTTGGCCTCCTCGCCGTCCTCGCCCTCGGCGCGACCCCGGCCCGGTCCGCACCACAGGAGAACGTCCCCGGCAACTGGCTCTACGTCACGGTCACCAAGGGCGAGACCGCCCGGTCCGGCGAGATGCGGGACACGATGCTGCTCTGCGACCCGCCCCAGGGCCACCGGCACGCCGCCCGCGCCTGCCAGGAGCTCGGAGAGGCCGGCGGCGACATCGCCCGCATCCCGCCCAGGAACGTCTTCTGCCCGATGATCCACGCCCCGGTCACCGCGTCGGCGCGCGGTCAGTGGGACGGCAGGACGGTCGCGTACACGAAGACGTTCCCCAACGCCTGTGTGATGGAGGCGACCACGGGCGCGGTGTTCGCGCTCTCGGAGCCCGCCCAGGGGACACGCCCGGTGAAGAAGACGCCCGCCACGCGTGCGCGGCCCGCCCTCGGGCGCCCGCACCCGCGCGCGTACGACGGTGTGGCCACCTGACCCGCGCGCGTACCGACGGTGCGGGTGCCTCACTCACCGCGGTCCCGCGCGTGCAGGGCAGCCGCCACCACCGTGCGGGACTGGTGCTCGACCTGGTTCTCCAAGGGCACCCAACGGGCCTTGAAGCGCTCCGCGAAGGCATCGCTCCACTGGGCGACGAGCTCTTCGAGGCGCGGCGCGGCCCGGTCGTCGGCCTCGCTCAGGACCCGCAGCAGCATCGCCGCCGCCCGCAACGGCAGCCGGCGCCCGAACGCGTCCACACTGCCCACGTACGCCATCGAGGTGTCCGGCGGCTGCCCCCGCACCCAGTCCGCCGCCAGCCCCGGCACCAGGTCCAGCGCCCACTTCGCGGCGCGCAGCAGCGGCCCGTCCGGGCCGGGAAGCCGGGGGCGTGCCTCGGTGAGGATCCGCTCCACCTGACGCGCGTCCCGCAGCAGCCGCCGGGCCAGGTCCCGCAGGGCCGCGGCCGGGGCCGGGTGCGGGCTGGGGTCGTCCACCAGGTCGCTCGCCCACATCGGCACCTCGACGACCGCGGTCAGTCCGCCGTGGCGGTGGGCGTGGTACCAGGTGCTGTGCCGGGCGTCGTCCGGCAGGCTCGGGTACGCCGAGTCGGCACCCGGCTCGGGCATCACGTGGATGCCCGGCCCCGAGGCGGGCCAGCCGGCCGCGTCGGAGGCGCTCGTCTCCACCGGTATGTTCAGCTCTGCCGCGGACTTGGCGAACGGCTCGGCGAGCCCGGGGATGTCCCTGGTGAGCTGCACCCAGCTGCCGCCGAGATCGGTGCCGTGCAGGGTCACCTGGAGGTAGGGCCGCAGTTCGTCGATGAGCCCGGTGAGCGCGCGGGTCTCGGGCGGCAGCCGGTCGGGGGGCAGCAGGGACGGCGACCACTCGGGCTGCTCGGGCCCGGCGGGACGGAAGAACCCGAGGTGGTAGTCGAAGAGGGTGCGCGGCGCCGGGGTGACGTGCAGGCTCGCCCCGTCCGGGTCGGCGCACAGCAGGAGGTGCCAGGAGGTGTCGGCCCGTAACTCCGGCTCGTGCAGCACCCGTTCGGCGAGGGACAGCAGGGTCGGGCCGCCCGTCGGCTCGTTGGCATGGGCACCGGCGACGACCAGCACCGCGCGCGGCTCGTGGCCCACGGACAGCAGGTGCAGGGGGCGTCCCCCGCGCGAGCGGCCGACCTGTCTCAGGGCGCACAGAGCGGGACGGCGGGTCGCCAGCGCCCGGGCGGACGACTCGAGTTCCCCCACGGTCAAGTAGCGCAGATCCGGCAGCAGACTCACCCCCCGTTCCGACCGCCTGATGTCGCATTCCGCAGTACTCCACGGACCTGAATCGGTGTCAAGGAGGTCGGAGGGGCGGCTCCACGGGGCGCTCGGGAGCACGCGCCGCTCACGGGGAGCAGTAGTACCGCGACGCGGGGCGCCGTCCGGGCCGCCCCCCCCGGCAGCACTAGTCGTATACACGTTCGAGCAGCGCCACCGGCAGCCGCTCGAAGAGTTCCGCCACCCGCACGTCCCCCGTGAACGTGCGCCCCTCGGTGAGCACGTCGGCCCACCGGCCCGGAGGCAGCGCCAGCCGGGTGTCACGCCAGCCGCCCGCGTCGGCCAGCCGCAGCGACAGCCGGGTGACGGCCGTGACGACCTCAGCGGAGCGCGCG
This sequence comes from Streptomyces sp. NPDC030840, assembly GCF_055572015.1. Lineage (NCBI taxonomy): Bacteria > Bacillati > Actinomycetota > Actinomycetes > Kitasatosporales > Streptomycetaceae > Streptomyces > Streptomyces sp. NPDC030840. The sequence goes on along the minus strand of NZ_JBVIEE010000026.1, from coordinate 32,761 downwards.
AAGGCGACACAGTGCGCCGCGCCCGGCCCCTCGGCGGTCAGCGGCTCGTACGTCGCCGTCTCACCGAAGGCACCCGGCCGCCGCCCGCGCAGCCGCAGGGCCGCCGTAGTGACGCCGGACTTCTCCGAGGGCCGCTCCTGGGGCGCGAACGGCTCCCGGTTGTCCGGGTCCACCAGCGCCCGGTACTCGCCCTCCGTGCCCTGGTAGACGTCCGGCACGCCCGGCATGGTCAGGTGGACCAGGGCGGCGCCCAGGACGTTCGCCCGCACAGGGGGCTCCAGGTCGCTCCTAAGGGCGTGCACGCGGGTGCCTTCGCCCGGGCCCCGCGCCACGAAGTCGGCCACCGCCCGCTCGTAGGAGGGGTCCTGCTCTGTCCAGGAGGTGTGCAGCCCGGCCTCCCGGACGTGCTTCAGCAGTGCCCCCTGGAGGCGCTCCCCGGCCGCGGGGCCCAGCCCGAACGCCGTCTGCCAGGCGGCCCACGCCAGCTGCGCGTCGGGCATGCCGGGCCCCTCCCGGGTCACCTCGGCCAGCGTGTCGGCCCACCGCTGCGGGCACTCGGTGAGCACGGCGATCGCGGCACGCACGTCGGCGCTGCGCTTGGTGTCGTGCGTCGACAGGACGGTGCCCATGGTGGGCCAGTCGCGCTGCACGCGCGCGCAGTAGGCGTGGAAGACCTCCGGAGCGACGGCCGGGCTGCCGGGGTCACCGCCCACCTCGTTCGCCGACAGCAGCGGCACGTAGCGGTAGAACGCCGTGTCCTCCACGGACTTGGCCCGCAGCGCGGACGCCGTCTGCGCGAACCGGGTCCGGAACTCCACACCCCGGGGCCCCTCACCGGCCCGCCCCAGCACCAGGTCCCGCACGGTGTCGACGGCCCGCGACTCCTCCGGCACCGTGAAGACCGCGCGTGCCTCGGCCGCGGCCTCCTCGGTGACGACCAGGGAGGCGTCCTGGGAGGCGTACGGCCGGTACACCTCCAGGCGCACCAGCAGCTCGACGAGTGCCGTGCGCAGCGCCCAGGGGGCGTGGTCGCGCAGGGTGGGGTCGGGCGAACGGTCGCACAACCGGTGCGCGGCGCGCGTGAGCCGCTCGACCTCCGTGGCCAGTTCGTGGTTCAGCACCTTGTACGCCGCGCGCCGCGCCGTCGACTCCCAGTGGCCGCCCCGGTCGGTCTGCGGGGCGGCGAACCGCCGGTACTGGCCGAGGAGTTCACCGGCCCCCGCCGGGTCCGTGAACAGGCCGTCCACGTGCCGGAGCGCGTCGTACCCGGTGGTGCCCGCGACCGGCCAGGCGGCGGGCAGCGGCTCGCCCTCCGCGAGGATCTTCTCCACGACCGTCCAGCACCCGCCCGTCGCCTCGTGCAGCCGCCGCAGATACCCGTCGGGATCGGCGAGCCCGTCGGGATGGTCGACGCGCAGACCCTCGACGACGCCCTCGTCGAGCAGCTGAAGGATCTTGGCGTGCGTCGCGGTGAACACCTCCGGGTCCTCGACCCGCACCCCGATCAGCTCCGAAATGCTGAAGAACCGCCGGTAGTTGAGCTCGGTACGGGCCAGCCGCCACCACACCGGCCGGTACCACTGGGCGTCCAGGAGCTGCGGCAGGGGCAGCTCCTGAGTGCCCTCGCGCAGCGGGAACACATGGTCGTAGTAGCGCAGCTCCTTGCCGTCGACGACGAACCGGTCGATCTCCTGGCCGAGCGGACCGCCCAGCACCGGCAGCAGCACCTGCCCGCCCTGGGCGGCCCAGTCGATGTCGAACCACCGCGCGTACGGCGACTCGGGGCCCTCCCGGAGTACCTCCCACAGCGGCCGGTTGTGCCGGGGTGCCATCGCCATGTGGTTCGGCACGATGTCCACGACCAGCCCGAGCCCGTGGGCCCGCGCCGTGCGCGCCAGCGACCTGAGCCCCTCCTCGCCCCCGAGTTCGCCCCGCACGCGCGCGTGGTCCACCACGTCGTACCCGTGCGCCGAGCCGGGCACGGCCTCCAGCACCGGCGACAGATGCAGATGCGACACCCCGAGCGAGGCCAGATACGGCACGGCCGCCTCCGCCGCCGCGAAGGGGAACCCCGGCTGCAGCTGGAGGCGGTAGGTGGACAGGGGCGCGCTGGCTGACGTCATGAGACCTACGTACCCCCTCGGCACCGGAACCTGCGCCCCCACCGCGACCCTCCCCCCAAGGGCCTACGCCGGCCGCTGCAGCACGGTCAGGCTCCGGTCCACCAGTGTCAGACGGTCTCCCGCCTGCACCTTGGCCCCCGTCTCCGGTGAGACGGCGTCGGGCCGGGACGTGTCGACGACGACCTGCCACTGGCGGCCATGGTTGACCGGGACCACGAAGTCCAGCGCCTTGGGGGAGGCGTTGAACATCAGCAGGAACGAGTCGTCGGTGATGCGCTCGCCGCGGGCGTCCGGCTCGGAGATCGCGTTGCCGTTGAGGAAGACGGTCAGCGCCGACGCCTGGGCCGAGTCCCAGTCGGCCTGTGTCATCTCCTCGCCCGCCGGGGTGAACCAGGCGATGTCCGAGAGGTCGTCGTGGGTGCCCTCGACGGGGCGCCCGTGGAAGAAGCGGCGGCGCCGGAACACCGGGTGGTCCCTGCGCAGCCACACCATGGAGCGCGTGAAGGCGAGCAGGTCGCCGAAGACGCCGCCGTCCTCGTCCGGCCACGGCACCCAGGACAGCTCGTTGTCCTGGCAGTACGCGTTGTTGTTGCCGTTCTGCGTGCGCGCGAACTCGTCGCCGTGGCTGAGCATCGGAACGCCCTGCGACAGCATCAGCGTGGCGATGAAGTTGCGCATCTGGCGGGCGCGCAGGTCCAGCACCTCCGGGTCGTCCGTCTCGCCCTCCGCGCCGCAGTTCCAGGAGCGGTTGTGGCTCTCCCCGTCGCGGTTGTCCTCGCCGTTGGCGTGGTTGTGCTTGTCGTTGTACGCGACCAGATCGTGCAGGGTGAAACCGTCGTGGCAGGTCACGAAGTTGATCGAGGCCAGCGGGCGGCGGCCGTCGTCCTGGTACAGGTCCGAGGAGCCCGTGAGCCGCCCCGCGAACTCCGCCAGCGTGCGCGGCTCGCCCCGCCACAGGTCCCGTACCGTGTCCCGGTACTTGCCGTTCCACTCCGTCCACAGCGGCGGGAAGTTGCCCACCTGGTAGCCGCCCTCGCCGACGTCCCACGGCTCGGCGATCAGCTTCACCTGGGAGACCACCGGGTCCTGCTGCACGAGGTCGAAGAACGACGACAGCCGGTCCACCTCGTGGAACTGCCGCGCCAGAGTCGCCGCCAGGTCGAAGCGGAAACCGTCCACGTGCATCTCGGTCACCCAGTAGCGCAGCGAGTCCATGATCAGCTGCAGCACGTGCGGCGAGCGCATGAGCAGGGAGTTCCCGGTGCCCGTGGTGTCCATGTAGTAGCGCGGGTCGTCCGTGAGCCGGTAGTACGACGGGTTGTCCAGGCCCTTGAAGGAGAGCGTGGGGCCCAGGTGGTTGCCCTCGGCGGTGTGGTTGTAGACCACGTCGAGGATGACCTCGATCCCCGCCTCGTGCAGCGCCCGCACCGCCGACTTGAACTCCAGCACCTGCTGCCCGCGGTCGCCCCAGGACGCGTACGCGTTGTGCGGGGCGAAGAAGCCGATCGTGTTGTAGCCCCAGTAGTTGTTCAGGCCCATGTCCACCAGGCGGTGGTCGTTCACGAACTGGTGCACCGGCATCAGCTCCAGCGCCGTGACGCCCAGCTCGGTCAGGTGCTCGATGATCGCCGGGTGCGCCAGCGCCGCGTACGTGCCGCGCAGCTCCTCCGGCAGCCCCGGGTGCCGCATGGTCAGGCCCTTCACATGGGCCTCGTAGATCACCGTGTGGTGGTACTCGGTGCGCGGCCGCCGGTCGTCGCCCCAGTCGAAGTACGGGTTGACCACGACCGAGGCCATCGTGTGGGGCGCCGAGTCGAGGTCGTTGCGCCGGTCGGGCTCGTCGAAGTGGTAGCCGTACACCTCCTCGCCCCACGTGATGGATCCGCTGATCGCCCGCGCGTACGGGTCGAGGAGCAGCTTCGCGGAGTTGCAGCGCAGCCCGCGCTCCGGCGCGTACGGCCCGTGCACACGGAAGCCGTAGCGCTGCCCGGGCATGATTCCGGGCAGGTACGCGTGCCGTACGAACGCGTCCGTCTCCCGCAGCTCGACCGCCGTCTCCGAGCCGTCGTCGTGCAGAAGGCACAGCTCGACTCGGTCGGCGGCCTCCGAGAAGACCGCGAAGTTGGTGCCGGCGCCGTCGTACGTGGCACCGAGTGGATACGCCTGTCCAGGCCAGACCTGCATGGATACGACTCTTCCAGTTACGCCGCGCCCTGGGGGGCGACTCCCAGACGAGTCTCCCCCAAACTGATGGAACCACCCATGACTTACGTCCCTCTTACTGTTCGACCGGCGCACACGGGGTGCGCCGAACAAGCGGTACCCAGAGATCCTCTGGTGAGACAAGGGGAGTAGGGGGAATTGTGCGGAAGATAGTGCGCCGCCATCTGGGCAAGGTGGTGGCGGGCGCCGGTATCGCGGTGGCGGGGACCGCCGTGATGGTCGGGATCACACTGCCGGGGTCGGTCTCGGCCGACGAGTCCGGCGGCACCGGCCAGGCCGCCCAGCAGGCGGGACAGGGCCAGGCAGAGGGCCAGGCGGCTGTGCAGCCCGGCGTCGTGGAGGAGGCTCCCGACGAGGGCGACAAGGGCATCGGCCTCGACCCGCTCACCGACGACGAGATGAAGCGCGTCGAGAAGATCGCGCTGAACCGGACGCTGTTCAACAGCAGCGAGAACGCCGACGGCGAGCGCGGCCCGGAGCGCGTCAGCGTCGAGCTCGCCGAGCCGAACGAGGACGAACTGGACGACCCGAACGCGCCCCGCCGCGCGGACGTCAGGTTCTACGACTACAAGGACGACACGCTCGTCACCAAGACCGTCAACCTCGACACCGGCAAGGTCGAGACGACGGACACCCGGCGCGGAGTGCAGCCGCCGTTCAGCACGGGCGAGACGGCCGAGGCCGCGCAGCTGCTGATCTCCAGCCCGGTCGGAGCCGGTCTGAAGGCCGACTACAAGGACGCCACCGGCAAGGAACTCACCTCGTCCGACCAGCTGGTCGTCGCCGGCATGGTCTTCCGCGCGGAGGCGGGCACCAAGCCCGACACCCTCGCCAAGTGCGGCGAGCAGCGCTGCGTGCGGCTGTTCACCAAGGTCAAGAACGGGCCCTGGATCGACACCCGCGAGCTGATCATCAACCTGAGCACCCGCAAGGTCGCCAAGCTCGGCTGACCCGGGTATCTCCACTCCTCTCACTTTCCGGACTTTCCTGCTCTGTGCAGGCTCTTCGCAAAGGGAACACTTCCTCATGCGCGTCAACAGAAGCACCCGTGCCCGCACCGGTGCGGCGGTCGGCCTGACGGCGACCGCCCTGGCCGCCGGACTCACCACGGCCGCGGGCCCGGCCACCGCCCAGCCCAAGGCCGCCCCCGCCGTGACCTGGGACTGCAGCGAGGCCTACCGGATCGAGCAGAAGCTCGCCTCCGGCACCACCTGGCGGATGTGCTGGCGTCACGACGCCGACGCCGGGATCATCCTGGAGGACATCTCGTACCAGCCGCCGGGCGAGACCAAGCCGATCAAGGTCCTCACCAACGCCAGGCTCGGCCAGATCCACGTGCCGTACGACGACGGCAATGCCGAGTACGACGACCTGACGGGCTTCAACTTCGGCCAGGGCCAGGTGAACCTGAAGGCGTCCGAGTGCCCCGGCGGCACCATCAAGACCGTGAAGGTCCCGGGCGCCTTCTGGTCGGAGTCCGAGAACGTCAAGGGCCTGTGCACCACGACCCGTTCGCGTGGCCACGCCTACCGCCTGCAGGCCAACTACAACAAGGTCTACCAGGAACAGGGCAAGGACCTGCTCGTCTACGGCGTCAACAAGGTCGGCTGGTACGAGTACATGACCGAGTGGCGCTTCCAGGACGACGGCACGATCAACATGAACGTCGGCGCGACCGGCAGCCTCGCGCCCCTCGACTACGACGCCGGTGACGGCCGCGGCTGGCCGATCGGCAACGGCAACGCCGCGAAGGCCACCAGCCACAGCCACAACGTCTTCTGGCGGCTCAACTTCGCCCTCGACGGCTCCTCCAAGAACCGCATCGAGCAGTACGACTCCGTGGTCAGCGCGCCCGCGGGCCCCAACGAGGGCCCCACCAACAAGACCACCCGCACCAAGGTCACCAAGGAACTCGCCGGTGACGCCAAGAACATGCGCTGGTGGCGCGTGGTCAGCGCGACCGGCAAGAACAAGGACGGTCACGCCCGCTCCTACGAGATAGTCCCCGGCGCCACGCAGAAGTACCCGGGCCGCAGCTACACCAAGCACGACATCTACTTCACCGACTACAAGAAGTGCGAGCAGTTCGCCAGCCACAACCTCGGCAACTGTGCCGCGGGGGCCGGCAAGTCGGTCGACAAGTGGGTCAACGGGGAGACCCTCAAGCACCCGATCACCTGGGTCAACGTGGGCTTCCACCACATCGCCCGGGACGAGGACCAGGAGCCCATGCCGGTCCACTGGCAGGGCTTCTCGATCGTTCCGCGTGACGTCACGGCCCAGAACCCGCTCACTCCGGCCGACCTCGCGGACGTGAACGGCATCCCGCGGAACCCGTAGTCGGGAATTCGACCTGTCCATCCGGCTGCACCGCCCGACGCTCCCGGAGTACCCTTCCTTGATCGTTGAGTAGGGGTGGAGCTCGGGGGAGCGGAAGGCGGTGCGTGGGTGGGCTCGGGAGGGCTGGAGCTGCCTCCTGGTGACGACGGTCACGAGGGGGGCTCCACGGATGTCCCACCCGGCGCGGTGTCCCTGGCACGGCCGATGGAGATGGGTTCCATCGGGCCGGAACTGGACTGGAACGCCGACGCCTGGAGCGAGGTGCGCACGCGCGCCCAGCGGGCCGGCCGCGCCTACATCTGGCTGAACCTCGTCGAACAGCGGCTGCGCGCGGTCGTGGCCGCTGTTCTGCGTCCCATCTACGAACCCGTCCACGGCGACGACTGGGTGGTCGCCGCCGCGGGCCCCGCCGGTCAGGAGTGGGTGCAGCGCGCGGTCGCCGTACGCGAGGTCAGCCGCCGCAAGGGCTACCTGCTGGACCCCGCCGACGACAACGTGCTGAGTTTCCTCACCCTGCCGCAGCTGCGCGAGCTGATGGTCCAGCACTGGCCGTGCTTCGAGCCGTACGTCGACGAGCGGCGCGACGTGGAACTGGCCCTGGACGAGCTGGAGGTCACCCGGAACGTCGTCTCCCGCAACCGCGCCCTGTCCGAGGCGGTCCTGGCCCAGGCCGAACGCGCCTCGGCCCGGCTGCTGGCGATCCTCGGCGCGGGCAGCGACGTGCCGTCCGCGCGGCGGCTGCCCGTCGACGCCGTGGAGTCCCTGGTCGGCGACCGGTACGCGGACGTCGTGGGTGTGCACCCCGACCGGGTGCGGCTGCTGCGGCAGTTCCCGGCGGAGGACCTGTTCGGCGGGGCCCGGCGGCTGGACGCCATCGGGATAGGGCTCAACCTGCTGGTGCAGAACTTCTCCGGCCGAAGACTCGTACGGCTCGCGGAGGCGGGCTGCCGGGTACGGCTGCTGTTCCTGAACCCGGCGTCCAGCGCGGTGAAGCGGCGCGAGCGTGAACTCGGCATAAAGCGCGGCGAGATGAGCCGCGCGGTCGAGATGAACATCCTGCACATGCGCCGCGTGCGCTCCAGACTGCGCGACCCGGGCGCCTTCGAGATCCAGGTCTTCGACGAGACACCCCGCTTCACGGCGTACCTCGTGGACGGCGACGGCTCGGACGGCACAGCGGTCGTCCAGACGTATCTGCGCCGCACCCGCGGCATGGAGGCCCCGGTGCTCGTCCTGCGCGGTGGCCGGCGGCTCCTCAAGCCGGACGAGGCGGGCGAGGGCGGGCTCTTCGAGACGTACCGCGAGGAGTTCGAACTGGCCTGGGCGGACTCCCGGCCGGTGTCGTGACGCGGCCCGGCCCCTGCGGCGGCGCCCGTCGGCACCTCCACAAGCGGAACGCGGTCCTCGGATTGTCAGTGGCCCATGGGAGGGTGGAGGCCACTGGGGGAAAGCACCACCGAGAAGGGGGGCCACCATGGGCTGGCACCGGGAGCTGCTGATCGGCTTCGACCTGGAGACGACCGGGACGGATCCGCGCGAGGCGCGCATCGTCACGGCGGCGGTCGTCGAGCTGAGGGACGACCACACGCTCGGCCGCAGGGAGTGGCTCGCCGACCCGGGCGTGGAGATCCCCGCCGACGCGGTCGCGGTGCACGGCATCAGCAACGAGCGCGCGGCGGCCGAGGGCAGCCCGGCCGACCAGGTCGCCGACGCGGTCGCGGACGTCCTCGTCACGTACTGGAGGACGGGAGTGCCGGTCGTCGCGTACAACGCCGCCTTCGACCTCACCCTGCTCTCCGCCGAGCTCCGCCGCCACGGCCTGCCGTCGCTGCGCGAGCGCCTCGGCGGCATCGACCCGGCGCCCGTCATCGACCCGTACACGATCGACCGCTCCGTGGACCGCTACCGCCGCGGCAAGCGGAACCTCGAAGCGGTCTGCGCGGAGTACGGCGTCGCGCTCACCTCCGCCCACGACGCCACGGCCGACGCCCTCGCCGCGGCCCGGCTCGCCCGCGCCATAGCCGAGCGCCACCCGAAGATCGCGGCTCTCGGCCCGGCGGAGCTGCACCGCCGCCAGATCGAGTGGTACGCGGCGTGGGCGGCCGACTTCCAGGCCTTCCTGCGCGGCAAGGGCGACGCGGCCGCGGTGGTGGACGGCTCCTGGCCGCTGCGGGAGCCGGCCGACGAGCCGGTGCTCTAAGTCCCGTCGGCCAGGCTCGGGGGAACGGCCGGCGATGGGCCGGACCCGGGGCTTCGCCACCCGGGCGCGCAGCGCGCCGACGGACTCGGTGGCCCTTTCGGGTGCGTGGTCGATCAGGCCCTGGTGGATGTCGTACTCGGGTATGCGGGTTCCTGTTCGCCGAGGTGGGGCGGGGCGGAGGCGCGGCGGGCCGTGGCGGGATCGGCCGCGGCTCGTGCCCGGCGTTCGACGGCCTGGCCCCAGTAGGTGCCGGTGACCATCAGGGCCGCGCCGAGGCCGGTGAGGAGAGTGAAGCGTTCGCCGCCGAGGGCGACCCCCACAGCGGCGGCCCAGATCGGTTCGGTACCCAGGAGCAGGCTCGCGCGGCTGGCGGACGTGCGCTGCACCGCCCAGGTCTGCGCGAGGAAGGCGAACACGCTGCAGAACAGGGCGAGGTAGAGCAACTGGAGCCAGGTGGCCGAGTCGGCGCGTGCCAGAGTCGGCAGGTCGCGGGCGGCAAGCGGCAGGAACAGGACCGTGCCGACGACCGTCTGCACCGTCGTCAGGTGCAGGGGCCGCACCGCCCGGCCCGCGGTGAGCCGCCCGACGAGCGCCACGTGCGCCGCCCGCACCACCGCGGCGCCGAGCATCAGCAGATCGCCGCTGCGGGGCGCGTGGAAGCCGTTGCCGGACATGAGGAGCCCGACGGCCACCACGCAGACCCCGGCGGCCAGGAAGAAGCGGGGAGGCAGACCGCCGGGGTGGCCCGAGCGGTCCAGGAGAGGGGTGAGGACGATGGTCAGGCTGATGATCAGTCCGGCGTTGGCGGCGCTCGTGTGGGCGACGCCGTAGGTCTCGACGAGCAGGACGGCGGCCTGGGTGGCACCGAGCGGCAGCCCGGCCCGCACCTCCTGCCGGGTCCAGAGCCGCCGGCCGCGGCGGACCGCGACGAGACCGAGACAGGCGAGCGCGGACAGCGCGTACCGCGCGAACAGGACCAGCAGGACGGGGAGGGCCGCGGTGGCGGTCTGGGCGGACAGATAGCTGGAGCCCCAGACGACGGCGACCAGGAGAAGTACCACGTCGGTACGGCGGGCGTCGGACACGCCCTCACGGTGCCGCACGACCGTACCTGTAGCCCAGGGCCACTTTCTAAAAAGATCATTCAGTTTTCCTACACTGTCGGCATGGACGAGAGACAGCTGAGGATCCTGCGCGAGCTGGGCGAACTCGGCAGTGTCACCGCGGTCGCCGAGGCGCTGCTCGTGACGCCGTCGGCGATCTCCCAGCAACTGCGCCTGCTGCAGCGCTCGATCCCCGTCCCGCTCACCGAGCGGGACGGGCGGCGGCTGGTGCTCACCGAGGCGGGGCAGGCGCTGGCGGGCGCGGCCGTCGAGGTGGAGAGCGCGCTGGCGCGGGCGCGGCACACCGTGGACGAGTTCCTTCAGGTGCCCGACGGCGAGGTCTCGGTGGCCGCCTTCCACAGCGCGGCCACGGCGTTCTTCCCCCTGCTGCTGCGCGGCCTCGGCGGACCGGGCGCACCGCGTGTGGCGCTCGCCGACGAGGACGTCGTCCAGGACGAGTTCCCGCGGCTCACCCGGGAGTACGACGTCGTGCTCGCCCACCGGCTCGACCACACCCCGCCGTGGCCGCGCACGGTGACCACGACGACGCTGCTGCGCGAACCGCTCGACGTGGCGATGCCCGTCGACCACCCGTTGGCGGGGAAGCGGCGGCTGTCACCGAAGGACGTGGCCGACGAGCCCTGGATCACCGTGCACGACGGCTTCCCGGTGCTCGCGACCATCGAGGCCATCGCCGCGGCGGCGGGTCGGCGGCTCCGCCTCGCCCACCGCATCAACGAGTTCGCGGTGGTCGCCGAGGCCGTGGCGGCCGGGGGAGGGCTCGCGCTCATGCCGCGCTGGACCATGCCCCCGCACCCCGCGCTGACCCTCAGACCGCTCAGCGGCGTCCAGGCCCGGCGGCACATCGACGCGCTCCACCGCCCCGAACGCACCGCCCGCAGGGCCGTCCGCACGGTCCTGGCCGAACTCCGCCGCGCCGCCACCACGATCCGCGAGCGGGACGGGCGGGACACCGCGGAGCCGTGACGGGCGCCATCTCGGAGACGGGGGTCACCTCGAAGTCGGGCGCGCCTCAGAACGGATACCACCGCACCGACGCGTCCCCGGCCCGCAGCGACGCCACCCGGCGCTCGAACTCGGCCAGCGCCTTGGGGTTGGTCGGGGCGTGCTGGGCGACCCAGGCGCAACTGGCGGTCTCGCGGGCGCCCCGGAGGACGGCACACCCCTCCCACTCCCGTACGTCCCAGCCGTAAGCCGCCGTGAACGAGTCGTACGCCTCCGCCGCGAGCCCGTAGCGGTCGCGGGAGAGGGCCATGACGACCAGGTCGTGCTCGCGCAGATCGGCGGAGAAGGTCTCCAGGTCGACCAGGACGGGACCCTCGGGGCCGACGTGGACGTTGCGGGGGAGGGCGTCGCCGTGGATCGGGCCGGACGGCAGGTGGGGGACGAGCGCGGCGGCGGACGCGGCGAAGCCGTCGCGGCGCTCGCGCAGGTAGTCGGCGTCCGCCGGGTCGATCGCGTCGCCCGCGAGACGCAGCCAGCGCTCCACACCGTCCAGCAGTTCGCGGCGGGGAAGAGCGAAGGGCGGCTCGGGCAGCGCGTGCACCCACCGCAGCAGTTCGGCCAGATCGCGGGGCTCGGCGGGGCGTACGGCGTCGGGCAGCCGCCGCCACAGCGTCACCGGATGCCCCTCCACCGACAGCGGCTCGGGCTCGGCGGCGCGCACGGCCGGCACGCCCGCCTCGGCGAGCCAGAGCGCGACGTCCAGCTCGCGGCGCGCACGGTCGAGGAGTTCCGCACCGCGCCCCACCTTGACCACCAGGTCACCGGTGGCGAACACCGCGTTCTCACCCAGCGCGAGCAGCTTCGGGGACCGCCCCAGCCCCGCCTCGGCGAGGACCGCCCGCGCCCGTGCCTCGTCCATCCGTCGCCTCCGTCGTTCCGCCATGTCGATCGTGTCGGCCGTGGCCGCCCGCGCGCGGCCCGCGCGGCGCCCGTCGCCGGCGTCGCGGGCCGTCGCGTTTGCGCCATCCCCCGGTCAGTGTCGCATTCGCACAGGTCGGGCCGTCCGCGCGGTCCCTTGACGACCTGACTGTCCCTCAGCACCATGACGCCAGGCCGCCCGGGCGGCCGGACCCCCACGAGCCGCCCAGAGGAGCCGATTGCAGTGGCATTGGCGACCGAGCCGAGGCGACCACCACGGCCCCGCCCGCCGAAGCGCGGGCGCCGTCCGGGCCGGGACGGCCGCGCCCTCGACCACGGCGCCTGGTTCCTCGTCCTGCCCGCGCTGCTGCCCATCCTGTTCCTGAGCGTCGGACCGCTGCTGTACGGGATCGTCCTGGCCTTCACCGACGCCCAGTCGGGACGCACCGAGCCCACCCAGTGGATCGGGACGCTCAACTTCCAGGACCTGCTCCACGACACGCTGTTCTGGGAGTCGTTCCGCATCGGCCTGCTGTGGGCGGTCGGCGTGACCGTGCCGCAGTTCCTGCTGGCGCTCGGGCTCGCCCTGCTGCTGAACCAGGACCTGCGCCTGCGATGGCTGGCCCGTGCCCTCGCGATCGTCCCGTGGGCGATGCCCGAGGTGGTCGTCGGCGTCATGTGGCGACTCGTCTACAACCCGGACGCGGGCGTCCTCAACGAGACCCTCCGCGACCTCGGGCTCGGCGACGGCCGTGACTGGCTGAGCGGGCTGGCGACCGCCCTGCCCGCGGTCATCGTGGTCGGCGTCTGGGCGGGCATGCCGCAGACCACGGTCGCCCTGCTCGCGGGACTGCAGAACACCCCGCGCGAACTCCACGAGGCGGCGGCGATGGACGGCGCCGGAGCCTGGCGCCGCTTCCACACGGTCACCTGGCCGGCGCTCAGACCGGTGGCGCTCGCCATCACGGCGCTGAACCTCATCTGGAACTTCAACTCCTTCGCCCTCGTGTACGTGCTCACGAACGGCGGGCCCGGTGGCCGCACCCGGCTGCCGATGCTGTTCGCGTACGAAGAGGCCTTCCGCTACGGGCAGTTCGGGTACGCGGCGGCGATGGGATGCGTGATGGTGGCGGTGATCTCGGTGGTTCTCGCGCTCCATCTCGTCGGCCGGCTGAGGGGAGGTGAGGAGCGTTGAGGACCCGGAGGACCGTCCGTGCGGGCCAGTACCTCGCCCTGCTCGCCTATCTCGTGTTCCTCGCCTTTCCCTTCCTCTGGCTGGTCTCCACCGCCTTCAAGCCGCCGCGCGAACTGGGCAGCCTGCATCCCACCTGGATTCCGGAGAACCCCACGCTCGCCAACTTCCGGCAGGCCTTCGACGAGCAGCCGCTGCTGGACGCCCTGCTGAACTCCCTGGTCGCGGCGGTCGGGGCGGCGGTCGTCGCGGTGCTGATCGCGACGCCGACGGCGTACGTCATGGCCCGGCACCGCGGCCCGCTCGCGCGGGCGGCCACCGGCTGGGTGGTGGTCAGCCAGGCCTTCCCGTTCGTGCTGGTGATCATTCCGCTGTTCCTGGTGCTGAAGAACCTCCGGCTGATCAACTCCGTCCCGGGACTGGTCATGGTGTACGTCGTGTGGGCGCTGCCGTTCGCGCTGTGGATGCTCGTCGGGTACGTACGGGCCGTGCCGCCCGAGCTGGAGGAGGCGGCGGCGGTGGACGGCGCGGGACGGGTGCGGACGCTGGTGTCGGTCACGGCGCCGCTGCTCGCGCCCGGCATCGTGGCGACGGCCCTGTTCGCCTTCATCACCGCCTGGAACGAGTTCTTCTTCGCGCTCGTGCTGCTCAAGAGCCCGGAGAAGCAGACCCTGCCGGTCGTCCTCACCCACTTCATCGGCGACGAGGGCGCCGCGGACCTCGGACCGCTCGCCGCCGCGGCCGTCCTCGCGACCCTGCCCTCCCTGCTGCTCTTCGCGGTCATCCAGAAGCGGATCACGGGCGGCATGCTGGCCGGGGCGGTGAAGAGCTGATGCGGGTACGGGTGCTGGCCGCTGTTCTCCTCATGCTCCTCGCGGGCTGCTCGTCGGGCGGCGGGCGCGACGACGGCCGGATCACGCTGCGCTTCCAGTCCCTCGCCTGGCAGCAGGAGTCCGTGGCGGCCAACAAGGAACTGGTGAAGGAGTGGAACGCGACGCACCCCGACGTCCGGGTCGAGTACGTCCAGGGCAGCTGGGACGGCGTCCACGACCAGCTGCTCACCTCCTTCGAGGGCGGTGAGGCACCCGACATCATCCATGACGCCTCCGACGACCTGGCCGACTTCGCGTACGGCGGCTATCTCGCCGACCTGACCGGCCTGCTGCCCGAGCGGTTGAAGGCCGGCATCCCGCGGCGGAGCTGGGAGACGACGACGTTCGGCGACGGCGTCTACGGCGTGCCGTTCCTCCAGGAGCCGCGGGTGCTCGTCGCCAACGCCACCTGGCTGAAGGAAGCGGGCGTACGCGTCCCGACCCCCGAGAAGCCGTGGACCTGGGACGAGTTCCGCGCCGTGGCCAAGGAGCTGAGCGGCAAGGGCAGGTACGGCGTCGCCTGGCCGCTCAAGGAGCCCGTCTCCGCCACCCTCAACCTCTCCCTCTCCTCCGGCGGCCGGATGTTCCAGCGGGACGCCGACGGCAAGGTGGAGATCCGCTTCGACGACGCCGACGCGGTCGTCCCACGCACCGTGCACGACCAGGTGAACACCGACCGCAGCGCGTCCGGCAGCACGCTCGGCATGGGGGGCTCCGACACCCTGCCCGGTTTCTTCGGCGGCCGGTACGCGATGGTCCCGCTCGGGTTCTCGTACCGTCAGCAGATCGTGCAGCAGGCGCCCGAGGGCTTCGACTGGCAGGTGCTGCCCGCCCCGGCCGGTGCCGACGGGCTCGCCCAGGGCGTCAGCCCGCAGACGCTCTCGATCGCCGAGGACAGCCCGCACAAGCGGGAAGCCGCCGCATTCATCGACTTCATGCTCCGGCCCGAGAACATGGTCCGTCTCGCGCTCGGCGACTGGATGCTGCCGACCGGCACCGAGGCGCTCAAGGACCCGGCTCTGCGCACGCGGAAGCACGACTGGGCCACCGGTACGGCCCTCGCCGCCCACCTCCGTTCGGCGCCCGCCCAGTCCGTGCGCGGCTACCCGGAGTGGAAGGACAAGGTAGCCACCCCCGCTCTCCAGGAGTACTACAGCGGCGCGATCGGTCTGCACGAGCTGCGGGAACGGCTCGTCGAGGACGGCAACCTGGTGCTGGCGCGCTATCAGCGCTGAGAACCCGTCACCGACGACGGGTAACCGAGTTGCACGAGACGTCTCGTCTCGCTTAGGGTCATGACCTCACACATCGCCATGTTCTCCATCGCCGCCCACGGCCACGTGAACCCCAGCCTCGAAGTGATCCGCGAGCTCGTCGCGCGCGGCCACCGGGTGACGTACGCGATCCCGCCGGTGTTCGCGGAGAAGGTCGCCGAGACCGGCGCCGAGCCCAAGGTGTGGCACTCGACGCTGCCGTCCCCCGACGACGACCCCTCGGCGTGGGGCAGCACGCTCCTGGACAACGTCGAGCCCTTCCTGGACGACGCCATCCAGGCCTTACCCCAGCTGATCAAGGCGTACGAGGGCGACGAGCCCGACCTCGTCCTGCACGACATCGCGTCCTACCCGGCCCGCGTCCTCGCCCACCGCTGGGGCGTCAGGGCGGTCTCGCTCTCGCCGAACCTGGTCGCCTGGGACGGCTACGAGCAGGAGGTCCTCGAGTCCATGTGGGCCGAACCGAGGAAGACCGAGCGCGGCCGGGCCTACTACGCCCGCTTCCAGGCATGGCTGGAGGAGAACGGGATCACGGAGCACCCCGACCGTTTCGCCGGCCGTCCCGCCCGCTCGATCGTCCTGATCCCGAAGGCGCTCCAGCCGAACGCCGACCGGGTCGACGAGGCCGTGCACAGCTTCGTCGGCGCCTGCCAGGGGGACCGTACGGCGGAGGGCGACTGGCGGCGGCCGGCCGGCGCGGAGAAGGTCCTGCTCGTCTCCCTCGGCTCGGCCTTCACCAAGCAGCACGCCTTCTACCGCGAGTGCGTGCGGGCCTTCGGCGACCTGCCCGGCTGGCACATGGTGCTCCAGGTCGGCAAGCACGTGGACCCGGCAGAGCTCGGGCCGGTTCCGGAGAACGTCGAAGTGCGCGACTGGGTACCGCAGTTGGCGGTCCTGCGGCAGGCCGACGCGTTCATCACGCACGCGGGCGCCGGCGGCAGCCAGGAGGGGCTCGCCACAGGGACGCCGATGGTCGCCGTACCGCAGGCCGTCGACCAGTTCGGCAACGCGGACATGCTCCAGTCGCTGGGGGTCGCGCGGCATGTGCCGATGGAGGAGGCGACGGCGGAGGCGTTGCGTGAGGCCGTGCTGTCCCTCGTGGGCGACCCCGAGGTGGCCCGGCGGCTGGAGGCGATCCGGGAGCAGATGGCGGGGGAGGGGGGTACGCGGCGGGCGGCGGACCTGATCGAAGCGGAACTCGCGCGGCGGTGAGCCGGAAGGGTGACGCGGGGTGTGAGGTTGTTTGTGTAACGCTCGGGTAACGTCAGGTCCGCCTGGCGGGTCCATGGACTCGGTTGCAGGGTTCGACCGTTACCCCCTGTGAAAGGTTGCGCGGCCCGCTTCTTGTTCCTCGCGTGAACGCTTCCCAAGCTGGGGGTGAACTCCCGTCGAACGCACTCCCGTCGAACGCCAGGAAGTCGCCCATGCGCCGAGACATACCCGACCTCGCCGAGGTACGCCGTATCACCGAGAAGAAGCGCGACGCGTGGTGGACCGTGTTGCTCGTCGACCCGGTCGCCACACCGCTGGTGCGGCTCACCGCGAAGTACACGAGGATCACGCCCAACCAGCTGACCTGGGGCGCCTTCCTGCTCGGCCTGGTCTCGGCGGCCTGCTTCGCGCTCGGTGACTGGCGCTGGCTGATCGCCGGGGCCGTCGTCTACCACCTGAGCTTCGTCCTCGACTGCATGGACGGCAAGGTCGCCCGGCTCACCGGACAGGGCTCCGTGTTCGGCGCCTGGCTGGACTTCGTCTTCGACCGCGTCCGGGTGGCGGTGTGCGCCGTCGCGCTGATGGCGGGCCAGTACCAGCGCACCGACGACGCCCTCTACATCTGGCTGGCGGCCGCCGTCATCGGCCTGGACGCGCTGCGCTACATCAACTCCCTGGAGACGTTCAAGATCCGCCACTCGATGCGCAGACAGATCAAGGCCCGGCTGCGGGAGGCGCGCCACGCGGAGAACGACCGCCAACTCGCCTTCATGGAAGACCTGTTGCGCAAGAACCCCGAGGCCGGCCTGGAGCCGGACCCGCGGGGAGCGGTCGGCGCGGGTGCGGACGGGCCGACGGACGGCCCGCACCAGCAGGCGCGGGTCATCGATCTGCAGCAGGAGTTCCGCCGGCGCTTCCCCACGTATCTGCGCGTACGGTCCTTCCTGCTGCGCCACCGCGTCCGCGCCCATCTGATCAGCGGCATCGAGTTCCAGATGGGCGTCTTCATCGTCGGGCCCCTGCTCGATGCGGTGGCCGGAGCGACGATCGCCTCCGGTGCCCTGCTGCTGGTCTTCGAACTGGCCATCATCTACAAGCTGTTGCTCTCCACCCGCGACTTCACCCGCACCATCGACTCCTTCGACCGCGAGGAGGTGAGCAGGGCGGCCTAGACCGTCCACCCGGGTCTGCTCGGCACCTGCGGTGACCGCCCCACGAGACAGCGACGTCCTGCCGGGGTACCAGGACATACGGCAGCGGCCGGGGCGCGCACCGCGCCCCGGCCACGTACGTGTGCCCTGGTTGTCGGCGACCGACGGTCAGACGCCGACCTTCTGGTCCTCCACGGCCGGCGGCGGAGGCGGGGACACGGGCTCGGGGGACTCGTCGTGGGTGAGGTCCGGGAGGCGGTGGAGCCACTTCGGCAGGTACCAGTTGCGTTCACCCAGCAGGGCCATCGCCGCCGGGAGCAGCACACCGCGGATGATCGTCGCGTCGATGAGGACCGCGGCCGCGAGGCCCACGCCCATCTGTTTCATGGACTGCATGGACAGCGTCCCGAAGATCGCGAACACGGCGACCATGATGACCGCGGCGCTGGTGACGACCCCGGCCGTGGTGACCACACCGTGCTGGATCGCGTCCTTCGTCGTACGGCCCTTCAGCCGTGCCTCACGGATCCGCGAGACCACGAACACGTGGTAGTCCATCGACAGGCCGAACAGGATCACGAACAGGAACAGCGGTAGCCAGGTGATGATGGCGCCGACGCCCTCCGCGCCCACCAGCGAGGCGCCCCAGCCGTGCTGGAAGACGGCGACGAGGATGCCGTACGCGGCGCCGACCGACAGCAGGTTCAGCACGATCGACGTGACCGCGATCGTCAGCGAGCGGAACGACAGCAGCATCAGTGCGAAGGCGAAGACCACCACGAAGGCGAAGACCGGCACGACGGCCCCGGCCAGCTGGTCGTTGAAGTCCTTCGACCCGGCGACCTGTCCGGTGATCGGGGCCTGGACGCCGTCGACCGCGCCGAGTGTGGCGGGCCGTACCTCGTCGCGCAGCTTGTCCAGGCTCTCACCGGCCCTGTCCAGGTCCGAGCCGCCCACCAGCGGCACGTACACGAACGCCAGGTTCCGCGCGTCGTGCACCTTGACCTCGACCGGCCCGCGCGAGGCGCCCGAACTGATCGCCCGCTCGCGGAAGTCGGCGAGCGCGGACTTCACCTCGGGGGCGTTGATGTCCTTCGCCCTGACGACCACCTCGGCCGGTTCCGAGCCGCCCGGGAAGGCCTCGTTGAGCCGGTTGTACGTCTGCACGATGGGCAGCGAGTCGCCGAACTCCTGGTCCAGGGTGAGCTGCTGCGTCTTCATGCCGAGCGCCGGCGCCGCGACGGCGAGCAGCGCGCCGGTCGCGACGACGACGGAGACGACCGGCTTGGCGAGCACCCCCTTGAGGACGGCCGACCAGAACCGGCTGCCGCTGTTGCCCGCGGTGCCGCGGCGCCCGAGGAACGGAAGACGGCCCTTCTCGACCCGCTCGCCGAGCAGTGACAGCAGCGCCGGCAGCACGGTCACGGAACCGACCATGGCCACCGCCACGACCATCAGCGAAGCCAGACCCATCGCCTCGAACTCGGCCAGCCCGGTGAACAGCATGCCCGCCATCGCCACGCACACCGTGACACCGGAGACGACGATCGCCCGGCCGCTGGTCGCGGCGGCGATCCTGAGAGCCGTCTGCGCGTCCTTGCCGGCGGCACGCTCCTCGCGCTCGCGGCGCAGGTAGAACAGGCAGTAGTCGACGCCGACGGCCAGACCGACCAGCAGCATCACCGAGTTGGCGGTGTCGCTCATCGGCATGACGTGGCTGACGACTCCCATCAGACCCATCGTCGCCATGATCGCGGTGACCGCCAGCAGTACCGGCAGCACCGCCGCGACCAGCGCGCCGAAGGCGATGAGCAGAATGCCGAGGGCCACCGGCACCGCGGAGTACTCGGCCTTCTGGAAGTCGTCCCCGTACGCGTCGGCGAACGTCTTCATCATGCTGGCGCCGCCGATCTCCTCGATCCGCAGCGCCTCGTGGTCCTCCTGGACGCCTTCGACGGCCTTCAGAACGGGCTCCACCCGCTCGCCCGCCGTGTCGGAGTCGCCGCGCATGTCGAACTGCACCAGCGCGCTGCGCCCGTCCTCGGAGATGGTCCGCGTGTCGTACGGCGACGTCACGTCCGTGACCCTGCCGGTGCCCTCGACCGCCTTCATGACCGCCTCGACGGCCTGGCGGAACTCGGCGTCCGTCGCCTTCAGCCCCTCGTCCCTGGACTGGAGCAGGACGGTCTCGCTCGCGGGCTCCTCGATCCCGGCGTCCTCGATGATCCTGGCGGCGGTGTGCGTCTCGCCCTTGAGCTGGTCACTGTCCTTGACGTCGACCCGGCCCGCCGCCGAACCGGCCCCCATCGCCAGGACGACGAACAGGACCCAGATACCCACGGCCGCCCAACGGTGCCGGGCGCTCCAGCCCCCGGCCCGTGCGGCGATTCCCCGCACCCTTGTCTCTCCGTTCCCCATGACGGGCCGGCCCCCTCGTTCGCGGTGACGGCCCCCTGCCGTCACCTTTCGTTCGAAGGTATGGGCCGGATAAGGGCATCTCTTCGTGCTGCCCGGTGAACCGCGGACCGCGCCACTCATCCCCTCGGACACCGCCGCCTCCCCATCCGGGAGGACCCGGGGCCCTTACACGTACTTCGTGTTCTCAGGGTGGTGGCTCGGGGCAGGCGATCCGGAAGCCGCGGTTCGGAAGCCACGGTTCGCAAGCCGTGGCTCGGAAGCAGTGGCTCGGAAGCCGCGGTTCGCAAGCCGCCGCTCGCAAGCCGCCGCTCGGAGCCCGTGGCTCGGCTGCCGGGCGGGCCAGCGGCCGTATGGTGTGCGGATGACGACGTACGCGGCGCTGCTGCGCGGCATCAACGTGGGCGGCAGCAAGAAGGTCCCGATGGCCGACCTGCGCACGCTCCTGACGGGCCTCGGCCACACCGATGTGGCCACCTACCTGCAGAGCGGCAACGCGGTGTTCACCACGGACGCCGGCGACGAGGACACCCTCGCCGAAGCCATCACGCGGGCCATCGAGAAGCACTTCGGGTTCACCGTCGGCGTCCTGGTGCGCGACCACACCTACCTGAAGGCCGTACGGGACGCGTGCCCCTTCCCGGCCGCCGACCTGCAGCCCAAGCAGCTCCACGTCACCTACCTCTCGGCCCCGGTCGACGCCGGCCGCTTCGCCTCCATCGACCAGCAGGCCTTCCTCCCCGAGGAGTTCCGCCTCGGCGACCGCGCCCTCTACCTCTACGCGCCCGAGGGCCTGGGCCGTTCCAAGCTGGCCGATGCCCTGTCGAAACCACGACTCCTCAAGGGCCTGACGGCGACCAGCCGCAACTGGAACACGGTCGTCAAGCTGGTGGAGATGACCGCGCCCGACTGACGGTCACCGTGGCTCCCGCCGCGGGCGTTGGCCGATTCGCTTCCCACAGCGGCGGCCGGCTTGACACGGTAGGACCATGACAAGCACCGACCCCCGCATCCCGGCAGCCGCCAACTCCCCTGACGAGGCGGGCAATTCGGCAGGACAGTCCACGGGGCAGCCGACGGGACAACCGACAGCGCCCGCCGGCCGTGTGAGTGCCGCGCAGGCCATGCGTGGCGCGGCGGCCCAGCTCGCCGAACTGCTCGGCACCACCCCCGACTCCGTCTCCGCCCTCCGGCCGGCACAGGACGGCTGGACGGCGGACGTGGAGGTCGTCGAACTGGAACGGGTCCCCGACACCATGACGGTCATGGCGACCTACCGCGTCACCCTGGACCTCCAGGGCCAACTCCTCGGCTACGAAAGGGTGCGCCGCTACGCCCGCGGCCAACTCGACCGGGGACGCTAGGTCTTCACACACCGCCAGGCCTTCACACTTCCTCCACGGAAATGTTGCCCTGCGAGCTGACACGGATCGCCGCCGCTCCCGTACCTCACAGTGGCACGGCGCCCCTCCGTCGCCGGTGCCGTACCGACCGCGTACGGCACCACCAGGGCAACAACGGCGTCCGGTGCCAGTCCGAGAGCGAGCCCAGCGAGAGGACCCGGACCGTGACCGTGATGACACAGGCAGGCGGGGCACAACCCGCCGTCACCTCGAGCGGTTCGGGGACCGCCGGCCTCTTCGACATCCTCGAACTCATCCTGGACCGGGGGCTCGTCATCGACGTGTTCGTCCGGGTCTCCCTCGTCGGCATCGAGATCCTCAAGATCGACGTCCGGATCGTCATCGCGAGCGTGGACACCTACCTCCGCTTCGCCGAGGCCTGCAACCGCCTCGACCTGGAGGCCGGCCGCAAGGCACCCGCCCGGCTCACCGACATCGTCGGCGACATGGTCGAGAGCGGTGCCCGGGGCAAGACCAGCGGGGTGATCGGCGGCGCCATCGACGCGATCGGCGACGTCTTCGACCGCGACAAGGACGACGAGCGGTGAGCGGCGCCCAAACCACCGGCTCCCCGGCGGGAACCGAACCGGCGGCCCCCCTCTACGTCTACGCCATCACCGGCTCCGACCACCCCCTGAACCTCGACGGCCTGCGGGCCGTGGGCGAGGCGGGCGGCACCCCCACCGCGCTGGCCCACACCGGGCTCGCCGCCGTCGTCAGCCCCGCGCCCCCCGACCTGCGCCCCAAGCGCCGTGACCTCGCCGCCCACCAGGCCGTGCAGGAACGGCTGATGGCCGACGGCGCGGTCCTGCCGATGAGGTTCGGCCTGCTCGCCCCGGACGACACGGCCCTCAGGACGGCCCTTGAGCAGCAGGGCGAGGAGTACGCCCGCAGACTCACCGAACTGCACGGCACCACCGAGTTCAACCTCAAGGCCGCACGCTCCCAGGACGACCTGCTGCGCGAGGTGCTCACCGAGTCCGACGACGCCCGCCGCCTCAACGAGCTCACCCGCGACGGCAACGGCACCTACGAGGACCGTGTCGCCCTCGGCGAGCTGGTGGCCCGTCAGGTCGACGCCCGCCAGCGGCTGCTGGCCGACCAGGTCGTCGGGCAGCTGTCCGGCCTGGCCCGCGCCAGCGTCGTGGCCGCCCCGGCACAGGACGACTTCCTCAACGTCTCCTTCCTCGTCGAACGCGCCCGCGCCCACGAGTTCACCGAGGCAGGACAGAAGCTGGCCCACGACTACGGCGAGGCCTACGACTTCCGGCTGCGCGGCCCCCTGCCCCCCTACAGCTTCGCGGCCTGACCCATGGGCCTGCTGACCGGCATCCTCACCCTCCCCTTCGCGCCGGTGCGCGCCACCCTCTGGGCCGCCGAGCAGCTGCGGTACGCCGCCGAAGAGCAGTACTACGACCCGGCTCCTGTCCGACGGGCGCTGGTCGAACTGGAGCGCGCCCTGCTGGAGGGACGCATCGACGAGGACGAGTACGACCGCCGGGAGGACGAACTGCTCGACCGGCTCGACGAGATCACCGCGCGGAGACGGGCCCCACGACCATGACGCACCCGGCAACAGGCGGACTCACCGGAGCATCCCGCCCCCTTCCCTCCCTGTACGAACCGCCCGGCGGTCAGGCGCCCTCCCTCGCCGACATCCTCGAACGGGTCCTGGACAAGGGAGTGGTGATCGCGGGCGACATCCGCATCAACCTGCTCGACATCGAACTGCTCACCATCAAGCTGCGGCTGCTGGTGGCGTCCGTCGACAAGGCGAAGGAGATGGGCATCGACTGGTGGGAACACGACCCCTCCCTCTCGTCCCGGGCCACCGCCCCGGACCGGTCCCTCGCGAAAAAACCCGACGAGTCCCTCGCCGAGGAGAACGAACGCCTGCGCGCCGAGATCGCCGCGCTGCGGGCCGCGACAGGAGATCTGCCCCATGACTGACACGGACACACGCACGGACACCGACACACGCACGGACACCCCTGCCTCCGCCCGAACCGAGATCGTCTACGCCTACGCCGTGCTGCGCCGCACCCCGGAGGCCGCGCGTGCGGTCGCGGATCTGCGAGGGGTCGCGGGCGAGCCGATACACCTGCTGGACATCACGGACGGCTCCCCCGACGGCACCCCGGGGCTCGCCGCAGCCGTGGGGCCCGTTCCCGCCGCGGACTTCGAGGAGGCGCCCCTCAAGGCCAACCTGGAGGACCTGAGCTGGCTGGAGACCACGGCCCGCGCCCACCACGCCGTCGTCGCCCCGCTCACCGGGCGCGGCATCGCCGTGCTGCCGCTGCGCCTGGTCACCGTCTACCGCGACGAGGACCGCGTACGGCAGGCCCTGGACGCCCGCCGGGACGACTTCCTGCCCCTGCTGGACCGCGTCACGGGCCACGTGGAACTCGGCGTCAAGATCTACGCCGCCCCCGACAGCGCACCACCCGAGCAGGAGTCGGACCAGGACAAACGCCTCGGCATCGGCCGCGCCTACCTGGCCGGACGCCGTCGGCGCAGGCGCACCGCCGAGGACGCCTGGCAGGCGGCCGCCCGGGCCGCCGCCCACATCTCCGATACCGCCGGGTCCCTGGCCGCCGACCGCGTGGCCCACCGCCCCCAGAGCGGCGACCTCGCCGGTCCGGCTCCCGGCCCCAACGTCAGCAACGACGCCTACCTCGTCGCCGAGGGCCGCGTGGAGGACTTCCGCGCCCGTGTCCTCGCGGCGGCCGAGGAGTTCCCCGGCGTCCAGGTGGACGTGACCGGCCCCTGGGCCCCGTACTCCTTCGCCCTTCCCCCGGAGCCCGTCGCGTGAGTACCACGACCGTCACCCCGCACACCGACCGCCCCGTCGCCCTCATCGACCTCCTCGACCGGCTCCTCCAGGGCGGTGTCGTCATCACCGGCGACCTCGTCCTGTCCATCGCCGACGTCGACCTCGTCCGCATCGACCTCCGCGCGGTCATCGCCCCCGTGGCCGCCCGGCTGCTGTGAGGCCCCCCATGCCGCCGCCACCACCGCCGCGGGCCCACGCCGCCCAGCGCCTGTCGACCGACCCCGACACCGTCGAGCGCGACCTCGTCAAACTCGTCCTGACCGTCGTGGAACTCCTCCGCCAGCTCATGGAACGCCAGGCACTCCACCGCGTCGACAAGGGCGACCTGACGGAGGAGCAGGAAGAACGCGTCGGCCTGACCCTGATGCTCCTCCACGACCGCATGCGGGACCTCTGCGCGCGCTACGACCTGCGGCTGGAGGACCTCAACCTCGACCTGGGACCACTGGGGACACTGCTGCCGCCGGCCAGCTGAACGGTGCGCACCCCGTCGAGAGTGTACGAGCGGACCTCGTCCGGAGCCCTGAGCCGCGGGTCGTCGTACAGCTGCCGCCACTCCTCCTCGCAGCGGGCGGCGGCGACGGCGTCGGCCAGGGCGAGGTCCGCCTCAGTGAGCACGGCGTCGCTCTCGGGCAGCGTGTCCCCGCCCCACTCGTCCCAGGGGAGCACCTCGACCCCGTTGAGCGCGGCGAGGTCCCGCAGCAGATTGCCGCGGACGTACCACAGTCCCTTGAGGCTCTCGATCGAGCTCACCCCGAACGTCCGCGGATCGGTCCGCCCCTCCCGGCACATCCGCCAGGCGTCCCCGGCGACCAGGAAGCGGTCGCGGGGGACGTCCAGTGGGTCGAAGGGCACGTCGTAGACGTCGATGAGCTGGGGGTCGACCAGTCGCCAGCTCCCGTCCGGCAGGCGGTACTCGGTCACCCAGTGGTCGTCGTGCCAGCCGTCGACGAAGTACGTGGCGAAGCCGCACCGGATGCGGGCGGCGGTGCCCGTGGCCCGCAGCAGCGAGCACAGCAGCAGCGCGAAGTCCCGGCAGGTGCCGACGAACCGCTCGCCGGGTTCGCGGCGCTCGGTGAGGGGCCGGTCGGAGCGCTCCCGCACGAGGCGCAGCAACTCGGTCATGTAGCGGGACTCGGCGTCCTGACGCGTTCGGTCCTCGGGGACGGCGTAGCCGAACCGCTCGCCCTCTCCCCGATGGATGATCAGGTTCCGGGTCAGGACGGCCAGTTCGGTGATGTCGCCCGGAAGCCCGTCGACAGGCCCGGGGTCACTGAACGGCGTCTGCCTGAGGTAGAAGTCCATGCCCGGCACGCTCGGCCTTCCCCCTGGGGCAAGGTCAACCGCTGTGCGAGGCTCGTCCCATGCGCTACATCATCATCGGAGCGGGGGCCGTCGGCGGCGCGATCGGCGGGCGGCTCGCGGGCTCCGGACACGAGGTCGTCCTGGTGGCGAGGGGCTCGCACCACGCGGCGCTGCGGGACGGCGGCCTGCGGCTCAGGGTGCCGGACGGCGAGTACACCCATCGCCTGCCCACCGTCGACGGACCGGACACGCTCGGCGAACTGAGGGCGGACGACGTCCTCGTGCTCGCCGTGAAGACCCAGGACAGCGAGGCCGCGCTGGAGGCGTGGGGCCCCGCGCCGGTGGCGGGCGGAGGCACGGCCGCCCAGCGGCTGCCGCTGGTCTGCGCGCAGAACGGCGTGGAGAGCCAGCGCATGGCCCTGCGCCGCTTCCGGCGGGTGTACGGGATGTGCGTCTGGCTGCCGGCGACCCACGTCGAACCCGGGCTCGTCTCCGCCGCCGGCACCCCGCTCACCGGCGTCCTGCACCTCGGCCGCTTTCCGCACGGCACCGACGAGACCGCCCGGCTGATCGCCGCGGACCTGGAGAAGTCGCACTTCGAGGCACCGGTCGTGCCCGACGTGGCGCGCTGGCAGTACGCCAAGCTGCTGGGCAACCTCAACAACGCGCTGGAGGCCGTCGTCGGACCCGTCCACGGCGAGGAGGCCGTGGCGTTGCTGGAGCGCGTACGGGCCGAGGGCGTGGCCGTGCTCGACGCGGCCGGGATCGCGTACACGGGAGCGGCGGAGCAGCGGGAGGTCCGCGGCGACAAGATCACTCTGGTGCCGCTCGACGGCTCCCCGCGCGGCGGCGGCTCCTCCTGGCAGTCGCTGACGCGCGGCACCGGCACCATCGAGGCCGACTACCTCAACGGCGAGATCGCGCTGCTGGGGCGTCTGCACGGCGTACCGACACCGCTGAACGACCTGTTGCAGCGCCTGGCGAACACGTTCGCGCGCGAGCGCCGGGAGGCGGGGTCGCTACCGGTCGCGGAGCTCGTGCGTCTCGCCGACGAGGCTGTCGCGTTTGTTCAAGAGGACTGACGGCGGGGTTCCCTAGCGTGGGGCGCATGAGTGATGCGCAGGGGAACAACCCGTACAAGAACGTCTACCCGTACATGGTCGAATGCGCCGCTGAGGCCGCCCGTGTCGCCCGGGGCGTCACGGCGGCGCACCTGTCGGCGCCCACCCACTGCCCCGACTGGGACGTCCGCGCCCTGGTCAACCACTGGGTCCTCTACACCTCGCACGGCCTGGAGCACCGCGCCCTGCGCAAGCCGCTCCCCGAGGAGCTGACCTCGCGCGACTTCACCGCCGAGGCCGACTGGGCCCGGGCGTACGCCGACCAGCTGGACCGTGCCGTCGCCGCCTGGGACGACCCGGCCGTGTGGGAGGGCGAGGTCGACCTCGGGATGGCCATCGTGCCCGCCGCCGACATCGCCCAGATGGTGGTGAAGGAGATGGCGGTCCACGGCTGGGACGTCGCCACCGCCACCGGCCAGGACATCCACCTCTCCGAGGGCGCGGCCCGGCTGATCCTGGAGGTGGTCGAGACCCACGCCGAGCTGTACCGCCAGTACGACGGCTTCGCCGACCCCGTCCCCGTCCCGGACGACGCCCCGGTCTTCGAACGGGCCCTGGCACTGAGCGGCCGGGACCCGCGACAGACAGCCGTCACGCCGTCCTAGGCGGTGCTCCGCCACTCCTCTTCGAGGATGCTGAAGAGCAGGGAGTCCCGCCAGCCGTCGCGGATCAACCGGGTGTGGCGGAGGTGTCCCTCGTGCGTCATGCCGAGCTTCGCCAGCACCCGGGCGGAGCCGGTGTTCCGCGGGTCGCAGGTGGCGTGGATACGGTGGAGCCCCAGCTCGTCGAAACCGTACGCGAGAAGCCGTCGTCCGATCTCTGTCGCCACGCCTTGTCCCCACAGCCGCGGGTGCACGATGTAGGCGATCTCGCCCTGACGCTGAACCTCACTGCGGACATGCAGTTCACCCATGCCCACGACATCCTGTCCAAGGCGGGCGGCGAAGGGAAACCGGCGCTGAGGGGTGTCCGACCACGCGCTGACCGCCCCTTCCACGAAGTGCCTTGTCTCGTCCTCCGTGTTCGGCCCCCACGGCTGATGGCGACACGCCTCCGGGAGGCACGCCCATGAGTGAACGGCCGGCCAGTCCTCCGAAACGATCCTGCTCAGGGTCACCGGGCGCCGGCTCATGGGGCTCAGGCTCCCACGGCTGCCAGCGCCGGCCGGCGGGCCGCCTCGTACCGTTCCAGTACCACCCGCGCCACCTCCGGCGCCGCCCCCAGCACCTCCGCCAGCACGTCCGCCTCACCCGCGCCCCGCGCGATGCGGTCCGGCAGGAAGCCGGGGGCCAGGACGTACGGGGCGACAGCGACCCGGCCGCAGCCGAGAGCACGCAGTTCACGGACCGCGTCCTGAGTGCGGGGAAGGGATGCGGAGGCGAACGCAGGCCGCACGGCGCACCAACCGGTGTGCCGCCACTCCCGCGCGATTTCTGCGATCACTGCGATCGCCTCCGGGTCGGTGGACCCCGCCGAGGCCAGCACGACCCCGGTCGAGGACTTGTCGGCGGGGGTCAGCCCCGCCTCGTACAGCCGCCGTTCCAGCGCAGCCAAGAGCAGCGGCGACGGGCCGAGCACCGCCGCCTGGCGGATGCGCAGCCGCGCCGGCGCCTCCCGCAGTACGGCGGGGATGTCCGCCTTCGCGTGGAACGCGCGCGTCAGCAGCAACGGCAGGGCGACCACGTCACGGACGCCCTCCGCCGCAAGGGACTCCAGGACCCCCTGCACCGACGGGATGTTGAAGTCCAGGAAGCCGGTCTCCACGCGCAGCCCGGGACGCAGCGCGCGCACGCGCCGGACCAGGGCGTGCACGGTCGCGGCGTGCCGCGGGTCGCGGCTGCCGTGGGCGACGACGAGAAGTACCGGACGAGGCATGGGAGTTCAGCTCTTCACGAGGAGGCCGCGGCTGCGCAGGACCCACCGCTCCAGCGGGCTGAAGATCAGCAGGTCGATGGCGATGCCGACGAACAGGATGAGCAGGATGGCCTCGAACACCATGGCCATGTCGCTGGCCGTGCGGCCGTTCTCCAGGAGCTGGCCGAGGCCCACGCCCAGGTCGGGGAACTGGGCGATGATCTCCGCGGCCATCAGCG
Organism: Streptomyces sp. NPDC030840; assembly: GCF_055572015.1. Taxonomy (NCBI): domain Bacteria; kingdom Bacillati; phylum Actinomycetota; class Actinomycetes; order Kitasatosporales; family Streptomycetaceae; genus Streptomyces; species Streptomyces sp. NPDC030840. Next base: position 4,017 of record NZ_JBVIEE010000026.1, on the reverse strand, counting down.
AGCGCCACGAGAAGGCCCAGCCCTGCTTGAGGCCCGCCACATAGCCGGGCAGCGCGGCCGGCAGCGTGATGTGCCAGACGCCCTTGACGCCCGTCGCGCCCATCGTGCGGCCCGCCCGCAGGAACAGCGGCGGCACCTGGTCGACACCGGACACCAGGCCGTTGGCGATGGACGGAACCGCGCCGAGCAGGATCACCGCGTACATCATCGAGTTGTTCAGGCCCAGCCAGATCACCGCCGGCGGCACCCACGCCACCGACGGCAGCGACTGCAGACCGGACAGGATCGGGCCGATGGCCGCGCGCACGAACCTCACCCGCGCCACCAGCAGACCCAGCGGGGTGCCGATCAGCAGCGCGAAGAAGAAGCCCAGCAGACCGCGCGAGACACTCGTCCAGATGTAGCCGAGCAGCTCGCCCTGCAGCCAGGCCTCCTTGAACGCGCTCCCCACGGCGCCCGGCGAGGGCAGCTTGGTCGGGTCGTCCACGACCGGGTAGAGCAGGGACCAGGCCACGAGGACCACCGCGATCGCGATGACCGGCGGAAGGACCTTGTTGACGAGGGTCTGCCGGAGCGGGGGACGGCCGGTGGCCGTGGTCTCCAGCGCGTCGAGGCCCGCCTCGATGCTCCCGGCGTCCTGGGCCGGCTTCGACTCAGTGCTGGCCATGACGGCGGATCTCCCCACGCAGTACATCGGTGATCTCAAGGGACAGTTCGGCCACGGGCGCGTCCTCGATGCGGCGCGGCTGCGGGATGCCGACCTCCCACTGGCGTGCGATCCGGCCAGGCCGGGACGACAGCAGGATGACCCGCTGGGCGAGCCGCACCGCCTCGCGCACGTTGTGCGTCACGAACAGGACGGACACACCCGTCTCCGCCCAGATACGGGTCAGCTCGTCGTGCAGCACGTCCCGCGTGATGGCGTCCAGCGCCGCGAACGGCTCGTCCATCAGCAGCAGGTTGCTCTCCTGCGCCAGCGCGCGGGCCAGTGCCACCCGCTGCCGCATGCCGCCCGACAGCTCGTGGACGCGCTTGCCGTGCGCGCCCTTCAGCCGGACCAGTTCGAGCAGCTCCTCGGCCCTGGCGCGCCGCTCGGGCTTGGGCACACCCCTGAGCTTCAGGGCGAGTTCGATGTTCTTGCCCGCGGTCAGCCACGGGAACAGGGCGTGCTCCTGGAACATCAGGGCGGGGCGCCCGTCCGTCGTGATGGAGCCCGTGGTGGGCTGGTCCAGCCCCGCCACCAGGTTCAGCAGCGTGGACTTGCCGCAGCCCGAGGCCCCCAGGAGGGTGACGAACTCGCCCGGAGCGACATCGATGCTGATGTCGTCCAGGACGAGCTGCTGCCCGCCGGGTGTCGCGAAGGACTTCGAGACATGCTCAAGGCGTGCCGCGTGCTCGACCGACTCGGCGGCCTTGGCGGGAGCGGTGGTCGTGGCCATGGTCGTCACCTCCTGGGAACTCGTGGGCTTTGCGTCAGCTGGTGCCGAGACCGGCGGCGTCGACCGTGCTCTCGCCCTCGGCCCTGAGGACCTTGTTGAGGAGCGTGAGGTCGTAGATGCCCTTCAGGTCGGGCTTCTGCAGCAGACCGGCTTTGACCGCGTGCTCCGCCTCGGTGCTGAGGGTGGAGGCCAGCGGGTCGTCGAGGAACGTGATCGACTTCCAGGCCGGGTCCAGGACGTCGGGGGGCAGCGCCTTGCCGGAGTCCGTCTCCAGTTGCTTGTTGGCCGAGGCCTTCGCCGCGTCCGGGTTGGCGTTGATCCACTTGTTGGTCTCGACCGACGCCTTCAGGACCGCCTCGACGGCCTTCGGGTGCTCCTTGAGGAAGCTCTGCCGCACGATGATGTTCGTGATCACGAACTTCTCGTCCGGCCACAGCGACGCCTCGTCGAGCAGCACCTTGCCGCCCTCGGCGACCAGCTTGGACGCGGTCGGCTCCGGCACCCACGCGCCGTCGACGGAACCGGACTTGTAGGCGTCCGGGGTGATCTTGTTGTCCGTACGGACGACCGTGACGTCGCCCTTGCCGCTCTCCGCGTCGACCTTCCAGCCCTGGTCGGCGGCCCAGTTGAGGAACGCCACGTCCTGCGTGTTGCCCAGCTGGGGCGTGGCGATCTTCTTGCCCCTGACGTCCTTGAGGGACTTGATCTTCTCCGGGTTGACGACCAGCTTCACACCACCCGACGCCGAACCACCGATGATCTTCAGGTTCCTGCCGTCCGACTTGACGTAGCCGTTGATCGCCGGGGAGGGGCCGATCCAGCCGATGTCGATGGAACCCGAGTTGAGGGCCTCGATCTCGGACGGACCGGCGTTGAAGACGGCGTACTTGGCCTCGGTGGCACCGAGCTCCTTCTGGAAGAAGCCCTTCTGGCTGCCCACCAGCGCAGTCGCGTGGGTCAGGTTGCCGAAGTAGCCGATCCTCACGGCGTCGAGACCGTCGATCTTCTCGGCGCCGGCGGCGACCTTCGCGGTGTCGTCCTTCTTCGCCTGGGAGCCGTAGCCGCAGGCGGCGAGAGCGAGGAGCGGGAGAGCGGCGCTGACCGCGAGTGCGCGGCGGACGGCGGTTCTGGCTGGCACGGGAGGGTTTCCTCTCGGGGGCCCGGTGGTCACGGTCTCTCAGGCCGTGGCCGGGACGTCGGCGGGTTTTCGTCTACGGCGGCGGGGGGTGAGGGCGCGCGAGCGGCGTCCGTCCGTCAGCGCACACATCGCGGTACTCCGCCCTGCCCGGCCCCGAGGGCGCCGCTACCGACACGGCCGCCCTCCTTCGCGAACGTCGAGTAGGCGTCGGTGGACTTCATGTCAGAAGTCCCACCCGTCGTCCTCGGCCTCGTCCTTGACGGGCTCCGGGGACGCGAACGACTCGCCGACCATGCCCGCGGTGAGCGTGGTGCCGTCGTTCGGGTCGATCAGGATGAACGAGCCGGTGCGCCGGGAGTCGGCGTACGAGTCGACGGGCAGCGGCTCCGCGGTGCGGATCTTCACCCGGCCGATGTCGTTCGCGACGAGCTGTCCCGGGTGCGGGTGCAGGGACAGGTCGTCGAGCGTGAGTCGGGACGGGATGTCCTTGACGATCGCCTTGACCGTGCGGGTGCCGTGCTTGAGCAGGACGCGGTGGCCCACCGTCAGCGCGGCGTCGGCGACGTGACAGACGGTCGCCTCGATGTCCTGCGTGGTCGCGGGCGCGTCCTTGCTCGGCACGATCAGGTCGCCGCGCGAGATGTCGATGTCGTCCTCCAGCAGGAGGGTCACCGACTGCGGCGTCCACGCCTCGTCGACCGGCTTGCCCAGCAGGTCGATGCCCGCGACCTTGGTCGTACGGCCGGAGGGCAGCACCGTCACCGGGTCGCCCACCCGGAAGGAGCCGGCCGCGATCTGCCCCGCGTACCCCCGGTAGTCCGGGAGCTCGGCGGTCTGCGGGCGGATCACGTACTGCACGGGCAGCCGGGCGTGGCAGTGCGCCAGGTCGTGGCTGACCGGCACGGTCTCCAGGTGCTCCAGCACTGTCGGGCCGCCGTACCAGTCCATGTTCGCCGACGGCTCCACCACGTTGTCACCGGCCAGCGCCGAGATCGGGATGGCGGTGACCTCGGGCACGCCCAGCTCGGTCGCGTACGCCGTGAACTCCTCGGCGATGTGCGCGAACACCTGCTCCTCGTACGCGACGAGGTCCATCTTGTTCACGGCCAGGACCACGTGCGGGACGCGCAGCAGCGCGGCGATCGCGGCGTGGCGGCGGGTCTGCTCGACGACACCGTTGCGGGCGTCCACGAGGATCACCGTCAGCTCGGCGGTGGAGGCACCCGTCACCATGTTGCGGGTGTACTGCACGTGGCCGGGTGTGTCGGCGAGGATGAACCGGCGCCTGGGTGTGGCGAAGTAGCGGTACGCCACGTCGATCGTGATGCCCTGCTCGCGCTCGGCCCGCAGACCGTCGGTCAGCAGGGCCAGGTCGGGGGTGTCCTGGCCACGGTTGCGGGAGGCGTGCTCGACGGCCTCCAGCTGGTCGGCGAGGACCGA